>CAZUHB010000023.1:0-20239 GCA_964620445.1 uncultured Phycisphaerales bacterium
AGTCGCTCGACACCACCGTCGAATGGGTCGAGGGAATGCAGTTCGACAAGGGCTACCTCTCTCCTCATCTCGTGACCAACGTGGAGAAGATGGAAGCCGTTCTCGACGATCCCTACATTCTCATCTACGAGAAGAAGCTCTCCAACATCAAGGATCTGGTCCCCCTCCTCGAGAAGGTGGCCCAGTCGGGCAAGCCGCTCCTCATCATGTCCGAGGACATGGAGGGCGAAGCCCTGGCCACGCTCGTGGTCAACAAGCTGCGCGGCATCTTCAGCGCCGCCGCCGTGAAAGCTCCCGGTTTCGGCGACCGCCGCAAGGCGATGATGGAAGATCTGGGCGTTCTCACCGGCGGGCAGCCCGTGTTCGAGGATCTGGGCATCAGCCTCGAAAACCTCGGACTCGAGGACCTGGGGAGGGCCAAGAAGGTCATCGTGTCCAAGGACACGACCACCATCATCGAAGGCTCCGGCAAGAGCGGCGACATCCAGGCCCGCATCGGCCAGATCAAGACGGAGATCGAAAAATCGACGAGCGACTATGACCGCGAAAAACTCCAGGAGCGGCTGGCCAAGCTCGCCGGCGGCGTGGCCCAGATCAACGTGGGCGCCGCCACCGAGACAGAGATGAAAGAAAAGAAGGCTCGCGTCGAGGACGCACTCCACGCGACCCGCGCCGCGGTCGAAGAGGGAATCCTCCCCGGCGGTGGCGTGGCGCTTCTCCGGTCCCTGTCTGCTCTCGACAACCTCCGTACCAGGGGTGACGAGAAGATCGGCGTCGACATCGTGCGCCGTTCTCTCCAGGTTCCGATCAAGACGATCGCCCAGAACGCGGGTCACGACGGCTCGATCGTGCTCCAGAAGGTGCTGGGCGCCAAGAACAAGAACGAGGGATTCAACGCGGCCAAGGGCGATTATGAAGACCTCGTCAAGTCGGGCATCATCGATCCCGCCAAGGTGGTGCGCAGCGCGCTCCAGAACGCTTCCTCCATCGCAACCCTCCTTCTCAACACGGACGCTCTCGTCACCGAGATCAAGGAGGACAAGCCCGCGATGCCCGCCGGAATGGGCGGCGGCGGAATGGGCGGCATGGGCGGTATGGGCGGCATGGGCGGCATGGGCGGTATGGGCGGCATGGGTATGTAAACCCGCTCAGCACCCGGTTCCTGTCACGAAATGAAAAAATCCCGGTCCTTCGAGGGCCGGGATTTTTTTTCTAAGGAAGTTACAAAGGATTTGACGAGTCATAGTAAAGAGCAGCAAACGACCAGAGAAATTTTCTTCATGACAGGTCAAGATATAAAGTCGCCCCGCAGCGACAACCTTTCGCACGGACGCGACAACCTGTCACACCAAATCGGCCGACTGCGTGAGCGCGCATTCGGCCGATAATCATTTCAGGCTCTTCAGGATCCTCAGGTAGCTGGCGAAGCGCATCTCGGAGATCTCTCCTTGCGCCACCTTTTCCCTCACGGCGCAATCCGGTTCGTGATCGTGTGTGCAGGTGGGGAAGCGGCACCCGTGAAGGGCGGCCGCGATTTCGGGAAAGTAGTGCCCGAGGTGGTAGGTGTCGATCGTGGAGATTCCGAATTCCCGGATGCCGGGCGTGTCGATGACGAATCCGCTGTTGTCGAGTTGAATGAGCCGGACCGACGTGGTCGTGTGCGTTCCCTTGCGGCTCTTGCGGCCGATGTCGCCCGTGGTGAGTGAGAGTCTGGGATCCATCGCGTTGAGCAGGGTTGACTTTCCCACACCCGAATGGCCCACGATGAGAGTGATCCCCTCGGACAGGTGAGCCTTGAGCTCGGCCACGCCGCGGCCGTCCGGGGCGCAGGTCGGACAGAACCGGTAGCCGCACCCCTCGTAGACCGCCCGGCACTCGTCGAGGAGCGCACGATCCTTGTCGTTCTTGATGAGATCGATCTTGTTGACGCAGACGATGCTGCTCATCTCCTCGATCCCGGCAGCCACCAGGAAACGGTCGATCAATCCCGGTTTCAGGATCGGATTGCGCACCGACGCCACGACCAGCATGCGATCCACGTTGGCGGCGATGATCTGGAATGTCCTCTCGCGCAGCACCGACGGCCGGCGGAGGCAATTGCGCCGCTCGAACACCTCGACCACGCTGAGGTTCTTGCCGTCCGATTCGAGCCGAACCCGGTCGCCCACCGCGACCGGCTTGGTTTCACCCTCCAGCTCCTCGAAGAGCCGGCCGCTCAACACGCAGCGGGTCTCGGTCTTCTCTCCATCGAGGACCGCCGAGCACGCCTTCGAGTGAAGGCGCGTCACTGTCGCGGTCAGAATGCCTTTCGAACTTTCGTTCATAGATTCCTTTCGCGCTCCTCCATGAGGCCCCTGTCGATTTTGAGCCTGTCTTCGAGCAGCGAATACCTTTCACTGATCGTGTCGTTTCCGACCGCGATGCGCAAGGCTTTCTGCGTACCGACGATGACGAGGAGCTTTCTGGCTCGCGTGACGCCGGTGTAGAGGAGATTCCGCTTGAGCAGCAGGAAATGCTGGGTGAGCAGGGGCAGAACCACGGCGGGGAACTCGCATCCCTGGCTCTTGTGGACCGAAACGCAATAAGAGTGGACCAGCTCATCGAGCTGATCCGAATCGAACTCGATCAGCCTCTCGTCGAAACGCACCCTGATCCGGCCCTTCTCGGCGTCCACCTCATCGATCGAACCCATGTCGCCGTTGAACACGCCCAGATCGTAGTTGTTGCGGGTCTGCATGATCTTGTCGCCGCGGCGGAAGACCGTATCGTGCCGAGCGATCCCTCCCTCGCCGGGATTGAGCGCATGGCGAAGGGCCTGGTTGAGCTTTTCCGTTCCGGCCGGTCCCTTGTGCATCGGCGTGAGGACCTGGATATCGCGCACCGGATCAAGGCCGAACCGCAGCGGTATCCGCTCCGTGACGAGGCGCACCACCATGGCGGCCGCCGCCTCCGCGTCGGACTGTTCGATGAAGAAGATTTCGCCTTGCGCGCCGCGCGGCGTGAACCGTGGGAGGTCGCCCTTGTTCACCGCGTGGGCGGCGGTGATGATCCCCCCCTCGGCTTTCTGGCGGAAAAGGCGCGTCAACGCCTGGACCCGGAATCGGCCCGATCCGATCAGGTCCCCGAGGAAATTGCCCGGCCCCACCGACGGAAGCTGATCGGCGTCTCCCACGAACAGAATCCGTGCGGTGTCGGGAACCGCCTCGAGAAGTCTGGCCGCAAGAGGGACATCGATCATGGAGCACTCGTCGAGAATGACGTAGTCGCAGGGCAGGGGATTGGAGCGATCGTGATCGAAGGAGTAGGTGCGCGGATTGAACTTGAGCAGCCTGTGGATCGTGGACGCGTCCGATCCCGTCGATTCGGCGATCCGCTTCGCGGCCCGGCCCGTGGGTGCGCCGAGGACGCACCGGAACCGCCGGCCCTTGAGGATCTGGGTGATCAGGCGGATGATGGTCGTCTTTCCCACACCCGGGCCGCCCGTGATAACCAGAACGGGCTCGTTCAGGGCGGCGACGATCGCTTCGCGCTGGGTGTCGTCGAGATCGATGCTGTTCTTCTTTTCAGCCCAGTCGAGAGCCTTGCGGTCGTGAAAGGCCCCCTCTTTTTTCGGACTGTCTCTCAGAACGCGCAACCGATCGGCGATCGTCGCCTCGGCGTCGCGCAAGGGGCGTACGAACACCATCCGCCGATCCTGGCCCTCGTCGAGAAAAGGAGGCACGTAGGACTCCTCGGCGGCGAGAGTCCGATCGCCGATCTTCAGGGCGATCTGCGCATCCACGGTCTCGGGCGCGCACCCGGTCGCCTCGGCGGCGCGCTGCACGAGCTCGGGCCAGGGGAGGCAGAGGTGGCCCTCGCCCGCTGCCTGGTCGAGGAGGTGGGAGATCACCGCGCGGATCCGGAAGGGCGAGTCCATTTCCACGCCGAGATTGGCCGCGATCCGGTCGGCGGTCTTGAATCCGATCCCGATGACCTCGTCGCAGAGCCGGTAGGGGTTTTCCCGGATCAGGCCTACCGTTTCCTTTCCGTAGTGCTTGTAGATCCTGGTGGCGAGCGCCTGTCCCACGCCGTAACTCCGGAGAAAGACCATGATCTCCTGGATCTCCTGGTGTTCGCCCCAGGCTGCCGAGATATCGTGGATGCGTCTGACCCCGATGCCGGCGACCTCGCGGAGGCGCTCGGGCTCCTCTTCGATGATACGCAGCGTATCCTTGCCGAAACGCTTGACCATGCGCTGCGCCAGCTTTGGCCCGATACCCTTGACCAGTCCGCTCGAAAGATACTTGACGATCCCTTCGCGCGTGCTGGGAGCCATGATCTCGAAGACCTCGACGCTGAATTGCCGCCCGAAACGGGCGTGCGACACCCATTTGCCCGTGCAGCGCAGACTCTCGCCCGGCGAGATCGAGAAGAGGTTGCCCGTCACCGTGATCGGACGATCTGAATGCTCCACGATGAGGCGCGCCACGGTGTAGCCATTCTCGTCGTTGCGGTAGACGATCTTTTCCAGGACCCCTTCGAACTTCTCTGTGATCCCGGGGAGAGGATCGTCCATGTCACGATCCTTTTTGAAAATACTCAGTGGTGAGGAGCTCGTCGGTGGGATTGTTGAGGAAACGGTCGAGCGTGCAGACCAGTTCCTTTTTCTTTTCCGGCAGGTGGCCGGCGATGTGAACCATGTTGGTGTGATGGCCCGAGTGGATGAAAGTCCCTTTCAGGTCGAGCGAGTCGATGAGGCGGCGCATCTCGATGACCGATTCGATCGGCGTGGGGTGGGTGTATTCGCCCTTTTTCACCATCGCGAAGAGAGGCGCGCCCGACATGAGACTCAAAGTGCTGACCGAGATGACATGGGGGTTGATCTCCTTCAGGATCGCCGCGGTCCCCTCGATGTGGCTCTTCTTGTTCTGGCGACCGCCCGCGCCGAGCAGCACATTGACCCGCAAGGTGATACCCGAATCCATGATCCGGCGCCCCGCCTTGATCGTCGTTTCGGGATCTGAACCCTTTTTGAGCGATCTCAACGATTTCCGGTCACCCGAGTCCACTCCCACGTAGATCGCGGTCAGGCCCGCGTCGCGCAGTTCCCTGAGGGTCTTCGGTCTCTTCTTCATCACGTCGGACACGGTGGCGTTGATTCCGATCCTCTTGACGTCGGAAAAGGTCTTCTTGATCAGGCCGAGAAGTTTCATCAGGTAGACCGGTCCCGCGGAGAGGGCGTTCCCCTCGCCGATGAAGACGGACGTGATCCCCGGGATGTCGTCAACCGGAACCTTTCCGAGAATCCTCTCGATCTCCTTCAACGGAACGATGCGGTACTCCTTGTCCCTGTAGAGAGCGCAAAAAACGCATTTGTTCCATGAACAGCCCTCGGTCGCCTTGATCGAAAAAGCGTCTTCGTTGGGAGAGTACCAGAGCGACGTGTTGAAGTTCTTCATCGATTTCCTTTCGAAGGAAGGGACCGCCTGCGCCACCACCAAACGCTTCAGTCGGAAGGCAAAACGATTCGCGAAGGGACGCCCGGGCCCCGCGCTCATGATAATCGTATAACGATTGGATCCGATTTTCAATAGAGTGATCCTTCTCCGGGCGGCTGGCCGGGAAAGTGTTTTACCCTTTGGGAGGCATTGTGCATAATTCAACGGTTTTTTCTGGCCTCGGAACAAGGAGCGACCCATGACCGTCGAATTCGATCCTGTTCGCGTCGAAAAGCTGAATGCGCTCAGGGCAAACAACATCAACCCCTATCCCGATCATTACGCGCCGACCCATACCCTCGGCGAGGTGGCCCAGCTCGACGAAGGCACGCCCGACGTGGCCGTCTGCGGGCGCGTCATCGCATTCCGCGATATGGGCAATCTCATCTTCGCGCGTCTTCAGGATATCCACGGCCAGTTCCAGGTCATCTTCGAGAAGAAGACGGTCGGCCCGGACAAGCTCAAATGGGCGAAGAAGTTCATCGACGTGGGAGACCATGTCGGCGTCAAGGGCCACATCTTTCGCACCAGGCGCGGGGAGCTGTCGGTGATGACCGAGGAGATGACCCTTCTCTCCAAGGGGCTCCTTCCCTTGCCGGAAAAATGGCACGGGCTGCAGCAGATCGAACTCTGCCAGCGCAAGCGATACCTCGACCTGACCGCAAACGTCGAAACGCGCGAACGGTTCACGCGGTGCATCAACGCCACGCGCGCGCTGCGCGGATTCCTCGAGGGGAACGGATTCGTCGAAACCTACACGCCGGCCATGTCGCCGGTCGCATCGGGCGCCCTGGCCACCCCCTTTCAGGCCCATCACAACGCTCTCGACATCGAGGTCTTCTTCCGCATCGCGCCCGAGACCTACCTGAAGAGGCTTCTCGTGGGCGGATTCACCAAGGTCTACGAATTCGCCCGCTGCTTCCGCAACGAGGGGATCTCTCCGCAGCACATGCAGGACTTCGTCATGATCGAAGCCTACGCGGCGTACTGGAATTTCCGCGACAACATGCGTTTTACGCGGGAGATGATCATCAGCGCCGTCAAGGCCGCCGTGGGCCACGCGCGCCTCGAACTGGGCGGAAAGGAGTACGACCTCGAGTCACCGTGGGCCGAAGTCACTTTCCGCGACGTGATCGAGCGCGATTGCGGCATCGACATCGACGGCCACGATAGCGCCGAGAGCCTTCTGGCCGCGATCAGGGAGAAGAAGATCGATCTCGACGTGGAGGCGCCCGAGAAGCTCGGACGGGGGAACCTGATCGACCTTCTCTACAAGCGCGTGTCGCGGCCCAAGATGATCGCGCCCACTTTTCTCATCGAGCACCCGGCCGACGTGTCCCCCCTGGCGCGGCGCAACGAGGAACGGCCCCAGGTGGTGGACCGTTACCAGATCCTCATGGGCGGTATCGAACTGGTCAATGGATATACCGAGCTCTCCGATCCGCTCGATCAGCAGGAGCGGTTCGTGCAGCAGCAGGCCCTGCGCGACAAGGGCGACTCCGAGGCGATGGCGCCCGAGTTCGATTTCGTCGAGGCTCTCGGGTACGGCATGCCGCCCGCATCCGGGTGGGGAATGAGCGTGGAGCGCTTTCACATGCTGCTCTGCGGAACGGACAACATCCGCGACGTGGTGTTCTTTCCCCTCATGCGCCCCGAGCAGGCCGAGAGCCAAATGGATGGGCCGGACGCATCCGGACCGTCGGCAGAAGGCGGGAATCCGGACTCTCCGGCCGCGCAGGCATAGACGGAAAGGGTACGATGCACGCCGACGCCGGAGGGAGCAGAAAACTGAGGGAACTCCTCTTCGAGGTCCTGCCCGGCGACAGCGAGATGCGGCTCGATCTCTTTCTTTGCGACCAGATGCCCTGGCGCTCGCGCAACAGTCTCAAGAAACTGATCGCCGAGGGGATGGTTTCCTTCGAAAACAGGCCTGGCTCGCTCAAACCGTCGATGCGCGTGAAAAGCGGCGACCGGATCAGCGTGACGATCCCCCTTCCCAGGCCGCACCCGTGCGCACCGGCAGCGGGGTGCGAGGAACTCGATCTCGACATCATCTACGAAGACCGCTGGATCATCGTGATCAACAAGCCGGCCGGGATTCCGGTTCATCCGGCGGGCAGGCTTCTGGAAAGGACAGTGGTCACCGCGCTACGCGACCAATATGCGCCGGCGCATGGACTGGCGCCCGACGAGATCAAGCTCTGCCACCGCCTCGATGTCGAGACGAGCGGCGTCCTGCTCCTGTCGCGAGACCCGGTCACGATGCCGGCCTTCTCGGCACAGTTCGAGTTCCGCAAGGCATCAAAGGAGTATCTGGCGATCGTTCACGGCGAAGTGAAAGAGGAGAAGGGCGAGATCGACCTGCCGATCGGTATGGCCAGGAACTCGAAGATCCAGATGAAGCGCGGCATCCGGCCCGGATCGGGCCTGCCGGCGCGCACCGGTTTTGTCGTCGAACAGCGGTTCAGCGATTTCACGCTCTTGCGCCTTCGGCTTCACACGGGCCGCCACCACCAGATCCGCGTCCACCTCTCGGCGCTCGGATACCCGATCGTGGGCGACAAGGTGTACGGGCTGGACGAATCCTTCTTTCTCATGTACCTCGAACGCGGGGGGCTCGACGATGAGGCGATGGAGCGGATTCTGCTGCCGCGCCAGGCGCTTCACGCCTGTTCGCTCCGGGTGCACCACGTGGGATTGAAGAAAGATATCACCTTCGAAGCGCCCCTGCCGGACGATCTCAGGCAGTTCTTGCACAGATGCGACGGGAACCGTCCCGCGACGATGGAATGATTTTCAGTAAAGTGGGGACGAAGAATTTGAATCGGGGGGATGTTTCCGAAGGCTGGCCGATACGACCTATTCGATGCTGGCCTCCTCGACCGGCTGGGTTACAGCAGTCACCTCGAACTGAGGCAGTTCCTCACCAGTGACGTTGACCGCGGAGACAGAGAAACAGACGAGAAAACTGACGAGGATCGTGATGATCCCGTAATCGATCAGGCGCAAAGCGAGCGCTCTTTTATTTTCTTTGACGGTTGTACTGCTGACTGTCCGTGGTAGACGGGTTGAAATCGAAGATGGTGAAATCGCCATGCTGGAGAAACCTCTCTCTTCTTCTAATCCCGGTGATATTATTGCGACATCTAAGATCCTTCAGTGCCAACGGTCCAATTATATCAGGGGAAATACTGATTTCAAATTAGTATTGTATTTTTTTTATATTGCTATTTTGAATATCTAAAGATATCAACCTGTCCGTTCTCTTCTGACCTGCTTGGAACGAATCCACCGTTATAGCGTTACCGCTTTTTTTAAAGAGCCCGGCTGCGTTTTTTATATTATCCTTGGCGCCCAATGTGCCGCGGACCGGATTCTGGTTCGGTCTTCGCAGTTCGATCGTCGTAACTTTCTGAAGTCATTGCAGTTCAATTCAACGCGCTCCACTTCATAATCCGGAGAAACGAAATGGTCCGAGTCAGAATCGCCCCGAGCCCGACCGGCGACCCGCACGTGGGAACCGCCTATTCGGCCCTCTTCAACTGGGCCTTTGCGCGACACCACGGCGGAACGTTCATCCTGAGGATCGAGGATACCGATCGTTCCAGGTCCACGCCCGAGTCGGAAGCGGCCATTATCGAGTCGCTGCGGTGGCTCGGGCTCGACTGGGACGAAGGCCCGATCAAGGGGGGTGCCCACGGGCCGTACCGGCAATCGGAGAGGTCGGAGATCTACGCCGAACACGTGGATCAGCTCCTGGCAAAGGCGAAAGCCTATCGCTGTTTCTGCACGCCCGAACGGCTCGCCGAGATGCGCGCCGATCAGAAGAAGCACAACAGGCAATTCGGCTATGACGGCCACTGCCGCGGCCTGAGCACTGACGAGGTCGACGAGAAACTCGCCGCCCGGATACCCCATGTGGTGCGGCTCCGTGTGGACAAGGAAGGGACGACTTCGTTCACCGACGAGATCAGGGGAACGGTCAACTTCGACAACGAGAACGTCGATGATCAGGTCCTTCTCAAGTCGGACGGATTCCCCACGTACCATCTGGCCAACGTGGTCGACGACCATCTCATGGAGGTCACCCATGTGATCCGCGCCGAGGAGTGGATCTCGTCCACCCCCAAACATGTCATCCTCTATGATGCGTTCGGGTGGGATCGTCCGGCGTTCATCCACCTCCCCCTGCTCAGGAACAAGAACAAGTCGAAGATCTCGAAGCGGAAGAATCCCACATCGCTTCTCTTCTACCGCGAAAAAGGATATCTGCCCCAGGCACTGCTCAATTTTCTCTCACTCATGGGGTGGTCGACCGCCGACGAGGAGGAGGTCTTCACCATCGACCGTCTTGCGGCCGAGATCCGGGCGCGCGACATTCACGTGGGGAGCCCGGTCTTCGACCTGGAGAAACTGGACTGGCTCAACGGAGTCTACATCCGTTCCCTCGGGATCGAGGAACTGGCCGACAAGGTCATGGAGACGGGGCTCGGCGATATGGAGGTCGGCCGCGATCAGGTGGTGAAGGTGTTGCCCCTTGTGCAGGAGCGGATGAAAACTCTCACCGAGTTTTCCGAGCGGGCCGACTTCTTTTTCAAGGAGGTGGCCACGAGCGTCGAGTCGTTCAAGAAGGTCAAGCTGGCGCCGGGCGAGATCGCGCGGCTCCTGGAGCGGGCCGTCCCCGTGATCGAAGAGGTCGGCCTCGACGCGGCCGACCTTCTGGAGACGCGGTTGAGAGATCTTGCCGTCGAGTGCGAGGTCAAGGTGGGGCAGATCTTCATGGCCGTTCGCATCGCGGTCACGGGCAAGTCGGCAACGCCGCCGCTCATCGAATCGATGGCGGTTCTGGGGCAGGCGGAATGTGTGGCGCGGATCGGTCGCGCAGTAGCGATATTGCGGTGAAAAGCGCTCTGTAATGAGCAATTCCCGGAAGGGGGATTCCGGGAATCGCGATGGCGGGGGCCGTTTCAGGGTTTAGATTCCGAAACGGTGATCAAGGGTTTGGACCTTCATACTTAATCCCGCGTCCTGTCTGGCTTAATTCAGGACCGGGCAGGTGCCTTGTTCAGTAAAACTGTAAAGAGCGCGTCCAATAATACCACCTCTTCAAAAATGGCAAAGGACTATTTAGCGGTTTATTTAGCACCCTCTCGGCAGCAGTCAATTGCCAATATTGTTTAATTAAATAAATTCAATGAGTTACGTACGGAGGTTATGTGAAGATACCTAGCCAAAAGTGATGCGCATTTCTTCGCGCTCACTCCTTTTTTTCCTCGCCCTGTAACCTCGCCCACCGCCCTTCGACCTCTTCTCCGTTGTGGAACAGCTGTTCGTGCACTTTGGATTCGTACCCCCTACGGAGGAAAGACCATGACGAAGAAGCCCCTTGTGTTTCTCCTGTTTCTGCCAGTTCTCGTCGGCCTCGTGGCAAAGCAGGTCCCGGCCCAGAAAGCGCCCGATCCGAATCCGGCTGTTGTCAAACTGAAGGAGGCGTCCAACCTGAGACGCACCTCGTTCAAGAAACCGAAAGAAGAAAAGAAGCGTATCCTCCTCGAGACAGCGGCGGTCTACGAGGGAATCATTGCCGAGTGCGCCACCTTTGCGCCGGAGTGCGCCCAAGCCTCCTTCCGTGCCGGCGAGATCTACCGCACGCTCCGTATGACCCGGAAGGCGGAGACATCTTTTATCAGGACTCTCGAGTTCCAGAAGGATGGGGAGTTCGCGGCGCGTTCGCTCCTGGAGGTGGGGCACATCTATCGCCGCGCCAAGGACTATCCTGCCGCCATTGTCCGCTACAGGCGCGTACTGGCCGAGTGTTCGGCCGTCAGAGACGAATGTGCCGACGCCGTGACCTGGATCGGCAAGGTCCAGCTCAGGATGAAGGACCTCGAGAAGGGAAGGGAAACACTGCTCGGTTTCGAGAAACGGTTCCCCGAGTTTCCGGTTGCCGCAATCCGCAATATCGATCTGGTGGCGCAGTCGCTCATCGGTGAGGGGCGTTTCGACGAAGCCGCTGCTCTGGTCGACGGCTGCGTGAGCCGATTTTCGGCCGCGATCGGTGCCAATCCGAAGCGGGACAAGCAGGTGGAAAAAGCCCTGAGCAGAATGAAAGCGGTCGAACGGCTCGAGTCACTTCAGCAGCCGAGCGATTAGTCGGAGCGCTGTCGCGTCCACTGGCGTATACAAAAAAAACCGGAGACCGGCGCATGTACGCAACGGTCTCCGGGAATTCATCAAAAGGATTTTCAGATCAGCTTGCCGAATCCGATCGGGTAGTAGGCGAAATCCTTCTTCCAGATGCGGTGGGTGAGATAGATGTTCCGTCCGTCGAAAATAACAGGTTCCTCGAGAAGGGACTTGATCTTATCGAAATCGGGATTCTGGAACTCGGCCCACTCGGTGACCAGGATCAAGGCGCTTGCGCCTTCGAGGCAGTCGTAACGGTTGAGGTGGTAAGTGATCTTGTCTCCGAAGATCTTCTTGGCCTCGTGCACCGCTTCCGGATCGCAGGCATTGACCTTTGCGCCCTGCTCGAGGAGCGCGTTGATGATCGGGATCGACGGCGCCTCGCGCATATCGTCGGTCTTCGGCTTGAACGAAAGCCCCCAGACCGCGAAGGTCTTGCCCTTCAAATCGCCTTTGAAGTGGTTGTAGACCTTGTTGAAGAGAACCGTCTTCTGGTCGTAATTGACCTCTTCCACGGCCGTGAGGATTCTGAAATCGTAGTCGAACTTCTTGGCGGTGTGGATGATCGCCTGGATATCCTTGGGGAAACAGGAGCCGCCATAGCCGCAGCCGGGGAAGAGAAACGCCCGGCCGATTCTCGAGTCCGATCCGACTCCTTTGCGTACTTCGTGCACATTGGCGCCCACCCGCTCGCACAGATTGGCGATCTCGTTCATGAACGAGATTCGCGTGGCAAGCATGGCGTTCGATGCATACTTGGTCATCTCGGCCGAAGCGATGTCCATGCAGAGAATGGGCTGGCCCGAGCGGACAAAGGGGGAATAGAGCTCCTTCATGATTTCGGCCACGCGCGGGTCATCTGTACCGATCACCACGCGGTCCGGTTTCATGAAGTCGTCGATGGCAGCCCCTTCCTTGAGGAATTCCGGGTTGGAGACCATGTTGAACTCGTGCGTGGTCTCCTGGGCGATGACCTCGGCAACCTGCCCGGCCGTTCCCACGGGCACGGTGCTCTTGTCCACGATGATCTTGTAACCGTTCATCGCCTTGCCGATCGACCTCGCCGCATCCATGACATAGTCGAGATTCGGCTTGCCGTCGTTCCCCTGGGGCGTTCCCACGGCAATGAAAATGACCAACGCTTCCTTGACCGCCGCGTTCAGGTCGGTTGTGAAATGGAGGCGTTCATCCTGGATGTTCCTGATGACCATCTCCTCGAGGCCGGGTTCATAGATAGGAATGATCCCGCTCTTTAGCTTGTTGATCTTCTCCTCGACGACATCGACGCAGATGACCTTGTTTCCCGTCTCGGCGAAACAGGTGCCTGCCACGAGGCCAACATATCCCGTTCCGATTACAGCAATTTTCATAGTTGCCTCCAGGCGCAAAAATCAGCCTGATCCCACCAAGCGACTGTGTTTTCACAATCCTATACGCGACAAAGAATATATACACAAACCTAAATAACAGCGAAACGCCGCTTCTAAGTCATATCGGCTTGAGAGTCAAGGGAACCTTCGCTAAAATTTATGACAAATCTGCAGACTTGGAAACGGGGCGATTAGCTCAGCGGCTAGAGCGCCTGCCTTACAAGCAGGAAGTCACAGGTTCGATTCCTGTATCGCCCACCAACTCCTCTTCCTCTACCTCGACCGCCCGGCCGGGCGGTCGAGGCGCTCGGCCTGGCGGTCGAGATCTTCGGCGGCGGCCGGATCGAGCGCGTTGTGCTCTGGACTGGAAAAGATATTACGGCACCCTGAATGGGCGATCATTTCGTCCTATCCTCGAAAGAGGCTATTTTGCATGATGGACCTCCATGATGTCTATTGCACGATTGGGTGAAAGCGCGATCGACCGGGTGCGGCGGATCTGCCTGCTGGCGGCGGTGATCTGGTCGGTCCTGCTCATGGCGTTCAGACCGCGCTGCTGGACACGCCCCGTGCGGAACGTCCTGGCACGCCAGATCTTGTTTACCGGGATCGAGGCCGTGTCGTTCATGACTCTTGCCGCCTGCATGGTGGGTATCGCAGTGGTCGTCCAGATCCAGTTCTGGCTCATGAAGGCGGGGCAGTCGGAACTACTCGGTCCCCTGCTGGCGGCGATCGTAATCCGCGAGGTGGCTCCCCTGCTCGCCAACTTCATCGTGATCGGCCGGAGCGGCTCCGCTATTTCCACCGAGCTCGGCAACATGAAAGTCGATGGCGAGGTGCGGATTCTGGACGCTCAGGGGCTCGATCCATTCATCTACCTCGTTGTTCCTCGCGTCCTCGGTGTGGCCGCGTCGGTCTTCTGTCTTGCCGTGCTCTTTGTCGTGGTCTCGCTCACCGTGGGATTCCTGTGCGGATTCCTGGCGGGCGGGAACACCGGGATTCCGAGCGTGTTCATCGAGAGCATGATCTGGGCGATCCAGCCGGGAGACGTGATAAATTTTCTGGTGAAAACCGTGCTGGGCGGTCTGCTGACCGGAGCGATCTGCTGCGTCGAGGGGCTCAGCGTGGGTGTGGCGATCACCGAGGTGCCCCAGGCCACGACGCGCGCTCTGGTGAGATCGGTGGGCGCCCTGCTGATCGTGAGCGCCGTGGTGTCGGTTTTTACGTACCTGTAAAAAGGATTTCGGCTCTCGTCGAGAACTCGATGAGGCGGAAGAAGGACGATTTATGGCAGAGGGAGAAACCATTCTCTCTTTTCACGATGTCACCCTGCCGGGCGGACCCCAGTTCGACACCGGTCTGGAATCGCTGAACTTCGAACTTGCGCCGGGTGCGCTCATGCTCGTCAAGGTCGAAACAGGCCGCCCCAGGCTCCCCCTGGCCGACGGCGCAGGGGGATTGATCGCACCGAGCGCGGGCCGGATTCTGTTCATGGGCGACGACTGGCAACAGATTGGTCCCGACCAGGCCGCGACCCGTCGCGCGAAGATCGGTAGGATATTCGAGACAGGTGGTTGGATCAGCAACCTCAACGTGACCGAAAACGTGGCGCTCGGCCAGCTTCACCATTCGAAACGGCCGGCCACGGCGATTCGCGAAGAGGCGGAGACCCTGGCGGTGAGCTTCGGTCTGGACGGGGTGCCCACGAATCGGCCGACCTGGGTGCCGCCCGAGGAACTCTGCCGCGCCGGATGGGTTCGCGCGCTCCTCGGCGAACCGGATCTCCTCCTTTTCGAGAGGCCCCTTCACGAGGTGCGCCCCGAAATCGGAAAGCTTCTGGTCGACGCTGTCGGGGCCGCACTCGACCGCGGCGCCGCGGCGATCGTCACCACCGGCAGTACTGATCAATGGTCGTCGGTCAAGGCCGGCTCGCGGTTGTCCTTTTCGGTTCGAGGAGCGACGCTCGCTCCATGGTCGGAGACGGCTTCATGACACAGCCTTTCAAGTTTCGTTACGTCAACGAGATCGCCGGATTCTTCGTTTTGCTCTTCCTTTTGCTTTTCATCGCCGGTGTCTTTGTCACGGGCCGGACGCAGGGCTGGTTCGAACAGTTCAGGACCTTGTACATCTCCTTCTCGGCGGAGGGATCGGCCGGCCTGAAGAAGGGTGCCGAGGTGCAGATGTTCGGACTGGTGGCCGGCTCGGTGCAGAAGATCGACTTCGACAAGGACGGCGAGAACATGATGCAGGCCGAGCTCAGCGTGAGAGACGATTTCTTCCAGCGCGTGCGGGAGGATTCGAAAGCGTTCATCAGGAAAAAGTTTCTCGTGGCCGGGGATGCTTATGTGGAGCTCGTCAAAGGTGACGCCGCGCCGGTGAAGGAAGGGTACAAGATCGACTGCGAACTGGGCAAGGAGATCTTCGACACGATCATGGAATTCGCCGACCAGGTGCGCGAGAGCAATCTCATCACCATTCTCGAGAAAACGAGCGAAGAGGTGCGGGTGGCGGTTCTCGACGTCCTCAATCTCTCCCGCGTCTTCCTCGAGGAATACACGGCTCTGGCCAACGAGCTCCGGCACCCCGACGCCACGGTCCAGGCGCTTCTGGCCCGCATCGACCGGATTGCGGCTCGTCTCGAAGCGGGCGAGGGGACGGTGGGCCGGCTGCTCACCGATTCCACCCTTGCCGACCGTGCGGTGGGGATTGCCGATCGCGCAGCGGAGATCGCCGGCAGTTCCGAGCGGACCCTGGCAGAGGTCGAGGCTCTTCTCAAGGATGCGCGGAGAATCATGGCCGGCCTGCCTGATATGGCGCAGTTGACGGAGACACTGAAAGTGGTGCAGGCGATTCTGCTCGATCTCAAGGAGACGACCGCCCACCTTCCCGCCATGACCGAATGGGCCGCGCAGGAGATTCAAGACGCGCCGGGCCTGGTCTTGCAGATACGCCAACAGCTGCTCGAGGTGGAGGAGCTCGTCGAATCGGTCAAGAAGCACTGGCTCATCCGCGGCTACGTGGAGAGCACGGAACCGGCCAACCGCATCCCGCCTGCCGAGGTGACGCCCCGAAGGCCGGCCGCGGGCTCGACCGGCGGAGGTGAAAAATGAAAGGCCGACGCAACGGGGATTCGGCAAGCCGATCCCCGATTATGAACGCACTCCCTTTCGGCCTGGCTCTGCTTCTGGCGTTTTGCGGAACGGGATGCGCGGGTCCCGATGCCGTTCCCCGGATCGACCCCCAGTATGGGGCGCTCGTCGATGCCGCCGAGGCGCGGTACGCCGCGGGCCAGATCGAGAAGGCCGCCCACTCCTATGCCAGGGCGCTCCAGAGGGCGCGCGCCATGGACGATGCCGCCGCGATCGGCGATTGCGCCTACAACCTGGCCGCCTGCGTCCTGTCCGCGGGGGATCTGGACAAAGCCCGGAACTACCTGCTCGAGGCGCGCCGCGCCATGGAGCGGAGCGGCCGGCCGGCCCTCGACGTTCTCTTCCTCGAGGCTCAGGTCGCGCGGCTTCAGAACCGCACCGGGGATGCGGCCGCACTTTGCGATCGGATTCTGATCCTCGCGGCCGACGACGGCGATCCGACCTGGCCGTTCCAGGTTTATCTTTTCGAGGCACGCCTCGCCTGCGACGCCGGTGAGAAGCGGACCGCCCGGCAGAAGCTCGACGTGGCATCCGATCTTCTCGAGGAGATCGACGATCCCCATCTTCGCGCTCGGGCGGCGCTGGTGACCGGGGAGGTTCTGCTTCTCGAGGGTTCCCATGGGGAAGCGGCCCGGTCGTTCGAAGCGCAGGCCACGAATCTGCGCGAGGCGGGCCGCTACCATGACATGGCCTGCGGTCTGCTCAGAGCGGGGGGAGCTTTTCTCGATGCCGATGAACCGGTCCGCGCGGCCGACTGCCTCTTTCGGGCCGCGCGCAGCCTCTTTGCCCTCGACGACGCGACAGCGCGCGACACGGCGGAAACGGCGCGCGCCGCGTCACTTCTCGCCAATGACGCTGATCTGACGCAACGCATCGATTCCCTGCTCTCCGAGATGAACGCCGCCCGCGAAGAGAACCAATAAAAAAACCGGCAGAAAGGAATGAACCTTTCTGCCGGCAGGAGCGATGGGCGCGCCCTAGTCTATCAGGTCGTAGAGAGCGCCGAATCTCGGATTGGAACGAATGTTTTCGAGATCGGGATCTTCTTTCATCAGCTTCTTGTCATCGAAGCCTGCCAGAATCGCCTTTTCAAGGCTACTGAGCGCCTTGTCGACCTGTTTCAGGCGCGACGATCCGCAGGCGATATTGTAGTAGGCCAGACCGAAATTGCCGTCCTTCCTCTTGGTCACCTTCTCGTAGTCGGCCACACCCTCCTCGTACCGTCCGAGCGCGAGACGACAGTAACCGCGGTTGGTCAGCGCCCAGGTGTGGCGTTTGTGCTCAGGATTCTTCGCGAGCCAGCTGGTGAAAGCCCGCTCCGCGTCGGCGTACTTGCCTTGCCCCAGCAAACCGGTGGCTGTTTCGAGCTCGCCCGCCATCTTGGGTTTCCGGGCGATCTGGCTCGGTCCATGAACGCGGTGGTTGGTCGCCGCAACGATCCCTGAAACAAGGTCGTTGTCGACCAGGTAGTCGGCCGCGGCCGCGATCGCCGAGAGAATGGAACTGCAGCCGAGCGACCAGCGGCCCGCCATGAGAATGCCGTCCTCGTCCACCACGCCGTACGAGACCGCGCTGGAGAGGTGCTTGGTGATCGATTCCGACATGGGCAAAAGGGCCATGTCGAAGGGAAGTTCTTCCTGATCGAGCAAACCGGGGAGGAAGGGCGCCGCGTTCTGATAGGCGAGGCCCACGATCTGCGGCACATTGACAAACTCCAGAATCGACGCGTTATCGGGAACATCCGCCATGGCAGCCTTGAAAACGGCCGAATCGCCCAGGCTGGGGCTGTCGCTCTCGAGCCACTTGAGGTACCTCTTCATGGTGATCGGATTGCTCGCGACGAGGAAGGTCTGATCGGCGATGGTGAAGGTGGGCGAGAACGGAATCCCCTCCTCGGGCACCGTGATGTAGCGCAGAGTGTATGCACCGAAAGTCGATTTGCTGACCCTGACCTCCTTGGGCAGCATGGAGAGGATCTTGTCTTGCAGGGCGGTGAATCGCTCCACGTCGTCGATCGTCACGCTGGCGATGATATCGGGAATCATGACCATGCCGCCGCTCTTGGGCATGGTGACCATGAGCGATACCTCGCCGCCGAGAGGTGCAAAGACCTCCTTTTCCAGATCGAGACCGGTTTCCCTGCGGGCGATTTCGAAACCCTGGCGGAATTCGCCGTAGAACTCGGGCAGCGCGGTCTTGACGAAACCGTCCACCTCTTTCACGACCAGTTCAGGATCGAGGATGAAGTCGAGAAAGAAAATCGTGTCTTCAGGCGCCTTGCGCAAGACGTCTGGCGAGACGGGGCGCGGCGACAGGGCCTTGAGGAGCCCCTTCTTTTTTCCCGGACAGTCGATGAAGAAACTGTCACGCGATCCGCCGCCCTCGGTTGCCGAGGCGAAGCAGAGAGCATCGATTTCCGAGATACCGAGCATGTCGAACCACTCGGCGAATTCGTAGGGCCACAGGGGCGCGGCCATCTTGAAGGGCACCTCGAGATTGACGAAAGCCATCAGCCGGGTCGCGGCGCCGCCCACCTTGTCGAGGCAGCGGCCGAATGCCGGATTGCCGGCGAGGACCGCTTTCTGGTCGAGGTGGCAGTCGATGATCTCCTTCATGAAGTAGGGATTGATCGTGGCCACGAACAGGTTCTTGACGGTGGCGTAGCAGACCATGAGCCGGTGCTTGGCCTTGCCGATCCGGTTGATCGTGAAGCCGCGGTACTCGATCGAGTCCCGATCGAGGTGTTCGTGGCCGGCGGCCAGGTCGAGAAACCCATCGACCGTGGCCAGAAAGGATTCCTTGTTGTCGCCCATGTCAACGGAAAGGGCCGTCGACGGGGCCGCGCCCTCGGCGAAGATGGTGAGCCGGGGCGTGATCGCGATCGCCATGTCGCCCTGCAACAGGCTCCACAGCTGCTTGATCTGCTCTCCCCACTGGCCGCCCTCGCCGGCGCTCGAGAGATGGCCGTGAGCCATCTTGGTCGCATCGGCGAAGAAGGCCTGGATTTCGGGATCGTTCCATAGCTTGAAGATGTCGAGCGAGGCGCCGTCGGCGATCAACTGCTCCATGCCGGCGCACTTGAAGTAGAGTAATGTCTCGGCAGGAACGATATCCTCGAGGTCGAGCGCCACGGGAGGGGATTCGGTGGCAAATCCCAGGGGGGCGAAACCCACAAGGGTCAGGAACAGAAAAAGGGCCGTTCCTGTCAGGACGGCCCTCGTCTTTCCAGCCTGCTGCGGCGTGGATCGTGTCGAGAGTACTGTGACTGAGTTCATTTCGATTCGCTCCTTTTATTCAATATTTCCCAATGAAACCTCATCGCGGGGTTTGCGTCCGGACCGAAATGGGTCCGGCGCAGGGGGTTGTACTTAGCAACTTTCGCGCCTGATCGTCTCGAGACCGGTCTCGGCGGCGATCATGGATCATTCTCCGCGGGCCGTGACCGGGCGCCGCCGAGAACGCCAGGCCGCAATTAATTTAAAAGTAAGTGCTTACCTAATTTTTGCCGTCTGCCGGCCGGCGGACCGACAGGGTCGCTCTCCAACTGAGAATACCGGTTCTTCGTGGCCAGGGCGGGGTTGGTTGTGCCGATCCGGCCCAGAGGATGCCAAATTTCCTTACAACCAGTGATAACAACTCGAACAAGGGGCCTGAAAAAAACATTGTCCGCTCCGGTCACTTCTGTTTTAGTTTGCCCTTCGACCCAGAATCTCGAAAGCAAGGGAGAATGACCGTGACCGAGAGCCCACCGCCCGTCGAACGAGAAAGCCTGCCGCCCAATGCGAGAACCCCGCTGCGGCCGGGAGACGAATACATCCCCATGATCCCGGCCGAGAGTCCCATGCTCGAGGTCACCGGCCGATCAGTGGTCATGGGGCTCATCTTCTGCGCCATCTTCTCCATGGCGGCCGCCTTCCTCGCCCTCAAGATCGGCCAGGGAATCGAGGCCGCCATCCCGATCTCGATCCTCGCCATCGGGATCGGCGGGATGCTGGCCAGGCGGAGCACGATCCTCGAGAACGTGATCATCCAGTCGATCGGGGCCAACTCGTCCCAC
>CAZUHB010000023.1:20339-90432 GCA_964620445.1 uncultured Phycisphaerales bacterium
GAGCACGATCCTCGAGAACGTGATCATCCAGTCGATCGGGGCCAACTCGTCCCACGTGGTGTCGGGCGCGGTCTTCACCATCCCGGCCCTCTACATGCTCCATGTGGAGGGGGTCGTGCCCTTTGCGCCGGCCTGGTATCAGGTGATCCTGACCGCCTTTCTCGGCGGCTGTCTGGGGATCCTGTTTCTCGTACCCTTGCGCCACTACTTCATGGTGGAGCAGCACGGAAAGTTTCCCTGGCCCGAGGCCACGGCCACGACCGAGATCATCGTCTCGGGACAGAAGGCGGGCGGCCAGGCCAAGGTGCTGGCCATCTCTGCGGTGCTCGGCATCGCCTACGACGGCCTGGTCACGACCTTTCACGCCTCCAAGGAGATCATCAATTTCGAGGCGGTCAAGGTCGGCGAGTTCCTGAAACACAATTTCATGACCTTGCGCGTCCTGAACGCATCGGCCGTGATCGGGATCGGCTACATCGTCGGACTGCGCTACGCGGCCGTGATCTGCGCCGGGTCCTTCCTCTCGTGGTTCGTGCTCGTTCCGATCGTGCACGCCATCGGCGATGGACTCGGTACGATCCTTCCGCCCGGCGACATGCTGATCAGCGATATGACGCGCGACGACGTTTTCAAGCACTACGTGAAGATCATCGGCGTGGGCGGCATCGCCGGCGCGGGCCTGATGGGCATTCTGCGCGCCTTTCCGTCGATGATCGGTTCGATGAGAAAAGGGCTGAGCGGGCTCGGTTCGGGTGCCGGCGCCGCGGGCGGGGTGAAGCGCACCGACCAGACCCTGCCGGGCAAGGTCACCGCCGTGGGAATCGTGATGTTCCTTGCCGGGACCTTTCTCTTCTACTCGTTCGGCCTGGGGCTGGACGATTCCCTGCTCTATGCCGGTGTGGGAACGGTGCTCTGCGGCGTGATCGCTTTCCTCTTCGCGCCCGTTTCGGCGCGCGCCATCGCCATCGTGGGAACCAACCCGGTGTCGGGCATGACGATGCTGACAATCATCGTCACCGGCTTCGTGATGAAGGGACTCGGCCTCCACGGCGGCATGGGTATGTTCGTCGTCATGCTCGTGGGCGGTGTGGTGTGCACCGCGCTCTGCGCGTCGGGCGCTCTCGCCTCCGATCTCAAGATCGGCCACTGGATCGGCGCCACGCCGCGCAAGCAGCTCGCCTTGAAGTTCCTGGGCACCCTGGTGGCCGCCACCTTCTGCGGACTGGCCATGTGGGTCATGTCCGAGCAACCCCCGGGCATGGGATTCGGCACCGACAACCTGCCGGCGCCCCAGGCCACGGCCATGAAGGAGCTTCTCGTCGGCATCATGGGAACGGAGGAGACGCTCTTGCGCTGGTATCTCTTCGCCCTCGGTGTGCTTCTGTCCCTGATCCTGCAAATGGCCCAGGTTCCGGCTCTCGCCTTCGCCCTCGGCATGTATCTTCCGATCCACCTGAACGTGCCCGTGCTCATCGGCGGCTTCCTTGCGTGGCTCGTGGGCCGCAAGCGCGAGGGTGAGGATCCTCTCAAGACCAAGGCGGGCCACAACCGGGGCATCCTGATCGCGTCGGGCCTCATGGCGGGCGGCGCCCTCATGGGGATCTTCGACGGCATCATCAACGCGGTGATCAAGTTCTCCGTGGGCGATGTGTCTCCGGAGGAACTGAAAGCGTCCTTTGACGCGGCCAAGGGCAAGATCCACATCCTGAGCGAGGGTGTGCTCGAGGGAACCACCGGAGAAGTTCTCGGAATCGTCATGCTCGTGGCGCTGTGCGCCTTCATCGTGATCTACTCGCGCAAGGCCAAAGCCGATCCCGACGCGCCAGATATGGAGTAAACGTCAAAGCCCCCTGCTCCCGGTCAGATCGACCGGGAGCAGGGGGCTTTTTTTTTCTTCGGCCCAGGCTCTAGGCCAGCTCGAGAAGCCTGAGGATCACCGCCTTCTGGGCGTGCATCCTGTTCTCGGCCTCGTCGAAGACCACGCTCTGCGGCCCGTCGATCACTCCGGCGGTCTGCTCGTAACCGCGCATGGCGGGCAGGCAATTCATGAAGACGGCGTCAGGCTTGGCGTGCGCCATGAGAGCTTCGTTGACCTGGTAGGGCTTGAAGGCCTTCACCCGCGCTTCTTCCTCCTCGGGGGGGATGTGGTAGCTCATCCACGAATCGGTGTAGACCACGTCGGCATCTTTTGCCGCCTCGGCAGCGTCGTGGAAGACCTCCACCTTCGATCCGGTCTTGGCCGCCACCTGGAGGCACTCGTCGAGAACGGACTTTTCGGGCGACATCTTCTCGTTGTCGGGGCATCCCACGGCGATGCTCATTCCGCTCATGGAGCAGCCGTACATGAGGGAGTGGGTCACGTTGTTGTAGCTGTCGCCCAGGTAGGCGAGCTTCAGGCCTTCGAGACGCCCTTTCTTTTCCTTGACGGTCATCAGGTCGGCCAGGATCTGGCAGGGATGGGAGAAGTCGGTCAAGCCGTTGATCACGGGCGCGCTCGAGTTTTCGGCCACTTCCTCGAGGACCTTGTGGCTGAAGAGGCGGCACATGATGATATCGGCGTAGCGGCACGCCACCTGGCCGAAGTCGTGGATGTTCTCCTTCTTTCCGAGCGCCGAATCCTTGATGTTGTAGTAGATCGCGTGGCCGCCCATCTGGGTCATGCCTGTCTCGAAGGACAGCCGCGTGCGCAAGGATGGCTTCTCGAAAAACATGAGCAGGGTCCTGTTCCGGCAGGCGTCGGCGTATTTTGCCGGTTCGGTCTTCACACCGATACCGAGTTCGATCACGTCGAGCATGAATTCGGGTGTCCAGTCGATGAGCCTCAGAAGATGCATCGGGTCTCCTCCTTGCCGGCGCGGTGCCGGACGATTTGTCGGTCCTTGGGGCGTTTTTAAAGATTTTTAAAGAGTTATAATGGTTCCGGCCTTGCCGTGGAAGGCGGCACCCAGTTTTTGGTCGGACGTGATCACCACCCGCTTGCCGCCGTCCTCCTCGAGAAACTTGATCGCCGCCCGGATCTTGGGCCCCATGCTTCCCGCGGGAAAATGGCCCTCCTCGAGGAACTCGCGCGCCTCGGCAACGGTGAGTCGGTCGAGCTCGGTCTGGTTGGGTTTGCGGAAATTGATGCACACCTTGTCCACGTCGGTGAGGATGATGAAATCATCGGCGCCGAGCGCGGCGGCGAGCACCTCGGAGGCGAGGTCCTTGTCGACCACTGCGTCCACCCCCTCGAGGCAGTTGCGGTGGTCGTAATAGACAGGTACGCCGCCGCCTCCCACCGCGACGACCAGATTGCCCGCCTCGAGAAGCAGCTTGATGACGGGCGCTTCGACGATCTCGAGCGGGATCGGCGACGGAACCACCCTGCGGTAGCCGCGGCCCGCGTCCTCGATGAACGGGATGCCCCTCTCCTTCAAGCCTTCCGTCCCTTCCTCGTCGAGGAATGGACCGATCGGTTTTGTCGGGTTGAACGTGGCCGGATGGTCGGGATCGACGATCACCTGGGTGAGCACGGCAACCACCTCGCGGTCGATTCCGTTCAGGGTGAAGAAGTTCTTCAAGGTCTGGGCGATCATGTAGCCCATCTCGCCCTGGCTCTCGGCCACGCAGACGCCGAGGGGAAGCTCGTAGGCCTCTTCGATCGCCTCCTCGACGCGGATCAGGATGTTGCCCACCTGGGGCCCGTTGCCGTGAGTGATGACCAGATCGTGGCCTTCGTTGATGATTCCCGGAATGTCCTTGAGCGAATCGCGGGTGTTGGCGAACTGCTCGTACACTGTCCCGCGCTGGTAGTTCTTGATGATGGCGTTGCCGCCCAAGGCGATGACGACACGTTTCTTTTCCGCCATGGCTCTCTCTTGGGAAGAGGGTTTTTGAAACCAGGGCCCAAACATAGCAGTATAGCACGTTTTTTATCGGAGGTTGATACCTTATAAATGAATAAACTTTCTCTGGCGCAGGCGGGGTGCGCTGGTATTCTCGAAAGCGTGCGCCCCGCCGGTGCGGCGGGCGCCGGCCGCTCCGAGTGGAACAGATCCCATGGTCGATTCCAAGCGCGCAACCAGCGTGAACAGGCTGATCGTCGGCGACAATCTCGCCGTTGCCAGGAGCCTTCAGGACGGGTGCGTCGATCTTTGCTACATCGATCCGCCCTTCGGCACGGGCCGCCGGCGCCGGGGGATCGAACTCGGCCTGTCCAAGGGCGGCCGGTCGCGCCTGTCCGGTCAGGGCCGGAGTTTTTTCTACGATGACGGCTGGTCCGGCGGAATCGGCGCCTACATCGAATGGCTGCGCCCGCGTCTCGAGGAATTCCTGCGCCTTCTGAAGACCGACGGCTCTCTGCTCGTGCACGTCGACTGGCGCGCCTCCCACTATGTCAAGGTCCTGCTCGACGAGCTGCTCGGGAGGGGGCGTTTCGTCAACGAGATCGTCTGGCATTACGCCACGGGCGGCGGCCGCACCGCGCGCCGCCTGGCGCGCAAGCACGATATCATCCTCTGGTACAGCCGCGGCGACAAATACACGTGCAACCTGGGTGCGGTGGCGCAGCCGCGCGATGAGTGCCGCCTCTGCGGCAAGAAAGCGCCGGACAGGAATCACATGAAGCGCGAACGGGACAAGGACGGCCGCCTGGTGCGCACGATCCGGTCGGCGGGGCGCGAGTACCGCTACTACGACGACGATCCTGTCCCGCCCCCCGATGTGTGGCTCGACATCGCCCACTTGCAGCAGCGCTCTCCAGAAAGGACCGGCTATCCCACGCAGAAACCGCTCGCCCTGCTCGAGAGGCTCGTGCTCCTCTGCTCCAACGAAAACGACGTGGTGGCCGACTTTTTCATGGGTACGGGAACGACCCTCCTCGCGGCTGCCAGGCTCGGAAGACGTTGGCTCGGATGCGACTCCTCGCCCGATGCGGTCGCCATCGCCGAGGGCCGGCTGCAATGAACGGGGCGGCCAACATTTCGAATCGCGCCATCCTGTTCCTTTCGATCGGTCTCTTTTGCGCGGCGCTCGCCATCCATCTCGTCTACCTCGACCAGATCGACGGGACGACTTTTTTCACCGATCCCATGCTCGATTCGGCCAATTACCACGCACGGGCTCTCGAAATCCTCGAGGGCGGGGGTGCTTCGGATGGAGTCCTGACCTACAACCCGCTCTACCCCTTCATCCTCTCCGTCCTTTACAGGTTCATGGAGGAACCGAGTTTTTACGCGGTGCGCGCGATCCAGTCGGTCCTGGGTGCGCTGAATTGCGTGCTCATCCTTCTCGTCGGGATCCGTTTCTTCAGTTTTCGAACGGGGCTGCTTGCGGCTGCGGCCGCCCTGGCCTATGCGCCTTTCGTCTTCTTCGACGGGGAGCTGATCCAGAGTACGTGGGTGCTCTTCTTCATGCTCCTTTCCTTCGCGATCGTGCCTCTCGAACGGGGGGGGCTCCGACCGGGCCGGCTCCTGGCGGTCCTTCTCTCCGGGCTTTGCCTTGGAATCGGACTGCTCGGGAGGCCCAACATGCTTCCCTACCTGGTCGTCTACTGAGTGTGGCTCCTCTTCCGTCCCGTGGGGACGGCGCGCGGCGGTTTTTCCTCCATCCGGGCGTGCCTGACCGACCGCGCTCATCTGGTCGGCGCCACGGTCACGGGATTGGTTTTCTGGGTGGGCGCCCTCGGTGTGATCGCGCCGGTGACGGCAAAGAATTTCGCCGACGGCAACGAATTCGTGCTCATCACCGCTCACGGAGGAATCAACTTCTACATCGGCAACAACCCTGACGCGAACGGTTGGTACCGGACACCGCCCGGCTTCAGGGGAACCCAGGAAGGACTGGTGAGCAGCGGCCGCGCCCTGGCCGAGACCGATCTCGGGCGTACCATGAGCCACGGCGAGGTCTCGGCGTACTGGTTCTCGAAAGCATGGGATTTCATCCGCCAGAACGAGCGCCGCGCGGCGGGCCTCTTTGCCAGGAAGCTCTATCTGTTCTGGAACGGTTACGAGAAACCGCTCGAGGGCAACTACTATTACATGAAATCGGTGTCGCCCCTTCTGCGCGCCTTGCCTTTCGGTTTCGGTCTCGTGGCGCCTCTGGCCCTTCTGGGAGTCATTCTCCTCCTGCCGCGATGGAGGGAGAGATCCGGCCTGCCGACCCTCTTCGTGCTCGTCTGCATGGGCACGCTGGTCGTCTTTTTCGTGACGTCGCGATACCGGATCGTGGCCGTGCCCTTCATGCTGGTTCAGGCATCCCACGCGGTCTGGTGGTGCATCGATCGCGCCAGATCGGGTCGATGGAAGTCGGTGGCTTTCGCCGTCGCTCTCTGCGCCGTCTGCGCCATTCTGTCGAACAGCGCCTTTTTCGGAACCGAGGGTCATGCCGAGAGCGACCTCGCCTACGCGCACTATTCCGAGGGGACCCTCCTGCTGCGCCGGGGCGAGAACGAGGGCGCGGTGCGGGCTTTCGAGGAGGCGATCCGGCTCGACGACAAGATCCCTTACGTCTACGGAAATCTCGGCATCGCCCTGGGGAATCTCGGACGTCACGAGGAGGCGGTCGAGGTTCTCGAAACCCTCTGCGGCCGCTGGCCGGGGAACGCAATGGCCTACTACAATCTGGCGCGCGAATACCATGCGCTTGCCGCCCGATCGGCGGCGCGCCGAACGGAATTCCTGGCCAAGGCGACGCGCGCGCTGCACGCCTGCCTGCGCATCGAACCGGATCATCGGGACGCCCGCGCCCTGCTAGCCACCTGTGTAGCCGAGTGATTCGAGCGCTTCTCTTTCGGCGGGCGTGAGCTCGAGGGGCGGCGCCGAGTCCTGCATCGGCACCGACTTGGCCGCCTCCGCCTCGAGAATCTCGAGCATGCGGCCCGCCACGTCCGGCTTCGACCGGGCGAGGTTGGTCCTTTCGGCGGGGTCGCTTTCGAGGTCGAACAGCAACAATGATTCGGGTGTGCGCGATGATGCGATCAGCTTCCACGAGCCCACGATCACCGACCTGATCGGGTCGCGCGCCGCTACGAAATTCGTCTCCGAGTAGATCGGCCTCTTCGGCGGGAGAGGGCCGCCGCCGAACAGATTGCGGCCGCGGAACGCGGATCGGTCCCAATCCTCCCCGTCGACGAGAGCCGCGATCGTTGGAAAGATGTCGAGGTGGCACGCCCTGTCTTCGCGCCGGCCCGCGGTGACATGGCTGTAGACGATCAGCGGGACGTGAATCAGCTCGCCGAAAAGGTCCTGCTCGTGGGAAAACCAGAACCGGTGTTCGCCCATCGACTCGCCGTGGTCGGCACTGAAGATGATCACCGTGTTTCGTAGGCCGCCCAGCTTCATGAGAAGGCGCACGAGCTTGCCGAACTGCTCGTCGAAAAAGAGGATCTCCCCGTCGTAGCAGGCGCGGTAGAAGGCGATCTCTCTCCTGTTGCCCAGATTCTGGTAGGCGGGGATCCCGCCCTCGCCCCAGTTCGTCTTCAGAATCGGAAGGCTCTGATTATCGGCCGCGTAGTTTTCGATAGCGGGCGCATATCCCTCGGGCGGCGTGTAGGGGCCGTGGGGGTCCTGGTAATGGACCCAGAGGAAAAAGGGTCTTTTCTCCCAGCCCTCTCTCTCCAGCCAGCGGAGCGCCGCGCCGGTCGTTTTTTCGGCGGTGCGCTCCGGGAGGCCGGAGCGATTCCGTTCGCGGTCGGTCATCCGCGCGTCGTAGTGATCGAATCCCCGGTCGAATCCCATCCGGGGCCGGAGATTGAAATTGGAGACGAACGCCGCACACTCGTACCCCCGCCGTTTCAGGAATGCGGCGATCGTGTCGGGCGCCTCGATCAGGGGCTGGGTGTTATTGAACACGCCCGCCTCGGAAGGGTAGCGGCTCGTCATCACGCTGGCCAGGGCCGGCGCCGTGGACGAGGCCTGAGCCACGCAGTTCTCGAAAACCACGCTCCTCGCGGCGAGCGAGTCGAGCGCGGGCGATGTGCGCACCGGGCAACCATAGCAGCCCAACCTGTCGGCGCGCAGTGTGTCCACCGTCACGAGCACGATGCTGGGTAGGTCTTCCCGATCGGCGCAGGCGGGCAGAATCGAAACCGCCGCCATGAGAAGCGCCGCCAGGCGGAAACCGTTCGTGGCGGTGGAACGATTCATCGTCCTCCTCCGCCCGGTCTGGCAGGCGCGATGGAGCATCGTACGAGGGAGATGTTGCCGTCGTAACCCTTCTCACGGTTCTCGAGAGGCACAACCTGCGCGCGCCTGCGGTGTTGACTCACGAAAAATTTGATCGCCTCGCCGAAGCCGGGCCACTGGCGGCCGAGCATCCAGAAGGGCTCCCTCTGCCCGGCCATGGCCTTGCGCCAGATCTGCTGATGCCTCCGGTTGAAAGGATCGGCCGGCAGGATGTGGACGTTCAGATCCCGCTCCAGGTAGAAATCCGTGAGCGGTCCCGCCAGGTATTCGTTCAAGAGCGGATTCTTCACGAACTCGGTCCGGTTCGATTCCACGTAGCCCGTAAAGATGAAGATCGTTTCCCCGTCGCGCGCGTGGCGGTTCAGGTCGAGAATCGCACTGCGCCAGTCCTCGAGAGGTTCAGGATGAAAGAGGCGGGCACCCAGACCCTGCTCGATCCCGCCGGCCCAGTCCCTGGCAAAGGGCAACTCGAACCGACTCTGGCCGGTCGTCACGGGGACCCGGGCGAGGATCAGTACGAGCACGCCGAAAGCGAGCGGCGCGAGCCACGCTCTCGGCCGCCTTCCGCCCGCGAGCGCCACGATCCAGCCGATGACAAGGCTGGAGGGGATGGAGAGGAGGGCGAAGTAACGGGTGCTCGAGAAAACCGAGACCTCGAGGAATTCGAATAGGAGCAGGGGCAGGCCGATGAAGAGGAGGAGCCAGGCCGCGATCAAGGTGATCGTCGAAGCCGGCGCGCGCTCGGGCGGTTGCGGTTCCTCTCTTTTCGATCTCTTTCCGTAGATTCCGCAGAGGGCGAATAAAAAGAGAACAGGCAAGATCAGGAGGAGCAGATCGGTGTCGAGATATGTTTCCAGGATGCTGGCAACGATAGCAAGCCGGTTCTGCGGTTTGAAGAAACTGAACGTTTCGTTCTCCTCGTAGAGGAGGAGCATGTCCCTGGCAAGGGGGATCAGGAGTACGCCGACCGCTGCCATCGCACACGCGAATTGAAGGAGCGGAGCGCGCCGTCTTTCGGCAATGAGGAGATGGATGGAATGAACGGCCAGCAAGGGCAAAGTGAGGATATGGGTCCACGCCATGAGAGCGCTTGTAAGAATGTAGACAAAGAGCGAGAGCCCGTCGCGCCTGTCGATCCAGCGGAAATAGCAGATCGTCGACAGAAGTGCGAACACGATCATCATGCTGTACGGCCTGGCCCAGACGCTGAACTCGACGGGCGATGCGGCCACGGCGAGACAGACGGCCGCTGCCGCCCCCGCGCGCGGGCCGATGAGTCGGCGGCCGAGGATATGGATCGCGCCGATCGAACCGATGCCGCACAGGAGGGACGGAAGCCGCAGGGCCCATTCCGATTTCCCGAAGAGATCGACGCTGAATCGGGCGGCGAGGTAGTAGAGCGGAAACTGTGTCATCTGGGCTCTGCACCGCTCCAGAACCGATCCGATACCTTCTCCCGAAGAGAGCCACCATGTCTGGAACTCGTCGAGCCAGAGTCCGCAAGACGCGGCCGTTCCCAGTCTCAAAATCGATCCGATCGCCACGGCCGCCGCCAGGGTCAGGATCAGTCCCGGATATTCCGGCGAAGCGGAGGATTTTTCGACATCGGGATCGACGGACGGATTGGTGGAGATATTCATGGTAGGAATAGGATACGATTCGGGGGAGGGGCTGACAACTAGTGGCTTTTGGCTGTCAGACTACTTCCATGGGATCGTTGGTGAGCAGATCGATGTATTCCACTTCCTCGGTGTAGAGGTCGGCATTGCAGCTGGGGCAGGTGACGGGGAACGAGCCGTCCTCTTCCCTTTTGCATTTGAGACCGCAATGGGGGCAGGTGCACATGTCTATTCTCCTTGTCTCCTCGCGAACGGTAGAGTCGAAAATCCAGTGCTTTTTCGAAGCACCCGTTGATTCAATATCGACAAAGAAGTTCGCGATCTTGAGCCTCGGCTCGCGGATCGTCGAAATTCCTGTACCCGCTTCTTTCTAGTTGGTCTCGGGGATTGCGGTCACGGCGTGGAACCGTCCGGCGATCGACCTTGGCGGCGCCATCCGGACCACTTGGCCAGGGTGCGCGCCGCGATCGCGGTGCGCAGGGCGAGAGTTGCGGCGCTGTCGAGGTGCCGGGCGCGCGCGTAGATGTTCAGGAACCGGATCCGGTCGGCGGCCGAAACCGGTCCACGGGGGGGGAAGGATGCGTTGAGGCGCATCAGGTCGCGCGCCATGATCTCCGGGCTGATATTGGCGGCGCTTCTCACGCCGTCGGGATCGACAAAAACCGGCGCCCCCCCCGAGTCGACCAGAATGTTCTGGGCTTTGAGGTCCCTGTTGGCGAGAAAGAGATTGTGCATCCGGGCCAGATTGTGCGCGAGGGAGCAGAGGGCGCGTTTTTTTTCGCGGGGTTCGGCGTTTTTCACGAAACCGTCCAGCCTGGGGAGCCCGGCAGCCTCTTCGAAAACGATCAGGGAGATCCCGCGCCAGGACCCGATCGGGTCGGAGAGGAAGAAAACAGGCCGCGGGGCGGGCAGCAGGCGTGTCCGCAGGCAATGCCCGGCGACCCACGCTCGGCGCGCCCTGCAGTGCCCGAGGAGCCGCTTGAGCGCGTTCACGAAGCCTGGCCTGCGATAGATCTTGGCCACGAACCGTTCCCCCGCGAAGGGAAGAGAATAGACGCTCGACAGCCTGTCCTTCTTGAGGACCACTCCCTCTTCGAAGAGCGTGTCTTCCGGATCGGGACCCAGGAAATGTCCGAGATCGGCTGCCCGTCGCGTTTTCTCGCCCATTCCTTTTCGGCCGTGGATGCGCAGGAACATGAAAGCTTTGCCCTTCCTGAGCGGCCGCCGGTCGTGTTTTATCAGAAACTTCGCGAGCCGCTTCCAGGCGGCGGAATCGATCTTCTTGGCATCCGAGAGCGCCCTGTCCGGCCGGCCAAGCGTCTGGCGGTAGGCTTTGAAAAACCGCAACCGGTCGGTGCGGTTCGCGCAGACGAGAAAGGATCCGGCAAAAGGAATCAGGTCTGCCACGCGGGCGTCGAAAGTCAGCGGCGCCCGGCAGATCCGGGCGCTGTGAAAATCGATGAGGTTCAGTTCTCCATCGGGCGAGACGAGCAGGTTTGCCGCATGAAGGTCTGGATGACGGACACCGGCATCGTGCATGGCGCAGATCAGACGACCCGCGCGCCGCGCCAGATCGTGGCGCGGCGCCGGACCGGCCGCCTTGCCGAGGAGGATATCCTCGAGGGTCACGGCGCCGGGTATCGCCCGGAGCACGACGACGGCGCGCTTCGCGGGCAAGCGCGTGCGGCCGGGTGTGCCCAGGGCGAGAGGTTCGGGGACTTTCACTCCCCGGCCGTGCAGAAAACGCAAGATGCGCCATTCGCGGGTCGCGGGATTGCCGAGGAACCACGAGCGGACAAGAGCGGCCGGACCGAGCAGGGTGTGTTCCTTGACGACGACGTCGCCCGTCGTGCCGAGTCGTGACGAAGACCGATCAGCGGAATCGAGCGCAATCTGACGCACCCTGCGCAGTTTTGACGATTTCAGATCGCGCGCGGCTCGGCCCGGTCGGTCGGGGCGCGAGAGGAGTCGGGAAAGCTCCCCGGGAAGGTCTTCGAGCCCGGGGCGCACCGTCCAGAGCAGACCGTCTTTTTCGGTCCGAATGTCGGGTTCATCCTCCATGGAGCTCCTTCCAGGCTTGACTCTCTCCACGCCGTGGTTAGATTGGGCCATACTCTCGACCGTTCAATGAGGAGAAGACGAGACTGAGACAGCCATGATATTGATACAGCGATACGTCTTTAAAGAGCTTTTCTATAACTTCGTCTTCTCCTTTGCCGTCATTTCCCTGGTGGTTCTTCTCGCCACCTTTCTTCAGGCGCTCTTCAAGCACCCCGAACTCGATCTCGGTATGGCGGTCTCGACGATACCGTTCATGTTGCTCGGGATCATGTCGATCGTGGTTCCCGCGGCCTCGCTCGTTGCCGTGGTGACCACCTATGGCCGTATGGCGGCCGACAACGAGGTTCTGGCGCTGCGCGCTTCGGGAGTCCATTTTTTCAGGATCGTCGTCCCCGGAGTCCTCTTCGGCATCCTCGTGTCGCTTCTTCTTCTCCTGGCCAACGATCGTTACGTGCCAAGGGCGTCCCAGATGGTCAAGAGTCTCGGAAAGGACCAGGAGATCGCCCCGCTGCTCGACAACATTCTCAAGAAGGGCGGGAAATCGTTCGACAGGATCGAAGATTGGATTCTCACCTGGGAGAGCTGTGAGAAAACCTCGGAAAAGGGGGGGGACGGACGCGAGGGGGGGACGTGGCTTTTCAACAACTTCCGCGCCCGCCACTACGATGACGACAAGATCCTGCAGCAGGAGTTTCTCGCGGAGACGGCCACGGTGGAGACGGTGGGCCGGTCGGGACGGAAAATCCGGTTCCAGCTGCACAACTTTCAGGAAGTCGTGGGTGGGGGGATGCAGGCAGGCGACCTGAAGCTGCCGCCCTATGAGCTCCCGTCGAATTCATCGAAGGTCCGGCTCGAGCATCGCACCTTGTCGGCGCTTTTCGCCATGCTGGAAAAAACGCACCGGTCTTACAAGAACGTCAAGATCCTTACCGAGATCCATAGCCGGATCGCACAGTCGCTCAGCCCCCTGATCATGATCTTTCTCGGATTGACCGTGGCTGTCATCTTCCGGTACCGTAATCGTATGGTGGCTTTCTTTCTTTCCCTTCTGATCGCTATTTTCGTGTACTATCCCGTGATGCTCCTGGGAAAGACCTTTGCCGAGAACAAGGTCCTCCATCCGTCGCTCTGCATTTGGGCGGGGAATGTCATCATGTTTCTCGGTGGAATCTGGCTCCTTGCAACGGTGTCGAAGAGATGAGAATTTTTTCCAGGCTGGACCGATACGTGGCGGGGTATTTCATCACCTCCTACGTGGTCTGCTTCTTCTTTTTTCTTGGGATCTTCATCGTTCTCAATCTCGTCCCGAATGTGGACGACATCCTCGATAGCGCCAAGCCGGTTCACGACAGGGGGCAGTCGCTCTTCTGGCTCACCGTGCAGTATTATGCCTACAAGGTGCCCGAGATCTTTCTCCAGGTCGCCCCCTACCTGACGCTGATGGCGGCCATGTTCACCATCACACGACTCCGCAAGACGAACGAGCTCATTCCGATGATCATGGCCGGTTTGAGCCTCTTCAGGATCCTTTTGCCCATATTCATTCTCGCCTTCGGGCTCTTGTCGGGGATGATCGTGATCCAGGAGTTCGCCGCGTCGTCGCTCGCGATCAAGCGGCTGCTCGTCGAGTCATTCCTCATCGACCACGAGGAACGTCTGATCAAAGAGAATGCGATCCTGACCGACACCGAGGGCCGGAGCATCGTGGTGAACCATTTCGATGTCAACGCCGGCGTGATCGGCAGCATCGATATCTCCTATATCGAGATCCGCGATGGCAGGCAAGTCAACTGCCGCATCACGGGCCGCAACCTGCGCTGGCTGGGACCCGATATCGGCTGGAGCGTGGAAGACGGTTTGCTCGAGGAGGAAAATCTCGACTCCGGAGCAGACTCCGAAAGGAGGCGGGTGCCTCTCGCCAACCTGGAAAATCTCGACCTGACCCCCGAGGATATCAGACTCTTTCTCATGTCGCCTTGCGACATGTCGCTGCGCCAGATCAAACGGCTCTACGCCATGAATCCAACCGATCTGGGGAAGAAGATCTTGTTGCATCATCACATCACCTTTCCGCTGACGAACGTCCTCCTCCTCCTCCTCGGACTTCCTTTCGTGTTGCGAAAGGAGCAGCACTCGAACTTCCTGGGGATCACCATCGCGCTGGCGATCTGTCTTGGTTACTTCGCTCTCGACGTGATCATGCGCGACCTGGGCACCCAGGGGTACATGCCGCCGGTGCTGGCGGCCTGGTTTGCGGTCGTCTTCTGCGGATCGCTCGGGATTTGCATCTTCGATTCCATACGTACCTGACGAAAGGCGAGATTCGCGGGGCGGCTTGCGTGGTGCGCGCGGGGACTTTCCCGGCCTCCGGGCATTTCGCATCCCTCCGGGCATTTCGCATCATTGGTGAGTGTTGACGCTGGCCTTTGCGCTGCGAAATGAAGTCGGCCGGGAAAAGTCCCCGCGCGCACCACGCAAGCCTCGAGCGAGATTCACCTTCTCGCGGGTCCTGTCACGGGCAAGAAGGTGGTGGGGGATCAGGGGCCGAAGATTTCTTCTCTGGCGTTGTTGAAGAATTCCACGTAGAGTTCGGATGCGTAGTCGGGGAAGGTCCAGGGCCAGGGGCGATAGCTCTTTTTCTGGAAGTAGAGGGTGATCTCGGCGTAGATCCCCTTTTGCAGGTAGATTCTGTGGCTGTGGTTCTTGGTGCTCGCCAGAACGAGCTTGGACAGGGTCAGGTAGCCGGGATCGAGGTTGATGGGGCGCTCGACGGGCCATGCCCCGCGCCCGGCGATCTCTGTCTCGAGGGAGTTGGTGCTCAGCTTGGTGCTGGCGAGATTCTCGCACCGATAACCGGGATCGAAGAGGAAAAACTTCCGGAAGAGCCGGGGACCCATCGATTGCGCGTAATAACGGGTGAAATCGAAATCCCACGACGGGCTCTCGAGGACGATCTCGCCAAAAGGAGCCAGCTCGGCCGGGCAGGATTCGAGCAGTTCCCGGTCCCCGCAAAGCACGCCGATCACGAGCGAGGCTTCTTCCGTTTCGAGCGGCTGTCCCATGGGTGGCTCCCTAAATCTCTAATTCAGAAATTATTACAGTCTCGTCTCTTTGCGGGCTCCTGGCCCGCGCCGGGAGGACTGCCGGGAAAATAGCAGATTTTCAGGTATTCACGGCGAAAAATGCTTGTATTCGATACCTCGGCGATTATAGTTTCTGGATTCTACTCTTCACAGAGAAGAGTCTAGCTCTGGAACGGTAATCCCCGGCGATCGACCGGATTGGAGATCGGAATAATGAGTCGAGTCTGCGAGATCTGTGGTAAGAAAACCCAATTTGGCAACAAGCTATCCCGCCGCGGCCTGGCCAAGGCCAAGGGCGGTGTGGGCATCAAGACAACGGGCATCACTCGCAGAACCTTCAAGCCGAACATTCAGCGGGTGAGAGCCCAGGTCGGAAGTTCGGTGGTCAGGATCAAGGTTTGCACCGATTGCCTCAAGTCGGGCATCATCCAGAAACCCGGCCCGCGCCCCAAAATAGAAAAAACAGAAAACGACCAAGCTGAAAGTTGAACTGCCGGCACGCACCGGCGATGAAATGTAAAAAAGAGAGGGCGATCGAAACGACCGTCCTCTCTTTTTGTTTTTATCGAATCTATCTCGTGTTTGCCAAAGATGATTACACTTTCGCAAGTCTCAGCAGCAGGGTGCGCTGTTCTTATTGCACTCCCAGCGAGAAGGATTTGCCGTCGAGCTGGATGATGAAGGACTTGCTCTTGTTCTTGTTCAGGAATGCCACCATATTCGACCAGAAATCGACGTCGGTTTGATTGTTGACCGGCAGAGTGATCAGCTCCGCGGCAGCCCTGGGTTTACGTCCGGCTTTTTTCTTGAGAGGCGGCCTGCCGCGTCTCTTGCCGGTCTTTGTGACTTTTGCGACCTTCTTGGCTTTCCGGCGCCGCTTTCTCACCACCTTTTTCTTGGCGGCTTTCCTGGCTGCTTTCCGCGCGCCGACTTTTCTCTTTTTCCGGACCACTTTCTTCTTCCCAGTCGTTTTCGCTTTGGCAACGTCTTTTTTGACTGCTTTTTTCATGCGACATGCTCCTTGTTATCGATGACAACTTTGGCCGGATGGAAGATAATTTGGATCATGAACTTACTGAGAAACGATTATTCCTTTGTCATTTCAAGCATAAAATTTCAATCGCGCACGCGTGGTTTGGGCTTTTTTCTCAAAATTTATTTCCTTATTTGGTCGAAATCAGCAAATATATTAGTTGCCCTGATGGCGGTGGTTCTATATATAATGATGTCGTAACGCTTCCGGATCGGGAGCGTCTTTCCAAGGAACATCTTTGATTAGACCCTGCACTTATTGTCTCTCGTGACAATGTTCGCTTGTCCAGAGAAGCGCGAACAAAACACGGGAACGCCAAGAGGCCTTATTAGAAATAAGGCACCCCGGTAAAGATCTGAGGCACGAAAAGGTCGGACCGGGCGGTTCTGTTCCTGGAAAGCGATTTCTTCAACATAATACGCTGGACCCGCTTGTTCGCCAGGTGAGGATTATTGCCTGGCGGGTGAAGTCGATCATGTTGCAGACGCAGATGTAAAGCGGGTTCAATTGGGGGACTGATCCAATTGAAGGTCCAACGGATCTAGGATTAGGATCACAGCAGTCAGGTCGACCATTCAGTGACACACTGCTGATCTGATGATTCCGTGACTGTCAGAACTTTCTCTGGATCGATATTTCGTTAAGGAAAAAGCCCTAGAACGGCTAGAACGAGAAGAGAGATGGTTTATTCAAAACCCAAAGGTTCCAAGAAACGACCTGTCAAAGGTCCGAAAAAGAAGCAGGATTTCAACAACTGGTCCAAGAAGAAGAAAAAGAAACGGAAACCCAACTGGAACCAGAAGCCCAGGTCCGGCGATTCGGTGCAACTCGATCCATCTCAGAAACCCGAGGGTGAGTTGCAGGCCATGGGCGGTGTGTTCGACCCGGCGCCCGAGGGGCACGGATATCTGAGGATCGTCAAGAATTGCTACGCGCCCGCTGCCGATGATGTGATCGTTCCCGGGTTTCTCGTCAAGGAACACGAACTGCGCACCGGTGTCTGGATAGACGGCCGCGGCGACCCCGAGGGAAGCGGAAGCAAAAACGGTAAACGCATCCTCTGGGAAATCGACACGATCGACACTGTCAAACCGGAAGAGGCAAAGAATTTTCCCCTCTTCAGCACGCTCACATCGATTGATCCCCTGGATAGATTCGTTCTCGAAGGGGACGGCAAGGACCTGTCCCTGCGCGCGCTCGATTTCCTGACCCCCATCGGCAAAGGACAGAGGGGATTGATCGTTTCGCCGCCACGCGCCGGCAAGACGATTCTTCTGCAGAAGATCGCCCAGAGGGTGGTCGCCGATTATCCCGACGTGCACCTCATGGTTCTTCTCATCGACGAGCGTCCGGAGGAGGCGACCCATTTCAGGCGGTCGGTGGATGGAGAAGTCATTTATTCCACTTCCGACGAACCGCCCACCAAACACATCCAGGTTGCTCAACTCGTGATCGAGCGGGCCAAGAGGCTCGTCGAGGCCGGGCGCGACGTGTTTTTGCTCATGGACTCACTGACCCGGTTGGGCCGAGCCTACAACATGGTGATCAAGAACAGCGGGCGCACGCTCTCGGGTGGTGTCGATTCCCGAACCCTCGAAAAACCGAAAGCCTTTTTCGGCGCGGCGCGCAACACCGAGGAGCGTGGGAGCCTCACCATGCTGGCCACGGCTCTTATCGACACGGGCAGTCGGATGGACCAGGTCATCTTCGAGGAATTCAAGGGGACGGGCAACATGGAACTCGTCCTGTCGCGCAAACTCGCCGATCGTCGTGTCTACCCCGCCATCGATATCAACCTTTCGGGTACCAGAAAAGAGGAATTGCTCGTCGACGAGGACACACTCAAACTGGTCTGGCTCCTCCGCCGCGTGCTGAATCAGATGGAACCGCTCCAGGGAATGACCGTGCTTCTCGACCGCCTGGCCAAAACACGCGACAACCAGGAGTTCCTCAAAAAATTCCAGTTCCAGTAGGAATGGCTCGGCCATTCTGAAAGGGGCCTCGCCCGGCGGTGTCGTCCGATGCGGTCACTTCACGCGGATGTAGTGGCCGAAATTTCTCTGGGCGAATTCCCGCATGAACTCGGAGTGTTCCTCGCCGAGATAGATCGTGTGGAAACGGATCCTCTTCCGTTGGTTGGCGCTGCTGATGATGTTGATGATCTCTTCGGGATCGATCACCGTTCCCGAAGAGGGAACACCATCGGAAAGCAGAAAGACCGTGTCGCAGTCCACCTCCTCGCCGAAACGATCCACGATACCGATCGCTTCCAGCTTCAACGCTTGGTTGAGAGCGTCGAAGATATTGGTTCCACCTTCAGCCTGGGCTCTCCTGAAGAAATGTTCGGCCGCGATGATGTTGACCTTGGATGCCGATTTGAAATCTCTGGAAAATCGTTTGATCGCGTCGTTGAACAGAAAGATGTTGAAATGGACACTCGGATCGAGATCGCTGAGCGCGATCATCAATTCGGCGCAAGCGCGGGTGAGCTTTGATTCTTCCTCGCTGTCCGGATCGTTGCGAGTGAGCGGTGCGGCCATGCTTCCGGAGATGTCGAGGATAAAGAGGGCATTGTCCGAGTTGATCGGAATCGAAAAGAAATGGGCTGCGCCGGTCTGGTATCCGACCCTCATGGAAACCTCGGGGGGCAAGGCAAAGGTCGATCCGTTTTCGTCCCACCACTCCTTCCAGGCGAGAGGATCGGATCCGGGGCTGGTGACGCCGGTGAGGGAGTTCAAAACCTCGATGATCCTTCGAAAAGTTCTTTCCCTGTACTGGTCCCTGCCGGCGGCCACCGTGCTCAAGAAGTCGATCAAGATCGGAATCGAACGCAGGTCGCGGAACGTCTCCATGAATGAGAGCACCGAATCCTTGACCGTCCACGACCGGTCGTCGAGAAGGGGCGTGATCTTCTCTATACATTCGTAGAACAGCGTGGGGTGCATGTTCCGGTCGTTGGCCAGTATTTCGCGAATCGCCTCGACCGCCGCGACGCGCACCGTCTCCGAAACGTCTCCGAGGCGTTCGTAGACCTGTTCGATCTCGTGGATCGTGCCGCGCAAACCGAGCGCGCCGAGCGCGGCCTCGCGAACTTTCTCGTCCTTGTCGTCAAGCGCCGACAGAAACCGCGCCGCGCTGTCCGTCGCCTCGGCGAGAACCTTTGCTCCCAGGCAGCGGCGGTAGCTCGAATCCCACTGCGATCGCGACTCGAAAAGGTTGTCCCTGATCCAATCGAGGGCCTTCTCATCGGTGATCTTCATCAGGGCTTCGGCAGCGTGGGCACGCATGGTCCACGGCTGTTTCTCGTAGTACTTGTTCACCTCCACGTCGCCTCTTCGGTCGAAGGCGAATGTGGCCGCCTCGGTCAGCGCCACGGCGGCGTCGAGGTCGTTGCGCAGGGCAAGGGCGTCGAGAAGCCGGTCCATCTCCTCCACGGCGTCCTTGCGGAAGTATCTGTACCCGCTGTTGTCCTCATTCGGTATCGGGACGGCGCTCTTCTGGTAGAGGTCGATCTTGCCGCTCCTGTAATCCTTGAACCAGGCCTTGAATTCCTTGACCGCATCGGCCGGCGGCGCCGCTGCCAAGAGCGGCACGAGTCCCAGAATAGATGCGCAGATTATGTGAATAGCCGCCTTCATCGATCTTCTCCGTTCTCGCGAGGAACTGGCCGCGCCAAGCGTTACCGAATGGTTTCCGGAAGGTGGAAAACCATTCACGAATTCCATTTTATAGATAATGGCAGTGGCCGTGTCAAAAAGAGGGCGCCGCGGAAAAATAATTTCATGCGCTCCCCGTAAAGCTGAAATTGATCCGAGCCGATTAATTAAGTATAGGTTTCGAGACAATAGACCCGGATAAGCGGGCTGAGCTCCGACCGGTGGGTCGTGGTCCGGCTCCGTGGAAATCTCCTGAAGGAGAGAGCATCTCGACATGAGAATCACTATCACCCTGATGATCATCGCCATGGCGCTGATACTGGCCGCCGGGCTGGTTTCGGTCAGAATATTGATCCCGAGCGGAATGGCCGACGGCCGCAATGTCGTTATCGTGATGATCGACGGCCGCGACGTTCCCGATCTCGACAGGCACCTCCTCGAGGGAGACGTCCCCGTCTTGACGGAAGCCAGGCGCGAGGCGATCCCTATCGAGAATTGCGCCGCTCCCTCTCCCTGGTATCCGGCAGCGGCAGCGTCGTTCATGACCGGCCTCAATCCGGCGGAGCACGGCCTCACCAGGGCGCACGCCCACCTGAGCCTCCGTGCCGAAACGCTGACCGAGATGTTTTTCGATCGCGGGTACTGGACCTGCGCCTTCGTGGAACGCAGCTCGCTTCTCTCCTGCACAGGCGTTCTCCAGGGATTTCAGCGCGTCATCCAGAATACGGGAGCCGATCTGGTCGAAAGCGCAACAGGCTACGTTGGAAAGCACCTCGGCGACAGACCCCTTCTGGCTCTACTCGAGGTCGACGCCGCATCGTGCGGCGGCGTGGCGGGCGTCTGTACACAGATCGGGCGGATCGTGGATGATCTGGAGGGGGACAGGTTCTTTCGCGATGGAGGCGCGCTCGTTGTCTGTGCGCCCGGCGGGGCGGCGCTCGAGACCGAGGCCGCATTCAAGAAGGCCGCCCTGCGGGAGTTTCTCCTCGTCCGGTGCGACGAACTGGACACCGTTCCGGAGAGTCCGATCACGGCGCCCATGTCGCTCTCCGATCTTTTCGGTGTCGTGACGAGCGTTGCGTGGGCGGGGACGATCGGGGAGGGAGAGCTCATTCAGAACAGCCGGTGCGTGGTCACGGAGATGACGCTGCCCCTGTCCGAGCCGCCCCGGAACGGGGATCCCCCCATATTTCCGCAATTCTGCCGCATGGTGCGTTTCAACGATCTCGCACACCGCTGCTTCGTCAGCGCCGCGAAGGAGTTCGAATTTCAGGACGATCGGTTTCGGCCCGCGGCTGTCGACAGTGCCGACGAGTCGCTGGCACGGGAGAGGATCGAGTTCTACCTCCGGGACCTGAACGGGATCGAGGACGTCAATGTCTCCCGCACGGCGGGACTGAAGATCACCTCTACCCTGGTCGCCAAGCTGGGTGAGGAATGGTCGAACGACGAGTTCCGGTTGCGTCCCCTCCACTCGGTCGAGCACTACCGCATGGGCAGGGCGCTGGAGGAAGCCGGATTCGGCGTTCTGGCCATCAACGAATACCGCACGGCCCTCGCCATCGACCGCGAATTCAGCCGGGCGCTCTTTAGCATCGCGAACGCTTACGCGGCGCTCGACCCATCGAGCGCGGTTCCCTATTTCCAGGCTTATATCCGCCGGTTCGGTGATCGAAAGGAAGAGGAATCGTTCCTGAGAAGAGCCCGGAAGTTCCTGGAGGCGGAATCGACGAAGCTCTCGTCCGACTAGGAGTCTGTCGGACTGAGTCATCCGATAAGGACGCCTTTAGGTCGGAGGTGGTGAGTTTTTTTCGACCTTCGACATTCTGTCCGGCCCTGGATTGGAGAGGACATTCTGGCCATTCGGACAGACTGAAGTCGGCCGAAAAAAACTCACCACCTCCGACCGCGCGGTTCCCTGGTCAATTGATATGTACTTCGCGCTCATAGTGCGCGCATCATGACAAATGAAAAAGCCTTGGCTAAGTCCGACAGACTCCTAGACGTTGTTTGGCGACCTCCCTCCGCCCCGTCCGGCCGCGAAGGCCCGCGCCCTCATGGCGGAGGAAGACCTCCTCGTTCCCTACCGGATGCCACCCGAGCGACATCGCGCCGGAGTGGATCACGAAAAGGTTCCGACCCCTTTTGGGCTCCACTCAGTAATTGCCGCAAGTCTGACGAAAAGATTTCCGATAGAGGAACTCAGGTTTGTTCTTTTTCTGACCTGCGCGTTCTCATCAATTGTCAACTCCACGCTCACGAGTCTCTGATGGGTTCCGCAGGCCGGTCCTTTGTTCCTCACTAAGGAGAACGAGTCATGGAATGGGAGAGACGGTCATCGTTTGTTTTCGTGAAATGCTATCCGGGAAAGGCCGACAAGGTCTACAACATGATCAAAGAATGGAACAACACCCTGGGTGTTTTCACCAGCACGGGCCAGTGGGATCTCATGGCCTGGCTTGATACGGAAAACATCGAGGATGCTTACAAGTGGATTTCCAAGATCCGGTACTGGCCGGAGGTCGAGAAAACCAGCACGCACCAGACCTATTACGGATACAAGAACGAAACGCCTTTCTGGGCGAAGAGCGCCTGCTCGTGGGTCAAGATCCGGTCCAACGATATCTACACGACCTACGAAGAGCTGAAGATGTGCGATTGGATCGCCACCGTGGCGAGCGTACCGGGAGAATGGGATTGCGTGGCCGCCATCTACGGCGACAGCTACGAGGATGTCTACAACTCCCTCTGGGAGCTCACGAGCAAGGGATACGAAGTCGAGTACTATGCTCCTCTCAAGAGCTGGTGGAACAGAAAGTACCTCGAAACGTGGAACGAGAAGTACGCGGCAGCGGCCCAGTATTGATCGCATCCGGGCCGGAATAAAAAAGCGCCATCCCTCTCGATCGGGAGGGATGGCTTTTTTGTTTGGATTCCCGTGAGCCGCCCGTCGCCGGGCCGCCTCGAGACATACCGGTCAGCCGCGTCTCACTCCCTCCCCGGACAATCCCCCGAGAAAGGCATCGACGCAGAGACGCAATCCGGTGAGCGAATAACCTCCCTCCAGCGTGGACAGGATCCTGCCGCCGCAGTGGCGGTCGGCAACATCTCCCAGAATGCGAGCGATTCGGGCGAAGTGTTCCGGTTCGAGATGGAGACCTCCGACCGGATCCTTCTCGTAGCCGTCGAATCCCGCTGAAACGAGAATCATCTCCGGATCGTGGGCGGTTGCGGCTTTCTCGATACCCGCGGCGAACGTCTCGACGGTCGCGTCCGGGAGCTGCCCGAAGGCGATGGGGAGGTTGAGCGTTTTTCCTTTCCCCGCCCCCTGTCCCGTCTCGGCGGCGCTCCCCGTGCCCGGGTAGAACGGAAACCGATGGAGGGAGAGAAAAAACACCGATTCCTCCTCGTAGAAAATGGCCTGCGTACCGTTTCCGTGATGCACATCGAAATCGACGATGAGGATCCGCTCCAGGCCGTGGCGTTCCCGGAGGTAGGCGGCAGCCACGGCCACGTTGTTGATGATGCAAAACCCGCCCGCCGCGGCCGCGAAGGCATGGTGCCCCGGGGGACGGACCAGGCAGAATGCGGAGCGGGCTTTCCCGGCCATGATCGCGTCCGCGCCGTCGCAGAGCGCACCGGCCGCATGAAGGGCCGCATCGAGAGATCGCTCCGATACGGGCGTGTCTGGGTCGAGGTAACCACCGCCGCGGCGGCAGACCCTCTCCAGGGCCGAGAGATACGCCGGGTCGTGAATCCGGGCCACGTCCTCGTGATCGGCCCGTCTCGGAGCCAACAGATCGAGGCTTTCGCCGTACCTCTCATGGAGAAGGGACAGAATGGCGCGCAGCCGCCCCGGGTCTTCGGGATGGGGTCCGGTCTCGTGTTCGAGGAAGAGGGGATGGTAGTAGAGGAGAGTATCCATTTTCTTTCCGACCTGTTTTTTTCCGATAAGAGATCAGGTGCTATCCGCGGCAGTTCTTGAACAGGAGCGCGCCGGGTCATAGAATTCCTCTTTCGGAGCGACTTCTGTTCCCGGCGCGACTGGATCCCGCATATGAACCAAAAGAACGGCTCAGCCTCAACGAGCAACAGTCCTGACTCGCCCCTCTCGACCCTCGCCGTGCGGGTCCCCCTGCTGATCGTTGCCGGTCTCCTCGGCGTGCTCGTCCTTTTTCTCGTATTCGGGCCTGCGCGGGAGAGTTCGGCAAGGAAGCGGAACGTGGTCTTGATCGTGGCCGACGCGCTCCGGGCCGATCACCTGGGGTGTTACGGCTTTGACAGACCCACGTCGCCGGTCATCGACCGGCTCGCGGCCGAAGGGCTCCTGTGCACCGATTACAACACCGTGGTCCCGTCGACGCTGGCATCCTTCACATCCATGTTCACGTCGAAGCACACGAAAGATCACGGCGCATCGCGCAACGGCTTCGTGCCTTTCGAAAAGCTTCCGACCCTTGCCGAGGCCTTTCGCGACGCCGGTTACGAGACGGCAGCGTTCGTCTCAAGCTACTGTATTACATCGGAGTTTGCTGTCAACAAGGGATTCGACCACTTCGATGAGGAAATGACCGCCACGACCACGCTGCCCGACAACCAGATCATCCGCCCGGCCAAGAAGACGACCGATGCCTTCTTCCGCTGGCTCAACGCGCGGCACGGCGAGAAGCCATTCTTCGTGTTGATTCACTATTTCGATCCGCACTGGCCCTACGAGCCCCCGGCGCGCCATATCTCGGCCGTGCGAACCACCAAGAGCGGGATCAGGACTGCCTCCTACGACGACATCAACAAGGCCAAGTACATCCTGGCTGATTCACAGGGGGTTCCCAACGACTACGTTTACGCGGTTCACGATCTCTACTGCGCGGAGATCCGCTACATGGACGACGAGATCGGCCGGGTAGTCAGGCGTTTCAGGGGAAAGGAGAAAGACGAGACCGATACGCTCATGGTCTTCACCTCCGATCACGGCGAGACGTTCTGGGAACACAAGGATTTCTTTTTTCACGGCCTCACCGTCTACGAGACGGCCATCAACGTTCCTCTCATCTTCAACTGTCCCGGTTTGATACCGGCCGGCAAGGCGGTCGAGCTCCCCTTCAGCAACATCGATCTGGCTCCCACTCTTTGCCGACTGAACGGCGTGGCTATACCGGACAGCTTCACGGGCTCGGCGTTCGACTCCTTTATCGGCCTGTCCGAAGATCGAGAAACCCAGGCCGGGGCGGAGTCCGCCGACGGTCCCGACGGCGAACGAGCGCTGCGGCTCAGGTATTCGGAAGCCACCATGCCTTACAAGGTGGAAGAAGATATGCCGCGGCCCAACTATCAAAAATCCAAGTCGATCCGCCGCGGTCCCTGGAAGTACGTGGTCTATCCCTTCACCGAGGATCCGGGCGAACTCTACAACATCGAGGATGATCCGGACGAATCGAACGATCTCGCCGGTAAGCAGGAACACGCGCAGATGATCGAGGCCTTCAAGGATGAACTCAACCGGTGGGCCAACGAGTTCGATCGGAACAAGGAGCGCGACCGGATCACCGATTCCGCGGCCGACAAGCTGGACAAGCTCGGCTACCACGGGGGGCGTTGAGAGGGAGGGCCCGATCGGGCCGGTCCCCGGCGTTTTTCAATCACGCCTCTTTTTCTTGTTCACCCATTTCATGGCCCAGTCCCGCCAGGCTCTTTCCATGGCCTCCACCGAATCGATGGTGGACGATCGCTTCTTCAGCCGCGACGACATGCCGCTGTCCTCGGTGGAACCCGCTCCGAAATGACGTGCGAAGAGCGGGTCGAGTCCCTTGATGAAGGCGGTCTGGTTTCCGGTCTTGTCGAGCTTTCGATAGTGCTTCTGCAGATCCTTGAGGAAATTGAGGAAACCGAGCTTGTTGTTTTCCATGAGGAAATCGATGAGGCTCACCGCCTTGGCCACGCTCTCCGTCTTCAGGTTGCGATAGTGGGAGATGCGAAAGAGGTCCTCGATCTTGTCCGCCGTGGGATCCTGCGCCACACGGTGCATCGTCTCCTCGATGTCGCCCTCCCAGCGATAGCCGAGCCCCATTCCTTCCTTGCGGGCGTAGGAAAAGTCGAAATCGGTCGTGGAGGGCCCTCTCTCGCCGAGGTTCGTGATACAGACGTAGTGGGAGAATCCCTGCGAAAGCCAGGGCATGGTGATCCGGCCCTTGAACGCGGCCGGCTTGCCGAGCCAGTTATCCATCATGGCATTGCTGAGCGAGCCGATCACACTCGTCGTGTAGTCGGCCGATTCGGGCCTTTTCTTGATCTTGGTCAGGTCCTCGGGGTCGTCGAGGTCGCGCGTCTCGAGAGCGGTGAACCGGTAGCTGATGATCGTCTGCGTCTTGGGCCGGGTGGCCGATCCTGCCTCCCCGCCGAGATGGAGGGTCAGCCTGAGCGATTCGGCGTGTTTGATATCGGCCAGCCCGGGAGCGAGCTTGCTCCGATTCCGGAGCGCATCCTCCAGGGTGGTCGTGTGCTTGAGGAAATAGATGCGGCAGATCTCACCCTCCGGGATCTTTCTCAGATCCTTGATCCCGTCCACATACATGATTTCGGTGAAATCGCGATAGATGCGCTCTCCCGTTTTGAGCATCCTCTCGATCGTCTTGACCGGCAGGAAGTCGGACGCGACGGTTATGTGCTCCGACGAGGCAAGGCTGACCCGCCCGATGTCGGTCAGGCCCTGCAGAACATCGACGATCTTCTTCTGCTTCTCGTCGTACTTGAAGAATTCCGAACTCTTCTCTTCCTCGACCACGTCGGGGTCGAGCTTCTTCAGTTCCTTTTCCACCTTGGCCTTGAAACTGGGCAGGTAGTTGGCGTCGCACCAGCTCAGGAGGCGGAGGAGTTTTTGCCGGCGGAGCACCTTGTCCTTCGTCGCCTTCGATGTTTTGAGCTTCTTTTTGAAGGCATCCACCAGGTCCTTGTACAGGTAGGCGCGCTTGATGAACTGGATCGTCCCCGGTTTGAAATCCTTTTTCGGGTACATCACCTTCTTCTGGTACTTGACGTTCTTGAGTTCTCCCTCCTCGTCCTCCTCCGCGAAGATGCCGATCTTGATGCTCCCCGCGACCCTGTCCGTGCCCTTGCCCGTTTCCGGATCCATGCCGCCGAGCAGATCGCCGATATATTTCTTCGTACCGTCGGCGCTGGTGATCCTGATGATCACCTTGTTCCGGTCGTCGTCTTTTCCGGGAGCCGCCAGTCCCGGCTCCGCGGTGAGAAGGAAAAGAAAAACGACGCAGAAAGAAATCTTCAACAGCCCCGTGAAGGGGCGGTGAAGCAATGTCACTGTGGTTTCCACTCGACCTGTCATTGTCAAACCTCTCGTAATGATGAGCGTTTTCCTGTTAGGCGTCGGCGATCGACATGATCTGCGAAAAGCCAGCCGATAAGCCGCAGACGCCTTGACGCGGGAGTTTGTCGGTTTCATCGGCCCGCGGCACACCCGCAATCCTCTTTCGGCTCACCGGGCCAAAAAATCACACCCATAATTATATATGTTGCTTTGATTCCAAACAAAGAAAAGCCTGATCAACACCGGGTTGTTTCACAGGTCTTTCCAGTCCCTCTTGAGCGCCGAGGGAACCGGGTGCGGATCGGCGTCGCCCCTGGCCAGAAAACGACGCCGTTTGGCTTCCATCCTCTGCAGAATGCCGGCGTTGATCCGTTTGAAGAACGCCCTGAAATCGGCGCGGGCCGCCTCCGGACCCATGTACCACGTGAGGAAGCGTGCCTTGAGGAGGACACCCACATCGCCGGGCAGGTGGCCGAGCTGAACGAGATTCTTCACGAACCGGCGCGTGGCGAGCCGCCTCTTGAAGGTGACCGTGTCGAGGTCGATGAGGTAGAGGATCCGCCGTGGCCCGCTCCCGGCGACGAGAATGTTCTGCTCGCAGAGGTCGTGATGGCAAACCCCCATGTCGTGGATGTGCCGCACGAACCGGGCAACCTCGGCGGTGAGCGCGTGATCGAAGGAACTTCTCTCGAGGGGCGGCAGATTCATCCTGTTCCGCAGGGCGTATTCGTGAAGTTTGGCCGCGCCTTCGATGAATCGCGTGATGATGAATTCACGCCCCTGGCCGCGCGCCCATGCCACGGTTTCGGGCGTGGCCGTGCCCCGCACCTCGAGGCCGAGCCCGGCAATCCACGACCGTCTCGCCTCCGTCGGGAAGGGCAGGAAACGGCGCGCCAACGAACGGCGGCGGTACTCCTTGACACAATACTTCGCCGGCCCGGATCCGGTCTCCGCCTCGATCGCCGTCACCTTGTTCTTGTTCGACGGGGGGATGAGGCGGCTGTCTCCTCGAGCGGCGACCGTGTCGTGTGTTCTGATGATATCGATCACTTCCTCGGGAGTGACCGTCCGCCGCAGGTTCATCCTGAATCGATCGATGCGTGCCCGTGTGAATTGTGAACTGGGCACCAGGCAACGGCGAGTCCTGCTCTTCATCTTGCGACGGTCGAGCGCGGCCACCAGACGGCCCACCTCGGCGGCAAGGTGTTCGGTGGACGGGGCGAAACCGTTGCGGAGAGCCAGGTACATCTCGAGAAAGATCGGCACCTGGTCCGCGCCCAGCTGGCGGATCGATTCGGTCACACGCGCCAGGTTGAGCAAAGCCTGCCTCCGCTTGAGGCGCCGTGGAAAGTAGACGGTGTGGAGATCGATCACATGCAGATCGGGCGACGGGCTTTTCTGATTGCTCACGAGAACATTGCCCAGATGGAAATCGGCGTGGAAAACCGACGCCTCGTGAAGCATGGCGGTCAGCCGTGCGAGCTTGGAAAAAAGGAGGTTTTTGATCGTCTCGTTCCAGAGCCCCTGGCGCATCAGCTTGAGTGTGAAAGGGCCGTAGGAAATCGAATCCTCGATAAATGTGGCGGCAAAAAACGAATCGGCGAGAAACCCGAGTTGCCGCTTCTCCCCGTAAACGATCGGACTTGCCGTGGGGATGCCGAGTTCCTTGAAGCGCTGCATCACCCGCCACTCGGTGGAAGCGCGTGTCGGCAGGAGCATGTATTTCACGGCGTTGGCAAGCCCCGAGGAGTGGTAGTGCTTCAGGAGAAAATGTCTTTCGCCGATTTCGGCCTCGTAGACGGTGCGGACCATGTTGCTCTTGATGATCCGCGTCGCGCCGGTCGCGGCGGTTTCGGCCCTGTTATTGTCCGCACGGCCCGGCCCGCCTCCAGCGGCGGGATCGAAGCCGTCGAAGAACGTCCAGATCGCGTCGGCTTCCTTGCCGAATTCCGGGTTGATCGACAACTCGTACCCGTTTCGCCTTTTCTTGATACAGTCGCCGATCGGATGACCTCCCTTTTCTGTCGAGGCGCGGCGAGACGGCCCGCTCGACGAGGAGAAACAAAAACACTCTCTCGTACTCATATTCTATTCTCGTGCGATATTCAATCGAGGAAATACATTGAAATTCGATATCTGCTTGATGGGGCTCTCTTTCAGGACCGGTTCGGAGGTTGCTGAAGGACCGCATGGGAAAGGTCGACAATGGCCGGCGTGACTTTTTCAACCGTTCTTCGAGTGGCGATTCGATGTGAATTCGATTCACGGTTTACACGATCCGTTTAATGCAATCGATCACTCTTATCCGATCTGGACGTGGTTATTTGTCCTACGATATCTCTTGCCGGGATGATTCGAATCACTGTTTCGAAAATGATACAGGACGGCTCAAAAACCGGATCTACGATCGATCCTTCTACAATCGACTCGAATAGAATTGTTATTTTCCTGGAACTTTGTTATATCATGATTGATAGTCACATGTATGTTGATACGTAATGATGTGTCGAGTAATTTCACGTTATTGAAAATGGAGAACGAAATGGCGGACTGGATCACACTTCAAGATGCAGCAGATATTGTCGGTGTCAGAAAAGGTACGCTGTGCATGTGGAGGCTCAGGAATAAATTCCCTTTCAAGTCGAAAGGAAAAGGCCGCGGGCTCATGGTCAACAAGGGCTCTGTGGAAAAATGGGTCGCCGATGGAGGAAGGGCCGCAATCAAGCCTGGTCGCCCCCCCAAGAAAGGTCGCAAGAAAGTGGGCCGCCCCGCGGGAACCGTCAAGGTGAAGAAAGCCTCTCCCGGACGTCCCCCGAAAGCCCGCCCGAGCAGCGGTCTCTCGTTCAGAACCGAGGCGAGCTTGGGCGAGATCCAGGAATTCGTGGCTGCCGTCCAGGGCGGTCAGAGCGTTCAGGTCCTGCCTGACAAATCCGGATATGTCCTGACCCTGAACAAGTGAAAACAAGTGAAAAAACACGCTGGGATCGGCTGAAAACAGTTGCATTCAGCCGTTCGCTTCATATAATTCTCACTTCTCAAAGCGGGGGTGTAGCTCAGTTGGTTTAGAGCGCTAGCCTGTCACGCTAGAGGCCGAGGGTTCAAGTCCCTTCACCCTCGCCAGCCGCTTAAAAGCGCGTCACCGGGAAACTGGCGGCGCGCTTTTTTTTTCTCCCCATTCGGGACCATTTCGAGTGAAATGAATGTAATCTGTTTATCCTTGAGGCGTTATGTTTTGGCGCCCCAGAACCGATCACAGATGTCGTCGATCAGTCCCCTTTTTCGACGAAAACCCCCAGGGCGGGATCGACGATTTCCACCCGCGCCTGGCTGACCAGGTCGGGCAGGGTTTTCTGAAGGAATTCCGGATTGTGGTCGAAGGCGAGCAGGATGACCGACGCGTCCAGCCGGTCCAGTGCGTCGGAGGCCCCTTTTTCAATTTTTTTCACGTAAACGACGTAACAGCCCACGAGGGACAGAAACGGCTCCGACAGGGTCCCCGGCTCCATGGAATAGGCGTTTCGCGGCAGGGGATAGGGGAGGGCGCTCCCCCGGCCGAAGAATCCCAGGCGGCCCTTGGATGCCGCAACGGACGGTGTCGAATGCTCCGCCGACAGGGCGGCGAAATTGGATCTGTCGTCCTTGACCTGTTTTCTGACCGCTTTTGCCCGTGAGACGAGCTCGGGGATCGTTTCGGCGTAGGCTTGGCGCACGACGGCAAAGGGGATGAGCATGTCGTTGATCACACGGGATTTCACCTCGTCGAGGGTGAAGTGACCCGGCTTCTTGACCTCCCCCTCAACGGCCAGATTGGTGTAAGTGAGCTGAAACTCGAGTTCCTTCTCGAATTCGGTGAGCGTGATCGGAATATCGTTGACCCGCAGGATCACCGGCCCCTCGTCGGCCGTCTCCCCCGAACAGCCTGCCAGGACGAGCCCCAGAAAGGATGGAGCAAAAAGTATCACAAAGCGCGAAAAAGGAGCGGTTTTCATCGAGTTCCTCCGAATTCAGGCCGGCAGATCCAGGACCGATCGAGCCGAAGAGCCACAATTTTGAGATCGCTCCCGGCCGATGGATGACGAGCCACCGCTGCCGGTTTCACTTGGCTAACGTGTTACGTTTCATTAATGTATAAAATCAAAACGTGCGGGCAACCCCCAAAGGCAGAGGATGATGACCCGGAGCAACAAGTTTTTCGAGAATGTGATTTTCACCGTTGCCGGGAGAATCTATACGGGGGTCCTCACCTTCGTGATCGTGGCGATCTGCCTTCCGCGCGTCCTGACCGGCGAGGATTTCGGGGTCTACGCGTTCTACAGCACTCTTTTCGTCATCCTCGGTGTGATCGTCGATTTCGGCTCGAACACGATCGCCGTTCGCGAGGGCGCGCGCGAACCGGAACGGCTCGGCGCGATTCTCCATTCGATCACCCTTTTGCGTCTCGCCATGGGGCTCCTCTGCTTCGCGGTGGCCATCGTTTTCGCCTTCCTTTTCGAGGAGGCCTGGCAGGATCGGCTCCTGGTGATCGGTGCGGCTTTACACCTGTTGTTCCACTCGGTGGGAGGCTTCGGCGCCATATTTCACGTGCAAATGAAGTTCTCGGCCGTTGTCTTTGCCAGCGCAACGGGGCACACTGCGTTCTTTGCCGTCTCCCTCGGCCTCTTTATCTGCGGCTGGGCCGAACCGGGTCTCTACCTCGTGGCCTTCGGCGCCGGATACGCACTCTCCAACGTGGTTTTCTTCTTCCGGGGCCGCCGCCTCGTGGACCGGCCGGTCGAGAAGGTGCCCGGCGAGGCGGGACGCCTCCTTCGCGAGGCCTTCCCCCTCGGAATCTCGGCAATGGTGTCGATCGCCTATTTTCACGTGGACACCATCTTGCTGCGCCCCCTGCAGGGAGAGGAAGCGGTGGGATTATACAATGCCGCGTTCAGGCTCCTCACCTTCGTCATTCTCTTTCCCGTCTATTTCAACCAGGTCCTTCTCCCGGTCATCTCGCGCCTCGCCGCCGCTGATCGGGAACGGTTCAGGCGCGTCGTGGAGCGCGCCGTCCTCTACATGGGTGTGGCAGGCATTCCGATCGCGGTGAGTCTCTTTTTCCTTTCCGAAGAGGTGCTCCGGCTGATCTACCCCGAGCCGTTTGCACGATCGGCCGGCTGCCTCACGATCCTCGGTGTCGCGGTGGCGATCATCTTCGTGACCTACCCGCACGTCTCCACCCTGATCGCTATCGGGCGCCAGAAAAGCTACACATGGATCGCCGTGATCGGTCTCGTCGTGAACGTTCTGCTCAATCTCGTCTGGATCCCCCTCTACTCGATCGAGGGAGCGGCGTGGGCCACCGTCGTGACCGAGGCTTTCGTCCTTTGCGCGGCCGTTTATTGCGTGAAACGCAGGGCCCGGTTCTTTGCTCTTCACAAGCACCTGCTGCGGATCTTGCCGATTGCGGTTATCATGGGGGTGGCTTCGTGGTGCCTGGAGAGCCGGTCGATGGCGATCGTGTTGCCCGCTCTCGGTCTCCTCTACGGCGTCATTCTTTTTCTTTTTCGTTTTCTACCGTTTGATATGGGCGATGAAGATCGGGATTGACTACAGACCAGCATTCCTCTCGCTCACCGGTGTGGGGCGGTACACGCGCGCGATCACCGAGGCCATGGCCGGCCTTCTCGGCGCCGGCGATGAGCTGCGCCTCTTCGCCGTCTCCCTCGCGAGGGGGGTGCACGGACTCTCCAGCCTCCCAGAGCCGGGCCGGGGCAGGGTCGTGGCGGCGCGCAAGAGGTTTCCCGGCCGCCTCATCCACCTCCTGGGCCGATTCGGACTGATCGGTGTCGAGTCGTTCACCGGTCCTCTCGACAGCTTTCTCTACACCGATCTCGTCTATCCGCCCCTCGTGAAGACGCCTCACTGCGTCATGGTCCACGACCTGGCTTTCATCCGGTCGAAGGATTTTCACGGGCGCGGGTTCGGCCGGAAGGTCTGGCGGAGGATGGTCCCCGTGCTCGAGAAGGCCGGGGCGATCCTGACCCCCTCGCCGACCACGGCCGAAGATCTCGCGCACCACCTGCCTGCGACGGCACGGAAGATCCACGTGGTGGCCCACGGCTGCGAGCACCTCACGCCGTCGATGGGGGTCGAACCGCGCCGCGCCGGCGGTGCCGAGGGATCCTACTTTCTCGCGGTGGGCACCCTCGAGCCGCGCAAGAACTGGATCGGTGTGCTCTCCGCCTTCGAGTCGATCGCCGACTCCTTTCCCGACACGGAACTGATCTTCGCCGGAACGCCCGGCTGGCTCTACGCGCCCTTCGTGCAAAAGATCGAGCGCTCCCCGGTGCGCCACCGGATCCGCCTCGTGGAAGGTGTGGACGACAGCGTCCTGGCGGACCTGTACTCCAGGGCGATCTGCCTCGTCTATCCATCTTTCTGGGAGGGTTTCGGCTTTCCGGTCGCCGAGGCGATGTCGTTGAACTGTCCGGTGATCACCTCCAACAGATCGTCGCTTTCCTGGCTGGCCGGCGAGGCGGCCCTGCTCGTCGACCCCGAGGCCGAAGGGGAGATCGCCGCGGCCATGAAGCGCCTGGCCGCGGACGACAAGCTCGGCCGCGATCTCGCCCAGGCCGGGCTCGAACGGATCAAACCGTTCACCTGGAAGCAGGCGGGCCGCACCACGCTGGAGGTGATTCATGAAGCGATCGATTAAGGCACTCTTTCTCATTCTTGCCGCGCTGGCGCTTCTGAGCAGTCTCGGCTGCGTCTGCTATTCGTGCCGGGCGCAGCAGCTCCTCGAGCAGGAGATCGGCGACGCGGACAGGGATCAGGCCACCGGTATCATCCGGGGTTCGGAGCCGATCACCCTCCCGGCCGAGGGGACCAGGGCGTGCCTCCTGGTTCATGGCTGGATCGGCTCGCGCGTCGATTTCAACGATCTCGGCGCCGCGCTGCAAAAAGAGGGATTCACGGTGCGGCTCATGCTGCTTCCGGGCCACGCCACCACGCCGCGCGAGCTCGAACAGGTCGGCGCCGATGAGATGCTGAAGGCGGTGCGCGACGAGTTTCGCGCGCTGCGCGCCGACCATGACAGGGTCGACGTGATCGGGTTCTCCATGGGCGGGGCGCTTGCCACTCTGCTCGCGTCCGAGGAGCCGGTCGACCGTCTCGTGCTCGTCGCGCCCTTCTACGAGATCACCTACAGGTGGTACTACATCCTGCCCGCCGAGACGTGGAACACCCTCCTTTGCCCTTTCGTGCCCTACGTGGTCAAGTCGGAGAGCCACAAACAGGTGAACCGCGTCGAGGCGCGGCCCCACATCTTCTCGTACAGGACCTTTCCCACCGAGGCGGTGAGCCTGCTCTGCGAACTCGGCAGCCGCGCCGCGAGGCGGGAGGTCCTGGAGCGCATCGACTGCCCCGTGCTTCTCGTCTATTCGCCCGGCGATCTGGCCGCGAACCCTGGCGCGGCGCGGCAAGCGCTCGACGCCATGGGGAGTGCCGCCAAGGAATCCTTTTCCTGTCCGCGGTCGAACCACCACATTTTGTGGGACCATGACGGCCCGCGGGCCGGGGAGGCGATCTGCGCATTCCTCGCACGGGGCGGCTGAGATCACGTACATCGGCTGAGCGCACCGACGGAGGCCGGGAGCGAGGACAATCGAAATGCCCTCCTCAAATGTCTGGAGAAAACCGCCCGGCGTGCGTATAATGCCCACCTTTTGGCAGCCATCCGATGCGCCCCCTCTGATCGAGGCTCGGGCGCGCATTCAGGAGGAACCATGGCGCGAGCAGAAGACAAAAAGCGCAAGATTTTCGTGACATCCGCCCTACCCTACGCGAACGGCTCGATCCACCTCGGCCACCTCGTCGAGTACCTGCAGACCGACATCTGGGTGCGTTTCCAGAAACTCCACGGCCGGGAGTGTGTCTACTGCTGCGCCGACGATGCCCACGGAACCCCGATGATGGTGGCTGCCCGCAAGCGGAACGTTCCCGTAGAAGAATTGATCGCCGAGTGCCGCAGCGAACATGTGCGCGACTTTGCCGATTTTCAGATCGAGTTCGACTCCTACCACACCACGCACAGCGACGAGAATCGCGCCCTCTCGGAGATGATCTTCGGCCGGAACGTGGACGGGGGACACATCACCTTCAAGGATGTGGAGCTCCCCTTCTGCGAGAAGGACGGGATGTTCCTGCCCGACCGCCTGATCCGCGGCACCTGCCCGCGGTGCGGCGCCGAGGACCAGTACGGCGACCAGTGCGAGATCTGCAACGCGCCCTATTCGCAGACCGAACTGAAGGATCCCCAGTGTTCGCTCTGCGGCTCCACGCCGCAGGTCAAGAAATCGCGCCACGCTTTCTTCAAGCTCTCCGATTTCGCCGGCGTGCTCGACGAGTGGATCGACGTGAATGTCAATCCCGAGATCGCCCGCGAGCTCCGCTCCAAGTGGCTCGAACCGGGGCTGCGCGACTGGGACTTCACCCGCGATGCGCCCTACTTCGGGTTCGAGGTCCCCGGCCACGAGGGGCTCTATTTCTATGTCTGGTGGGATGCGCCGATCGGCTACTACGCCTCGCTCGTCAAGTATCTCGAGGAGCGGAACCTCTCCCTCGACGACTGGCTCGACGAGGATGTGGAGATCCATCATTTTATCGGCAAGGACATCGCCTATCACCACGGCATCTACTGGCCCGCCATGCTGTCGGGCGCGTCCTTCCGCCTGCCCAGGCTCAGGATCCACGGCTTTCTCACGGTGAACGGCCTCAAGATGTCGAAGAGCCGCGGTACCTTCGTGAACGCCAAGACCTATCTCAAACATCTCGATCCGCTCTGGTTGCGCTACTACTACGCCTGCAAGCTGGGCGCCGATTCGGTCGACATCGACCTGAATCTGGATGACTTCGTGACCCGCGTGAACGCCGACCTCGTCGGAAAGCTGGCGAACATTCCGTCGCGGTCGGCCCAGATGCTCAAGAAGAAGCTCGGCGGAAAGCTGGGACGGATCACCGAGGAGGGGGCGCGGCTGCTCGAATCACTCAGGGCGGGTGCCGATCGTATCGCCGCGTTTTACGAGGAGTGCGAGTACTCCAAGGCGACGCGCGAGATCTGCGCCCTCGCCGACGAGGTGAACAGGCACATCGACGAAAAGAAGCCGTGGAACATGCTGAAAGACGATCCCGAGGCGGCGCGCGACGTGCTCACCGACGCCCTCAACGCGACCAGCATCCTGTCGATCTATCTCAAGCCGATCCTGCCCAGCTTCGTGAAGCAGATCGAGACGCTTCTCGGTACGCCCGATCTGAAGTGGAGCGACATTTCGGCCCCGCTCGAGGGGACCGGGATCGGCGAGTTCTCCCATCTCGTCAATCGTGTGGACAGTAAAAAGGTGCAAGCCATGGTGGATGATACGAAAGAAGCGGCTGACGCGGCCGGTGAAAAGTCTCCCCTCGACGAGGAACCGATCGCGGACGAGTGCTCCTACGACGATTTCATGAAAGTCGATCTCCGCGTGGGCAAGGTGCTCGAGGCGACCGTCGTGGAGGGGGCCGACCGGTTGATCAACACGAAGATCGACATCGGCGGCCAGGTCCGCAACGTGATCGCCGGGATCCGGGAAGCCTACGATCCGGAGACGCTCGTGGGCCGCCACGTGGTCGTGGTCGCCAATTTGAAACCGCGCAAGATGAAATTCGGCACGTCCGAGGGGATGGTGCTCGCCGCCGGCCCCGGCGGGAAGGAGATCTTTGTCGTCTCCGTCGACGACGGCGCCGCGCCCGGGATGAGAGTGCACTGACGGTCCGGTCCGTCCCGCTGCGTGACCGGCCGCACCGGCTTCGCGGGACCTCGTCCCGCCGCACGATCTCAATCGAAGCGCATCGCGCCGAAACCGACCGCGGCCTGGCCGTCCGGTTCGAGCGCCATGCCGTATTCGATCAGCGCGGCCGGCCCGCCTTCGAAAAGGGCGAACATCGTGTAGAGCGACACCACGCTGCAGATGTTGTTCCTGTTGCCGATCCGGCTGACCTCCTTGAAGAAGGCATCGGCACCCCGGGCCGCGCCCGCTTCGAGCCCCCGTCTGTCCTCCTTCTCGATCCTCTCGAGATCGTCGGCCGAAAGAGGGCCTGGCGCGCCGAAGCGCGGCCCCACGTGGCAGAGGTCCGCCCCCGCGACGAAGAGCACCTCTCCCGGACAGGCATCGACACCGCGACGCAGACCATCGAGCACGCCGCGCACCTCGTCGAGATCGGAGGGCGATCGATTCTTCTCTTCCCCGGGAGCGAACGACGTACCGAGGATCGGCACGATCCGCGGCATCGCGGCGCCGAAGAGGTGCTGGAGGAAGAGGACCTGGAACTCGATCGAGTGTTCCGACCGGTGGGCGAGCTCTCCCTTCCGGATGTCCACGGGGCATGATTCGGCCACGGTCCGGCAGAAGTCGCCGTTCGCCCGCGCCGTACCGAGGGGCGTCGAGAAATTCCGATCGGTGAGGATGAAGGTGTTGCCGTCGGCGAAATGGGCCGTTCCCAGCAGAACCACGGTGTGCGGAGCCGCGGTCCCGACCAGCTCCCCGAAGGCGCGGCCGTAGATTTGCCGTCCCCGTTCGAGGTCGATGTGGGGCGCCACCACGCCGCGCGGCCGATCGCGTTCGCCGGTCCGATCCAGGGGAACGATCTCCTCGAGAAGCGCGCGCAGCCCCTCCTCGTCGTCAGGGTAAGCATCCCCGGCGTGCGACGTCTCGCGCGCCTCGGCCGCGCGGAACTCATTCTCGATATCAAGGACCTGCTCGCGGAAACGCGCGCTGTCGAGAAGGCCGCGCTCGTCGAGCTCCGCCGTGATCTGGCGGATCCTGTCGTCCATGATGAGCTGGCCGAATTGTTTCGTGAAGGCGATCTGCAGGTCGGCGATCGTCTTCTCGCCGTCCATGAGCGACATGAGGAACAGGATTTCACCCGGCACCAGGATCTGCTCGGTCGCCAGTCCGAGAGGATCGTGTACGGCGAAGACGCGCTGTCCCTCGTGTTCGGTGGGGATGATGTCCAGCGATTTTCGAAGGCGGGGCTTTTCAGCTTGGTCGGAACTCATGGCGTCTCCGTGAAAATATTCGGACTCACAACCAGCCACTTATGATATATAGGGCCAGTTCAAGACGAATAGTCCAAAAGACAGGCTTTTCTAGAGGAATCGACAATGACACGCGACAAGACCATCGTTCTGACGGCGAGCCTCCTCGTGGCAGCCGTTCTGGGTGCGTCCCTCACGGCGGGCGACGAACCCGAAGCGGGCGTGATCTTCGAGGATCGCTCGATCCCGTACAAGGGTATTCTGGAAAAGGCGGCGGAGTCGGGCCGGCCGATCATGATCGAGTTCTACGCCGAATGGTGCGAACTGTGCGCCGAGCTGGAGTCGGCAACCTTCGCCGACGCCGCGGTGGCAGAGCTGACGAAGAACTTCATCAATGCCAGGTTCAACGCCGAGAGGGGCGAGGGGCCGGGCCTGGTGAAACGTTTCAAGGTGGCCGGTCTCCCCTTCATCCTGTTTATCGACGGGGAAGGGAACGAGATCGACTGGATCGTCGGGTGCCCCGACAAGGACACATTTCTCGCCGCGGCGGGGCAGGCCCTTTCCGGCAAGGACACCTACCGCGATTTCAAGGATCGTTACGAGGCTGATCCGCTCGACCTGGACGCGGCCGTCGGATTCGCGCGCAAGCTGGAGGAGCGGCAGGATCCGAAAGATCAGGACCAGGCCTGGGCCATCTTCGAATCGACCCTCGAGAAGGCGCGCGAGGGCAAGAAGCCCCAGGCCGGAGCCTGTCTCTCGGGTGTGGTGCAAAAATTGATGCAAGTCGACGGCGACCATGAAAAAGCGGTCGCACTCCTGGAGGAGCTCATCGCCGACTATCCCGATACGGAAGGCATCGAGGACGATTATTTTCTCCTCGCTCAGATTCACACGCAGATTTTCGAGGACGAGGACAAGTCGATCGAGGTTCTCGCCGCAGCGGCCAAGAAATTCGCCGGAACGGAAAAGGCCGACACCTTCAACTACAACCTCGGACTCAGCCTCGAGGAGAAGGGCGAGTTCGACGCCGCCTTCGAAGCGTACGACAGGCTCATGGGCTCCGTGCTGCGCAAGGAGATCATTCCGCCCGCCACCGTCCGGATCCTGGTCAAGAAGGGCAAGAAGGCCGAGGCGGAGACGTTCCTCCTCGAGTGGCACAAGCAGGTGGCCGGCGATCCGGTCGAGATCAACGCCGTGGTCTGGTGCTGCCACGAGAACAAGATCTTGCTCGAGAAAGCGCTCCGATGGGCGAAGGAACTGGTCGATAGCGACAACGAGGAGACCACGGCATTCATAGATTCCTACGCGTGGCTTCTCTACGACAGCGGGGATCCGGTCGCGGCGGCGAGGTGGGAGCAGAAGGCGCTCTTTGCCGCCGAAACCGACGCGGAGAACGAAGCCTACGCCGCCGCCCTCAAGATCTTTCGCGAGGCGGCGGAGAAGAAGGACAGGTGAAAGAGTCGGAGCCTGATCGATGGTTTTCGGACAGTCCGAAAGGCGCTATCGCCAGCCGACGTTGCTCAGCAATCTCCCCTTCGTGATCATCATCGTCCTGGGGATTTTCGTGTTCTGGTGGGTGTTCTTCCACCAGAGCTCGATCTTCGAATCCAGGGCCGAACCGCGGCCGGTGACCCCACGAGGCGAGCTCGCCGCTGACGAGCAGAGCATGATCGCGCTCTTCGAGCGGACCTCCCCGTCCGTTGTCCACATCTCGACGACGGAGACCCGGATCCGGCGCGAGGGGTATTTCAGGATGAACCTCTACGAGATCCCCCAGGGCGACGGATCGGGATTCGTCTGGGACGATGAAGGCCACATCGTGACCAACTTTCACGTGATCAAGAAGGCGAAGGGGATCTACGTCAGGTTCGCCGACAAGAACGTCTACCCGGCCCGTCTCGTGGGCGCCCTCGCGGCCAAGGATGTGGCCGTTCTGCACATCGAGGCGCCGCCGGAGCTCCTGGTCCCGATCATGATCGGCGAATCGAAGGATCTGCGCGTTGGCCAGAAGGTCTTTGCCATCGGCAATCCCTTCGGATTCGACCAGTCCCTGTCCACCGGCGTGGTGAGCGCAATCGGCCGGGAGATCGTGACCGAGGACAGCAAGAGGATCCAGGACGTGATCCAGACCGACGCCGCCATCAATCCGGGAAATTCGGGCGGGCCGCTTCTCGACAGCGCCGGCCGGCTCATCGGGGTCAACACGGCGATATCGAGCCCCTCGGGGGGGAGCGCCGGCGTGGGATTCGCGATCCCCGTCGATGTGGTGAACGACGTGGTTCCCCAGATCATCCGGCACGGCTCGATCGGCCGGCCCGGCCTCGGCGTCTATGCCATCTCGACGCCGAGGGCTTCGAAGAACTGGGGGATCGACAAGGGTTTCCTCATCGGAGAGGTGATGGGAGGCAGCGCGGCCGAGGCCGCAGGGCTCAGGGGCTCCATCCTCCAGAGGGACGGCAGTATCTACGTGGGCGACATCATCCTCGAGGTCGACGGAGCGCCGATCGATCACTCCGACGACCTCACCAAGGAACTCTCCCGGTACAACGTGGGGGATAGGGTGGATCTCACGGTCAAACGGGGAGAAAAAACGATGACCGTACCCATCACCCTCCAGAGGATCGACTGATTCGCCTCCGGTTTCGTGCCTCGATCTCGAACAAGACGACTCGGCCTCGCGTTCGAAGCATTTTTTCAGCGGCCTGCTAGCTCTCCTCGGGCGGCGCGAACAAGGGAGTGGACAGGTACCGCTCCCCGGTTGACGGGAGCACGGTGAGTACCTTCTTTCCCTTTCCGAGCCGCCTGGCCACATCCAGAGCGGCATGGCAATTGGCACCCGACGAGATTCCCGCGAGGATCCCTTCTTCCTTGGCGAGCCGCCTGGCCATGGCGAAAGCATCGTCCGTTGCGACGGAAATGACCTCGTCGACCGCCTCCCGGTTGAGCACGGCAGGCACGAATCCGGCGCCGATCCCCTGGATCTTGTGCGGACCCGGTTCGCCGCCCGAAAGGACCGGGCTGTCTACCGGTTCCACGGCGACGACGTGAAGGTCGGGCCGGATCTCCTTGTAGACTTCGGCCACGCCGGTGATCGTGCCGCCCGTACCCACGCCGGCCACGAAAGCGTCGAGGCTGTCGCCGAAGGCGTCGTGAATCTCGCGCGCCGTCGTGGCGCGGTGAACGGCCGGATTGGCGGGATTCTCGAACTGCTGGGGAACGAAGGAGTTCGACCTTTCGGCGGCGAGCTGCTCGGTGCGCTCGAGGGCGCCCTTCATCCCCTTGGCGCCGGGAGTGAGAACGAGCTCGGCGCCGAAGGCATTGAGCAGGGCGCGCCGTTCCACGCTCATCGTATCGGGCATGACGAGGATCAGCCGGTAGCCGCGCGCCGCGGCCACCATGGCGAGGCCGATACCCGTGTTGCCGCTCGTCGGTTCGATGATCACCGTGTTCGGCTTGATGAGGCCCTGCTCCTCGGCGTCTTTCACCATCGACCAGGCGATCCGGTCTTTCACGCTGCCCGTGGGGTTGTAGAATTCGAGCTTCATGTAGAGATCGGCCGCGTCCGGGCCGGAGATCTTGTTTGCCTTGACGATCGGCGTGCGGCCGATGAGATCGAGTATCGAGTTGACTGGTTTCATTTTATTGTCCATTCAAAGGGATCGATGATGTTTCCATACCCCTGGCCACAACCTTCGTGTGGGGGGGGACCGATTCGGTGAGCCACACATTGCCTCCGATGACGGATCCGTTGCCCACGACCGTATCCCCGCCGAGGATCGTGGCGCCGGCGTAGATGACGCAGTCGTCGCCGATCGTGGGATGGCGTTTCGTGTCGCGGATCAGCCGCCCCTCGTCGTCGGTGATGAAGTTGGCTCCCCCCAGGGTGACGCCCTGATAGATGCGCACGTTTCTGCCGATGACGGTGGTCTCGCCGATCACCACGCCGGTGCCGTGATCGATGAAGAAAGGATGGCCGATCGTGGCTGCCGGGTGGATGTCGCACCCTGTTTGCGCATGAGCGAACTCGGTCAGCATGCGGGGGATGATCGGCACTCCCTGCGCGTGAAGTTCGTGGGCAAAACGGTAGATGGTGACCACCCGAACCCCCGGGTAGCTGAAGATGATCTCCTCGAGGCTCTTGGCCGCGGGATCGCCGGCGTAGGCGGCGCCCACATCCTCGGCCAGGATTTTCCGGAGGTGAGGTATCTTTTCGAGAAAGGCGAGCGTCTGCTCGGACGCGCGCGATCCGCAATCCTGGCAGTCGAACCGCGGTTCGCGGCATTCGTGGGTGAAGCAGTTACGGATCTGGTTCTGAAGCAGGCTGTAGAGGCGGTTGACCGCATCGCCCAGATAGTACTGCACGTTGGCCTTGTCCACGTTCTGGTTGCCGAAGTAACCGGGCATCATGATCGTCAGGTAGAACTCGACGATTTTCAGAAGCACATCCTGGGATGGGATCATGGGAAAGCCGACGTGGTCGGCAGAATCCTCCCTGTCGAGGCTGTCCACGATGGCGTCCACGACGGCGGGAATCTTGTCGAGAAAGGGATCTTCCTTGATGTCGTGGTGGCCGCGCGCGCACAGAAGAGGCGGCCGCGCTCTTTTCTCCTGGTTTCCCATCTCTTGATTTCTCCATGAAAAGACCATCATTCGTACCCATGGCCCCGCCACCCATACATAGCATCACCGCTAGAGAAAACAAGCTCTCCCTCCGGTCTCGACCTGTTCGGCCGCCCTTCGCCCGAATGGAGAGGAGCCGCATCCACGGGCCCAAAAAACACCCGACTCCCCTCGTGGGGAGTCGGGTGTTGTTCTTTGAAAATGCCTTGGCCGTACGAAAACCCCTGTTTGAACTAGGGGATGAAATTGAGCTTGACCGGATTGGTCGCGTAGGTGATCGGTCTGTAGCCCGCACCGGTGAGGCCGAGTCCGCAGAAGGTCACTGTTCTACCGCCCCATCCGTTGAGGAACATGGTCGTGTGAAAGGTTGCCGTTGCCTGTCCCGACGCATCCAGGAATCCATAGGTGTTGTTGAACAGGGTCGTGTTCTTGTTGGTCAGGGAATACTGGAAGATGTTGTCGTAGGCGAGATGGATCAGAACCCCGTCGAGGGTGAAGCTCGGCACGGGTGAGTTGGCTGCCAGGATGATGTAGGGTTCGTTCGCGTATGCAGGACCCATATCGATGACCAGCGTGTTCCAGTCGAAGTTCTTCACCTTGTTGTTGCGGGGATCGATGGTCAGCGTGGGCGAAACCGGGTCGAGGGAGATGTTGTCGATGTAGTTCCACACATCGGTCTGGACCAGGTTCCGGTAGCAGTAAATATCGATTTCGTACATTCCCGTGGAAGCGGGCGTGTACGATGCAGTCAGGACAATCCTGTCGGTCGTCTCAGGCATGGAGCCGTGGTTATAATTTTTGATCAACGCCCCGTTGATCTTGACGTCGAATCGACCGCCGTCATTGGTTCCGCCTCAGCACGAGCACCTGAAGGCAATATTGGCGCTGAACTCATAGGTGAGCCCGCCGATCAGGTAGACGTCCTGCTTGATGCCTCCGTTTCCTCTGTTGCTTCCCGGCCTCCACTTGTTGCACCACGACACTTGGCCGGTGGGTTCGGAGGCCTTCAAGACTTCCTGTCCGTTGTTGTTGCCGTACAGGACCCACTCGTTGAGCTCGGTCTGCTCGAAGTCGCCGTTACCGACCATCGATGCCGAGACCGCCGCAGAGAGGTTACCCGACGCCAGAACAAGGAGCAGGGCGCACAAGCCTGCTCCGATGAAAACCTTTTTCATGAGTCGCTCCTTTCAGATGAACGCAAGGCCAGGTGCCCCGCGTGCCGGCGCCTGCCGGGCCGCGGGGCACTCGGGAGTCTAGGGAATCATATTCATCAGAACGGGGTTGGACGCCCAGGTCACGGGCCTCACTCCGCCGCTCGAAAGACCGAGTCCGCAGAAAGCATAGTTGTTGCCCATCAGATGTGTTGTCGGGGCAAACGTGTTGAACGTGGCCGTGGCTCTGCCCGACCCATCGAGCACTCCATAGGTGTTGGAGAACATGGCGGTGTTCATGTTGTCCAGCGAGTACTGAAAGATGCTGTCATAGGCGAGGTGGATCAGAACCCCGTCGAGCCAGAAGCTGGGAGCGGGGCTCGAACTCGCCAGGATGATGTAGTTTTCGCCCGCGTGGCCGGGGCCCAGGTCGAGGGTCAAGGTGACACTCCCCGCGTCGGCGGTGCTCAGGTTGCCCGGATCGATGGTGAGGTCCGGGTTGGCCGGCACCAGCAGGATGTCATCGATGTAGTTGAGGAGGGCCGTTCGCGGTGAATTGCGATAGTTGTAGATCTTGAGTTCGTGGAGGCCCGTCGAGGAAGGAGTATAGGTGCCGCTCATATGCCTCCGCGTGAGGCTCGTGCTGTCTGGAACGTAACCGGCTATGTCTTGTGCGATCAACACCCCGTTGATCATGACGTCGAAGTTACCGCCGTCATTCGTGCCGCCTCAGCACGTGCACTTGTAGGCCACGTCCGCGTCGAACTGATAGGTGACGCCGGCGATCAGGTACACGTCCTGCAGGAAGCCGCCGTTGCACCCGTCGGTACCGGGCTTTCTGCGCCAGCACCAGGAGGGACTGCCATTTCCATTCACGTCGGTCTGGACAACAGCCTGAACGGCGTTGTCGCCGAAGAGATCCCAGGGGCCAAGCGACTCGAGCTCGAGATCCCCGTTGGGGACAGCGGTCTGGGCCATGGCCTCCGGCTGTGGGGCCACAAAGAACAGGAGACAGAGTCCTGCTCCCGCGAGAAGTATTTTCATCGCCATTCTCCTTTCTGAAACGGACCTAATTCTGAAGTGCGGCTTCAATAGATATAGATCAATATCATAACCGAAGACCTCAAGATATAAAAATTAATTCCTGCTAAACCAGCGGTAAATGGAAAATTGGGAGCCGTTATTTCTGTTGGATTGTCCATCCTGGGCGGACACAATGCTTTTTTTCGAAACGGCCGGACCATGGCTGCTATCAGAATACGACATCAATTTGACGGAGAGAGCTTCTTCGATGACTTCGAAAGACAAGAATGCCGGCAAAACTCAACCGCGCGACTATAGCGCCGAACTCCAGCAATACGCCAGGAGCCTGGAGAAGCTGTTCACCGACATGACACTCGAATTGAGGGAGTCGGAGCGCCTTTACCGATCGATCGTTCAGGATGCGGCCGACGCGATCGTGACTCTCGACGAGGATTGCCGCGTCGTCTCCTGGAACGCGGCGGCGTCCGACATTTTCGGTTACAGCCTCGAGGAGGCGGCGGGCAGGAACATCGACGATCTCATCGCCAACAAGGACACCGTGGCCGACGAGGCGCGCGCGTTCACTCTCCAGGCGTACAGCGGCGGCAAGATCCATTCCCGTGAGACCGTGCGATATTCCAAGGACGGCCGGCCGAAGCGGGTGCTGATCAGCGCCACGCCGATCATGGACGACGAGGGACTCGTCTACCTCATCTCGCTCATCTACAAGGACATCACCACTCTCTACGAGGCCCACCTCCGGTTGATCCAGTCGGAGAAGCAGGCCACGCTCGGCATCATCGCCGGCAGCATCGGCCACGAGTTGAACAATGTCGTCGGCGGCCTGCTTCTCACCGCGCGGGAGCTGATCAAGAATCCCGACGACCCTGTGCGTACGAGGGAGAAGGCCAATCTCTTCGTGGGCCATGTGGAGAAGATCATGCTTCACGGACGGAACCTCCTCACCCTGAGCCAGCCCACCAAACCCAGACTGGGAACGGTCGATCTCGCGCGTCTCCTCGAGGAGACGACGGAGACGCTGATCGTGAGCGGGGTGCTCAAGAGATTCACGATCGAGACCGACTACGGCCGGGAGATTCCCCCCGTGCACGGCGACTCGAACCTCCTCGAGCAGGTGGTGCGCAACCTCGAGATCAACGCGTCGCACGCCATGGATCCCGGCGGCACTCTTACCGTGGGCTGCCGCCTGTCCGAGCGGGAAGGATTCGTGGAGATGTTCATCAGCGACACCGGACCGGGCATCGATCCCGCGGTCCGCGAGAAGATTTTCGAGCCATTCTTCACCACGAAGGCCGAGGGGAAGGGAACGGGCCTCGGCTTGCCGATCGTCAAGCAGATCGTGGAGCAGCACATGGGTTTTCTCGAGCTTTCCACGGAGCCCGGCAAGGGGACGACCGTGGTGGTCGGCCTGCCCATGAACAGCAGGGAAGAGGGATAATCGATGACATGTCATTCAAGGCCTCGGGTAGGCGTTTTTGCTGCTCTTGGAATCGCCGTTCTGCTTCTCGCCTCGTGCGCCGGACCGGACTATGTTCCAGGCAGCCACCTGCCCTACATGGTCCACACCGGCGGTTCGTGGGAAGAGGTGAAGTCGCTCTCCGACAAGGTGGGCCGCACCTTCGATCTCTACGAGGAGCTCTTCCAGGTGGATGAGGAAGCTCTGCCCCAGCTGCTCGTGCTCGTCAGGCTCGGCGCGGGCGAGAACCTCGGAGAGTCGGACGAATGGCCCGCCATCTACCGGACCGGACCGGCCCGGATCATTTTCTACGAGCCGCCCGATGACGCGCTTCTGATGCACGAGGTCGCTCATCATTTCATACCGTCCCGCCTGGGGCCCTCCGTTCCGCCCTGCGTCAACGAGGGGGTGGCCACATGGCTGGGGTGGTCGGCCGTGGGCGAAGGAGGACTGATTCTGGGCGAGATCTCCGTCGAGCACAGCCGCGTGGCGCAGCGTGCGGCCAGGGAGGGACGGCTCATTGCGCTGCGCGATCTCTTCGCGATCGAGGGGCCCGAGTTCTACGAGGGGTACAGGAAGCGGCTTCACTACTCGCAGGCCTGGGCGTTCGTGCATTTCTTTTTCACGGCCTACCTCTCCGAGGACCTCCCTTTCCATCGCAAACTCGATCGTCTTGGCGGATTGACTCCCGCCCAGCTCGATGCCCTCGACCCGGCGTTCGGCGATTACTGCCGCACTTTTCCGATCCTCGAGACCTTGCTCGACGGATTGCGATCGGACGACGATGTGCGCTGCCAGTCAGCGGCGTTCCGGCTCGGGCTCTTCCAGTCCGCGGAACCGGTCGACCGCATGCTCCACATCGCTCTCGATTCTTCCCGCGAGCCGGAGGTGAGGCGGGTGGCGCTCCTGGCCGTGGGAATCGTTTTTCTGGGTCCCGAGGGAAACGCGGTGCGCGAGCGGTTCGTGGCCGCGCTCGGCGCCCTCGGACACGACCCGGCGGAGATGATCCGGACCATTGCGCAGGAGCTTTCAGACGCGGTCGAGCAGGGCGACGCGTCGTTGATCCAGACACGCTTCGGCGCGGTGGGCTGCAACACCGCTTTCTATCCGGCTGGAAAGTTCAAGGTTTCAGGCGGGTAGGACTCCCCCGAATTCGCGCGACCCGCTCAAAGTTCGACCGTCACCGTGGTGCGATCCCTGAGTTCCACCTCGGTCGTGCGGAGGATGAGGCTCTGCTCCTCGAATCTCTGGGTCCTGTAGCTCTCCACGACGATGGTCGCCTTGCCCGCGGGGAGATACTCGAAGACGAAATTGCCGCTCTTGCGGAGCCGCGAGTCGTCGAGCCTGAAATTTTCACCTCTGATCGAGATCCGGGGAAAGTAAGCCGATTCCTTCAGATTGACTCTGCCCTCCAGGCGGCATGAACCGGGCGCCCGAAAGGTCAGAGTTTCCTGCGAGTCCCCGGGCGAGATGGTGACGGGCTGGTGGATGCTCGGGCCCGACGGAAAGGTGACGCTCACGTTCCACCGGCCGGTGAACAGGTTTTTGAGTGTGAAGTGTCCGTTCGCGTTCGACAGGGCCCGATAGCGTTTTCGGTCGAAACCGAAGAGGGGACGGGCCTCGACGATGACGCCCTTGACCGGGGTGCCCCCGGTATCGACCACCATGCCGCTCAGTTCGGTTCGGCCCGAGTAATGCAGCCAGATGGTGATCGGTACCTGGCGGATGAGGTCGCCGATCAGTGTGTTCATCGTTTGAGATCCCTGCTGGATGCGAAAGACCTCCTCCTCGCCGCCCCTCGGCCGGATGTGGAGTCCGGTGCGCTGGAGCAGGGTGCCGATCTCGGTGGGGAGAAAGGGTCTTTCGATGCTGAAACGGCCGGCGCCGTCGGTGACCACGTCGTCGAAATCGATCACGTCCTTGAGGAGATTCCCCTGCCGGCCGCCCGTGGAGATCGTGACATCGGGAACCGGCTCCATCGTGTCCGCGCGGAGAACGATCCCTTTGAGCTGGATCGGACGCAGGCGGCAGACGATCTGGAAATCATCGACGATCTTCGCCGTTTCGATGCGAACCGGTTCGCTGAAGAGAGGCAGGAACTCGCTCTTGCCGCCCGCCAGCCAGTTCTGGATGACCCCTTCCAGGATGTAATCCCCCCCGAGCAGGTCCTTGAAGGCGAACTCTCCCTTGTGGTTGGAGATCGTCTCGTAAAAGCTGATCGCCCCCGGCCCTGCCGGCTTGGCCCCCGCGGGAATGAGCCGTAGGTTCCACCGGTTCAGGGGACGGCCGTCCTGATCGACCACGGTGCCCGAGAGGCGCGACGCGCCCCTGAGCTGCCTGAGCTTGATGACGCGCGATTTTTTACGATCGCGAATCTGCTTGTCCGAGTAGGGCTTGAAAAGGGTCGTGAAAAAACCGTTCTTCGACACGGTCACCGCCAGATCGGGATCGGGCACGATCGGCCGCTTGGAACGGAAGATCCCCCGGTCGTCGGTCATACCCCGGCTGATCAGGGTCGATGCGCTGATCATGGCGCCCGCGATCGGGTGGTTCGATTTGGCGCTCAAAACCTTGAGCTCGAAGGGAGCCGGCTCCGCCACGTAGAGGGTATTCTTGTAGCCTATGTTGGGTTCCACGCTGAGGGACAGGAAACCTTCCCTGAAATCGGCCGTCGATGCCTCGAACCGGTAGTTCCCGGGGAGGAGCTGCCCGAAGGTGAACTCGCCGGGCCGTCCGGTGGGCGTCGGCGCGGTCGCGATCGGGATGCCGTCGAGGAACAGGCGGAACGTGACCTGATCGGTGGACACCGCCTTGAGCGCGGGCAGGCCGAGAACACGAACAGCCACCTCCACCGGACGCCATTCCCAGGTGTTCTTCGGCTTGATGTCCTCCAGGACGACATCTTCCGTTTTCGGCCTGGATACCTGCTTCTTGTCCGGTTTGCCGTTGATCGACGCCACGACCGGTCGGTCGGGTTTGTCCTTCTCGCCCATGCGGCCGATCGGCTCCAGATCGAGATCGTCCGAATTGGATCCGCTGAAAAGAACGACAACGACGGAGCCCACGACGACCAGGGCGAGAAGCACCAGAATGATTGCTACCGCTTTCGACATCGGTCGGGCCCCCGCAACCGGTTTTCCATCAGCCGGATAATGACGTGCCCCAGGAAACCATCCCGGGGCACGCCCAGTCCACTAACTATATTTCGATCGAGAGACGGATCAACTTTAATTTGACCGTCGGTCGACGCGGTCTATTCCGGTTCTCAGCCGTTTTTACCTGCAAAATCTTTCAGGTAGTCGACGAGCGCCTTGATGTTGTCGAGCGAAATCGCGTTGTACATCGACACGCGGATGCCGCCCACCGACCTGTGGCCCTTGAGGCCGTTGAACCCGGCCTCGCGGCCGTCGGCGATCAGCTTCTTCTCGAGCTCTTCCGTGGGAAGCCTGAAGCAGACGTTCATCAGGGAGCGGCTCTCCTTCTCGGTGGCGCCGCTGTAGAAGTCGCTCATCTCGTCGATCAGGCCGTAGAGGAGGTCGCCCTTGGCGCGGTTGATCTTCTCCACGCCGTCGAGGCCGCCCTGTCCGTCGATCCAGTCGAGAACGAGCTTCACCAGATAGATGGGGAAGGTGGGCGGCGTGTTGTAGAGGGAGTTCTTGTCCCAGATCGTCTTGTAGCGGAGCAGGGTGGGGAGCTTGTCGCTCTTGCACTTCTCGATCATGTCCTCGCGCATGACGATCACCGTCACGCCCGAGGGGCCGAGGTTCTTCTGGGCGCCGGCGTAGATCATGCCCACCTTGTCGAGGGTGTAGCGCTTGGACAGGATGTCGGACGACATGTCGACGATGAGGGGCACGTCACCCGTGTCGGGGAAATCGGCCCACTGCGTGCCCTTGATCGTGTTGTTCGACGTGATGTGCACGTAGGAGGCATCCGGATTGAGAACGAGCTCGTCCTGGCCGGGGATCCGGTTGAAATTGGTCCCCTCGGAGCTCGCCGCCACCTTGGGCTCGCCCACGATCTGGGCTTCCTTGATCGCCTTGGTCGACCAGGTGCCGGTGTTGACGTAGTCGGCGGTGCGCCCCTCGTTCATGAGGTTGAGGGCGATCATGGCGAACTGGAGGCTCGCGCCGCCGCCCATGAACATCACCTTGTAGTTGTCGCCCAGCCCGAGAAGCTTGAGTGTGAGCTGCTGCGTGTCGGCGAGCAGGCCGTCGAACTCCTTGGCGCGGTGGCTGGTTTCCATGATCGACATGCCGGAGCTCTGAAAGTTGAGAAGCTCGCCCCGGGCCTTCTCGAGCACGGGGAGAGGAATGGCCGAGGGGCCGGGGTTGAAGTTGATGATACGCTCAGTCATGACAGGTCTCCTTTTATTCGCCTGCTTTATCAAGCGTTGAACGCTTCGATTTTTTCCACGATGATGTCGCCGATCCGAAGGAGGTTCTCCTTGGTGCTGGCGCCGATGTGGGGGAGGGCCACCACGTTCGGCAGACCGAGGAGCGGAGAGCTTTCGGGCGGGTCGGAATACCAGACGTCGTTGCCGTAAGCGGCCACCTTGCCCGACTCGAGCGCCGCGGCGAGGTCCTCCTCGTTGATGCACTTGCCGCGGCCCGTGTTGATCATGAAGACGCCGTCCTTCATCTTCGAGATCGTGTCGGCGTTGATCATCCCCTTGGTGTCGTCGGTGAGGGGTGTGTGAAGCGAGATGTAGTCGGCCTGGCCGAGGAGATCCTCGAGGGTGTCCACGTACTCGGCCACGTCCTGGTCGGTCTTGACCACGTCGTAGGCGATCACCTTCATGCCGAAGGCCTTGGCGCGCAGGGCGGTCTCGTAGCCGATCCGGCCGATGCCGATGAGGCCGAGGGTCTTCTTGTAGAGCTCGGTGCGCTTGCACTGCTTCTTGAGCCATTCGCCCTTGTGCATGCTGTTGTTGCCCTTGATCACATGGTTGGGCAGGGAGATCATGAGCGCCATGGCGAGTTCGGCCACGGCGATACTCGACGCCTGGGGTGTGTTGTGCACCTGGATCCCCTTGCTCTCGGCATAGGGAATGTCGACGTTGTCGAGACCCACGCCGCCGCGGATGATCATCTTCAGGTTGGGGGCACCGTCGATGTATTCCTTGGTGCACTTGGTCTTGGACCGGATGAGAACCACGTCGGCTTCGGCCACGCGGCCCTTGTCGTCGAAGACCTCACCAAACTTTTTCAGGCGGTCGGGAAGACCGGGATCGAAGGCATCGGAAATGAGAATCTTCATGGCCTTATCTCCTTGAATACAGGCCCCCCGCCGGCCCGGGCGCGGGGCTTTCCCATATCGATAATTTTTCATTTACGACGAATGCTTTTTTGTAACACACAGCCGAGGGGGTGTGAATAGCGGTTTTCGACTTCGCCTCTTTTTTTTCCCCCTGCCAAAACCGGCTCATTCCAGATGTGCTCAAAGCCGAAAAGGAAGAATTGCGGTCGATCCAGCGGAGAATGGGAGGAAGACGTCGATGCCACATGAAAACACCGGACGAACGGCCGGATGCGGCGCGAATTTGACGAGATGCGGCAAGAACCCGGCCGAAGAGAATGGGTGCGGTTGCGGCGGCCACTCGGAGGATCCGCAGGGCGGCTGTCATTGCCCGGGCTGCGGCAGGCGCGTCGCCGATGAACAAACAGGGTGCGATGAGGGATCGTCCTGCCCGAACTGCGGAAAGAGAACGGGGCGAGGCTGATCTAACCTGTTTGAGATTAGCTTATTAGAAAAACGAATATATAACGACCCGCAATGAACAGGATACAGGCCGCCAGGATGATCTTCACCGTTTTTGCGGGCAGGAATTTCTGGAATCGCGCCCCGAAATAGGTCCCCACCAGACCGCCCACGCCGAAGAGCAATCCCAGCATCCAGTCAGGCTGGACAGCGAGATCGGCCGGAGCCCACATCGGCGCGGCCACCGTGTAGAAGAGCACTCCGATGATGGAGCTCAAGAAGGTGCTGAGCAGGGTGGCTCCGGCGACGGTGTAGACGGGCAGGCGGAACATGGCGACCAGGAAGGGCGCGATGATGGCGCCGCCGCCGATCCCGTAGGTGCCGCCCACGATTCCGACCACCAGCGCGAGGGCGAAGAGACCGATCGGATTGAAGGTGAACTCGGTGCCCTGAAAGGAGTAGGTGATGGCGCGCACCGAGATGTTCCGCGTCTGAATCCTCTCCGCCGATGCCGGATCGATCGTCTGGAGCCGGTCGTCCTTCTTGCGTCCCCATCCCAGAATATCGACGATGAGCCGGCCGCCCACGTAGAACAGAACGCACCCCACGAAGAACCGGAACGCGGCCGGATCGGGAAGAAAAACCACGCGCAGCCAGACACCGGTCAGAACGCCGGGAAAATTTCCAGCCGCGATGATCAGAACGAGGGGCCACACCATGCGTCCCTCGCGGATGAAGCGGTAGACGCCCCCGGGGATGCCGACGATGTTGTAAAAAAGATTGGTCGGACTCACGGCGGGGCTGCTGAAACCGAGCACGCTCACCTGGAAGGGAAGGAGCAGAAAGGCGCCCGAAACTCCCGCCATCGACGTGAAGAACGAGATGCCGAGCGCCGTGAGCGGCGGGATCAGCGGGAAGATCTCGACTCCGGAAACAGGAAACTCCATCAACACCTCTTGGTTCGGACCCGCCGAACGCGGCGGGTTCCAGGATTTATAGGCCGAACGATTAGCTTTGGAAAGCGATTTCGAGATTTTCACGCGCCACGGTGTGACGCGCCGAAGGGTCAGAGCTTGACCATCACCGGCCGGAGCGATGCCTCGTTGGCAACGACCTCGTTGTCGATCACGATCGTGAATCCCTCGGGACGATCGGCGTAGGGATTGTGGGTTCCCGGGCGGACCCAGACGATCTCCAGTTCCCGCCCATGGTATCGCAAACGGCTGAAACGGAAGTGGTCGAGCGATCCGACCACGGGCCGAAAAAGGGCCACGCCGCTGCTGCGCGGGACGAGCCCGCCAACGAATCGCAGGAGCAGATCATTGTACCGGGAACAAAAGGGGCCGGTTCCGGCTTGCTCGACGGTGAGGTCCGTGTGCCGGTCGAGGTAGACTTCGAAGGGCGCCGCGGCCGGCGCCTGCTCGGGCGCCCCGCGCCGGGCCTTGCCGAGCGCGTCGAGCAGTCGGGGGAAGGGTTTCTGTAACTCCCCCGGCGCGGCGAGGAACCGGAACGCGGCCCCATGAGGCCCGTTCCCGTCGCACAGCCCCATGGCAAACGGCCAGAACCCGCCCGCGTCGCGGACTCCCAGGGGACGGTTCGTCTCGGCCCTCAGGGCGAAGAAGGACTTTTCCTCCGCGTCCCAGAGCAGATCGAGCACCGCTTCCCTGATGCGCTCCGCCTTCGTTCGAAAGGCGCGTTCCTTCTCACGATTCCCGAGCAGGGCATAACCCTCGGCCATGGCCTGGCAGGAGGCGAAAAGACAGGCCGCAAAATCGGGGCGCTCCACGCCGCTGCCCGGGAAATCATCGCCCGCGAGCGCCGGCAGGCCGTCGCCGTCGCTGTCCGCCGCCGACAGGGTGGCGTCCACGTTTCGCGCCAGGATGTCCAGAACCTCCTTCAAGTACTGCTCCTCGTTGTGAACGTGATAAACGCCCAGGGCAGCGGCCGGGATCGCGTGGGGAAGATAGGGTTCGGCTTCCCTGTCGATGCGCACGTCGGAGAAGAGACCGTCGCCGATGGGCGTGCGCAGGTGGGCGCGCAGCTGCCCCACGGCGAAACGTTTGTCGCGCAGCCAGCGCATCTCGCTCAGGATATGGGGCGTGGAACGGGCCGTCACCTGCGGTCCGTCCAATCCGCGCAGGCTCTCGTAGAAGACCGGCGCCGTGAGCGGGGGCGCCTGGGGCCACAGCATGTTGTGCCGCGCCCTGTACCAGCTGAGGTACCAGGCATATTCCATCTTCCTGTCGGCGCAATCGAAGAGAGGCACGAATTCGTCGAACCAGCGCGTGTATCTCTCCAGGTGCCGGCGGAGCGGATCGCCCTCGGCGCACCAGTCGCGCGCCTTGGTCATGGCGTTTCGCCTCTTGATGTCGGTCGCCAGAACGAGCGTGAACTCCTCCGTCCCCCCGGGCTCGATCTGAAGCGACCGGAGCAGGATGCGCCCCCGCCTGTCATCGCGGATCGGAACGAATTCGCTTCCTGTCAGCGCGAGGGTCACCGGAAGTCCGCAGAACGCCTTGTGCCCCAGGTGGAGCGGCCGGCGGCCGGTCGGGGGCGGGATCTCGGTCGTGACGGCCAGCAGAACGGGAACCTCGGGCGATGGGCTCGGGTCATCGTGCTTGCGCAGGACGATCTTGTCGATGAACCGCCCGGGCGGCGGCAGATAGGAGAGTTGTACGCAGGGATCGGCAATCCGCGGCAAGGCGACGAAACGCCACACCGCGCGAGCATTCGCGGCCGGACCGGTTCCCGCGGCGCCCTGCGCCAGGCGTTCGCCCACGGACGGAAAGGGGATCGTCTCCTCGCCGCCATTGTCGAAACGGAAGACGATTCCGGCGCTCGGTTTTGCGCCTCCGGAGCCCGGTTTCGCGCCGAAGCCGCGCGGCCCGGCCACGAGGCAGAGCAGATGGCACCAGGAGACAGCCGGCTCCTTTCCGGGCGCGTCGATCTCGATCGACAGTGGAAACCGGTTGGCGCGGTCCCCCGCGATCCCGCCCTTCAAGGCAACGAAAAGGGGCTTCGAATCGAGGCCTTGTACCGGGAGCATGTAGCGCACACCGTCGTAGTCGATCGATCCGGGAAGGTAGACGATCTGTTCTTTCATACCGCTCGGAAAACGACCCGATCCGGGAAGGTTCGGCGCGGGCCCGGGGCCCGGCAAGAGAAAGACGCCGTCCACCTTGATCGTGGAGTCCGCTTTCTCGGCCCGGAGGCCGAACTTGTGGAGACCCGGTTTCAGCTCCCCGACCGGCACGTGGACCGTGGACCAGTGTTCGGCCTTCGGGCCCCAGCCGCCGGTGGACGGAAACTCGACCGCCCTGGCGTCGACGTTGTCCACGATCAGCTGAAAGCTCGCCGGGAACTCTCCGGCGCGCGCGTATCGGATCGAGACGGCGCGCGCCGTTTTATTGTCGTCGAAATCGGGCACGACCCCGGCCCAGAGCGCCAGATGACCTTCCGCGGCACCGAAAGCGCCGCCCAGGCACGCCCCTCCCGATGCGGCCGCCGCCGGCTCCGTGACGGCATCGCTCGGGAGGTAAAGAGCCTTCTCCCCCTCGATCCAGGCGAAAGGCGGGGCGCCTTGATCGGTGAAGAGGCGGCGGCCCGTACAGGGTGCGAGGTTTGCCGCTTCAGAGAGATCGAGATGGATCTGTCGCGATCGGGAACGGTCGAGGAGCGGCGTCAGACCGCTTCTGGCCACGGCCTCGATGGCGATCGGCGACGAGGTGCGGTTCGCCACGCGCACCCGGTCGACGAGCACGTCGTCGTCGGTGATGAACTTTCTTTCGATGACACGGATCGAGCCGTCCGGCGCGGAACGGGCACCCTCCGCGGCCGGCGGGCCGAGCCGCCACTCCACCTCGAGATGGGACGGCTGCCACGTGGTGCGTTCATGGAAGGCCTCGACCGCGCCCTCGGCGTCTCTGAAGGCGAGCTCGATCGGATCCCCGAAATCAGGCACGCCGTGAATGTATCCGCAGCGCGCGCGCACGCCGAGCGCCTTCTCGATCCGGTCGGCGAAGAGACGGCGCCCGGTGGGGCCGAGGGTGTGGTCCCAGTCGTCGGTTCTTCTGAGGATCTCGTCGATGGGCGTTCCCATTCCGCGGACCGGGTCCTCCTGAGCCGGGATATCGGTCGGCGCGAGAATCGCGGCCATCAAAACGATCACCCCCATGGTGCGTTTCATTGCGGTCTCCGAAAAACAGGCGGAACCTTCAAGAAAATCTTGGACCCTTCGTCGAGGCGCGTCCTCGCCTATTGCTCGTCGGGAGCTTCGAAAACGAGGAGACCCTTTTTCCACATGTTGAGCTGGGGGCCGTTCGAGTCGAAGGTGAACGTGTATCCGGGCTGGCCCTCGGCATCGCAGAAGAAGAATCGGCAGCAGTCCGATTTCTGGTAGAGATGAACGCGCCATTTCTCATTCTCGTCGAACATGGCGAAGGCCGGCCCGTCGCCCCTGTGGTCCAGCGAGAGGCGCCACTTCCCCTTCTCGTCGAGAAGACCGAGCCGCGGACCGCTCTCGCTGTTGGACAGGGAGATGCGGGCCACCTCGTTCTTGTCCCAGAAGACGAGGCCGCGCGCATCGAGCTCCGCGCTGGCGTCACTGTCGGGATCTTCGATCACGATCTTGGGGACCTCGATCTCCCGCGGCCAGATCGACTCCCTGATGTCATCGAAAAACGACCAGAGGACCAGGATCAGCAGAAAGAGACAGAAACCTCGCAAGGTGCTGTAGCTTTTCTCCAGTTTCTTGTTCCTTTCGTCGAGTTGATCGATGCGTTTTTCCAGATCTTCCATACTTTCTCCCTGTCGATCTACGGGTACTCCTAACGAAAAATCATGAAGAGGCTCGCCGATGCGCCGACCATCACGGCCCACCATAACAGGAGGTTGCGTCCGCCCCGGTTGAGATCTCTTTCACCCTCGGGGAGGCGCGCCCAGCGGCGGTTCCAGATCGCGTCGCGATCGAAGGACTCGGCCCGGCTCCGGGGCATGAGCCACGTCGCCGCCATGAGCGCAGCCAGGCAGAGGAACCAGTTGGCCGCCGCGCGGTTGAGCAGGGGTTTGAGTGTTTCGATTCCGTTCTTGCCGAAGCTCTCGGCAACGATCTTGAGGGCCACGCCGCTCGCGATGCCGAAGATGAGCGTGAAGCAGGCCGCCCGCCCATGAGCGCGCGGCCAGATGAAGGCGGCGAGGAAGATCACCGTGATCGGCGGTGCGAGAAAGGCGGCCATGTCCTGGATGTAAATGAAGATTCCGCCTTCCCACCAGAGGAGGAGGGGCGCGAACGCCGTGCCCACGATGATGACCACGAGTGTCGACCAGCGGCCCACGCGCACGATCTCCCGGTCTTCGGCATCGCGCTTCAGGAGGCGCTTGTACACGTCGACCGACCAGATCGTGGACGACGAGTTGAGCACGCTCGAGACGGTGCTCATGATCGCCGCGATGAGCGCCGCGAGCAGGAGCCCCTGGCCCGCGGGTGGGAGGAACTCGCCGATCATCTTCACGTAGACCGCGTCCTCGGCCAGGCCCGGGCCGAACATGGCGAAGGCCACGAGCCCCGGGAAGACGATGATGAGCGGCAAGAAGACCTTGATCATGCCGCAGCCGATCACACCCATCTTGGCGTCCCACTCGGAGCGCGCGCCGAGGCAGCGCTGGATGTAGAACTGGTTGGTGCCCACGTACCACATGGAGAGGGTGAACCAGAAGGTGGCCACGCCGGTCCAGGGCGAAACCTTGTGATCGGCGGGCAGGATCAGGCTGAAGCGATCGGGGTCCGCGTCGAGGTTGGTGCCGATCACCGACTGCAGGCCGCCCGCCCGGTCGGCGCCCACGACGAGAAGGAGCAGGCCGCCGCCCACGAGGATCGTCACCTGGAGCACGTCGGTCCACACCACCGATTTGAGGCCGCCGTAGATGCAGTAGGCGGCTGTCACGCCGGAGATGATGAGCACGCACCCCATGTAGGGCCAGCTGAACGCGGTGACCGGTTCCCGCATCGCCATCTCGTAGACGATCCGCCCGCCCACGTAGAGCGCCGGTGCGAGCACGACGAAGACCATGTGGAACAGGGAGAAGAAGGCAAACACCGACCGCGTGGCCGGATTGAACCGCCGCTCCAGGAACTCGGGGATCGTGTAGAGCTTCTTGCGGTAGAAGAATGGGAGGAAGATCCAGATCAGCACGGTGTAGGGGATGAAGTTGCCCCACTCGAAGGTGGCCGGCGCCAGGCCGAAGGCATAGGCCGTGCCCACCATTCCGATGAAGTGTTCCGTGCCGATGTTCGAGCCGGTCATGGAGAGGCTCACCGCGTACCAGGGCAGCTTGCGGCCGGCGAGGAAGTAGTCGTCGGCTTTCTTCTTTTCCCGGCGCGCGACCCAGAAGCCGATGCTCAGGGTGATCGCGAAGTAGATGATGGTGATCGTCAGGATCGTCGGGTCCATGAAAGGGTCCTTGTCTTATCTTTCCTCGCTGCGCCAGCGATAGGTCTCGAGCTCCCAGATGGTGGGGACGTCGGAGGCTTTTTCCACGATGAGGCGGAGGGCGGCGGTTGTCGTCGGTTGCTCGAGGTCGACGATGAACCGGCGGCCCACCCCTTCGCCGCGGGTGATGGTGATCCTCGTTCCGTCGTCTTTCTCGGCGTCGAGCCGCCAGGACTCGATGCGGTTGCCCCAGTCGACGCACTCGTCGATCACCACGCGATCGATGGTGACCGCCTCGTCCCAGGCGAGCTCCACCCAGGCGTTCCGCGTCTCGCCCTTGACGCTGTTCCAGCGCGTTTTGGTGTCGGCGTCGTTGACGCGGCGCGCCTCGAAACCCTCGCTCCAGATCGACGAGGCGGTCGCCTCGGCTCCGAGCGCGAGATTCTCGGGCCAGGGGATGAGGGCGCGGACGAGGCACGCTCTCGGGACGGTTTCGATACCCTCGATGCTGACCTCCACCTTGCCGGTGAAGATCGTTCCCGGCGGAAGGCCTCTCAGATCGATCTCGAAGGGGACCGAAGCGCGGTCTGTGTCGACGATGGACGTCGGCGCGTCGGGGGTCGTCCTGATCCTCGGATCGGAGGAGATGAACTCCAGGGAACGGTTTTCGAGCTCGCTCCCCCTGATGCCGATACTCGGGGAACTGCCCGGTTCGACGTGAAGCTCGCCGGTCTCCATGCACGCGAAAGGCGCGGAGAGCTCCTCGAACGTCACCGTCCAGTGGGCGGCGCTTTCCCCGGCCGTATCGAGCACAACGCGCGTCACGGCACCGTCCTCCTCGATGGCGGCCGAACCGGGCGAGCAGGTCGCCTCAACAGCCCTGCACGGACCATTGACGAAGACCAGTTCGGAAGGGTCGCCCGGGACGAGATGGCTCGACAGCCCCTCGGCGACGTGTCTCCCCTTATCCCGGTTCCAGTTGAGCCCTTGCAGGTCGAGACCGCCCTGGCTCGCGTGCCGGCTCGTCGAGATCAGGTCGGGTCGATCACCCGACGCGGGAACGATCGAGAAGAGCTGTCCGCCGTGGGGCGCCATGATCCGGCTGATGCGCGCGTCCCGGGTGAAGCGTCCCAGGTATGTCCCGGTCCAGTACTCGTAGAGGTGGGCCTCCGGCGCTTCGAGTCGGAGCCTGCCGAGATCGAGCGTCTTGACGGTTGCGGTTCCATCGTAGTTGAACAGCCCCGCCACGTCCCACGTTCCCCAGGACTTGGCGATCCGCAGGTCGAAGAGGTCGTACTCCTGCCAGTTCTCGATCGGGTAGAGGTTGACCGGCCGGATGTCGAGGGTGGGGTGGGAGCGCTGCCAGACACCGAGGTTGGCTTCCGGAACGTCGGTCCACACATCATCGGTGAGGAACTGCTGCCCCGTGAGCGCGCGCGCTTGTGCATTGTGGCGCGTCCGCTCCACCGTGGCCTTGAACAGGTTGGCGGCCGCGTCCGGGTCGGACCACCAGCAGACGTTGTTGAGAAAGTTCCAGCGCAGCACGACTCCGGTGGCGTGGGGCCAGTTGCCCGTGTCGGGCCCGGTGCGGCTGCCGTTGACGATTCCGAGAGCGTCGACCGGCGTGCCCCAGCAGCCGTTGATGAACTTGTCCGCGCCCACCACCTCGCGGCCGATGGCGAGGCCCTTGCGGTAGCCCGAGACGCCGTTGCCGTTGGCCGACTCCCTGTAGCGCTTCGCCACCGTGGGCTGGCCGTCGATCTTGAAAAAATCGAAGTTCCAGTCATCGCTCGCCCGCTTCCAGAACATGGCGTACCACTTCTCGACCGCTTCCGGATCGGTCACGTTGAGCACCGGGGGAGCGCCCTTCTCGTCGCTCCAGTTGACGCCGCCGAAGGCGGTGAGCGGCTTGCCCGCCGCGTCCCGCAGGAACCAGTCGGGGTGGGCGTCGGCCACGCCGCGCGGCGCCACGCCAAAAGGCGTGAACCAGATTCCCGGGATCAGCCCTCTTTTCCGGATCATGTCGGAGAGATCGCGCATGAAAGCGTTGTCGTCGTGGGGATAGTTGTCGTCGAGCTGGAAGACGAGGTCGCCCGCGTAGGGGAGCAGGTTCCTGGCCACCCAGTCGACCTGGGGTTCGAGCCACTCCCTCCGCTGGGCGGGGCGGCCCTTCCATCCCTCGATGCCGTACCACGTCATGGCCACCATCGGGGCGGTGTGCCAGTAGCCCCGTTTTTCCATGGGCGCGTAGAACTCGATGCCGAGGGTGTCGCGGAAGTAGTGGCGGTCGACCTTGATGGAGAGGGCAAATCGATTGCCCCCCGGCTGGGTGGAGAACCGTCTCGCAAGCGGATCTCCCGACCAGTGTGCGATGCTCTCCGTTTCCATGGCCAAGGCCGTATCGATCGCAGGGAGGAAAATCGATGAGAGCTCGCGGACCTGGACCGGCCCGAGCGTTGTGAGCAGTACCGATCGGTCCGTTTCTTTTGCGCCCTCGAGAATGGCCGGCATCGACTCCCGGGCAGAGGTGGCGTTGAAGAAGACGCGGTTCTTTTCAGAGGACTCTGCATGGATATCGATCGTGTCGTTTCCGGTGAGGGTGATTCTCACCGACAGGTGATCCGCGACGTCGATCGTGATTGTCGGCCCCTCGGCGGTATCGCCGGCCCTGATCTGGTCGTCCTCGTCCCCGGTGCCGACCGCGAGGTTCCCGACGAGAACGCTCACCTGGATGTCCTCGAGCAGGATGCCGGCCTCTCTGTCGGCGATCGCGATTCCGCGCGATGCGGCATCGTATCGCACGTCGATGTTGTCGCGTGTGATCACGGCGTCCTCGCCCGGCTCGACCGGCGCCGGACCGCAGGCAGCCGAAATCAACAACAGGGTGAGCAAGCAGCACGCTGAAAAGAGTTTGTCGACTGTCATCGCGCCTCCTTGTGGCGACTCGAATTGGATTGAAGTTGATCGTTTTCCATGATTCACAAGGGATACCGTCCGCATTCGCGCACCGTCTCGTACATCGCCTGCAGATTCTCCACCGGCGTGTTCGGCTGCACGTTGTGCACCGTGTTGAACACGAACCCGCCGCCCGGCCCGAACGCGCCGATCCGCTCCCGCACCTCGCGCCGCACCTCGTCGGGGGTGGCGAAGGAGAGCGTGTTCTGCGTCTCGGCCCCGCCGCCCCAGAAGGTGATCTTTTCGCCGAACCGGCTCTTGAGCTCGCGCGCGTCCATGTTGGCGGCCGAGCACTGCACCGGGTTGAGAATGTCGAATCCCGCGTCGACGAAGTGCCCGATCAAGGGCTGGACCGATCCGCAGGAGTGGATGAACGCCTTCCACGCCGTGTGGGCGTGCACCCAGTCGTTGACCTTCCTGTGAAAGGGCTGGAACAGATCCTTGTATGTCGCCGCCGACATGAAGGGCCCGCGCTGCGTGCCGAAATCGGTTCCGGTGAGAAAGACGGCCGTCACGCGGTCGCCCACGACAGCGTGAATCTTTTCCAGGTTCTCGAGCGCGATCGCGCACTGCCGGCCGAAGAGCTCGCGCAGGTAGGCGGGCCGCATGGCGATGCTCACGTACCACTCCTCGATGTCGCGGATCCCTTTCGGGTTTTTGAGCCACGGTGCGGGCACGAGCGCGATATCGCCGAACGCGGTGCCGCCGAAGTTGGCCAGGATCGCCCGATCGGTCTCCCCGTGGAGCCGCCGCGCCTCTGCCTCGAAATGGGCGAGCGCCTCGTCGCTGATCGGGCCGAACTCCTCGAGGTTGTCCTCCACGTTCAGGCGCGCGTCGTCGACCGGCGGCTGGCGCACGATCGAGTCGAAGAAGAAACCCTCTCTCGGCATGCGGCCGCTCGGCGGCGCGGACCGGTCGCCCTCGGGATACTGGAGCAGGTTCCCGTCCGCCTCGGGCTCCCTGTTGAAACCCTCCGGCACGAGCAGGGGGGTACCGTCGAAGAAGGTCCACTCCTTCCACCCCTCGTTGCGGAAACCGAACATCGTGGTCAGACCGCCGAGCCCGACCACGTCGATGCCGAGCGCGCCGGCCAGGTCGGGCGCGATCTCACCGAGCATCTGGTAGGGCTCGACCACCTTGACCGGCGTCCCCGGCTCGTCGAGTCCGAGCGCCTGGCGGAGGCGGAAAACGGCGCTCACGTGCATGCCGGTGACCGGGCTCGCGCCGAGGTCGATCGGGATGCGGTCCGGTTCGGCGTGATCGAGGGTGATCTGAACGCGTTCGCGCGCTGTGACCATGAGTCGTTGCCTCCCGAAGAGATAGAGTCTTGATCGGCCCATTCTAACAGGAGGGAGTCCGGCCGGAAAGCGCGGGTCATTCCTCCCCGTGATCCCCGCTCAGGGAAGAGGCCAGGTTTCGGCAACGGTCCCGGAGGATTTCGAGCCGCTCCCCGAATTGCTCGCGGCCCGCCAGGTTGCGCTCCTCGCCCGGATCGTCGACGAGATCGTAGAGCTCCTCGAATTCGGGGTGCCGCGGGTAGCGGATGTATTTCCAGCGCTTGGTGCGCACCGCCTCGGTTTGCGGGATGTGTTCGAAATCCCAGAGATGCTCGGTGAAGATCTCTTTCCGCCCTGCGGACGATTTCCGCCCTGCGGACGATTTCCGCCCTGCGGACGATTTCCGCTCGAGGAGCGGACGGAGCGACCGGCCCTGCATGCTCGACGGCGGCTCGATTCCGGCCAGGTCGAGCACGAAGGGAGCGAGGTCCACGTTGAGCGCCATCCCGTCGACAACGGTCCCGCCTCGGGCCGGACTCCTCGGATCGTGGACGATCAGCGGAATGCGGATCGAGGGCTCATGCATGGTCCACTTGCCGGCGTATCCCCGCTCGCCGAGAAAGTAGCCGTTGTCGCTCGTCACGATGACGACCGTGTCGCGGTCGCGGCCGAGGGCGTGCAGCGCGTCGAGGAGGCGCCCGATCCCGGCGTCGACGCCGCTGATCATGCGGTAGTAGCCCTTGACCATGCGGTCGTGCTTCTCGGGCGTGTCGAAGCGCCAGCGCCACCGCACGCGGTTGAAACCTTCGCGCAAGAAGGGGGGCTGCGCGTCGAAGAGCTCCCGCGCTTCCGGTCCGGGCGGCGGAATCGTGATATCCCTGTAGAGGGGATCGCACGACTCGGGCCAGAAGTACTGCTCCGGCGCGGAGTCCTCGGCATGGGGCGCCCAGTAGCTCAGCGAGAGGCAGAAGGGCTGATCGGGCGCGCACTCGCGGACGAAATCGATGGCGCGGTCGGTGTTGATCTCGGTCAGGTGCCGGATCCCGTCGGGACCCTCCTTAACGTAGGGCTGGTAAGTCGGCGCGAAAGAATCGAACAGGGCGGCCGCGTCGCCCTCGGCGAGCTTGATGCCGAGCTTGCCCACGAAGCCGGTCCGGTATCCGGCCGCGCGGAGGAGGCTGGGGTAGCTCATCGCCGCGAGGTCTCCCGACAGCGGCGGCTGCCCGAACGTGTAGCCGTGCGCGCGCTCCCAGAGCCCGGTGAGGATCGACGCGCGGCTCGCCGCGCAGATCGGCGTGGTCGCGAAGGCATTGGCGAAGCGCACGCCCCCCTCGGCCAGCCGGTCCATGTTCGGTGTGTGGATCACCGGATTGTGGGCGCAGCCGAGCGCGTCCCAGCGCTGGTCGTCGGTCACAATCAGGATGATGTTCGGCCGTTCGGCCCGCGGCGCGTTCCCATCGGGCCCGGTCGCCGAACAGCCCGCGGCCAGAAAGGGCCCGGCGCAGAGCGCGCCGGCAGCGGTGCCCAGGAAACTTCTGCGCGACAGGGCGGCGTTGGCCGGCGGCCGGCACGGCTTCTTCATCACTTTTCTCCATTCCGGTCCGGCAGGCGGTTCGATCGGAACCGATACCTGCCCGGTTCCACCTCGAAGAGCGCGTCGCGGCCCGCCATGCGCGCCGCGCGCACGCCCGCGGCCCCGGCCGCCGGGACACTTTCACCGCCCCCGGGGCCGGCCGCGCTCACACGATCGAGCCCTTCGGCCGGAACGTGGATGCGCGCCCTCGTGTTGGGCGGAATGGTCACGTCGAGCTCTATCGCCGATGCGGTTCGCTTCCAGCTGCAGGCAATGAGGCCGCGCGCCGAGCGATAGGATGCGTCGACCCAGTCGAGGGCGTCGACGATCTGCGGGCGGATGACGATCCTGTCGAATCCGATCGCGTCACGACCGGGCTGGATCCCTCCGAGCCACTTGTAGAACCACTCGCTCACAGAGCCGAACATGGGATGGTTGTGGGAAAAGGTGTTGTCGCTGAACGCCCAGTGCTCCCAGAGCGTCGTCGCACCCTTTTCGAGCATGTGGCCCCATCCGGGAAAGTCCTTCCTGGTGACCATGTCGTGGGCGGTGCCGGCGTGGCCCTCGCGGGAGAGCACGTCGAGCATGAATTTCGTCCCCAGTATGCCCGTCGACAGATGGCCGTCGCGCGCGGCGATGTCGGCGAGAAGGACGTCGATCGCGGCCGCCCTCTTTCCGGCGGGCGCCATCCCGAGATAGAGGCCGAAAGCTTGTGCCGCCTGCGTGCCCGGCTCGAAGCGCCCTCTTTCGGCATCGAAGTACCTGTCGACGTGGGCGCGTCTGATCGAATCGGCGAGGCGGGAGTATTTTTCCTCATCGCCGCCGCGGCCGAGGATCGCCGCGAGCCGCGCGACGAGACGGGCGCTTTCGGCAAAGAGGGGCGTCACCATCGGCCCCGGGGGGGAGGGGGCCAGTCCCTCGTGATCGCTCAGCCCCCTGCTCACGATCAGTTCCCCGTTCCGCGCGGCGACGAGGTCGAGCCAGCGGCGCGATACCTCGTATTGCTCCTCGATCAGGCGGCGGTCGCCGTAGTACTGGTAGAGCTTGTTCAGCAGCAAGGGGTGGACCATTGCCCAGCCGATGCCGCAGTACTGGATGCCCACGAAGGGAGCCGTGTCGGTCAGCATACCGTCGTCGCGCGCCGCGTCGGCCCAGTCGCGCACCGTCTTGGCGTAGAAGGCGGCCATGTCGTAGTTGAGCATGAACGCGTCGCACGAGGCGACGATGTCGCCGCCGTAGCCGAACCGCTCGCGGTGGGGGCAGTCCGACTGCACGCTGAAAAGGTTGGAAAGAAAGGTCCGGCAGCAGATCCGCTGGATCTCGTTGAGCATCTCATCGGAACACGCGAAGGAGCCGACCTCGTCGACGGCGGCGTTGAGCCTCAGCCCCGTCACCATATCGATGCCGGGTCTCGACGGCAGTCCGGTGATTTCCACGTAGCGAAAGGCATGAAAGGCGAAGCGCGAGGTCCAGGTTTGTTCCGCGCCGCCGCGGGCGATGACGACGTCGCCCTGCCATGCCACGGGCGGGGGCCAGTCCGCGGCGCGCCGATCGATGCCCTCGGCGGCGCGTCCCTTGATCTGGCCGCAGGCGCTCGTCAAGGGATTGAGCGCGCCATTCTCGTCGAGCAGTTCGCCGTAGCGCAGGGCGATCCGCGTTCCGGCCGGCGTGTCGTGGTTCAGCCTCACCCAGCCGGCGAAGTTCACTCCCATGTCGAAGATGAAAACGCCCGGTTCCGGTTCGCTGATCGCGATCGGTTTCAGTTCGGCCGTCACCTCGATGGGGGGCTGGGGCTGCGCCTGCATGGTGCCGATCGGTTCGGTTGCGGCGGCGGCGCAGGGCCACTTCGCGTCGTCGAGACCGGGCCGGTTCCAGTCGGAGATCTCCAGACGAGCGTCGTGGACCTCGCCGAGGTAGATGTTGTTCCTGAGGAGCGGTCCCTGCCCGACCTTCCACGTTTCGTTGCTCGCGATCGTCACGAAGGATCGATCGGCGCACTCCACGTTCAGATGCGCCATGAGCCGCGGCCGGTCGCAGGGGAGGTGCTCGCGCAGATTGAGCCGGCCCCACATCTTCAGGGGCAGAGGATTGTACCAGCCATTGCCGAGCGCCACTCCGAGGACGTTCTCGCCCGGACGGAGGAGATCGGTCACGTCGAAGGCGCTGTAAAAGACCCTCTTGTCGTACGCTGTCCAGCCCGGATCGAGCACGCTCCGGCCGACGCGCTTCCCGTTGACGAAGGCCTCGTAAAAACCGAGACCGCTGATGAAGAGGCGCGCCCGCGCCGCCTCATCGGCCAGGGTGAAGGACTTGCGAAAAAGCGGCGCTCGATCGATTTCGTAGAGGCCCTCGTCATCGTCCGGAATCGGGCGGCCGTCGTTGATCCAGATACCCTTCCAGTCGGCGGGATCGAGAAGCCCCATCTCCCAGCAAGCCGGCTCACTCCACGCCGAGGGGGCTCCGTTCCCGTCCCAGACGCGGACCTTCCAGTGACAGGCGAGTCCGCTCGTCAGCGGCTTTCCCCGGTAGGCGATCTGGAGCGTTCGTGCCGATTCGATCTTGCCGCTGTCCCAGAGGTCGGCCTCTTCCCGTCCGAGCGCCGCTCCGCTCGATGCGACCAGGACGCGATAGGCTGTCTGATGCTGCCCGTGCGTTCGGCTGCCCAGGGTCCAGCTCAGCCGCGGGCTGGCCGAATCGACGCCGAGCGGATCGACGCGATACTCGCAGCGCAGGTTTTCGGCCCGGAGCCCGCTCGCGGCCGAGGATTGGACGGCTCCTGCCGGTGCGAGCAGGCAAAAGAGGAGGACAAGAAATCGTCTCATCGAGAATCCCTTCCGGTTGACAATCGGTCCATGACGCGCACTGTCAGGTTACAGGGTCTCTTCTCGATTCCCAAGGCAAGAATAATGCCCGGGATCCCGCGCCCGGCAGGCGTCCGGTGATCGAGGAGCCGCCTTGGGGTGTGGCCGAAAAAAAACTTGGCGCCCTTGGCGATCCTGGCGAGAGTCTCTTCGACTCTTCTCTCGCCAAGATCGCCAGGGACGCCAAGGTGCGGAGACCTCGTGGCTTGCGAAGTCCGCCGGTTTAGTCGTGAATCTTCACCATGTCGCGGCTGGTCAGATAGTTCGAACCGGCCACGGGGATGATGTAAGACTGAAAGTAAACCTCCTTGCCCACCAGGGAGGGACTGTTCGGCACGTTGATCGGAATGCTCTTCTCTCCCGTCGCCGGAATCGTTCCAGTGGGCAGAAGCGTGTACGACGCGGCGTCGATGCGCAGCACGCCGGCCGAGCCCCAGCTCTTGTAACCCGGCTTGTAGGCGTAGGCGGTCATGTAGGTGTCTCCCGGCTCGCCGAACACGTCGAGCGTCACCGTGCCGCCGATGACCGGATCGCCGTGCACCACCGTGTCGGTCACGAATCCCAGGTGGCTCAGGTAGATGGCGGCCAGCTTCTTGGCCCGGCTCGGATCGTTGCCGTCGGTGATGCCGCTGAACTCGAACGACGCGCCCACCGTGGCATAGGTGCCCGTATCGTAGGTCACCGCCTTGGTGTAGGAGGAGTACCTGAGCACCGAGTCGGCGCCCGATGGCGTCAGGTGGTCGCTCGAACCGCTGTCCCCGTCGTATGCGAGACTCATTCCCTCGGTCGGCTCGCCCGAGACGCCGGAGAGCGTGCCCGTGAGGGTCGATCCGCTCGACGCGCCGGAGAGGCCGAAATAGGGGCGGTAGATGGTGCGCGCCGAATCCTGCGCGAAACAGTTTCCGCCTTCCATGTAGGCGGCGCCGCCGGCGGAGAGGAAGCTCACCAGCGTGTTCGCCTGCGACGTGGTGAGCTGGTTGTTGTGGGGATTCATGCCGAGGCAGATGATGACCGCGTCGTAACCGGTGATCGACGAGGGCCACTCGGTGGTGTAGTCCCAGCCGAGTCCGAAGTCGGAGCAGGCGTTGACAAAGAGCTCGCCCGAGTGGGGCGTCTTGTCGCGGTCGATGACGCAGATCTTGTTGTACGTCGTGACGACGAAGGTGTTGCCCCCTTCGGTGGGGCTCATCATGGTATTGGCCGCAGCCGCGGTGTCGGTGGCGGTGATCCTGTAGATCACCTTGTCCCCGGCCGATGCCGCCGCCGTGGGAATCCCCTCGAAGAGGAACGTTCCCGGAACGCGCGTCATGGTGATCGGTGACTTCATCGCACCGTTGATCATGTATTCGAGCGTCACCGTCGGAATACCCGTGTTGTCGATCGCGCGAGCCCTGAAGGTGGGCGGCCAGTCGGCGGCCGCGCAGCCGTGGATCACGTCGTGGTCGAGCTCGGGCGGCGTGAGGTCGATCTCCACGTTGAACTCGTGGAGCCAGCCGGGCGCCACGGGCGGATGGGCGCGTGTGTTGCCGAGCAGGTCCTCGGCGTAGACGTAGAAGGAGACCGTCGTTCCGGAGGGCTGGGCCGGAATGACGCCTTCGTACTCGTCGGGATTGCCCGTGGCCGACATGGCCGCCGTGCTGAAGGGCGCGCCGCCGGTGGTGGTCCAGTAGATGAGAGGGCTGCCGTTGAGCGACGTCGAGTTGTCGGTGTAGATCTCTCCACGCACAGTGTAGCCGTAGACCGTGTCCTCCGAATCGCCGGGCGGGTACGCGTAAATGCGCACGCCGTCGCCACGCATGAAGTTGCGCGATCGGCAATGGACCGAATCGCCCCAGTCCGTCCCGCCGCTCGACACCTTGGCAACGGTGTATCCGGGTGCGGCCTGCTCGAAGATCGCCTTGGCCGTGTCGTCGTTGCCCGTGTTGTGCTTGGCCATGACGATCTTGTTCTGCGTCTGGAGGGAGTTGATGTAGGCGGTCATGGAATAACCCTGGTTCCAGAGCGGCATCCTGTAGATCTTGTATGGCCTGTCGTAGGGGCTGGCAAGGGTTTGGAGATAGCGGAGCGCGCCTTCCGACCAGCCGGAATGGCTCTTGTCGTCGGGAAAGTCGCTCCACACGAGCACGTCGGGCGCAAGCGGTTTGCCGAAGGTGTCGATGTGCTCGATGTCGATCTCGAGATCGAGCGTATTGTAGCGGTCGATTCCGACATAGTCGGACATCGCCTGATCCACCTGGGCCTGGGTCCACCCCGGATTCTCCGTGTAAACGAGAGTCGACGACCACCCGTTACCGTAACCGTCAGCGTAGAAATTGCCGCCCGTGTGCTCCAGGTCGCACCCGTAGCGGGGGATCCCGTAGGCGTTGCTGATCGCCTGGGGAATGAGATCGTCCTGGGGGCGGGGCCTGTTGTAGACCGTGTCGCAGAGGCCGAAATCATTGTTGCCGTCCCAGAGGAACCAGGGGCCGTAATCGCGCACCCACCAGGTGTTGGTCGAAGCGATGAGCCACTTCACGTTGGTGTGCGGGATGCCGTTCGAGGTGAGCCAGCTCTGCCACCAGCTCTGGCTGCCCGACGTGGTGATGATGTAGAGGTCGTTGTCCGTCTGGAGCTCTTTCATCAGCTCGGCATTGTCCCAGAGGCAAAAGACTCCGATCGATTCGTCCCATTCGGCCGCGGCGCGCACCGGCCCGGTGGGCGGGGCCGTGCCGCGGTGGTTGATCCCGATCAGGTGGGCGAGCGCCTCTTCCTCGGGTGTCATACCGATCGGCCGTCCGTCATGGCCGGGCGGGTACTGGGTTTCCTGTGCCAGAAGCGCCGTACTGCAAAGAAGAACCGCGATCAGGATGGACAGGGATATAAAGGAGCCTTTACTCATTTCGGGAACTCCGGCTTTGTAGAGGGCGATATGCCTCGGGATTCAGGCTTATACAGACGGTGTATTATACACTGAAATCGATTTATTTTGAAATGATATTGATCGGACTAAATTTAAATCATAGTTAATCCACCGGCTCTGCCGGTGAGAATTTATAAGGCTCTGCCG
>CAZUHB010000024.1:0-15102 GCA_964620445.1 uncultured Phycisphaerales bacterium
TATTTCAGCGTGGCCTACTGGTATCAGACACCGTCTCACAAACCCTTTTCCTCGATCCCCTATGTGGCGGAGAGAATTTCGGGGGGGCGCCACTACCTGCGCGAGGGCGAGATGCTTGATGTGGTCGAGTCCACCGAGGACCCGATCTCCTACGACGTTCTCGACGGGGAGACCCTGCTGTTCTACGACGCCGACGAGGAGGGAGACTCGATCGCCTTCCGCACGGTGGTCTCTGTTTCGGGCGAGTACGAGATCGCGGGATCGTTCCTGCGGTCGCTGCGCGGCGGGATATACTCCCTGACCGTGAACGGCACTGTTTGCGGCCCGCAGCAGGACTTCTTCAACAACCGGGGCGGCAAGGGGAGGGAGTGCCGCGTTCTGGACGACAAGGTCCTGTTCGGGCGGATCATGCTCCAGGCGGGGCCCGTGGTGCTCCGTTTCCGGGTCGACGGAAACAACGATCTCTCGGAGGGATTCCGGCTGGGCGTCGACTCGGTAACGCTGCGTCCCGCCCGATGATCTCGCGCCGGCCGGATCCGACGGAGGGCGCTCAATCGGGCAGGGTGAGGATCTCGGGCTCGTCGTTGAGATAGATCGTGTGCTCCGCCTGGCTCAGGTAGATCCCCCGGTCCTCGGCAAGGGGCGGATAATCGAAGAGCATTCCGCCTTTGAGCAACTCCTGAAGAGTCCTGTTCACATCCTTCTGCCGGAAGCGATCGGTCAGGTTGCGGCGTGCGAAGGGGAGCCCCCTGAAATCGGCCACACTGTCGAGAATCTCCCTGTCCATGCCGCGGCGGAATTTGAGCTTCCGCTTGGCGCTGAAGATCTCTGCGCGGCCGCTGTCGTGCACCAGTCCCTTGCCGTCCGATGCGAAGGGTTCGATGGCGATCACGATTCCCTGCTTGAGGGTTCCCGAGCGGTACTCGGGAACGTTGGGAATCTGCGGCGGGCCGTGGACCTGGTACTGACCCACCGCGTGGCCCGTGAGATTGGATACGGGCCTGAATCCCATCGAGGTGATCGTCGACTGGATGGCGTGGCTCAGTTCGCGGATCGGTACGCCCGGGGCGGCGTTCCGGATCGCGCCCTTCAGCGCCTCGCGCGCCGCTTCCACGAGCAGACCGTGCCCGCCGAGATCTTTGCTGTCGGCAGTATCACCCACGTAGCCGTCGATGTGAACGCCCACGTCGAGCTTGGCCACATCCCCTTCCTTGAAGCGGATCGTGTCGCCGGGGCTTGCGCAGTAGTGGGCGGCGATGTTGTTGAGAGAGATCTGGGCAGGAAAGGCCGGAGCGCCCCCGAGACGGTCGATTTCGGCTTCCACCGCGGTGGACACCTCGAGGAGCGAAGCGCCCGGTTCGATCAGGCCGAGACCGTAGCGAAGCGCCTTGGCAGCGATGGCGCCCGCTTTTCTGAACTTGTCCAGTTCCTTCTGACTGTAACGTACCACGCCGGCTCCAGACAGATCTGCAAAAGTCGGTATTTTACCTTTTCGCCCCGGGTGTTAAACTCTTAACAACGAAATCGCGTCCTTATTGTTCATCGATAGGAGTTTCAAAAATGGTGAAGATCGGAGTTGTCCTTTCCGGATGCGGCGTCAACGACGGCGCTGAGATTCACGAATCAGTCATCACCCTTCTCGCGCTCGACCGCGCCGGCGCCGAGGTGGTTTTCATGGCGCCGAACAAGGATCAGATGGATGTGGTCAACCACCTCGCGGGCGAACCCTCGGGCGAGAGCCGCAACGTGCTCGTCGAATCGGCGCGGATCGCGCGGGGCAACATCGTCGACGTCGCCGGTGTCGGCGCGGCCGACCTCGACGGCGTGATCGTGCCCGGCGGATTCGGTGCGGCCAAGAACCTCTGCAACTTTGCCACCGAGGGGGACGGCTGCGAGGCCGATCCCGACGTGGCCAGGCTTCTCGCCGACATGCACGAGGCACGAAAGCCAATCGGCGCGATCTGCATCGCTCCCGTCGTGGTGGCGCGCGTTCTGGGACCGCACAAGCCGACCCTCACGATCGGCACCGACGCGGGGACGGCCGGCGCGCTCGAGAAGATGGGCGCCCGGCACGAGGACTGCTCCGTGCACGACTGCGTCGTCGACGCGGAGAAGAAGATCGTGACCACGCCGGCCTACATGCTCGCAGGTTCGATCAAGGAAGCCGCCGACGGGATCGAGAAACTCGTGTCCGAGGTGGTCAAACTCGCCGGGGGATAGTGTCCGGAGAGGCTTTGATGGACAACAGCGAAGTGGCAGCCCTGCTCGCCGAGACCGCTCTCCTTCTGGAACTGGCCGGTGAGAATCCCTTCAAGGTCCGCTCCTACCGGAAGGTTTCCGACCTGATCGCCGACCTCGACGAGGAGGTGGAGGGGATCCATCGATCGGGCGGCCTCGAGGCGCTTCCCGGCGTCGGCAAGGGGATCTCGAGCGACTTGAGGGGGCTCTTCGAGGAGGGAACCCTCGCACCGCTCGAGGAACTGCGCGCCCAGGTTCCTCCGGGCCTGGTGGAGATGACGCGGATCCGGGGACTCGGGGTGAAGCGGATCCGGGCGATCCACGAGACACTCGCCATCACCACCATGGGCGAACTCGAGTACGCCTGTCTCGAAAACAGGCTCGTCACGCTCAAGGGATTCGGTCCCAAGATGCAGGCGTCCGTCCTCGATCAGATCGAAGCTCTCAGGCGTTACGCGCGGTATTTTCATATCCACAACGCCTCGAGCCTCGTTGCGCGGGCGAAATCGTTTCTCGAGGGCTGCGCGGGTGTGAGCTCGGTCCACGTGGCCGGCGCGGTGCGGCGATGCGCCGAGGTCGTGGCCGGCGCCCGGCTCGTCGCGGTGACCGATCGGCCGGCGGACAGCCTCGAAGCATTTTGCGCCTACGACGCGATCCAGGAGCGGGGTGATGGGTCGGACGACCGTGTCCACGTTTTGGACGACCGTGTCCACGTTTTGGACGACCATGTCCACGTTGTCGTCGAGGGCGGCCTGCCTCTCGAGGTGATCGCCTGTCGCGAGGCCGAACGCGCGTCGAAGCTGCTCTTCGCCACCGGCTCCGCCGGCCACCTGGAGGAGATCGCGCGCCGCGCCGATTCGGAGGGATTCGATATCGCGGCGGAAGGCCTTCGCGGGGAGGGGCGCGTCGTCGAGACGGGGTCGGAGAACGACATCTACTCGGCGCTCGGTTTGGGCTTCGTTCCTCCCGAGATGAGGGAGGGTACGGGAGAGGTCGAGGCTGCCGCCGAAGGGGTGATTCCACGGCTCGTGACGCGCGAAGAGCTGCGCGGTGTTCTGCACGTTCACACGCGGTGGAGCGACGGTGCCGAAACGGTGGCCGCCATGGCGGATGCCTGTCGTGAACGGGGCTACGAGTACATCGGGATCTCCGACCACAGCCGCTCGGCGTGGTACGCGGGTGGTCTGTCGGCGGGCGAGCTGATAGAGCAGGGCGAGCGGATCGCGGAGCTGAACCGATCCTTCGATCGATTCAGGATACTGCACGGCGTGGAATCGGACATCCTGCCCGAAGGATCTCTCGACTACGCCGATGATGTTCTCTCGAAACTCGACTTCGTGATCGCCTCGGTGCATTCGGTGTTCAACATGGATATGGAGACGATGACGGCTCGCCTCATCAAAGCGATGGAGAATCGAGCCACATCCGTGCTCGGCCATCCCACGGGACGCCTGCTCCTCGGACGGGAGGGCTACCCGGTCGACATCGATGCTCTTCTCGAGGCTGCCGCGCGACTCGGTGTCATGATAGAGATCAATGCCAATCCCTACAGGCTCGACCTCGACTGGCGCCATCTGGCGCGATGCAGGGAGCTCGGAATCCGGCTCTTGATCAATCCGGACGCCCACAACATTCCAGGATTGGATCATGTGGACTTCGGACTGGGCGTCGCACGTAAAGGCGGCCTGGACAAAAACTTGGTCGCCAATACCTTGCCCGTCGAAGAGCTTGCGCCCCTGCTGGCGCGCCGGCGATCGATTTCTCGAAAAAAAACTCATTAACACCCTTCTGCGGGAACGATTTATTATGAAGCGCAGATTGGGAGAGACATAATGAGTTCGAAAAACCGCTTCGTTCCGGGCCCGGTTCCTTTCATCCTCCTCCCCTTCGTCCTGATCAGCCTCCTTTGCACCGCACTGACGGGCGAGGAAAGATTCGAATCCGAATCGATCGCCGACGACATCAGGGAACTGAGGGAAGAGATCCACGCGATCAACCTGATCAACGACCTTTGCCTTTCTCCATACCAGATCGACGTGACCCTCGCGCAGGCGCGGCTGGCGCGTCCATACTTCGAAACCAGAGCGTCCATGCTCAGGGAGATCTACCGGTTGCAGGTTGAGGTCTTTCGCGAGTTCAAGGCCGAAGACGAGTTGAACCAGGGGCTCTCCGACGAGATCATCCGGCGCGTCGGCCATGCCGAGCATCTCGAGAGGGAGATCAACGAAAGGGTCTACTCGCGAGTGAACAAGTTTTCCGAAAAGGTCTACCATGTCCTGACCCCGTCGCAGCGTCGTCTCGTCGATGAATACGAGCCTTTTCTTTTTCCCCAGGAACAGCGCGAAAGGGAACTGCGCAAGAAATCGGACAGCAGGTACCGGGCGCTCGAGGAACTTCTGTTCGAGATCAACAGGATGTCGGACTCCCAGTACCGGCTGAAGAAAAGCAGGATGGTGGACAAGGTGTTCAACCAGCTGCCGCGACCGAAGCGGCCCCTGTCTTCGGCCAGGGGCGCAAAGCGAGCGGACCGGAAGAAAGAGATGGCTTTCGAAGAGGACAGGGATGCGATCAAGTCGCGGATCGCAGATCTCCTCGACAGGGTGAGAGGCATGGAGAGGAAAGACCTCGAGATCGAGGTCCGCTCGATCATCGAAGAGGAGCTTCTCGTGAGCGGCAAGGAGAAGCTGCTGCGCAACATGACCAGGATCGCGCGCTCGAAGCGCGAATCGCTCAACAGTGTTTCCCAGTACCTGCTCATTCCGGGAGTGATCCCTTTCCTCGAGGAGCAGAGGAAGAAAAGCAAGGGACGCGCCGCGGCCGGAGGCCGGTAAGGGCCGCTCCGACGCGGGTGCCGGCGAACTCGATCGGCTCATGCAGGCGCGTATCGCACGCCGGATTCGAGAGGACCGCGGGTTTTGAAGAGAGAGAATTTCAGAAGGGAGAGCATCATGTCAGGCGCGGCACTGTGTCTTCTTTTTGCGCTTTTCGCCCCCTCGGGCGAGGCGGCGGAGACGATGACGCTCGATGAATGTTACCGGGAGATCCGCGCGCTGCGCGCCGACATCAATCTGCTCAACCTCTACAACGGTCTGAACCTCACCGTCGACCAGGTCGAGGTCATCCTCAAGGAGGCCCGGAGCGCGAATCGGAAGAAGGGCAAGGACGGGTCGCTTCTCGCGAAGGAGGAACGGGAAACGACTCTTCGCGAGAAGGAACTCCTCGAGGAGCTGCGCCGCCATCTCCTGAAAAACAAAGAGGTCCCCAGCGCCCTGAAGGCGCGCTATGACAATCTCCAGAGGGAACGATATCAGGCTCAGCTCAAACGGGGCGCCGCGGCCCAGAACAGGGAACGGCTCGCTCAGGGAGCCGCCCGGGTGGAGGCTCTCCTCACCGAGGCGCAGCTCGAGGTTCTGCGGACCTACAAGCCCTGCTTGATCCCGCCGCGAGACCTGCGCGATCCGGTCCGGGTGGGGCAGTCGGGCAATGACTCCCATTACGCGTCGCTGATCGAGCGGATCCGGAGCCTGCCCGACTTCGCCTACGAGGCCAACAGGGAAAAGATCATCGCCGGTATCGTTCAAGCCGCCGAGACGCACCAAGGCAAGATGGACGAGCAGGCGCGGAACGATTACGAGGAGACCGTCGCGGCGGTCCTCGACGAGGCCCGCTCCATGGACGATGCCGCCTTTCAGTTCAACAAGCAGGATCTGGCGCGCAAGATCGAGAGCGAGGACCGCATCCAGGCGATCAAGGACGAACTCGCCCGGTCGGGCCTGGCACGGTTCGAACGGCAGGGCCAGATCGCACAGTTTTTCCTGACCCCTCGTGCGATACCGATCCTCGAAAAAAGGCTTCGTCTGATGAAGGCCTTTGCCAGGGGCGAAGAGACCGACCTCGATCGGATCGAAGGCGCTGAAAACTGCCGCGACGGAAAGTGCTCCATCGATGAATGAGCCGGCCCGCTCCCTCTCCCGCCGCGAACTGATCAGCCGCGTCGCTCGCACCGGCCTGAAGACCGCGTCGGTTCCGCTCGCGCTCAAGGTGCTCGCCGACGTCAACGCCGCCTGGGCGCGCGCCGGGAGGCAGGTCCCCTTCAAGAGGGAAGTCGACCTCTATCGCAAACTGCCGCGCAATCGGATCCAGTGCTTCGTCTGCCCCCTCAACTGCGTGCTCGCCCCCGGCGAGACCTGTTTCTGCCGGAGCCGGACCAACGAGCGGGGCACTCTTTACAGCCGCGGGTGGGCGAAGCCCTGCATCGTGTCGATCGATCCGATCGAAAAACTGCCTTTCAACAATTTCTATCCGGGCGAGAAGGTCGCCTCGATCGCGGTGGGGGGGTGCAACCTGCGCTGTCTCTACTGCCAGAACTGGGAGCAGTCGCAGAAGAAGCCGGACCAGGTGCGGCCGCTCATCGATCTCGAACCGGCACGCGCAGTGGAGTCGGCTCGAGAGAAGGAGCTCTCCACGATCGCCTTCACCTACACGGAACCGACCGCCTTTCATGAGTATGCCATGGACATCGCCGCCGAGGCCCGCCGCGCCGGCGTGCGCGTCGTGTCGGGGACGGCGGCGTTCGTCAACAGGCGGCCGATCCGGGAGGCGTGCAAGGTGATCGATGCTTTCGCGGTGACGCTCAAGGGATTCGATGAGACCTTCTACGAGAAGGTCTGCGGCGCCCGGCTGAAACCGGTGCTGAACGCCATCGAGGAGATCCGCTCCGAGGGCGCCTGGCTCGAACTCACCACGCTCATCGTCCCGACCTACAACGACGACGTGGCGAAGATAAAGCGGATGGCGCGCTGGATCCGCAAGAATCTCGGTTCCACGGTGCCCTGGCATTTCGCCCGTTTCGTGCCGCGTTACAAGCTCAAGAAAATTCCCCAGACACCGGTGCAGACCCTCGACGACGCGCGGAAGGCGGCTCTTGACGCGGGGATCGAGTTCGTTTATACGTCGAACATCGCTCCCCACGCGGGCAATCATACATACTGCCCGCGCTGCAAGGCGATGCTGATCGAGCGGGTGGGATTCAAGACGATCAGGAACAGGATCAAAAAAGGGCGGTGTCCCTGTGGGCATGAAATCCCCGGATCTTTCGCCAGCCAGCCGAGAAAGGGCGACTGATTTTCGAGAAGAATCGCGCGGCCGCCTCGGCCTCCGTCCGGCGCGCAGAGCCAGGTGGTGTCCGCCCTTCGTCCTCGGCCTGAACACGCAGATCGCCCAGCTCCTGATCCTCCGGGAGGCGATGATCCTGTCGAGCGGCTCCGAGACAGCTCTCGGGCTCTGCCTCGGTGCGTGGGCGCTCCTGAACGGTGTCGGCGCTCTCGGGGGGTGGGCGATTTCGAGGAGCGGGGTGCGCCTGGAGCGGTTCTTTCTTCCACTTCTCGTGATCCTTCCCCTCTTGATGGCCGGCTCGGTCCACCTCGCCCGACTGTCGCGGTCGTTCATCGATCTCCCCGCGGCCGAACACCTGCCGGTCACCCTCTTCGTCGCCCTCGCTTTTCTTGTCGTGGGGCCGGTGACGCTCGTCGATGGATTTCTTTTCGTGGGCGGGCTGCATTACCTGTTCGCCAGGCGCCGCAGTGCGCGTGACGCGTCGTTCATGTACGGCGTCGAGTCTCTCGGTTCCCTCGCGGGAGGGATGGTTTTTTCCTTCGTTCTCGTCGACCTCCTCGATCCCTTTTCGATCGCCGGTCTCCTACTCTGCGTCAACGCGATCGGGCTGTTGCAGGTCGTCGGTGTCCGTGATCGGTCCAGGGCGACGATTGCGGGAATCATTCTGAGTCTCGCCGCCGGAACGGCCGCTCTGTTCCTGGGACCGGGCCTGAACGCCGATTCCGAGCGGGCGAGGTGGCGCGTCCTGCAACCCGACATGGAACTGCTCGCCACCCGCGACAGCCGCTACCAGAATCTGGCCGTGCTCGCTTACGGGGAGGAGCCCACGCTCTTTTCCAATGGAAGCGTTCTCTTCGGGCTGCGGCCCCGTCTCGAGGGCGATCACTGGGACTGGAACCGATCGGTCTTTCCCCATTTCGCCATGCTGCAACACTCAGCGCCCCGAAAGGTGCTTCTCCTGGGAGGCGTGTCCAAGGGTTACGCCGCGGACATACTGCTCCACGGGCCGGACCATGTCGATCTCGTCGAGTCCGACAGGGAATTGCTCGCTCTCACCGAGCCCTACCTGTCGGACGGGGAGAAGCGCGCCCTGAAGAGCGAGTCGGTCGAGGTCCACCTCCTCGACGGGCGCCATTTCGTGATCATGGCGGCCGAGGCCTCATACGACGTGATCCTTCTCGATATGCCCGATCCGTCGAATGCGAGCACGAACCGCTACTACACGGAGGAATTCTTCGCGAGCTGCCGGCGTGCGCTCGCACCGGGCGGGGTGCTCGTCTTTTCTCTGAGCAACCAGACGGGGGTGATCGGCAAGGAGATGATGGAGCGGAACGGTTCGATCCTGAAAGCGGTGAACCGCGTCTTTGCCGACTACCTCATCACGCCGGGGGAGACCTCCTTCGTGGCCGCATCCTCGACGGCCGGTTCGCTGAACGCCTCGGCGGACGCGCTTCTCGCCCGCTACGAATCGCGCTCGATCGACACACCCCGCTTTTCGCCGTACATCTTCTTCACATGGTTCGACGAGAACGACGTGGACTGGGTCAGCGAAACCTACTCCACCGAACTCGCGAAGGGCCGCATCGAGCCGAATACCGATAACAGACCGGTCGCCTATCTGAAGGACTACCTCCTCTGGCGGAGGATCACCGAATCGGGCCGCTCCTCGAATGGCGACTCCCCGAATGGCGACTCCCCGCATGGCGACTCCCCGCATGGCGACTCCCCGCATGGCGGCCGAAAACTCGAGGAGTGGCTCTCCGGCACCGGACGGAGCGCGCCTCCCCTCGTGCTGCTGCCGGCGCTCTTTCCCGGCGCCGGAGTGGTTTTTTTCGCCCTTTATCTCTTGAGCCGCCGCGGCAGCGCCGTGGGCAGGCGATCGTCGCGCGCCCTCCACTACACCACGGCAGCCGCTGTCGGTTTCAATGGGATCGTGCTCGAACTGGCCGTCCTGCTCTTCTACCAGGGGGTGGCCGGCCACCTCTACAGCAGGATGGGCATCATCATCGCCTCCTACATGGCAGGGCTCGTTGCCGGATCGCTCTTTCCCGGAGAGCGGCGTTTCGTTGGCGCCCCCTTCGTGTTCTCCTGCGTCTGCACCTTTGCGGGGATAGCGGGGGTCTTCGGCCTGATCGCTCTCTCCACGAATGGAGCCGCGTTCCTCGGCGGAGAGCTGACGGGCCTCGCCGGATTCGGGTTCGTCACCGCCTTGCTCGGCGCCTCGGGCGGTCTGGCATTCCGCGGGACAGCGGTGGCGCTCGAGAGATCGGGCCGCTCCCCGGGCGGAATCATCTATGCACTCGATATCCTGGGCACATGCCTCGGCGGCGTGCTCGCCGGAAGCGTGCTCGCTCCCTTCATCGGAATCTCCGGGGCGATGATCCTGGCTGGAGGCATGAATGTGATTTTGCCACTGCTCTCCTTCTCGGCGCTATGCCTGAAAGACAAGGAGGGTTGATCTGACCTTTTTATGATCGACGGTTCGGTCGGACGGAATGCTTGCCATGCGGCCCAAATCGAGTATCCTGGTAAGAGGCCGGGACGATTTGTTCGTATTCGATGACTTTGGTGAAGGATGGGACGATGAATGCCGATGTGGCAACTCTCGTGGAAAAGCTGGGACTGAAAACCCTGAACGGTCTCTATAACAAGGAGATCACCGGCGCTTTCATTTCCGACATGGTCAGTGATGTGATGAATGGCGCCACGCCTGGAAATGTCTGGGTCACCGTTCAGACCCACAAGAACATCATCGCCGCCGCCAATCTCGTCGATGTGTCGATCATCATCGTGACGCGCGGGAAGACCGTGCCGAAGGAAACGCTCGACATAGCCGATCGCGTCGAAATGACAATCTGTTCCACACCGCTGGAAACATACGGCCTGGCGGTCAAGTTGAACCGGGCCGGCATTGAACCGAGTTGACACCCTGTTGCATGCACCGCCTGAACGGGCCGGGCTGTATGTGTCGATTCCAACTTGAAAGACATGCCCTCGATGACGGAGCGAAACGGGTCGATCCTTCTTTGCGCTGAATACGATGTGCACGGAGGGGATTTCAACCGCGCCGGGGAAGTCTCGACGGATATCAAGGCGAGACTGAAGAAGATCGGCTTCGATCCCGGTCTGGTGCGGCGCGTCGCGATCGCCTCTTTCGAGGCGGAGATGAACGTGATCATGCACGCCCGCCGCGCCGACGTGCGGCTCGAGGTGACGCCGGAACTGATCTACGTCGAATTCAAGGACGAGGGTCAAGGTATTCCCGATATCGATCTCGCCATGCAGGAAGGATATTCCACCTCGACGCCCGAGATGCGGCGGCTCGGATACGGAGCCGGGATCGGACTGCCCACGATCAAGCGTAATGCCTCGCAGCTCGAGATCGATTCGAAGGTCGCCGAGGGAACGGTGGTGAAGATCTACTTTACTCCTTGAAGAGGAGTTCCATGACATCCCAGAGGAGATATTATCACGCTGTCGAGACGGTTCCGGGCAATTGCGACGCATGTATGCACTGTCTCCGAACCTGCCCCACGGCGGCGCTTCGCATCCGGGATTCGGAACCGAAAATCATCGAGAAGCGCTGCGTCGACTGCGGCGCGTGCCTGTCGGCCTGTCCTCGCAAGGCGATCCGCCCGGTCGTGGACACCTTCAAGGATACGGGACCTTTCACGTACAAGGTCGTTGTCCCCTCTCCCGTCCTCTATGCCCAGTTCGGTCTCGACGTCTCCCTGCAGGAGATCCACCTGGGGCTGAAGAAACTGGGATTCGATTACATCTATGACGTCTTCGGAGCCTGCCTGATCGAGGCGATGGCCCTGCGCGAACACCTGGAGCAGCTCAGGACGACGAAGAAGGGCCGCAAGCAGACGATGCCGCTCATCTCGTCCATGTGTCCGGCCGTTGTGCGGCTCGTCCAGGTCAAATACCCAACACTTGTGAGCCACGTCCTTCCCTTCGAGCCGCCGCGGGAACTCACCGCCCGGGAAGCGAAGATCAAGGTCGCACGCGAACATGACGCCGACATGCGCGAGGTGGGCGCCTTTTACATCTCGCCCTGCCCGGCGAAGAGCATCTCCGTCCTGCAACCGGCCGAGAAGGAGCGGTCCTTCCTCGACCGTTCGATCGCGCTGTCCGATATCTACATGCCCCTGCGCAAGGCGATCTCCGAGATCACTCCCGAAGAGATCGAGACGATCAACGGCGAAAAACCGGTTTTCGAGAGCGGGTGGGAGCGGACAGGCCTTATGAGCCGGTCGCTCAACATCAAGAACTGGATCGCCGTTTCCGGCATGCCCCACGTGGTCGGCATCCTGGACGATATCGAGGAGGGCAAGCTCGAGAGCGTCGCTTTCGTGGAAGCCAACGCGTGCATCGAGGGGTGTGTGGGCGGCTCGCTCTGCGTGGAGAACATCTACGTGGCGCGCAGCAAGACGCTCATTCTCGAGTCCGAGCACGAGCCGATCGACCGGCCCGATCCGAACTGGGTGCGCCAGCTCTACGACAGCGGCTACTTCTTCATGGAAGGCGAGCTCAGGCCCCGCACCGTGGCCAAGGGGGCCGATTCGATCCCCGACGCCATCCTCTTCATGAAGAAGAGGGACGAGCTCGTACAGACCCTGCCCGGCCTCGACTGCTGCTCGTGCGGCTTTCCGTCGTGCGAGATCTTTGCCGAGGAGGTGCTGCGCAAGGTGGTCGGAATCGATGCCTGCCCCTACTTCCAGCAGGATAATTCATAGGCAATCGGACTCTCAGGGCACGATTTCCACGCTCACCGGATTCGACTGGTAATCGTAGGGCCACTCGGTGGTGTAGGCGAAATTCAGGATCAAACCCACTGGAAGCGGCGGGGAAACCACGGTCAGCGTTGCGAGCGCCTTGCCGCTGGAATCGAACTGTCCGCGAAAATTGGACAGAGGTTTCGAATTGTGGTTGTTGAAGATGTACCACGAAATCTGGCTCCAGTTCAGAGGCAGAATGGCTCCCCCGGGAAGGCTCGTGCCCGGTTCGGTGCCGGAGCCCGTTCCCATGAGGAAGTAGTGCCGCAATCCGTTTGCGGCGCCGGCGTCCAGGGAGAAATTGACCGTCCCCCCGGTCGTGGCGGAGAGGGTGCAGTTGTCCACGACCAGCGGTCCGCGGGAATGGAAGTAGAGCACGCCCGCATCGATCGAGGCGCCGTAGCCGTCATCGCCCACGAGGAGGTCGAGGACGCCATCGTTGTCCCAGTCGACCACGCAGGGCCGTGAGTCGTCGTTCACTGTCAGGAGGAGGCCGCCCGCTTCCATCCAGGTGTAACCGTCGAAGAGGGGCGCCGCGTCGGTGCCCACGTTTTCGTAGTAATAGATCTTTCCATAGTCATCGCCGATGATCAGGTCCTTCTTGCCGTCGCGATTCCAGTCCGCCGCCCAGGGGCTCGACTCTTCGCCCATGTCCAGATCGGCCGCCCCGTCCTGGATGTAGCTGGAGTTGAGAAAGATCGGTTTCGCGTTCGTTCCGACGTTGATCATGAGGAAGACCTTTCCGCCGGTCTCGCCGCAGAGGACATCCTTTTTGCCGTCGTTGTTCCAATCGACCACGAAAGGAACGGAGCGTGTTCCGGCGTCGAAGGCGTTGACCCCTTTGAGAAGGAGTTGGTATCCGCTGAACTGGGGATCGGCGTCGGTGTTCGAGTTGATGTAGATCCTGACGTGGCCGCTCGATTCGCCGGTGAGAAGATCCTTGCGTCCATCCTCGTTCCAGTCCACTACTCGTGGACTCGATCCGAGACATCATCCATAGGTCACCGAGATCGGGGAGCCGTTCGATTCGACCTGTTCCCCGCCGCTGAATATCGGTAGAAGATCGGTTCCCTGGTTGACGAAGAGCCAGATGTAGCCGCTCGTGAACTGTCCCACGAGGAGATCCTTCCTGCCGTCATTGTTCCAGTCCACCACGAAGGGGACGGCGCAGCCGTTGACCTCGAGCGCCTGGGAACCGTCCTGGACGTAAACCCCTGCTTCGAGCCAGGGTTCTTCGCCGTGCGCCAGGCCGATGTAAAGTGAGAAAAGTGCGAGTAGGAAGAGCAGATGTGTCGGTTTCATGGTGATCTCCTTTCGGTCTGTCATTCGATCCGGTCCAAAGAAGGCGCGTTCGGGAGAATAGGATGTCGTAACTATAAACGTATTTGAGTGTGATTTAGGATCAAAGAGCGCACCTGGCGGGCGGCGCGCACCGCCGCTTCGTTTATGCGCCGGCTACCGCACGCAATGGATCGAGTCTTCCGATCCGGGCCGGCGGGGCGCTTCTTTATCCCAATGATCCTGTTTTTTTGTTTTGAATGATCCATTCGAGTATAAAATTTCGTTTGTATCAATGGATCGAGTCATCCCAACCAAGGAGGTCAGTGATGAAAAAAATGACGTTGAAAACCACCGTGATGATGTTGCTCCTCTTTTTTTTCGCCCCTCTCTCCGAGGCGGCCACCATCAATGTCCCCGGCGACTGGCCCACCATACAGCAGGCGATCGGCGCCTCCGCGAATGGTGACGTCGTTCTCGTGGCTGCCGGCACATATGTGGAAAACATCGACTTTTCAGGGAAGGCGATATCGGTGATCGGCCAGAAGGGGCCGACGGTCACGATCATCGACGGCAATCGAACGGACTCGGTGGTGATCTTCCAGAGCGGCGAGGGTGCGAACTCGATCCTGGAAGGCTTTTGCATCACCAACGGACAGGCCGCCAAGGGAGCGGGGATTTACTGCAGGAACAACTCTTCGCCGACGATTCGGCGGAATCTCGTCAAAGGGAATTCTGCCAACTGGGGCGCCGGAATCTACTGCAGCGCCTCGTCGCCCACGATCAAGGACAATTTCGTTCAGGCGAACCAGGCGATCTCCGGCGGCGGGATCCATTGCTGGGCCGATGCCGACGCGATCATCGTCAACAATGTCATCCTTCATAACGAAGCCGATCACGGGGCCGGGATCGAGAGCGAGCTCTCCACGCCGGTGATCGTCAACAACACGGTCACCGAAAATCACGCGAACGTCACCGGCGGCGGGATCTGGTTCGTTGGGAGCGACGCGACCGTGACGAACACGATCGTCTGGGGCAACAGCGCCGATTTCGAGGATCCCGAGATCCATCTCTCCATGGGGAGCAACCCCGTGATCACCTACAGCGATGTGGGAGGCGGGTGGCCGGGCACGGGCAATATCGATGCCGATCCCCAGTTCGCCGAGTCGGCCATCGGCGACTATCACTTGACATACAACTCCCCTTGCAGGGAGAAGGGATACTACAACGCACCGCATTTACCCGAGAAGGATTTCGAGGGAGACTGGCGCGATCCGTGCGGAATCCCCGACGTGGGCGCCGACGAGTTCTGGTCCCATCTCTACTGCATGGGCGACATCGTTCCCCAGAATCTCTGCAGTGTGAGAATCACGGCTGTTCCTGGCGTCAAGGCATGGTTCGTGGTCGGCGGCGGTCTTCTCGATCCTCCCTTCGAGTCCCAGTACGGCGACCTCTATCTTCTTCCCCCTTACAGGCTTTTCTATCAGGGCGAGGTTCCGTCGACAGGTGTCTTGATCAAGGAGATCCACGTGCCAGCCGGCTGGAGTCCGGGAGAGTCACACCACTTCCAGGCTCTGCTGGAGTGGCTTCCTCCATTGAGCTATCTCTACCTGTCGAACCTGATGACCCTCACTGTTGAGTGAGACCCTCACTGTCAAGTGAGACCCTCGACGTGCTGCGGCGAATAGGTACG
>CAZUHB010000024.1:15202-86992 GCA_964620445.1 uncultured Phycisphaerales bacterium
AGTGAGACCCTCACTGTCAAGTGAGACCCTCGACGTGCTGCGGCGAATAGGTACGGGAAGGAACCCCCGTGAGGAGAGATCCCGCGGGGGTTCTTTTTATTCGCGTCGATGCGCTTCGACGAGACGACAATTCGTCTCCACCGTTCTTGTTGCCGGCGTCCCATTGAGGCATAATAGATGATGCATTTAAAAGTCTTAATGCCAGGAATTTGGACCGAACGGCGGCAAGGTTGTCAGATGGCATCACAGGGAGAGATCACCAAGATACTCCGCGATATGAAAAACGGCGACCAGGAGGCGGCCGCCTCTTTGCTCTCGCTGCTCTACAGCGAACTGAGGTCGATCGCCGGCCACTTCATGCGCTCCCAGAGGCCCGATCATACCCTCCAGGCAACGGCACTCGTCAACGAGGCATATCTCCGCCTTCTGGGCGAGCAGGGCGCGTCGTGGGAGGATCGCATCCACTTTCTCCGGGTCGCGGCCAGGGCGATGCGCAGCGTGCTCATCGATCATGCCAGGTCGAGGGATGCTGCCAAGAGGGGAGACGGCTGGCGCCGTTCGCCTCTCGAGGAAGCGGCGGTCTTTACCGACCAACCCTCTTCGGACCTTCTGGCGCTCGACGAAGCCTTGACGCGGCTCAGCGACCTCGATGACAGGCTGGCCCAGGTGGTGGAGCTCCGCTTCTTCGGGGGGCTGACCATTGAGGAAACAGCGCGCGTTCTGAAGATTTCGACTGCCACGGTGAAGCGCGAATGGCTCACTGCCAAGGCCTGGCTCAGGGAAGAGATTCGAAAGGGAGAGGGGCGTGGACGCTGATCGGTTCAAGGGGATCAAAACGATTTTCCAGGAGGCCATGGAACTTCCCGTCGAGGAACGCAGTGGCTTTCTCGATGAGGCCTGCAAGAACGATCCCGAGATGAGGCGGGAGGTGGAAGCCCTTCTCGAATCGTTGGACGAGTCCTCAGAATTCATCGAGACGCCGGCTTTCGAGTCGATGGAAGCATTTTCGGCCGAGCCGCGGGTGACACTTCCCGGAGAGCAGATCGGTCCCTTCAGGATCGTGCGGCTCATCGGATCGGGCGGTATGGGATCGGTCTACGAGGCCGTGCAGGATCATCCTGAACGCACGGTGGCGCTCAAGACCTTGCAGGCCGGTGTGGCGTCCGCGTCCGCCCTCAAGCGGTTCGAGCTCGAAAAGCGGATCCTGGCCGGCCTCCGCCACCCGGGGATCGCCCAGATCTTCGAGGCGGGCACTCATGGCGAGGGGCGCGCGGCAGTGCCCTACTTCGCCATGGAATTCATTCCCCACGCCAAGAGCATCATCGACTACGCCGAGGCGGAATCGCTCGGCGCGCGGGCGCGGCTCGAGCTTTTCGTGAGCGTTTGCGACGCGGTCCATCACGGCCATCAACGGGGCATCATCCACCGCGATCTCAAGCCGGCCAACATCCTGGTCGATGCGTCCTCGGGCGAGGGCAGGCCGAAGGTGATCGATTTCGGTGTGGCGCGCGCCACCGATTCGGACATCGCCCTCACGACCGTACGAACAGGACTGGGGCAGATCATCGGTACCCTCCAGTACATGAGTCCGGAGCAGTGCGTGGGCGATCCGGGCGAGGTCGATATCCGGTCGGATGTCTATTCTCTCGGGGTGGTTCTCTACGAGCTGCTCTGCGGCGCGCTGCCCTACGATCTCTCGAAACGGCCGATCACGGACGCCGTCCAGATCATCAGCCAGAGACCGGCCCGAAAGCTGTCGTCATTGAAACCCTACCTGCGGGGCGACATCGAGACGATCGTGCTGAAGGCGCTCGCCAAGGACCGCGAGCGGCGTTACCAATCGGCAGCCGACATGGCCAGGGACATCCGGCGATACCTGGAGAACAGGCCCATCGATGCGCGGCCTGCCGGAATGCTCTACCAGTTCGGGCTCTTCGCACGGCGGAACCGCGTCGTGGTGGGCGCCGCGGCGGCCATACTCGTTGCGCTCGTCGTCGCGGTGCTCGTGAGCGCACGCTATGCGATCCAGGCCCGGAACCAGGCCCGCGAGGCGGAGCGGCGCGCGGTCGAGTCGGAAAAGACGTGCGCCTTTCTCCAGCAGCTCCTTGCCGCGGCCGATCCGAAACAGGCGAAGGGGAGGGAGGTCACTGTGCGCGAGGTGCTCGACCAGGCAGCCGCGCGCATCGACGGGGAGCTGAACGATCAGCCGGAGATCGAAGCCTCGGTGAGGACCACGATCGGCAAGACCTATTCCAGTCTCGGTTTTTTCGACGAGGCGAAGATCCACCTGGACGAGGCCCTCGATCTTTACGAAAAGGTCCGCGGGAAGGATGACAGGGATACGCTCAACGCGATGATCAACGTGGCGTACCTGCTCATGGTCGTGGAGAGATTCGACGAGGCGGAGCAGGTTTACCTGGAAGCCCTCGCCAGGTGCCGCGATCAGCGGGATGAACACACCTGGGGCACGATGGCGTCCTTGCGCGGCCTCGGCCAGATCTACCGGGCCCTCGGCCGGTACTCCGAATCGGAGGAACGATTGAAGGAGGCCCTCGAGGTCTGCCGCACCGAGGTGGGGAGGCACAATCCGAACAATTTTCATCTCATGAACGACCTGGCACGGCTCTATTCGTACCAGACGCGATACGGCGAGGCGGAGGCGATGGCCCGGAGCGCGCTCGAAGACGGGATCCGGTGGCTGGGCGACGATCATCCCACGACGGAAAGTTTCAGGCACACCCTGGGAATCATCTACAAGAAGACGGGTCGATTCGAGGAGGCGGAAGCCCTGCTCACGCAGTGCCTCGAGAGGAGGTTCCGGATCAAGGGCGAGGACCATCCCGACACCTTCGCCACCATGGGCCTGCTCGGTGCGGTTCTGATCGATCTGGAGCGGTACGACGAGGCCGAGCGTTTCCTCCTCGACGCCCTCGAGGGCCACCGCCGGCTCGATGTGGAGAACTTTCTCAACGTCTACGTTCTCATGGTCGATCTGAGCAGCGTCTACCGCCGGACAGGCAGGTACGACGAGGCGCGGCCGCTGCTCGTCGAGGCTCTCGCCGGTTATCGCCGTCACGCCGGCGCAAACCATCCGCACACGCTGAGGGTCATGATGCTGCTCGCCCAGCTTCATGTGAACGACTACAACAGCGAGGCGGCGGAACCGCTTTTCAGGGAGGCGCTCCAGGGGTGCTGTCTCCTCTTCGGAGAGGACTCGACCAAGGCTTTCGAGATGCGCGTCTCTCTCGCGCTCTGCGTTTTCAACCAGGGTCGATACGACGAGGCCGAGGAACTGGCGCGGGAGGCGGCGCAATCGGCCTGCGCCGGTCAGGAGGATGTCGCCTGGTTCAAGTCGGAGCTCGACGGGCTCTTCGAGAAGCTGAAGAAGCTGGACGAGGAGTGAGCCGACGGGCGGGAGGCCGGGCCGGATCCTGCCATCTGCGCCCCGGCCACAAATTCAGGATCCCCTTGACCCGATCCTGTTTCTCGCAGAGGATGGTGTTCCCTATCGAAACGATGATTCCCCGAATCGGGAGCCGCCATGCTTTTTGCGCTGATCTTCTGTCTGAGCCTGCTTTCTCCGGCCGAGGACTTGATCGTCACGGCGTCGTCGAGCGCCGGCCCGCGCTATGCGCCGAAGCTCGCATTCGACAAGAATCAAAAAACACGGTGGAGCGCTTCCTTCGAGGAGAGAACGGGCTGGATCGAGGTCACCTTTCCGCGGCCGAAGAAATGCGACTCCGTCACGATCGTGGGCGAGGGGCCCGAGCTCAAGGGGATGCCCGGAAAGGTGCGCGTCCTCTACCTGAAAAAGGGAAAGTGGTATCCGGCCCATTCCGGTTCCAACGCTGATGGACCCGAGGTGACGCTCTCCTTCGACGCTGCCACGTCGCGGTCGTGGCGGCTTCAGATCGAATCGGTCGTGAATGCACGGTGGTCGCCGACCGTGGCCGAGCTCCGTTTTTTTCTCCTCGCCGATTCGGCCGATGGCGCGGAGCGCACCGAAGGCGCGGAGCGCACCGAAGGCGCGGAAGCGGACCTCGGCTCTGCACGACCGGCAGCGACCGCCTCGGGAACGTCGTCGGATAGATACGGTGCGGCAATGGCCGTCGACGGAGATCTGAGCACGCGGTGGTGGGCGCCGCGGGGCGAGACGTCGGGATGGATCGAGCTCGAGTACTCGGAACCGCAAGAATTCAATTTTCTGGCCTATGATGTGGACATGGAGTCGGGTTACGGCGTACCGCGCGATTTCCGGCTCGAAGCGCGCGTCGGAAAGCGGTGGAAGACGGTGCTCGACGTGAAGGGGGCTCCTCTCAACTACGGTCGAAAATCGTTTCGCAAGACGAAGAGTCGCACCTGGCGCCTCGTCGTGGATGCGGTGATCAATCCTCGCTACTCGGCCGCCCTCTCCGAGATCCGCCTCACCATGGAGGACGATCCGCAGAAGGCGGCCGGATCGAAGCCTCCGCCGGCAGCGACGCCCTCTGCGGGAAGGATCAAGAACGCCGTTTCCAGGGGGCGGCAGTTTCTCGAGGAGCAGCAGAACTCCGACGGAACGTGGGAAACGCCCTTCACCGACGAAAATCCCATGGGTGTGGCGGCTCTCGGGGCCCTGGCACTCTTGAAGAGCGGCGTGGAACCGACCGATCCTGCCGTGCAGAAGGCTCTCGAGAGAGTCGAGGCGAGCGAGATGAAGAGGATCTACGGCACCGCCCTCGGCATCATGGCGGCCTGCGAAGCGGGAGGGGATTCATACCGCTCCTTCGTCGAGGAGGGCGCGCGTTTTCTGCTCGAACACCAGGACGGTTCCGGGCTCTGGGGCTATCCTGACGGCAGGCCCGATCATTCCAATGCCCAGTACGCGCTGCTCGGTCTGCACGCTGCCGCGGGGGCGGGAGTGGAGATCCCGGGGGAAGCCTGGCGCAAGGCGGGGCGCTTCTTCCTGCGGTCGCAGCTCGACGACGGCGGCTGGAACTATGTTCCCTCGGGCAAGCGCGCCGGCGAACCGGCGACCGGGTCGATGACCGCTGCCGGCGTGGCGGCGCTCCTTCTGGCCCGCCATCACACGGCCAAGCTCGACGCGCAGAAAGCGCAAGCCGCGATCGACCGCGGTTTCGAGTGGCTGGGAGCCCACTTCACCGTACAGCTCAATCCGGGTTCGCCTGCGGGGCTCGGCCACTACTATTTTCTCTACGGGCTCGAACGGGTGGGCCAGTTCGCCAAACGCACCAGGATCGGCGACCGTGTCTGGTACGGCGAGGGCGCCGCACACCTCTGCCGCTACCAGCGATCGGACGGCGGCTGGCAGGGAAGCATGGTCGACACCTGCTTCGCGCTCCTCTTCCTGACCCAGGCGAGCCAGCCGCTTTCGGGGGGGTGAGAGTCGACTGTCGTTCACCGAAAGATGCCGGGTGAGTTCACCCTTTCGGCGGGGTTCTGAGATATTTTTTTGGCTTTGCATTCTCTGCTCGGCAAGCCCGCCCAGGGGAAGACGACGACGTTGAACCCAAGGCGTCACGCGAAGGGATTCCCAACAGAGTTCGGGTCTTCCCCTGACCGGTCTTTCGGTCGCTCCGATGACCATAAGCCAAAAAAACACCTCAGAACCCCGCCGGCCAGGGACCTCAGGTCTGCCTGCGCAGATGACGAGCCGGCCACCGCAGACCAACTCGACCTGTTGCTTCTTCTTACGATCCACTGCGCTTGGTTATCCTGGAACAACAGAGCTCTATGCCCTGACCATGCGCATTCGATTCATAGGTGGTGGACAACAATCCGGGAGTGCGTTTTTCAATGCACTGCGGTGTCGAGCCGGTCATGGCGCGCACCAGCGGCTGGCGGAATTCAGGTGTGGCCGGCTCGTCATCAGCGCAGGCAGATCTGAGGTCCCTGGCCGGCGCGGTTCTGATGAGTTTTTTGGTGTTATGGTCTGCGTAGCGACCGTGAGACAGCCCAGGGAAAGATTCGAGGTCCAGCGGAATCACGATCGCATTTAGGCCAAATGCACATCGTTGTCATCTTTCCCTGGGTTGGCTCACCGAGCGAAGTCAGCAAACACAAAAAAAATTCATCAGGTTCGCGCCGAAAGGGTGAACTCACCCGGCATCTTGCAGTGAACGGCAGTCCCACAAGTACCGTGGATCAGCCCTCTTGTTCTTCGGAGGGCGGCAGGGGACCCGATTTCGCGGGCAGGGCAGCCTCGTCGATCAGGTCGCGGATGCGGCGTGCGTTCGTGAAGATCTCTTCGAGGAATTCGCGGTCAGGGGAGTCCTGGGGAGACTTCTCGAGCATGTACTGCGAGAATCCGGAGATGATCGAAAGGGGATTGGAGAGCTTGTGCAGGAACTTTCTGAACGCTTTCGAGCTTTTCCACTCGGTCCCATCGACCGCGGCTCCATTGACGCCGTTCTCGAGAGGACAGGTCACCTTCTGTGCGATCGCGTTATAGATCGGGTCGCTCGTCTCATCCGCACCGTCGTGGACGACCTGGATGGAGAGCAGAAAGGTTTCCGCCTTGTCCTTGTCCCCGCTGAGCTGGATGAAATTCGTAAAGGTCTCGGGGCGTTCGTCCGACTCGAACATCTGCTCCTGCCAGGTGCGGACGATGATGCGGCGGATCAAGCCGACGAGCTGGTCGTCGATCGGTGTCGGCGCCGGCAGGCTGCTCCAGAGGATGTTCAGATCGGCACCGATCGAGAAGTGACGGATCTGGTCGAAACTGAGAAATTTCGATATGTCCTGAACATGATCAGGCTGTTGGGCCATTCCCTTTTATCTCCTGAGACCAGGCTGACTCAGACGAGTTGTTCGAGAATATTCAAAACGAATTGAGGGAAAATTCCCAGAAAAAAGACTGCTGCCACGGAGACGAGGGACACGGCCGCCAGCCAGGGGCACTGCTCCATGGTGGGCGCATCCTCCTCGGTCGGCCTCAGATACATGTATGCCACGACGCGTACGTAGTAGTAGAGTGAAACGACGCTCAGCAGAACGCCCGCCACCGCAAGCCAGAGCAGATCGGCATCCACAGCCGCCTTGAAGAGGAAGAACTTGCCGAAGAATCCCGCCGTGGGGGGGATGCCGGTGAGGGTGAACATGAAAACAGCCATGGACAGGGCGAGGATCGGATTGCGCAGGGCGAGCCCCTTGAAATCGTCGATCTCGTTGTACTCCTTCTTCTTGCCGATGAGAAAGATCACCACGGCAAAAGCGCCCAGGTTTGTGAAGGTGTAAGCCAGGAGATAGAAGACCACCGCCTCGGCCGCCTGCAGTCCGGGCTTGACGGTGAGAGCCGCCACGCCGACCATGATGTACCCTGCGTGGGCGATCGATGAGAAGGCCAGCATGCGCTTGATGTTCGTCTGCGGCAACGCGCCGAGGTTGCCCACGACCATTGTGACGAACGCGATGAGCGCCAGGCACTGGGTGATCGTCCCGTCGTCAAACAGGCCCGAAAGCCCCGCGAAAACGCGGACGAGAGCCGCGAATCCCGCCGCCTTGACCGCCGTGGCCATGAAGGCCGTGATCGGCGTGGGCGAACCCTCGTACACATCGGGCGCCCACATGTGAAAGGGCACGGCGGCGACCTTGAAACCGAGCGCCACGATGAAGAGGCCGAGTCCCGCCTTGACCAGGAAGGGATCGGCGCCGCCCTTGGCTGCCGCCACGATCTCGGAGATTCCCGTGCTTCCGGCGGCGCCGTAGAGGAGGGCGATCCCGTAGACCAGGATGCACGACGAGAAGGCGCCGAGAAGAAAGTACTTCATCCCAGCCTCGACCGACTGCTTGCGATGTCTCAGGAAGGCCGCGAGCACGTAGAGCGGAATGGAGAGGAGTTCGATCCCGATGAAGAGGATGAAAAGATCGTCGGCCTGGGCCATGACCATCATGCCCATGACCGCGGTGAGCAGGAGCAGATAGTACTCGGCGAGCACCGTCCCCGTCCGTTTCATGTAGGTCCACGAAAGCATCACGGCGAAGAGACCGGCCACGAGGAAGACAGCATTGAATCCCGTACCCAGACGGTCGAGCCTGAGGAGGCCGTCGCAGATCGGAGCGGCCTCGGCATTCCACAAACCGATGTTCCTGACCAGGGCGTAGGCCAGACCGAGGAGGGAGAGGATAAAGGCGAAGCTCTTCCCGCGCCCGACCCGGAAGAAGTCGACGAGCAGAACCAGGAGCGCCGCGATCGCCACGGCGAATAGAGGTTCCATCAAACGGAGATCGTCAGCTGTCATGTCCGACTTTCCTTGTCATTCCTGGGATAACTGCTGGGATATATGAATCCTGTCCCGGTATTCGAGGACGTTCTTCTTGATCGAGTTTTCGCTCTTGTCCAGGAAGGGGCCGGGGAAAAATCCGATTACGAAAATGAGCACCACGATCGGCAGGAGGCAGCATAGCTCCCGCTTGTTCAGGTCCTCGAGGTCATTGTTTTCCGGGTTCTCGGCCGGGCCCATGAGGGAGCGCCGCACCATGGAGAGCATGTAGATCGCTCCGAGCAGGATGCCGAGGGCCGCCGGGATGGCGAACGGCCACGATGCCTCGAAGGTGCCCTGCACGATCAGGATCTCGCCCACGAAACCGTTCAGGCCGGGTAACCCGATCGAGGAGAGCGTGACGATGATCAGCATCGTGGAAAAAACGGGGATGATCTTTCCCAGGCCGCCGAAATCGCGGATCATCCTCACGTGGCGGCGGTCGTAGATCATCCCGACGAGGAGGAAGAGCGCGCCCGTGGACAGACCGTGATTGACGCTCTGCAGAAGGCCTCCCTGCAGTCCGCGCAGGTTCCACGCGAAGATGCCGAGAACGATGAAACCCATGTGGGATATCGACGAGTAGGCCACGAGTTTCTTGAGGTCCTCCTGGGCCCAGGCGAGGAAGGCGCCGTAGATGATTCCGATTCCGGCGAGGGTCATGAGTAGAGGGGTAAACTCGTTGACCGCCCAGGGAAAGAGAGGCAAGCAGAATCGGATCAGCCCGTACGTTCCCAGTTTCAGGAGCACGCCCGCCAGCACGACCGAGCCGGCCGTGGGCGCCTCGACGTGGGCATCGGGGAGCCATGTGTGAAAGGGAAAGATCGGGATCTTGATGGCGAAGGCGAGCGCGAACGCCCCGAAGAGCCACATCTGGGCGCTCTCCGGAATGGACGCGTTCTGCAGGATGCCGAAGAGGCTCGCCGTGGGCGCGCCGCACTGGTCGCGTGTGAGCAAGATCAGATAGATGATCGCCACGAGCATGAGCAGGGAGCCGATCAAGGTGTAGATAAAGAACTTGATCGCCGCGTAGAATCGCCGCGGCCCGCCCCAGATTCCCACGATGAAATAGAGCGGGATCAGGGTCAGCTCCCAGAAGATGTAGAAAAGGAAGAGATCCGAGGCCACGAACACGCCGATCATGCCCGTTTCCATCACGAGGTAGAGAATGTTGAATTCCTTGACCCTCTCCTTGATGTGGCCGTAGGAGGAGAGGAGCACGATCGGCGACATGAACGTGGTCAGAAGGAGGAGCAGCAGGCTGATCCCGTCGATGCCGAGGCGGTAGGCGATGCCGAAGGCCGGAATCCACGTGTGCGACTCCTCGAACTGCATGTCGCCCGCCACGCCGTTGTACTGGAAGAACAGAGGCAGGGAGACGAGGAAGGTGGCGAGGCCGATTGCCATGGACAGGCCGCGGATGGCCCCCTCCTTCTTACCCGGAACGAGGGCCACGAGCACCGCCCCGATAAAGGGGAGGAAGGTGACGATGCTCAGAACCGGTATGCCGGACAAATCCATCTAAAGTGCTCCTTCTATCGTTGGCCCGGGTGCGAGACCGATCCGAAAAGGGATCATCCCGCGATCACCCAAAGCGCCACGATCATTCCTATCACGATCCAGAAGGCGTACGAGCGAACGACGCCCGTATGAAAGACCCGGACGATGATCCCCAGGACATTGACGATCCCGCCGGTGAGATTGACGAGGCCGTCGACCACGATCAGGTCCGCGCGGCCGAAAAAGTCTGCCGCGCCCTTGAGCGGTTTGACCACGACGGCGTGGTAGGCCTCGTCCACATAGAATTTATTGGAAACGACGCGGTGAAAATTCGAATAGGCCTCGGCCAGTCTCCCGGGCCGCGCCATGCCCTTGCCGTAAACGAGCCAGGCCAGAAAGAACCCGGTGATGACCACCAGCATGGAGAATCCCATGAGCAGGAACTCGGTGGAGTGGCTGTGTTCGCCATGGCCGCCGAGCAGGTGATGGGCCTGCGCAAAGGTCGGCTCGAGGAATTTACCAAGCACGTTGGGTAGGCCGAATGCTGCCGGGATCCCGATGAACCCGCCCACCACGGAGAGGATCGCCAGGATCCAGAGGGGGAGGCTCATCGATTTGGGCGGCGGATGGATCTTGCCCACCTCCTCGGGTGTCATGCGGCTTTCACCCCCGAAAGTGAGGTGCACGAGGCGGAAGGTGTAAAAGGCCGTGATCCCGGCGGCGAGCACACCGATCCCCCAGAGCACGTACTTGTGCGACACGAAGGTGGAAAAGAGGATCTCGTCCTTGGAAAAGAATCCGGCGAAAGGGATAAAGCCCGAAAGAGCGAGCGAGCCCGCGGCGAAAACGATGAATACGCCGGGCAGCTTTTTCTTGAGAGCGCCCATCTTCAGGATGTCCTGCTCTCCGTGAAGGGCGTGGATCACCGCGCCCGAGCCGAGGAAGAGCAGCGCCTTGAAGAAGGCGTGAGTCGTCACGTGGAAGACACCCGCCGTGAATGCGCCCACTCCCACGGCCATGAACATGTAGCCGAGCTGACTGACAGTGGAGTAGGCGAGCACCTTCTTGATATCCCTCTGCAGGAGGCCGATGATTCCCGCGAAGAGCGCCGTCGCACAGCCGACGATGGCCACGAATTCGAGCGCCGCCGGGCTCATCGCGAAGAGGGGGCTCATGCGGCAGAGCATGTAGATGCCGGCCGTGACCATGGTGGCGGCATGGATGAGCGCCGACACGGGAGTCGGGCCGGCCATGGCGTCGGGGAGCCAGACATAGAGGGGGATCTGTGCCGACTTGCCCATGGCGCCCACGAAGAAGAGGATCGCGATGAAAGTGATCGCCATCGTCCCCGGCTGGAGGGCCGGATCCTTGAGCGCCTCGAAGAGATCGGGAAAGACGACGTGGCCGAAGGTGGCAAAGGTCCAGATCGTGGCGATCACGAAACCGACGTCGCCGATCCTGTTCACGATGAAGGCCTTCTGGCCCGCCTCGGCGCAGAAGTTCTTGTCGAAGAAGTAGGAGATCAGGAGGTAGGAGCAGAGTCCCACCCCTTCCCAGCCGAGAAACATGAGCAGCAGATTGTCGCCCATGACGAGCATGAGCATGGCGAAGATGAAGAGATTGAGATACGAGAAGTAGCGCGCCCGCGAGTACTCCTCTTCATGAGCCATGTATCCCACGGAGTAGACGTGGATCAAGAATCCGACGCCGGTCACGATGAGGAGCCATGTCATGGAAAGCGGATCGAGCAGGAAGCCGAGCGGAGCGCGGAAATCGCCCACGGCGATCCAGTCGTAGGCCGTCCAGTGGATGACGCGTTCGGCGCCGGCAGGAAGACCGATGAGCTGAAAGAAAGCCACCACCGAGAGCCCGAACGAGGCGAACACGGTGGCGCAGGCGAGATAACCCGGCATGTTCCCCGGCATCTTGCGCCAGAAGAGCCCGTTGATGGCGGCGCCCGCCAGGGGGATCAGGGGGATGAGGGTATAGAGGTTCTCGTTCAAGATCATCCTTTCATCTGATCATACTCGTCCACGTCGAGAGTGCCTTTGAGACGGAAGATGGAGATGATGATCGCAAGACCCACGGCTGCCTCGGCGGCGGCCACGGTGATCACAAGGAGGGCGTAGACCGTGCCCACGTTGAGACCGTGATGGGCGGCGAAGGCCACGATCGTCAGGTTGACCGAGTTGAGCATCAGCTCGATGCACATGAACATGACGATCACGTTTCTCCGGTAGAGAAAGCCCGCCATGCCGATCCCGAAGAGGAGCGCGCTCAGGACAAGGTAGTGCTGCAAGGAAAAGGCCATCACTTCACCCCCTTCTTCTTTGCCAGGACAATGGCGCCGATCATGGCCGCAAGGAGGATGATCGACACCGCCTCAAAGGGGAATATGTAGGTTGTGAAGAGCAACTTGGCTGCCTCCGTGCCCGACCCGAGGGAGGGGGCGGAGATCGCCTCGGGCGACTCGACCTTGGAGAGGAGGCAGGCCCAGACCACGCTCACGCCGATCACCGCGACCGGCACGACGAGCCTGAGCGGGCTGAAGCCGCCTGGCCTGGTCTTTTCCTGATTGACGAGAAGAATGACAAAGAGGAAGAGAACCACGATGGCGCCCGCGTAGACCAGCACCTGCACGGCGGCGAGGAACTCGGCGCCCAAGGTGAGGTAGATGCACGCCATGCCGAGGAGGGCGAGGATCAGGCTCAGCGCCGAAGCGACGGGGTTCTTCATGAAGACGACCCCGAGGCCTCCGCAGAGCGTGACCGCGGCCAGAATGTAGAAAATCAGGTTTTCCATCGTTCGAACGTTTTCCGGATGTAATCCAAACGATCCTGGACCTCGTGCTCGTCCACGAGCAGCGTCTCCAGGTCGTAAATGAGATCTTCACGTTTTTCGCTGGCAAATTCGACGCGGTGGGAGATGACGATAGCTTCCTTGGGGCACGCCTCCTCGCAGAAGCCGCACTGGATGCACCTCGTGTTGTCGATCTCGAAGAGTTCGGGCGCCCGCTCGATGTCGTCGTCGATCTCGTGCCCCTCGATGTAGATCGCACGCGGAGGACAGGCGAACTCGCAGAGGCCGCACGCCACGCACCGCGGCTTTCCGTCGGGCCGCTTGACGAGCACGGGATGGCCCTTCATCTCGGGAAAGGACTTCAGCCTCTCCTCGGGATAGAGACGGGTCACCTTTTTGTGGAATATCTGGGAGAAGGTGGTCCAGAGCCCTTTGACGAGGGGCCAGAAGAAAAGCCTCTCCCAGAAACTCAGCTTTTTGGCTTTGACGAGAACCACTTTGTTTCAACACCTCTCTCTATTCGGGCGCGGGACGTTTCCCCGCGTGTTTCGTTTACAGTATACCGGCCGTGACCAGCGCGGCCGTGGCCAGGACGTTCAAGAGCGCCAGCGGAAGGAGGATCTTCCATCCCAGCGCCATGAGTTGATCGTAGCGGAACCGCGGTATGGTCCACCGCACGTGGATGAAGAACATGAGAATCAAGAAGACCTTGGCCGCGAAGCAGGCCGCCTGGAAGAGACCGAGCACCCAGCCCTCGAGGCCGAGTGTCCCGACCCAGGGCAGGTGCCATCCGCCGAGGAAGAGCACCACCATGAGCGACGATCCCGCCACCATGGCCACGTACTCTCCCATGAAGAAGAAGGCGAACTTCATCGACGAGTACTCGGTATGGTACCCGGAGACGAGCTCCGATTCGGCCTCGGGCATGTCGAAGGGGAGCCTGTTCGTCTCGGCAAAGATGGCGATCAGGAAGAGGATGAATCCGAGCGGCTGCTGGAAGATATTCCATTCGAGGATACCGCCCGCTTGTGCCAGAGCGATCTCGCGCAGCGAAAAGGATTCTCCCAGGAGCAGGACACCCACGATGGCGAGTCCGAGAGTGAGTTCGTAGGAGATCATCTGGGCTGTCGACCGCATCCCGCCCATGAGGGAGAACTTCGATCCCGACGACCACCCCGCGATGGAGAGACCGTAAACCGACAGCGATCCGATGGCGAGCAGGAAGAGAACACCCATACCCACGTCGGCGATGACGAGCGGGACCGTCTCCTCGCCCACGACGATCGCATCGCCGAAGGGGACGACGGCCATCATCATGAAAGAGGGCGCCATGGCCATGACCGGGGCCAGGATGAAGAAGAGCTTGTAAGCCTCCCTCGGAATGATGTCCTCCTTGAACATGAGCTTGGTCAGGTCGGCGATCGGCTGAAGAAATCCGAAAGGCCCGACCCGATTCGGTCCGTACCGCCATTGCATGAAGGCCGACACGCGGCGCTCGAGATAGACGAGCACGGCGACCGATCCGAGACAGGCGCCGAAGACGACGAGCACCTTTACAAGGGTTGCGATGAGTTGAACCGTACTCATGATTCCTCCCCTTCGTCATCGGCAAGCAGCGCGCCCGAGTCTCCGAGGTCGGCGTAGGTGAGGCCCGACAGGACCTTCAACTCGTCCGCCATGCGCGCGAAGAGAAGTGCCGGTTCCGGCCGGATCTCCTCCGCGCCCATTGCGCGTCCGAGGCGGGCGAGGGAGTCGAGATCGGGAATGATACCACTTGCCGGCGGCCGGATCGCCGGTCTGAACCGCTGGACCCGGCCCTGGAAATTGATGAAGGTGCCCTCCTTTTCGAGCCAGATCTGTCCGGGGATGGCTACGTCGGCCATGGCGGCGGTGTCGTCCTCGAGATGGCCGAGATAGACGATGTGGCGCAGGTTCTTCGCCAGGTCGTCGGAGAGCGAGATCGCGGGCACCGTCTGGAAGAGTGCGTCCACGTCGCCCCCGGCGATGAGATCTGCCAGCTCGTCGATCGAGACGAGGGGGATGTCGAGCACGTCGCAGGCCTCGATATTGGCCGCTGGATCTTCCGTGCGGAGGATCTTGTCACCGCCCTCTTGCTCGGGCTGGAGGGCGACGATCTTGTCCCCGGCGAGCGGTTCGAAGACGGTCTTGATCAGATAGAGCTCCTCGAGGGACCGCATGGGGGAGGTGATCACGAGGAGCCGTCCGCCCTGTTCCTTGAGCCCCGCGGCGGCGGCCTCGATCACGCTGTCCAGGTCCGCGGGCTGCCCCTTGAGCAGAGGCGCGGTGAGACGCTTCTCCTTGTGGGTTTCGAGCGGTCTGAAGCGGCCTTCGTTGCAGATATAGGCGCCGTGCACATCGGGATTCTCGCGAGGCCTGACGCGGAGGACGCGGTTGTGGCGTCTGGGCGAATCGTCGACCTCGCGTACGTCGACGAAAACGTTGCAGCCCCGCGTGCAGTAGGGGCAAACCGATGGTGTGGACTCGAGGTTCCACGAGCGGCAGGCGAAGCGGAACTCTTCCAGGGTCAGCGCGCCCACCGGACAGATGTCGGCCAGGTTGCCGGTATAGTTCGAGTCGAGCTGCCGTCCCGGGAAAGTGGAGATCTGGGATTTGTCTCCCCGCCCCGAAACGCAGAGCTGCGGGGCCTTGGCATAGTCGGTCATGAAGCGCACGCAGCGCGTGCAGAGGATGCATCGCTCCGAATCGAAGATGATGTGGCCGCCGAGAGGGGTTTTCTTGATCCCCGTGCGCCGCGATTCCTGGGTGCGTCCCTCGGTGAAACCATGTTCGTAGGTGTAGTCCTGCAGCGGGCACTCGCCCGCCTTGTCGCAAATGGCGCAATCGAGGGGGTGGTTGGCGAGAAGGAACTCGAGGACGCCCGCCCGGGCGCGTACGGCGCTCTCCGTGTGGGTCAGAACCTCCATCCCGTCGGTCGCCGTCGTGCGGCACGACACGCCGAGAAAGGTGCGCTCGCCGGCCACGAACTCGACCTGGCACATGCGGCACGAACCGACCAGTTCGAGAGTGGGATGATAGCAGAAGTGGGGGATCTCGATACCGGCCGTCCGGGCCGCCTCGAGGACCGTCGATCCCTTGGAAGCTTCCACTTCCTGCCCGTTGATTTTCAGTTTGACGCTGTTGTTCTCTGTCATGTCGTCGCCCCCGGAAGGACGTTGCTCTCCTTGCCGTTTTTCATGCGCGCCAGGAAATCATCCTTGAAATGCTCGATCGCCGACCGCACCGGCGCCGAGATCGCGTCGGGAAAGACGCAGATCGTCCGGCCCCTTTCGCTCAGCTGCGCGATCTCCTCGAGCTGGTCGAGATCAGCCGGTGTTCCTCCCCCGTCGAGGATCCGTTTGATGATCCGGTGGGACCACGCGCACCCCTCGCGGCAGGGCGCGCACTGTCCGCATGTCTCGTGCCTGTAAAACGAAGTCAGGATCTCGAGCGACTCGACGATGTCGGTCGTTTCGTCCATTACGATGATCCCGCCCGTTCCGAGCATGGTTCCCCACTCCATCAGCGCCGAGTGGTCCAAGGCCACGTCGATCGCGTCAGCGGGCAGGTAGCCGGTCGAGATGCCTCCCGGGATGAAGGCCTTGAGCGTGCGGTCTTTCCAGACGCCGCCGCCGTGCACCTCGATCAGTTCGCGCGCCGTCGTGCCGAGAGGAAGCTCGAACACGCCCGGCGTGTTGACATGGCCCGACACCTGGTAGAGGAGATTGCCCGAGGACTGCTCCGTCCCGATCGACTTGTACCAGGCGGCGCCTTTCTCGAGAATGGCCGGCAGATTGGCGATCGTCTCCACGTTGTTGACCGCCGTCGGTTTCTGCCAGAGGCCGGCGATGGCGGGGAAGGGGGGCTTGGGCCTCGGGTGGCCGCGGTGGCCTTCGAGCGACTCCATGAGCGACGTCTCCTCGCCGCAGATGTAGGCGCCCGCGCCCCGGTGCAGGTGGACGCGGACGGTGGCGTCCGTGCCCATGATGCCAGTGCCCAGAAAACCGGCAGCCTCGGCCTCGGCGATCGCCCGGCCGAGAATCTGATAGCTTTTGAGATACTCTCCGCGGATGTAGATGTAGGCGTCCTCGGAGCTGATCGCGTAGCAGGCGATGATGATCCCCTCGAGAAGGAGGTGGGGATCCTGCTCCATGATGATCCGGTCCTTGCAGGTGCCCGGCTCGCCCTCGTCCGCGTTCACCGCGAGGTAGCGGGGACCGTCGAAGTCCTTCGGCATGAAGGTCCACTTGCGCCCCGTGGGAAAACCCGCGCCGCCGCGGCCGCGCAGGTTCGACTCGAGGACGACGTTCGTTACCTCGTCGCGGCCCATCTCCTTCACGATCCGCTCCGCCGTGGCGTAGCCTCCGAGCTGGCGGATCGTCTCGAGAGAGGTCGAGTTCTCCACGTCGATTCGTGCTGTCAGGTACTTTTCCGACACGTCAGGTCGTTCTCCTTACTCACTCCGATCCGAAGGTTCGGCCCGGTCCGCCCCTGCAGAGTCATCGGCCGCTTCAGGCGCGCTGCCCGCTCGCCGGCGGTAGTCGTCCAGAATTTCGTCCGCCTTCTGCGGCGTGACGCGAAAGTGGTACTCGCCGTCCACCTCGAGCACCGGCGATTCGGTGCAGGCGCCGAGACACTCCACCTCGCCCAGCGTGAAGATCCCGTCGGCGCTCGTTTCGCCGGCGGCGATACCGAGTTTGCTCTCGATGTGGCTGCGCAGTTCGTTGCTTCCAGTGAGGTGGCAGGTCAGGTTCTTGCACACGTTGATGTGGAAACGCCCCTCGGGCCTGCGGCGGAACATGGTGTAAAAAGTCAGGGTCCCGAAGATCTCGGCCGCGGGAACGTCGAGGAGGTCGCCGAGGCGGACCAGGGATTCGTCGGAAAGATGACCGTACGCATCCTGGACATGGTGGAGAGCCGGAATCACGACGGCGTGGGGATCGGGGTAGTGATCCCTGAGCGCGACGATCGCGGCTTCCAGCTCCTCGGGAAATACAAAGGGGTCTGTTTCGCTCATTGTTTTATCTGTCCACCTCTCCCATCACGAAATCGAGTGAACCGATGATGGCTGTCATGTCCGCCAGCAATCGTCCCTTGGCCATTCTGGGAAGGGCCTGCAGGTTGGTGAACGAGGGCGAGCGGATGCGCATCCTGTAAGCGCTCGGACCGCCCCGGGAATCGATGAAGAAACCGAGCTCGCCCTTGGGCACCTCGGTGGCGCGATAAACCTGTCCCGTGGGGAGTCTCAGGTCGGTGACGATCTTGAACTGGTGGATCAGCTCCTCCATCGACTCGTAGACGCGGTTCTTCGGGGGGAGGATGTGCTTGCGCGCCTCGTCGGTGAACACGGGCCCGTCGGGCATGGCGTCGAGCGCCTGCCGGATGATGCTGACGCTCTGGCGCATCTCCTCCATGCGGACGAGGTACCGGTCGTAGGCGTCGCCGCCCTCGCCCACGGGAATATCGAAATCGATCTTGTCGTAGCACAGGTAGGGATCGGACTTGCGCAGGTCGAACTCGACGCCCGAACCGCGCAGGTTGGGGCCGGTCAAGCCGAGGTTGATGGCGTCTTCCTTGGAGATCACGGCCACGTCGCGCGTGCGTTGCCACCAGATCCTGTTGCGCGTGAGAAGCGTCTCGCAAATGTCGAGCGTCCCCGGAAAGTCATCGGTGAACTTGCGGATACGGTCCGCCACGCCGGGCCTGATATCGCCTGCCATTCCTCCGAAACGGACGAACATGTTGTTCATGCGCAGACCGGTGATCTGGTCGAAGATGTCGTAGATATCTTCCCGTTCCTTGAAGGTGTAGAAGTAGATCGTGATCGCGCCGAGGTCGATCGCCGATGTACCGAGCCAGATCAGGTGGGAGGCGATCCGCGTCAGCTCGGCGATGATGACGCGGAAATACTGGCACCGTTCTGTGCACTCGATCCCGAGCAGATCCTCTACTGCCAGGGCGTAGCCGATATTGTTGGCCATGGACGAGCAGTAATCGAGCCTGTCGGTGAAGGTGATGTACTGATTGTAGTTCAGTTTCTCGCCGTGCTTTTCCTTGCCGCGGTGCAGAAACCCGACCACCGGCTCGGCGTTCACGATCTTCTCGCCCTCGAGGGTGAGAATGACCTGGAGGACACCGTGCGTGGCCGGGTGCTGCGGGCCCATGTAGAGCGTTGTCTGCTCGACGCCGAATTCGCCCGGTTCCGCGGTCGTTTCGGGGACCTCTGGACCGGTCACTCTATCCAAATCGGTCATGAGCCGCCTTGCCCCTTTTGTTCTGGCTTCTGGTGCATCGATCCGATGCTCTTTTCAGGAAAACGCTTCTTGAAGAGCCGATCGGGCTCGATCCCCTCGAGGGGGAAGTCCTTCCGCAAGGGATGGTGCCCGTACTCGAGAGGCATCAGTATTCTTTTCAGGTCGGGGTGTCCGGTGAACTGGATCCCCATCATGTCGTAAGCCTCGCGCTCGTGCCAGTCGGCCGTCGAATAAAGGGCCACAACCGACGGGATCGCATGATCATCCCCCTTGGCGAAGGATCTGATCCGAACCATCCCGCCCGTGGCCATGGAGCGGAGGTGATAGATCACGTCGAAACGGGGCGAGGCAGGGTATTCGTCGATGCCGAAGAGATCGGTGAGCATGTCGAAACGGAGGCCGGGACCCATCTTGAGCGCCTCGAGGAGATCGATCAGAGAGTCGGCGTCGACGCGCGCCGCCGGGATCCCGTCCGGTTGCGTCGGAAGTAGCGCGCCGCCGGCTTCGGCGACCCGTTCTTCGAATCCTTCAGGTAACTGGGTTTCGTCTGTCATGGCACCTGCTCGATGAGATCATGGTTTCAGCTTTTCGGTCATCATCTTGTCCTGCAGCTTGAGGAGCGCGTCGAGGAGAGCGTCGGGCCGCGGAGGGCAGGCCGGAACGTAAAAGTCGACGGGGATGATGTTGTCCACGCCCTGGACCACGGCGTAATTTCTATAGAGGCCGCCTGACGAGGCGCAGACGCCCATGGAGATGACCCACTTGGGATCGGGAATCTGTTCGTAGACCTGGCGGACGATGGGGGCCATCTTCCAGGTGACCGTGCCTGCCACGATCATCACGTCGCTCTGGCGCGGGGAGAAGCGGAAGACTTCGGCCCCGAACCGGGCCACGTCGAATCGCGGTCCGGCCATGGCCATCATCTCGATCGCGCAGCAGGAGAGCCCCATCGGCATGGGCCAGATCGAATTCTTGCGCGCCCAGTTCACGAGCCAGCCGAGCGGAGCGGTGATGAATTCGGGAAAATTTCTTTCTAATCCCATTCGAGCGCTCCCTTTCTCCAGGCGTAGACCAGACCCAGGCCGAGGATCACGATGAAGAGGACCATAACCACGAGACCGGCCGTTCCCAGCTCCCTGAGCGAGATGGCCCAGGGGAAGAGAAAGACGACTTCGATATCGAAAAGCAGGAAGATGACGGCGGTGACATAAAAACCGAGCGAGAACCGCCGACGGGCCGAGTGCTTGGGAAGCATACCGCACTCGTAGGGAAGCATCTTATCGCGGTGGTCGTGCCCCTTCCCGAGGAGACGGGAACTCACGAGTATGAACGTCGCGAATCCGAGCACCACGGCTAGGAGAATGAAAACGGGCGCATAATCCGCCAATAGGTTGTTGTTCTCAACCATCCTGCTCAATCCTGGGAAGAGTGAAACCCGGTGAGGGGATTCACGGAAAAGGACTCAACGAAGCTGACCGGAGAGAGGATGCCAAATATCAGGATGACATAAAGCTCTGTTCGATCGAGACCGGAGCTCTGGTTTCGATCGAGATGGAAAAGATAAGCTTATAACGCTCCGCCCCCCTGAAGTCAATGATCTCTTCCGCATTCTGTCCGGTCGAGCACACGCACCGAAACGCATCGATCTGGATCCGCCTCCAAATGCTGCCGATTTAGTTCTACCGCTCCCGGACCGAGACGCGTAAAAGTGCGCAAAGGCTGTATCCACATCGCTGTACTTTTCGGATGTGTTCCTGGAGGAGATCATGGGAAACCGCGACAAGCTGTTCGTGTACGGCGCCATCGTCATAGGCATCGGGCTGGCTGTAGTGCTCGCTCTGATACTCGATTTGAACGGCGACGGACAGGACGAGATCGATCCGCCCGGCGCAGAATCGGCTCGGGAGGAGAATCTCGATCAGGGGGAGACGATCCTTGGAGAAAGCGATCCCGCCGCGGCAGGGGGCGGTCCGGAGGAGCGCATCGCGCTCGATGGCACCGACGCGCCCCGAGCGGAAGAGGACCGGGAAAAACCGGACCTTCTGCCGGAGGGCAAGGGGCGTGTCACCGGCGTGGTGCTCGCTGACGAGACGGGCCGGCTGAGCGGCGCAACGGTCCAGTTCATGGCCGGCGGCGACGCGCGGCTGGACCTTCCCTTTTTTCTGGATATACCGGGCGGAGGGCCCCCCGCGAAGAAGGGCCCCGAGGTGAGAACCGGTTCGGACGGCTCGTTCGTCATCGACGGCGTTCCGGCCGTGGAGAACGCCTTCCTCGTCATCTCTCACGAGCACTTCGTCACCAAGAAGGTCACCCTCGGCAAGTACCGCGGCAATGAGAAGGATGTGGGCAATCTGGTCCTCGAACACGCGGGGAGCATCAGTGGTTTCGTCACGCTCTCTCCCGGGGGGAGTCCGGTCGAAGGCGCCGTGGTTTCGGCGGTCAAGACATCGTCGACCATGGAGGAGTCGGGCGGAATGTTGGTCTTCGGCGGTGTGCTCGGCGGGAGGAGCGACATCGCGACCGAAACCGGTCCGGACGGAAGCTATCTGCTCCGTGGCGTTCCGGCGGGCGGCGTGGCGGTTCACGTCCGGCACGAGGATCATCCTTCGCCATCGCCGAGGAAGATCGATGTGGCCAAGGCCGCGAACACGGGCGACGTCGATTTCGAGCTCGATCAAGGTCTGACCGTATCCGGTTTCGTGACCGACACCGGGGGGAAACCGATCGCAGGCGCCAACGTGTCGGTGAGCGGTTCGGGCACGATGATGATGAAAATCGATGGAATGTCGAGCTCGAGTTCGATCACCCGGAGCACGCGAACAGGCCCGGACGGCGCCTACACGATCAAGGGCCTCAAAGAGGGGGAAGTCAGCCTGAAAGCATCGGGCAGCGTTTACTATCCGAGATCGCGTACCGGGGTGAAGGCCGGCTCCAGGGATGTCAACTTCGCCCTCGAGAAGGGCGGTTCGGTCCACGGGTACGTTGAAGATTCTCTGACCGGCAAGAGGATCGAGGATTTTCAGCTGCGTGTCGAGCGGGGGCAGTTCGGCCGCCGTTTCACCGGCAGGATCTTCAAGGGCGCGGAGGCCGCCAGGCAGATCGCTCCGGACGCGGACGCCGGGGGAGCCTACCTGGTCGAGGGGGTCGGAGATGATCCGTTGCGGCTCACCGTCACGGCGGACGGCTTCGCCGACGCGATCTCCCATGGGCTCGCGGCCGCACCGGGAGAACGCGTGGAAAAGACTTTTCAGCTCGTGCCCGAGGCCAGGATTTCGGGCAGGCTCGTCTCTCCCGATGGGGAGCCGGTGGAGGGCGCGACAATTTCGCTGCGCGCCAAGCCGGATGAACCGGACGTACAGACCGGCGGAACGAGAATACGGAAGGAAATCAGGATCGGCGGTGGAGATCAGCCCGGGCTGATCGATTCGGGAGGCGCGATCAAGAGCGTGAAGTCCTCGGCCGATGGCACGTACCGGATCGGGGGGGTGTCCGAGGGAGAATACCTGGTCGAGGCGAGGCATCTCGACTATCTCTCACCCGAACCCCGGGAGATTCTTCTGGCCGTTGGAGAGCACAAGCCGGATGTGGACATGATCTTGCTCGCCGGTGGCTCGATCGAAGGGATGGTGTACGACAAGGATGGCAGACCCTTTTCGGGAGCACAGGTTCAGGCGCGTTGCGCGGGCAAGTGGCAGAGGCAAAATGCACGCGCCGACATCGACGGCCGTTATGTCATGCGGGGGCTGTTGCCGGGAAGATACTTCGTGAGCCTGGCCAAGGAGACCGAAGGGAACATGATGTTCCAGATCATGATCTCGGGCCAGGAGGAAGCAACGGACGACGAGCAGGTCGTGATCGTCGAGGAGGGCGAGGCTGTCACCTGCGATATCCATGACATGGCAGGGTCGGTGATTTCCGGTTACGTGACCGAGGCCGGAAATCCGGTGGAGGGGATGAAGGTCGAGCTCTTCCCGGCCGAGGGATTCGCATTCATGCCCACCAAATCGGTGAGCACCGATCAGAAAGGCGCCTACGCGATGGAAAATGTAAAGCCCGGCGCCTACAAGGTACGCCTCGGCGTGGGAGGGATTCCCGATCCGATCGAGACGGATGTCAAGGTCTATGCCGGGAGCCGGACCGACCGCGATTTCGATCTGCCCACGGGCCGGGTGAGCGGGCGCGTGACTGACAGCGCCACGGGAGATCCGGTCAAGGGCGTGGCGATCACCCTCGAACATCTGGTCGAGAAGAAACCGACGGTGACAAGAAGGATGGTCAACGTGGCCGCGATCGCCGTGGACAACGGCGACGGCGAGACCGAGGGAGTGACCACCATCACCATGGGCGGCGCGGCAGGCCGGGTGACCACCGACAAGGACGGCAATTTCACCGTGCGCTATCTTGCCGAGGGCGAATACAGACTCGTTGCCAAGGGCGGAAAGTACATCGAGCGGCGGTTCGAACCGGTCCAGGTGCGCGAGGGGCGGGAAACCTCCAACATCGACATCGTCATCGCGCGGGGCGCGACGATCAAGGGGAAGGCGATCGACGCCAAGACCCAGAAACCGGTCGCCTACCTTCCGGTCAGCCTGACGCGGATCGTCGACGATCCCGGGAAAGAAGGCGAATCGAGTACGATGATTGTCACCCAGGGGGATGGCTCGTTCACTTTCTCGGGGCTCGAGTGTGGACGCTACCGCGTGGCTTCGACGGGAGGCTCGGGAACGGGAGAGGCCGAGGTCGAACTCGACGATGGGGATATCGTCGATGATGTCGTTCTGCGGGTGACGACCTCGGGGTAGGGGCCCGAAGATCCGCGGGGAGCGCTCAAGAGGCTTTCTTGGCTTTGGAGCCCGTTGATTTGTCGGCGGACTTCTTTGTCGTCTTCGATGTTTTCGACGTCTTCGACGTTTTCGACGTACCTGCCGAGCTCGAAGGGGCGGCATTGGCTTCCTGCCTCTGGCCGGCCTTGTAAGAATTGCTGCGATAGTCGGTTTCGTAGAAGCCGGAACCCTTGAAGATGATTCCAGAGCCGGACCCGATTTTCCGCCTCAGGGCGAAAGCCTTGCATTCGGGGCATTTGCGCAGAGAGCCGGCGGTGATCGACTGAAACCGGTCGAATTCGAAGCCGCATGTTTCGCAGATGTACTCGTAAGTGGGCATGATGCACTCCTCGGTCAGATCGCGTCCCGCCACTCGAGGGCGAGCGCTCAGTCTTTTTCCCCCTCTGTTTCCTCGTCCGCAGCCGCCTCGTCTGCGTCTTGCTCCTTGGGTATACGCGAAACGCGGACCCTTGACGGCCGCAAGAGCCGTTCGTGAAGCATGTACCCCTTGACCAATTCGTCGATGACCGTCCTGTCCGGCAGGTCGGGATTTTCCTCCTCCATGACCGCGTCGTGACAGTTGGGATCGAAGGGCTCGTTCTTGGCCTCGATCGACACGATGCCGTGGCTGGTCAGAGCGCCCATCAACTGGTCGTAGATCATCTTGAAGCCTTTGGTGAACTCCTCCATCCCCTGCTGATTCTCGGACTGGTCGTCGGCCGAGGTGATCAGCGCCCTCTCGAGGCTGTCCAGCACCTGGAGGAGATCGAGAGCCAGAGGTTTGATGGCGTACCTGCGCGTCTCGTCCATCTCCTTCTGGATGCGTTTCTGATAGTTGGCGAATTCGGCCGTCTTGCGCTGCAGACGGTCGGTCAACTCCTTGACTTGCTCTTCGAGCGGCTCGAGCTCTTCCGTTTCGGCAGGCGCCTCGGGGGCTGCTTCTCCGTCCGGTGCTTCGGCCGACGGCTCCTTCTGCGCGTCGGTCTTCTCGTTCAGAGGTTCGGTCTCTTCCCGGCGCGAGTTCTTGTTCTTCTTGCCCTTTCGGCTGTTCTTGCCTTTTCGAGTCATCCCTTCGTCTCCGTTCCTCAATCGCGGCTTTCGAAGATCCTTTTAACCTTGTCGAAGAATGACTGCCGCTCCGGTGTGACGTTCTTGTCTTCCGTCGCGGCGAATTCCTTCAAGAGCTCCGTCTGTCTCGGTGTGAGCCTCTTGGGCGTCTCGATCTGCACCTTGGCGAGAAGATCGCCCCGTCCGTGACCGTAGACATTGGGCATCCCCTGCTTGCGCATCCTGAAGATCTTGCCCGTCTGCGTCCCCGCGGGGATCTTCAGCGTCGCCTTCCCTTTGAGACTCGGGACCTCGATATCGGAACCGAGGGCGGCCTGAGAGAAAGTGATCGGCACATGACAGATCAGGTCGTCCTCGTTCCGCCCGAAGAGCGGGTGGGGCTTGACGCGGATGATGCAATAGAGGTCGCCTCTGGGGCCGTTGTTGAATCCAGGCTCGCCTTCTCCGCTGACCCGCATCTGGGTGCCGTCGTGGACGCCGGCCGGGATGTGAACGGTGATACTGCGTTTCTTGGGGACGCGGCCCGTACCCTTGCACGCCGTACAATGGTGCTCGATGACCTCCCCGTTGCCGCCGCAATGGGGACAGGTCGTGCGGATCGAAAAGAAACCCTGGGATTGCTGCACCTCGCCATGTCCATGGCAGGCGGGACAGGTCGTCACCGATGTTCCCGGCTTCGCGCCCGAGCCCTTGCAGGTGTTGCAGATTTCGTTGCGTTTCAGATCGATCGTCTTGTCGATTCCGTTGAAAGCGTCGATCAGTTCGATCGTGATCTCGCACTTGAGGCTTGCTCCGCGGCCGGGCCGGTTGCGCCCCGCACGGCCCGAGCCCTGGTGTCCGAAAAGATCTCCGAATATCGAACCGCCGCCGCCGCCGCCGCCGCCCCCCCCGAAGATATCGTTGAACATGGAAAAGATATCTTCGAAAGAACTGAAGCCTCTCTGGTAGCCGCGCCGCTCGAGGCCGTCATGACCGAACTGGTCGTAGAGCTGGCGTTTCTGCGGGTCGTTGAGAACCTCGTAGGCTTCCGCCGCTTCCTTGAACCTGTCCGCCGCCTGGGTATCGTTCTTGTTCCTGTCGGGGTGGTACTTGAGTGCCAGCTTTCGGTAAGCCCTTTTGAGCTCGTCGGAGTTCGCGCCTTGCTCGACTCCGAGAACTTCGTAGTAGTCTCGTTTCTGGGCCATTGGGCATCCACCCCTTTCTCATTTACGGTAAACCGCCGCGCGGCTTTGATCAGGAGCCGCGCGGCGGTGTATTCATCCTGAAGGCAAGAGCAGGCGGTCCGCGCCGGGTCGATCCCGGCACGGAGGCGCTACATCACCGCACCTTCGATCTCTTCGTCCTTGTCCGAGAGATCGGTGATGAGGCTGTCGGTGGTGAGCATCAAACCGGACACGGAGGCCGCGTTCTGCAGAGCGCAGCGAACGACCTTGGCAGGATCGATGATTCCGGCCTTGAAGAGATCGCACGTATCGCCCTTCTGGGCATCGAAACCGAAGCTCTTCGTATCCTTCTCTCTCACCTCGTGGACGATGACCGAACCGTCGAATCCTGCGTTGGAGACGATTCTGCGCAACGGCTCCTCGATGGCGCGGAGCACGACCGCCCGGCCGAACTTCTCTTCCTTGGAAAGCTTGAGGTTCTCGAGCGTTGGGATGCAGCGGACAAGCGCCGCGCCCCCGCCGGGCACGATCCCTTCCTCGACCGCGGCGCGGGTGGCGTTGAGGGCGTCTTCGACGCGGGCCTTCTTTTCCTTGAGCGACGTCTCGGTATGGGCGCCCACGCGGATGATCGCCACGCCACCGGTCAGCTTGGCAAGGCGTTCCTGGAGCTTCTCGCGATCATAGTCGGACGTCGACTGCTCGATCTGGTTCCGGATCTGGCCGATGCGGGCGTTGATGTCGGCTTTCTTGCCGGCGCCCTTGACCACCGTGGTGGTGTCCTTGTCCACGGCGATCTTCTTGGCCGTTCCGAGCATGTCGAGCTCGATGTTCTCGAGTTTGACGCCGATATCCTCGGTGATGCACGTTCCAGAGGTGAGCACTGCGATATCCTCGAGGATCGCCTTGCGCCGGTCACCGAATCCGGGCGCCTTGACCGCCGCCACGTTGAGCGTACCGCGGAGCTTGTTCACCACGAGCGCGGCGAGCGCTTCGCTTTCCACATCCTCGGCAATGATCAGCAGGGGCTTGCCTGTCTTGGCCACGGCCTCGAGCACGGGCAGAAGGGGCCGCATGTTGGAAATCTTCTTCTCGTGAATGAGAACGTGGGCGTTCTCCATCTCGACGGACAGGTCCTGGAGATTGTTGATGAAATAGGGAGAAAGGTATCCCTTGTCGAACTGCATCCCTTCCACGAACTCGAGATCGGTGACCGTGGTCTTGGCTTCTTCCACGGTGATGACGCCGTCCTGGCCGACCTTGTTCATGGCGTCGGCGATGAGCTTGCCCACCGACTCGTCGTTGTTGGCCGAAACCGAGCCGACCTGGACGATCTCCTTCTTGTCCTTGATCTTCTTGGACATGTCGTCGATCGCGGCGGTCACGCACTTGACCGACTTGTCGATGCCCCTCTTGAGCGCCTGGGGATTGACCCCGGACGAGAGGTACTTGAGCCCTTCCCTGAAGATGGCGCGCGCCAGGACGGTGGCAGTGGTCGTGCCATCGCCGGCATCGTCGTTCGTCTTGCTCGCCACCTCGTTGGCCAGCTTGGCGCCCATGTTTTCAAAGGGATCTTCCAGTTCGATCTCCTTGGAAACGGTGACACCGTCCTTGGTGACACTGGGAGAGCCGAAGGACTTGTCTATAATCACATTGCGCCCCGAAGGCCCCAAGGTGACCTCCACGGTTCGGGCGAGCTTCTCGATCCCCTTCAGGATCTTCCGTCGCGCCTCGTCATCGAAAAGAAGCTGTTTGGCCATTTTCTTTTCTCCGTCCTTTTATGTTGAGGTTCCTGCGTTTTTCACTTACCTGGTATTTCGATTACTCGAAGCGAGCGAGTACTTCGCCCTCTCTCATGATCTTGTATTCCTTGCCGTCAACGGTGATATCCTGGCCCGAATACTTGCCGAAGAGAACGAGGTCGTTCTTCTTGACAGAAAAGGTCGCTCTCTTGCCGTCTTCGGTCTGCTTGCCGCTACCCAGGGCCACGACCTTGCCCTTCTGGGGCTTCTCCTTGGCCGTGTCGGGGAGCACGATGCCGCCGGCGGTCCGTTCCTCGGCTTCAAGAACCTCGATCACAATCCTGTCGTCCAAAGGTTTCAGGTTGACCATTCGATTTTCCTCCCTTTACGATTTATTGTTTCAACTGTCTTTTTAACTCTTGTTTTCCTCTAGTACATCTCGTCCATGCCGGGCTGCACCGGTGTCTCGTCTTCCTCCTTGGGAAGGTCGGTGACGATCGCGTCGGTGGTGAGAAGGAGCGTCGCGATCGAAGCGCCGTTCTCCAGGGCCGACTTGGCAACCTTGGTGGGATCGATGATTCCGCCTTCGAACATGTCGATGAAGTTGTCGCGCGCCGCGTCGTAACCGAAGGAGTCATCCTTGTCCTCGATCTTGCGCGCCACCACGGGACCTTCGACGCCGGCGTTCTGGGCAATCGTCAAGAGGGGCATGGCGAGGGCCTTTTTCACCACGGCGAGGCCGAATTTCTCTTCGCCCTTCACCCTGAGGCCGTCCACTTTCGATCTTGCGCGCAGAAGGGCCACTCCGCCTCCGGGGATGATCCCTTCTTCGACCGCCGCACGCGTGGCGTGCAGGGCGTCCTCGACGCGCGCCTTGCGCTCTTTCAGCTCTGTTTCGGTCGCGGCGCCCACGTTGATCTGAGCCACGCCGCCCGCGAGCTTGGCGAGCCGTTCCTGCAGCTTTTCGCGATCGTAGTCGGAGGTGGAGTTCTCGATCTCGCTCCTGATCCTCGCACAGCGGGTGGTGACGTCGTCGGCCGAACCCGCACCTCTGATGATCGTCGTGTCCTCCGAGTTGATCGTGACCTTCTTGGCGGTTCCGAGGTCGTTGAGCGAGACCTCCTCGAGGCTGATGCCGAGATCCTTGAAGATCGGCTTGCCGCCGGTGAGGATGGCGATGTCTTCCATCATGGCTTTCCGCCGGTCACCGTAACCGGGCGCCTTGACCGCGGCACATTTGAAGATACCGCGGAGCTTGTTGACCACGAGCGTGGCGAGAGCCTCGCCCTCCACATCCTCGGCAATGATGAGGATCGGGCGGTTGGTCTTGGCCACGGTCTCGAGAAGGGGAACGAGGGCTTTCACGTTGCTCAGCTTGTCCTCGTAAACGAGAATAAAAGGATTCTCGAGCTCGGTGAACATCTTCTCGGGATTGGTGACGAAATGGGGGGAGAGGAATCCGCGGTCGAACTGCATTCCCTCGACCACATCGACCTCGGTCTCGAGGCTCTTGCCTTCCTCGACCATGATGACGCCGTCCTTGCCCACGCGATCCATGGCGTCGGCGATCATCTTGCCGATTTCGGCGTCATTGTTGGCCGAAATCGCCGCGATCTGGGCGATCTCTTTCTTGTCCGATACGGAACGGGAAATCGAGTCGAGGTAGCCCGAGGCGGCTTCCACCCCGGCCCGGACTCCCGAAACGAGCGACACGGGATCGACGCCGGAGGTGAGATACTTGAGTCCCTCGAGAAAGATCGCCTCGGCCAGAACCGTGGCGGTCGTAGTTCCGTCGCCAGCTGTCTTGGATGTCTTGGACGCGGCCTCTCGGATGAGAAGAGCGCCCATGTTCTCGTAGCTGTCCTTGAGCTCGATCTCCTCGGCGACGGTCACCCCGTCCTTGGTCACGGTGGGGCCGCCCCAGCCTTTGTCAATGACGGCATTGTGGCCCTTGGGGCCGAGCGTCGATTTGACGGCTTTGGCGATCTTGGTCACGCCGGCTTTGAGCCGTTCACGAGCTTCTTGGTCGAAAGCAAGCTGTTTGGCTGCCATTGATTCCTCCTTAAGCTTGTATATCCGGTACAGAAAACTGAGATTGACTGCAGATTGATTACCAGTAAAGAGTTCGAAACCCGCCTGATTATGCAAATGAGATGCCAAACACGGTTTGGTGGAGAAATCGTATATTTCTTTGGGAGAAGATGTTATAAGGGCTCAAAGCCCTCGAATCACACGGGCCGTCAGTGGATGCCAATTTGACAGAGAGTCGAAAAAAACAAAATTGCTTACTGTCAGAATGGCATAATCGGAAAACCGGCCGCGGACCGATTCCTGATACGGTCTGCCACGCAACCGTGGGCACGACCGGTCGCTTCCGCGGGTACGAGAGACAATCAAGGACGGGATTACTCATGAGACTCTTCCATCGCCGAATCTCATCCGCAACGGGCGCCGCGGTCCTGATGCTGGGCGCGCTGTGCGGGACGGCATTCGGAGCGCCACGGAGCCAGGCCGCCATATTCACGATCGACGGTCGTTGCATCAACGGGGGGCTTCTCGACGTGGACAAGAAAGGCGCTCTCCGCGCGGAGTGCGCCTCCGGTGTGAAGACGATCCCTTTTGCCGAGATTCACATGATCAGCTTTCCGTCCGCGAAGGCCGGGCCTCAGACCGATGGAGCCGTGGGCGTTCTGTTTCAGGGGGGGGACTATCTGACGGGCGTACTGACCGGCGGCGACGAGGAGAAGATCGTGCTCGACAACCCGCTCCTGGGGATTCTCGACATTCCGATCGACTCCCTGCAGATGCTGCTTCCGGGGGAGAGGGATATCCCCGCCGATTTCGGGCGGTATGCGGCATCGGTTGACGAGGATGTGGTCTACCGGAAGAGACCGAACGGATACGGCGAGGACTTCATCAACGGCACGGTGGACTTCTTTACCGACAAGGGACTGAATTTCGAGTGCAGCCTCGGCCTCGTCGAGTTTTCCTTCGATCAGCTGAATGCCGTGGTGATCAGTTCGGCAGGGGCCGAGCGGCGCGGCGACAGTGACACATTCGTGCTGCTGCGGGGCGGGGCCGGAAGGGTGACCGGATCGTTCGAGAGCCTCGCTGACGGCAAGCTCGCCCTCGGAGGGAGCTTCCTGCCCGAGTTCTCGCTCTCGATCGATGTGATCGAATCGATCTCGTTCCGGCGCGACTCGATGATCTACCTGAGCGATCTGGAACCGACCTCGACGGAGCAGACTCCCTACCTGGGCGCGGCCGACGATTTTCTCTTTCCTTTTCGGAACGACCGGTCGGTTTCGGGGCGGGAACTGGTTTGCGGCGGACAGCGTTTTGCCAAGGGATTGGGTGTTCATTCTCGCTCGGTGCTCACCTGGGACCTGGAGGAGCCGTTCAAGTCTTTTCAGGCCTTCGTGGGAATTTCCGATGAGACCCTCGATCTCAAAGCCCACGGTTCGATCCGTTTCCGCGTTCAGGTCGATGGCCGCGCGGTCTTCGAGAGCCAGATCCTTCGCGGTGGGGACGGGACCGTCAAGGTGCCGCTCATTTCCCTCGAGGGTGCCAAGAAGCTCGCGCTCGAAGCCGATTTCGCGGACGGTTTCGACAGCGGAGACCGGGGGCTCTGGGGCCAGGCATTCCTGATCCGCTGATATTGACACTCCTCGATTGAAACCTCTCCCGGTGCGATCCGTCCTGACTTCCAATTGCGTTTTGTACGGTTCACGATCGGAGTGCGCGATGGGCAAGACGGTTTCGGGCAATAGCGCACGGGATCGGCGGAATGGGAGTCGGCAAATTCCGCGTACGCCGATACCCGGACCGCGGTCTCTCTCCACGCCCGGATCGGATCTGCAGACCCGTATTCTGGATCACGGGGGCTGCGATCTCGACGACAGGGACCTCCTTTCCCTCGTGCTGGGACGGGGCAGGGGCACAAAAAGCGTTCGAGAGCTGGCAGGCGAGATCCTTTCGACACCGGGAGGATTGCGCGGTTTTACCAGCCGAAGCGCCAGATCGATGATGGCCCTGTGCGGGATCGGGCCGGCACGAGCCGCCCGTCTGAAGGCGGTCGTGACCCTCGCCCAGAGGCTTGGCGAGAGACGTCTTGCCCCCGGAATGGCGGTGAAATCGAGCCGCGCCGTTTTCGACCATTTCCACTTGCGGCTCCGCGACTCGAAGCGCGAGGTTTTTCTCGTTCTCCTGCTCGACAGCAAGCACCGGGTGATCCGGGAGGAGCGTGTTTCCGAGGGATCGCTCACCGCTTCGATCGTTCATCCGCGCGAGGTTTTTCAGGCTGCCATCAGCGAGCTTGCCGGGGCGATTCTGGCGATCCACAACCATCCCTCGGGAGATCCGACGCCGTCGGCGGAAGATTTCGAGATCACACGTCGCCTCAAGGACGCCGGCGATCTGCTCGGCATTCAGCTTCTCGATCACGTGATACTCGGGGACGGCGAATTCGTCTCATTCCGCGAACACCGTCTTCTCGATTGGTAGGGGAGCGAGAGTTGAGTCGGCCGGTGGGGTGGGGCGTTTCTTCTTCAACGCTGCCTCAAAGCACGGCCGATCTTTTCCACGGCCGACCTGCGTTTCTCCATGGTGCCACCCAGGGGGAATCCGAAATCATCGCCCGTCAAGTCGATCACCTTCTGGAGCGCCCATCCCTGGCGGGAGGCATCGGCAGAGAGTAATTCCTTTTGGAGTTCCTCGACATGACGGCTCGAAAACCTGACGAGAGCGGCGAGGATCTCGACCCGCAGCTGGCCCTGGGCCGTGTTCGCGAGGAGATCGGTCAAACATCTCTCGCTCTCCGAACCGCCGATGAGCCCGATCGCTTCCACTGCCTTCAGGCGGACATCGCTGTCGCCGTCGCCCAGGACCTGCTCCAGGAAGGGGATCGACGACGCGTGGCCGAGCCGTCCCAGTGTGCGGCATGCTTGTGCGCGGACCGCCGGACTCCGGTCTTTGAGAGAACCGCACACGGCGTCGGAGAGATCGGTGTCGAGGCTCCCCGAAGAGGTCGCAAGCTCGGCGATGATGTCGAGTACGTGGAACTTGACATAAAAGTCGTCGCTCGACAGAGCCTTCACCAGGAAGGGAATCACCGGCGGTCCGAGCATGCGGAGCATGAACTGGGCGCAATCCTTGTTGCGGATTTGAAAAGTCGAGAGCGCCGCGATGATCTCTTCGATCTCGGCGATCAGTAGAGGATCATCGATGGCCGGGGCCCTGGACCAGGTAGATTCTGCGGCATCATGCCACCACGTTTCGAAACGGAGAGCAGCCTCTGCTTGCCGCGGGCGCGAGGAGTCGACGGTGAAACCAAAATTGTCGCCAGAGAGAGCGGACAGGGCCTTGAGAGCCTCCTCCTTCTCCCAGGCGAGCCGTTGCGTGTCGTCCCATTCCCTCGCGGGATCCTCGGCCGGAGTGTTCTCCTTCAAAATCTTGATGAGGAACGGCACTCCCGAGTATATCCGGTGCCTGATCAGAGCTGCCGCGGACTTGACCCGCACCATGAGCACGGGATTGAAATCGACAGGGTAGGGCCCGATCGTCTTGATCAACCGCGGAATCGTCCAGCGCTCACTCTTCTCGGCCAGGATATCGGCGGCAAGAATCGCCACCGTGCTCCACCCGTCCATGAGCAACAGGAGAAGCGGTTCCTGTGCACAGGGACTATCGATACGTCCCAGGGCCGCGGCGGCCGCGTACCGGACCGGTTTCTGATCGCTTCCGATCCGATCGACGATGAGCGGAATCGCGTCCTCTCCCAGCGCGCCGAGTGCGGCGATCTCCTTTTCGAGAGTGCCTGGCGGCCGGTCGCCGATTCCGTCGAAGATTTCCGCCACCAGAGAGCGCAACCGGGCGGCCGGCTCGATCGCGGCGAGCGGTTCAGGGCGTTCGCAGAGTCGATCGCGCCAGAACCACTCCTCCTCTTTCACGGGGGGCGGCGTCCCCGGCGTTGCGGTCTCATCGTCACCGCCGCAACCCGGCAAAAGCGGTATGGCTGCCAAAATGAGCGTGAGTGGAATCACGATCAAGCAGCGACAAGGGTTGGTCTCCGTCATTCTCGCCATGGAATTTATCATAACGCCTTTATCTCGCGATGACTGCGAGAATTCAAAAAAATGAGAATCCTTCAATTCTCTTCTCGGCCTTGACTTGCCGCTTCTGGCCACCTATTATGCCTCGTTTACATTTGAAGATCCGGATTGCTCTCCCTACATTGGAATCTACCAGTTTCGAACTGATACGATCGATTTTTCGAGAGGTGGTCTTGTGGACGAGAAACTGCTCGAAATCCTCGTTTGTCCGCTCTGCAAGGAAGGAGTGGAACAAGAGGGTGACAGCCTCCTCTGTCCGAAGTGCAACCGTCTCTATCCGGTGTGCGACGGCATCCCGGTAATGATCGTCGAAGACAAGGACGCAACGCTCCCTGGAGCGGACCCCTCGCTCGACGAAGCTGACCGGAAGGGGGAGATCGAGCCTGAAACCGAGGGCTCTTCCAGTGATGGGAGATCCGAGGAATCAGGGGCAAACTAGAGAACGAGAGCGTATTATTCGTGCAGGCTTTTGTATCAGATATCCATGCCAACATCGAAGCACTCCGGGCGGTTCTCGACCATGCGAAAAGTTTGAACGTGGACGAGATTTACTGTCTCGGCGACGTGATAGGCTACGGGCCCGACCCTCGCGATTGTCTCGATATTTCCCGGACCTTCACCGGCTGCTTGCGCGGAAACCACGAGCAGGCGCTTCTCTCTTCCGCTGAAGATTTCAATGTTCAGGCCCGTCGTGCCCTCGAGTGGACGCGGGATGAGATAAACTCCACGGACTATTCGCGGGAACAGAACAGGGAGTACTGGAATTACGTCGACAGTCTTCCCACGGTGATTTTCCGCGATGAATTCATGCTCGTTCACGGATCACCCAGAGATCGCGTTCATGAATATGTTGTTCCCGAGGACGTCTATGACCACCACAAGATGTCCGAACTCTTCAGGCTGCTCGAAAGACCGGTCTGCCTCATTGGTCACTCACACCTTCCGGGCGTCTACCTCGAAAACTTCAGCTTCCTGCCGCAAGATAGTCTCGATGGAGGTTTCGCGCTTCCACAGGGGAAGCGGGCCATCATCAACGTGGGGAGCGTGGGGCAGCCCCGCGACGGCGATCCCCGTGCCTGCTACGCCACACTCGACAAGGGCACCCTCCAGTTTCACAGGGTTCCCTATGATGTGGATCGTACCTTCGAGAAGATCATGAACACGGGAAAGCTCCCCCTCTTCCTCGCAGCCCGATTGAAGGAAGGTAAATAGAGGAATTCATCGATGGACAAGCGGCTTCTTACAGCACTCTTTCTCTGTTTTCTCCTTCTTTGGCTTCACACCATCCTCTTTCCGCCGCCCGAGCGGCCCGATCCGCCGCCTCAGTCCGCCGAAGAGGCTCACGACGCGTCCGAAGACGGACTGGACGACAGCGACGACGGAATGGAAACCATCGAGGACGAGGGCGCTGAAGAGCAGCCCGAATCGATCGATCCGGACACCCCCGTAACGGAGTCGGTCTACGAGGCGAGCAGCGTCGAAGCCGAGGAAGAGATCGTGGTCGAGACCGATATCTTCATGGCCGTCTTCGCCAACAGGGGAGCGGCTCTCAGGTCGTTGAGATTCAAGAACTATTTCACCGATTCCGAGGTCCAGAAAGATCCCGCCGCCATGGCAAACCCCGAGAACTGGCTTGAGATCCTCGGATCAACGAGCGAGAGCCAGTTCTCTTTCATGCTCGAGGATGCCGGGGGCAGCCGGGACGGATCCGCCTACGACTTCGCGAATGCGCTCTGGGAATCGTCGGTCGTCGAGACGAGCGGCGGCGGCGCGAGAGTGACCTTCTCCTTCAGACCGGGCGACGGTCTGAAACTGAGCAAGGTGTTTACCTTTCACGGTGGTGCCCAGCACATGGGCGTGCAGATCGCCGTGGAAAACGAGAATCCCAACCGGAAGGGCGGGCTCAATCTCAACCTCGACGGCATGGCCGGCATCGACGATCAGAAGAGAGCCTCCTTCACGCTCGGACCGACAGGGGTGTTTTACACGGGCGATCCGAGGGACGAGGCCAGTCCCCCGGAACTGCTCGACTTTCCCGCGGCCGATCTGAAAGGCGATCCCTACTCGTTCGCCATCAGGAAGCAGGAAGAGCATCTTTTCTCCGGCGTCATGAGCAACTACTTTGCGCTCCTCCTGCGGCCGGGTGAAGGAAAGCTCCTGCGCAAGATCGAATTTCGGATCCTCGAGGACGACCACAAATACGCACAGTTCGTCGAGACCTACCGCCAGGAGACGAAGAGCGAACCGAGCGAGTCGAAACTCGCCGACTTTCGCGAGCAGGCGAAGACCAATGTGCTCGCCCGCTACCTGCTGAAAGTGCCAAGGATTCCCGATCCGGGCCAGGTCGTCGCCCAGGATCTGGTCTTCTACGCGGGTCCGAAATCGACCGACCTGTTGCAGAGTGAGCCTTACACCGACTTCTATCCGCTCATCGAGGAGAGCTACGGCTCTTTCGCGTGGATCAACAAATCCCTCATCTGGATCTTGCGCCAGTTCTACGCGATCTTTTCGAACTGGGGTGTGGCCATCGTATGCCTCACCTTCGTGGTCAAAGGCCTCCTCTTCCCCCTCAACCGTTACCAGCAAGTGAGCATGCACAAGTACCAGCAGAAGATGGCCGTGATGAAGCCGAAGCTGGACGAGCTCAAAAAGAAACACAAGAACAACAAGAAAAAGTTCAACGAAGCGCAGATGAAACTCATGAAGGAGCACGGCGCCACGCCGCCTCTCATGGGATGCCTGGTCATCTTCTTTCAGCTGCCGATCTTCTTCGGTCTCTTCCAGATCCTCCGGACCTCGTTCGAACTGCGCCACTCGCCCTTCATCCTCTGGATCAAGGACCTGTCGCAGCCCGATGCGCTCTTTTCACTGCCCTTCACCATCCCGCTGGTCGGTTCCGACACCTTTAACCTGGTGCCCATTCTGATGACGGTGGCGTTCTTTTATCAGCAGAAAGCCATGCCCAAGCCGGCCGATCCCCAGGCGCAGCAAACCCAGAAGATCATGAAGTTCATGCCCTTCCTCTTCCTCTTCTTCTTCTATGGCTACGCATCGGGGCTCTCGCTATACTGGATGACGTCCAACCTCATCTCCATCGCGGAGTACAAGTTCATTCGCAAGAAGTTTCCTGTTGGCGGCAACGCCGAGCCGAAACCGGAATCCAAGAACAGCCCCAAAAAAACAGGCAAGCGCGGCTGAACAGATAGGCATCAACGATTCAGAGAGGTCGCACTCGTGGAAGACACCATCGCGGCAATCTCGACCGCTCCGGGAAGGAGTTTCCTGTCCGTTGTCCGCATGAGCGGAGCGGAGTCTTTCGCCATCGCCGACCGGCTCGTGGACGGCTCTCCCAGCCCGGCCCGGCTCAAAGGATTCTCCGCTCCAACGGTGCGCCTCCGACTCATGGGCGGCCGCATCGTCCAGGCGCGCATGCTCGTCATGCGCCGGCCCCGTTCCTACACGGTCGAGGATGTGGTGGAGTTTTTTCTGCCCGGATCGCCACCGGTCGCCGACGCGGTCCTCGCGGCCTGTCTCGGCGAGGGGGCGCGACTCGCCGGCCCAGGTGAATTCACGCGCCGTGCCTTCGTCAATGGCCGGATCGACGCGGTACAGGTCGAGGGTGTGCTTTCGCTGATCGAGAGCGGATCGGAGGATCAGAGAGCCGCCGCCATGGAGCGCCTCAGAGGCCGGCCCACGCGGGAAGCCTCGGCCGCGAGGGACCGTCTTCTCGGTGTGCTCGCGGCGATCGAGGCCTATCTCGATTTCGAGGACGAGGACACGGAAGCGTTCGACGCCCTCGCGTTGAAAGAGGAACTCGCCTCCTGCCGTCGCGCCCTGGGAAAAATCGACGAGATCCTGTCGCGGCGGAAATCCCATGGCAATCTTCCGTGCGTGGTGATTCTGGGGCCTCCGAACGCCGGTAAATCCTCGCTTTTTGGCGCGCTCTGTCCGGAAAAGGAGGTGATCGTATCCAACGTTCCCGGAACGACGCGCGACCTGATCGAGAGTGTCACGGACATGGGCGGGCGTCGGGTGCGCCTCTTCGATGCCCCCGGCGTGCTGGATACCGACGATCCCCTCGAGTCGCTGGCCTTGTCGAATCTTGAAGGAATGATGGAGACGATCTCCGCCTGCATCGTGCTCGTCGACGGATCGCGGCCGCCCGATCGGGAGGCTCTCTCCGTCCTGGAGCGGTTTCGCGGTGCCCGTCCTTTCGTCTTCGCCCTGAACAAGACCGACGTCGGTGTCCACCCGGCCTGGGAGGAACCGAAAGGGCCTGTCGAGCCCTGCCTCGTCTCGGCCAGACACAGGCACGGATTCGGCCGGCTGCTCGCGCGTGTCAACGAGATCCTGCCCGAGCCCCTGGGCGCCGATGGGGCCGCGATGGATGTAGGCATCGCGCACAGCGTCCGGTCCGCTCTCGGTGCGATGGATCAGGCCCTGGATGGGGACTGGATCGGCGGCGTGGAACTGGTCGCCCTCGAAATCCGCGAGGCCTTCGACTCGCTGGCCTTGATCACCGGTCCGGTGTCCAACGAGGAACTGCTCGAAAACGTTTTTTCCCGCTTCTGCATCGGAAAGTAGTAAAATTTACATGGAATCGAAGCGATACTATTGGAGAGTGACGGGATAAAGCTATTAAAGGCTCGACAGTTCTTTTCGAGACCTGGGAGGTCGAAATGCTGCTCGTACCCACGCGAATCGCGAAATCTTCTTTCGCGCAAAAGACTCTGGTCGTTCTGATCGCACTGTTTTTCTTTTTCCTTTTCTCGCAGTCTCTTCTGCGCGCTCAAGGTATCGGCGGGAGCGGTCCCAAGGCGCCGGGCGCCCGTGCGCCGTCCACTCCAAAGACCTCGCAGCCAAAGGGCTACTCAGGCCCCAAGGGCCAGACGAAGCAGAGAGGTCCGACGCAGAAAGAACTCGAAGAAGCCCGCATCCGCGAGCGCGAACGGAGGGAGAGGGGCGAGGAGGACGATGAGGGGAAGAAACCGGAACCGAAGGATGACAAGGCTGTTGCGCGAGTGATCGAGTACCTCCCACTCGAGGACACCGATCTCAAGATCCTCTCCTACTCATGGCGCACGGAAGCGCGAAAAGGGAGCCGGCCTTTCAGCGTGCTCAAGATGAGGGTTGCGAATCGGACGAATAACCTGCTATCTCTTCAGAAGTTCCGGCTGATCGGGCGCGATCTCGAACCGTTCCGGGACGATGACGACCGGCCTTTGCCCCGGTTGCCGAGCAATGTGAAAAGATTCGAGAACATCAAGGGCCTGTCCCGTCCCATCCAACCACATTCGACGCAGTCGTTGATTTTTGCATTCCCCTACGCGCTGAAACCGGGTTCGAAGATCAAGGCTGAAGTGGACAAGTACGTCAAATTCAAGACGAACGTCCCCTTCGACTGGAATCCGGTCAAGGTGATCCGGTGGACCACCTGCCCTGCCCGTTCAGGAGGTGTGGACCATCAGGGGCTATTCGTCACCGTGCAAAACCGCTCCGACGACAGGGTGACAGCCAAGTTGAAGGTGACCCTCAGTGGTTTGTCCTCGGTCGGAGGGCAGACCTTTTTCTTTTCCACGACCACGATCGGTGCGAAGGAACGGAAAAATCTGGCTTTGCGAACCATTCCCGACGAGGGCGTTCCGCGCGACGATCCTGCCCGGCAGACCATGCCCGAGAGTTTCAAGGTCCAGAACGTCGAGGTCGTCGACATCCAGTACTGATCGGTTCCGTCCGAACTCCTCATCGCCTCACATGCTTGCAGGCCAATCACTTACCAATGAATAAATTGTTCATGTTGGCATATATTTTTTTTGACATACTAGATGTTGTATGATAGGGATCTCTTCCGTAGATAATTTCTGTAGTGGCCTTTATGGCGGTTGGCCCAGAAATTTCTTTGCTAATGCGATTTGCAGAGCGCGTTTCGTGATTCCCCGCGGGTCGCCGCATCCGCTCGGAAGAAAGAGCAATTGGCGGAATTCTTGGCGGACGGCGACCGATCAGGAACATTGAAGAATCAAAACGCGCCCGGATATTTGATCAATGACGGTCCGCAGTTGGTCTGCTGTTGATGTAACCTGAACAACCCCCGGAAGCGAATCGATGAGATGTCCCTACTGTAATATCAACAATGACAGAGTAATAGATTCCAGAACCTCGGGAGACGCCTATGTGATCCGCAGGCGGCGCGAATGTCTCGAGTGCGGCAAGCGCTTCACGACCTATGAAAGGGTCGAGGATGCGCCCTTGAGGGTTGTCAAGAAGGACGGCTCGCGAGATGCGATCGACCGGAGCAAGATCTTGAACGGGATGATCAAGGCTTGCGAAAAGAGACCGATCTCCATCGATCGTCTGGAAGAAGCGGTCCACGCGATCGAGTCGCAGCTCTACGAGATGTTCGACAAGGAGGTGTCATCCAAATTCGTCGGCCGCCTTGTGATGGACCAGCTCAAGGAGATCGACCAGGTCGCCTACGTGCGTTTCGCCTCGGTCTACAGGGAATTCAAGGATGTGAACCAGTTTCTCGACGAGTTGAGGCCTCTTTTATCAAAGATACCCGATTGATGGTGAGCAAGATCAAAAAGCGGGACGGGCGGATCGTGGTCTTCGACCAGAACAAGATCGCTGCGGCGATCGGCCGTGCCGGGCGCAAAGTCGGCCACGGAGACGATCTTCTCTCCGAGGAACTCGCTTCCGTGGTCACCCTCTTCATCGACAAATCATTCGGACGGACGATCCCCACGTCGGAAGACGTGCAGGATGTGGTGGAGCGCGTTCTCATGGAGACGGGCCATTCCGACGCGGCCCGTACATTCATCCTTCATGGCGAACGGCGCGCCAGGCAGCTCGATGCCCTGCGTGTTCTCGATCTCGATCGGACAGAATCGGAGAGCGCCCGCCTCGAGGTGGATCATTCGGCCACACAGGGTGTCTCGGCCTGGTCGAAAGGCAGGATCATCGCCGATCTCGTGAACGAGGCAAGGATCCCGCCCGAGACTGCGTCGGAGATCGCCTCGGAGGTCGAAAAAAGGATCTTCGGTTCGGGCCTCTTGCGTGTGTCGGCGACACTCGTTCAGGAACTGGTCGACAATGAACTCTTCAACCGGGGTTTCAGCTGTCGCGCCCTGGGCGCCATGCGCGTGGGGATGCGTGCCGCCCACGTGAGAACGCTGGCAGAATCGGACGCGGGGGGGCGCACACCGGCCGATGTGTCGGCCGAGGTCACCCGATCGGTCCTCGAGCAGTTCTCGATAAAGGAAATCTATTCACCGGAGGAAGTGGAATTCCATCTCAGGGACGCGGCCTGTCTGGAAGGCCTCGCCCTTCCTTCGGGCTATCTGGGGGTGAGCCTCGATCCCTGCCGCTTGCCGGCCCCCTTCTGTAAACCCGAATCACCCGCCTCCTATCTGGGAGCGGTGGTCCGTTTTCTGGAGCGGTTCACCTCCGGTCCGGTACGGATCGATCTGACCGGTGCAGGACTCGAGCAGGTCGGCGTTCTGGGGCGCGATCCGGCAGGGTGGGCGCGCGAGGTGGTGGCCTCGCTGAGCGCGGGGCCCGCGGGCGTTCCGTCTCTGCGCTGCGTACCGCGTGTGGCGCTTCACCGAACACCGGCATTGTCGGCCGAAAGGACGATGGAACGGGCGGGACTGAACGCCCGGGCGAGCCGGAAAATTCTCGACGAGCTGATCGCCGCATTCGTCGACGCTCTACGCGCGCTGGGACGCGAGTTGTGCGTCCCGACGCTGGACATCGATCTCCTCGGTGATCAGCCGATCGCGCGACCCGTCCTGGAACGGGCTGTCGTCATGGAAACTTCGGGCCGCGTCGGGCTGAGCGCACATGGATACGACGGCGATACCCTGGCCGCGATCGAGCCTCTCGTTGCCGGTGTCCAGTTCGATCTGGCATCGGTGCAGGACGCCGCCGGCCGCGATGCGGGTCCCCGCTTCGTCGACGAACTGCGGTCGACGCTCAAACTGATGGTCGCTTCCTTCGCGTCGAAGAACCGCTTTCTGGCACGGTTGCACCGGAGAGGAAGGGGACCCAAGGCCTCCTTGCGCCGCTTCATGGGCGGCGACAGCACTGTCGTGGGGCCGGGGAGTTTCCGGATCCTTCTCCGGAACGCGGGCCGCGCCGCGCAACGGGCGGCTGTCTCGAGAAGTTCACACGGGATTGATCCGGCTTCGTTTATCGCGGACACACTCGGCAGGGTTCGGACGCTCCTGGCCGAGGAGGAACGACGCCTCGGACTCAGGATCCGGTTCGGACCGATCTGGACGAAACCCGATGAAGAGCTATCCGCTCTTTTTGAAAACTCCCCGGAAAGTGCAGCACGATTCACCGCAGCTTGCGGGCCGTTCACCGGTCTCGATCCACTGCCTGATTTTTTCCTCGGCGACGTTCGGGCCAGGATCGAGTTTTTGCAAGCTCTCTTGACAAGACGATCGGAGCAGGATCATGCGGCTTAAGACGCTCGAGATCGTGGGGTTCAAGTCATTTGCCGATCGCGTTCAGATCGATCTGACCGGCGATGTGACAGCCTTCGTGGGCCCCAACGGTTGCGGCAAATCGAACATCGTCGACGCGATCAAGTGGGTGCTCGGCGAGCAGCGCGTCACCTCCCTGCGCGGGGACTCGATGCACGACGTGATCTTCAACGGCAATGCCAGCGGCAGGCGTGTTCCCATGAATTTCGCCGAGGTGTCGCTGACATTCTCCAATGATTGCGGAACGCTTCCCATCGAGTTCGACGAGGTCGTCGTCACACGCCGTCTCTTCCGGACCGGAGAGAGTGAGTACCTTCTCAATCGTTCGCCCGTGCGGCTCAAAGATATCAAGAAGCTCTTCATGAACACCGGCGCCGGCCTCGACGCCTACTCGATCATGGAACAGGGCAGGATCGACAGGATTCTCGAGGCGAATCCCAAGGACCGCAGGATCATCTTCGAGGAGGCCGCCGGCATCAGCCTCTTCAAGGCCCAGCGGCGCGAGGCGGAGCGGAAACTGGAACGGACGAACGCAAACCTTCTCCGGCTCGGCGACATCATCGACGAGCTGGAGAAGAGGATCCGCTCGCTCAAGAATCAGGCGGGTCGGGCGCGCAGCTACATGAAGCTTACCGAGAGGATCAAGGAGCTGCGCAAGGAGTACTACTGCCATCTCTTTGCGGAACTGGCCGGCCGAATGACCGATCTCAAGAGCTCGGTGGCCGAGGCGGTGCAAGGCGAGGAGGACAGCCGGCGCGAGCTCGGTTCGCGCCAGAATTCGTGCAACGAACTTTCTGCCAACGTGACGGCGATCAAGGAGGGCCTCTTTGTCAAGCGTTCGCGCCTGGCCGAGCTGAAGTCCGCGCTCTCCGAGTGCGACGGCAAAATCGCCATGCTCGAGAAACGTCTCGTCGAGATCGGCAGCGAGCAGGTCGAGAACACGCAGCGCGGCGAGGATCTGAAACGCCGCACCGCGGACCGGGAGACGGAACTCGCCGGCATCGAGAAGAGCCTCTCCCGGCTCGCATCGGAAGAAGAGTCCCTGGCCAAGGACGAGATCGAAACGCGCGAGAGAGTGACCGTCGCGACCGGCAGATTGACCGAATGCGTCGAGGGCATCGAGGAGTTGGAAAACTCGATCGTCGATCTCAGCCGAAAAGAGGTCGAGATCGGCAACAAGCGCGTCGAGGCGACGGCCCGGCTCAAGGGGCAGCACGCGACACGATGGAGACTGGTTCGGAAACAGCACGAAATCGCCCGGCAGCTTGCCGACGGCCGCCGGGAGCACTCCCATGTCAGCGACGGAATGAAGGTCAAGAAGGAGCTCGTGGACACGCTGGCCCGTGAGCTGGCCGCGAGCCGCCAGAAGGCCTCCACGATGGAGGCGGGTCTCGGCGAGCTCGAAGAGGAGATCCGCGCGGCCGAGGCTGACAAGGTCAAGGTCGATTCGAGGATCGATCTCCTCGAGTCGCTCGTGGCCAGCCGCGAAGGAGTCGAGGCGAGCGCCCGGACCGTGATGGACGAAACCGGGGAGGAAGGGAGTTCTCTCTCTTTCGTGAAGGGGATCCTGGGCGAGTTGCTCGACGTGGATTTCACCTTTTCCAAGGCTCTCGAGGCGGTCCTCGGCGACCTGGCCGAGGCTGTGGTCGTGGGGTCGCGCACCGAGGCGCGCCAGGTGCTCGACTTTCTCGAGGAGAAGGAGCTCGGCGGGGCCACGATCCTTGTCCGGGACGATCTGACCGGCGCGGCAGACGGATCGCGGCCGGCGAGGTCGCTCTCCTCTCATGTCCGGTGCGCGCCCGATATGGCTCCTCTGAAAGAAGCCCTGCTGGGTGCCGTTCGTCTCGAGGAGAAGGATCTTCAGATCGATGAGGGGGGCGATTCGCGCGGCCCCTGCGTGAATTCTCGAGGCGACTACTATGACCGGGGCATCCTCCGCGTGGGCGGAGGTGCGCGGGAACCGGGTTTGATCGCGCGCCGGAGCGAGCTGACCGCGCTGAAGGAGTCGGTCGTCGAACTCGAGGAGCGGCTCGACGGACTGCAACGCCGCAAGGAAACGGTCCGCGAAAAACTCGCCGAGGTCCAGTCGTTCAACGAGAATCTTTCAATGAGACTGGACGAGCACGAGTTCGAGGTCGCCGCCCTGAGCGCCGAGCAGGGCAAGGTGGCAGACAGGATGGAGCGTCTGTTCCAGGAGTTCAAACTCCATCTCGAGGAGGGGCACGATATCGAGAAGAGCGTCCTCTCTCTCAATGGCGAGCTCCGCGACCTCGAGGGCGAGGGAGACGGTATCGGCGAGGATGTTCGCGCCAGATCGAAGAGCCTCGACCTCGCCAACATGCAGGCGGCGGGTCTTCGAAACGAGACCGCCCGGCTCGACGAGAGACTCCAGGAACTGGGATTGAAGATCGTCGAGCGCCGCGGCAAGCGCGAGGCGCTCGAGAAGGAGAAGGACCTTCTGGCGAAAAACGTGGAAGAGTCGAGGAGCCGTCTGAACGAACTCGAGAGGGACGAGCAGAGACTCAAAGTTCATTCCGCCGAGGTGGAAGAGGAGATCCTTCGCCTCAAGGAAAGGACCGAGGGGATGGCGTCGGAACGGTCCGAACTCACCGAAGAGGTGGAAGAGCTGAACGCCCACGTGTCGGACCTGAACCGGGAGTTCGACAGGGAAAGGGAAAAACTCTCCGAAGTCGAAGACAAACTCGAGACGAGCCGCACCCGCCTCGATTCCCTGAGGATCGAGGTCAAGGAAATCGAGGTCAACCAGCAGAACCTCCGCGAAAGGGCCCTGGAGGAAGTCGAGCTCGATCTCGATCAGGTTTATGCCGAGAGTCTTCTCGCCCGGCAGATCGCAACCGTCGAGAGCGCGGAGACCTCGGAAAGGGATCCGGACGCCCCTGGCGGCGACCTCGAGACCGTACCGGAAGCTGCTGCACCGGAAGCGGCGCGGAGCTTCGACACTGCCGCCGCGGAGCGCGAGATCGTGGAAATCAGGCAGAAGATCGCCCGCATCGGCAATGTCAATCTCGAGGCTGTCACCGAGCTCGAGAAGATCGAGGAGAGGTATGATCACCTCGTCGAGCAGCGGGAGGATCTCACGACCGCCCAGAAAACGCTCAAGGAGATGATCGCCCATCTCAACACCGAATCGCGCAAAAGGTTCGCCGAGACCTTCGAGGAGGTCCGCTCCCACTTCAACGGTATTTTCCGCAAGCTCTTTCACGGCGGGCGGGCCGACATCAGGATCAACGATGGTGAAGATATTCTCGAGGCGGGGATCGAGATCATCGCCGGTCCGCCGCGCAAGGACGTCCGATCGATCAGCCTGCTCTCAGGTGGCGAACGGACGCTCACCGCGGTCGCTCTGCTCTTCGCGCTCTTCAAGGCGCGGCCGAGCCCCTTCTGTTTCCTCGACGAGGTGGATGCCGCACTCGATGAAACCAACATCGAACGGTTCTGTTCCCTGCTCAAAGAGTTTCTCGAATACTCCCAGTTCCTGATCGTGACCCACTCGAAACAGACCATGTCCCACGCCCAAATCATCTATGGAATCACGATGGAGGTTGGAGGGGTTTCGAAACTGGTGAGCATGAAGCTCGAAGAATATCAGGAAAAGGTCGCCTGATCGCCCGCTGAATTCCCCCGACAGGACCGCCGGAAGGGCACCTTGCCGGAAGCAAGGCTTCGCGTGGCGTTCGCATCGGTGGAGAAAGAAAAAGGAACCCGCCAAAGACGGGTTCCTTTTTAAGTCTGTAAGAGAGTCAGGAGGAAACTCCGGGAAAAGGGGAAGAAGGGGAGAAGAGTTTTACACCATAAGGCAACCCCCTGACTCTTTTTCCTCAACTCAAAATCGTTATTGAATCTTTCTTTTTCAAAAAAAATTCTAAACGATACCCCTGGTGTTTCAATATGCCGTAAAAATTAATTTTCCGAATATCAGCGAATATTGATTCACCAGAAGCGCCGATCGATTTGGAGACTTGACTTTTATGTCCTGCACGCACAAAGATGCATCCTCTGTCCTGCCGTCGCGCCCATGTCGCTCAAGCCGCGACCGATCGGCCCCGGCCCGATGCAGCGGACAGCTTGGAAGGACCGAACGTGCCAACTCCGGCGGAGGAGCGATGATCCATGAAATTTGAACCTCTCGATCTTTGCAAGCTCCGGACCTATTCGCTGAAAGACCGGAAACATCTCGTCTCCAGGACCCTTCTCGTGGAGCCTACCGATCCGCCCGGCGATCTCATGGCCGGTTTTCCGGAGGTGCTCGGCGCCGCCCGCCTGGGCGCTCTCTGCAAGGAGGTTGCGGCGGCGAAGGGGGAGGGGCGGATCGTTTCTCTCGCCATGGGCGCCCACGTGATCAAGTGCGGGCTCAGCATGCTCATCGTCGATCTGATAGAGCGAGGAATTCTATCGTCGGTGAGCCTGAACGGCGCCGGAGCCATCCATGATTTCGAGCTCGCCTTTTGCGGAGGAACATCGGAGGACGTTCAAGCGGGCCTTCGCGACGGCTCCTTCGGCATGGCGCGCGAGACCGCCGCCGCGGTCAACGGCGCCGCGGTCGATGCAGCCCGCGAAGGAACAGGTTTCGGCGAGGCGCTGGGCCGGACGATCGAGAATTCGGACCTCCCCTTCAAGCACGCGTCGATCATGGCCGCCGGCGTGCGGTTCGGCGTCCCGGTGACGGTTCACGTGTCTCTCGGCTGCGATATCGTTCACATGCACGGCGACGCGGATGGGGCCGCGATCGGCGCGGCTTCGATGCATGATTTCAGACTTCTCAGCAGCGTCGTGGGGGCGCTCGAGGGAGGGGTCTGGCTCAACGTGGGATCGAGCGTGGTTCTGCCGGAGGTCTTCCTGAAGGCCCTCAGCCTGTCGCGGAACCTCACCGGCGGGCCCGTCGATTTCGTCACCGCCGACTTCGACATGATCCGTCACTACAGGACGCAGAAGAACGTGGTCGAGCGTCCCTCCGGAAAGGGAATGCACATCACCGGCCACCATGAGATTCTCGTACCCCTTTTCCGCTGGGGCGTGCTGCGAGAGCTGGCCCGAATCGACAAGGGAGGAAATCCTTGAATCCGCGATTCATCGAGATCATTCAGTCTGCCGGATCGCCGCGGATCACCGTGGTTGGTGACCTGATCCTCGACTCGTACATCATGGGCGAAGCGAAGCGTATCTCACCGGAGGCGCCGATCCAGGTGCTCGAGGTCGGCGGCGAGAGCCACAATCTCGGCGGCGCCGCGAATGTGGCCGCCAATCTCAAGACCCTCGGCGTCGAGGTGGAGTGCTGCGGCGTGGTCGGCGCCGACGCGGAAGGCGAACGGCTCGTGGCCATGTTGAAGGATCAGGGTATCGGCACGACGGCCGTGATCGTGGACCGGAAGCGGCCCACCGTTCGCAAGACGCGCGTCGTGTCCCACAACCAGCAACTCCTCAGGATCGATCGGGAGAAGACTGAACTTCTCGACGACGGTCTCTCGCAAAAACTGGCCGATGCCGCCGAGGACCTCCTGTCCGCTTCCGACGCGGTGATCGTGTCCGACTATGCCAAGGGAACACTCACCCCCGAACTGCTCGCCCGATTCACGAAGTGCGCCGGGGGATTCGGAGCTCTGGTCGATCCCAAGGGCAGGGATTTCACGAAATACCGGGGCGCCCGCCTGATCACACCCAACAAGAAGGAAGCCGAAGAATTCTCCGGCCTGTCGATCGCCGGCCGGGAAGATCTCGTTCGGGCGTCGGCCGAAATGCGCGCGAAGGTCGGCGTGCGCGAAACGGTGATCACCCTCGGTCCGGAAGGAATTTTCTATTCCGATCTCCCTGAGCGCAACGACGTGATTCCGGCGCAGACCCGGTCCGTCTACGATGTGACCGGCGCCGGCGATACGGTCATAGCGATCCTCGCCCTTTTTCTCGCCGCGGGGAACAGTCTCGGTGATGCGGTGCGCATCGCCAATGCCGGAGCCGGAATCGTGGTCGGCCGTCTCGGAGTGGCGGCTCCGACGCGGCGTGAGCTGGTGCGCGCCTTTTCGCAAAGCAGGGGCCGGCCGGCCGACAAGATACTCGCCGCCGACGCGGCAGCGGAACTGTCGCGCGAGATCGCCGAAAGGGGCGAATCGCTGGTCTTCACGAACGGCTGTTTCGACCTGATCCACGGCGGTCATCTCGAATTTCTGCGCACGGCGAAAAGTTACGGCCACTTCCTCATGGTGGCCGTCAATGACGACGAATCGGTCCGGCGCCTCAAGGGGCCGTCCCGTCCCGTTCTCGAACTGGCCGAGCGGCAGGAGATCCTGGCATCTCTCCATTTCGTCGACTATGTGGTCTCTTTTTCCGAGGACACACCGGAAGAGATCGTGAAGAAGGTGTCGCCAGGCGTTCTGGTCAAAGGCGAGGACTGGCGCGACAAGGGCGTTGTGGGCAGGGAGTGGGTCGAGAGCCACGGGGGCAAGGTCGAGCTGATCTCCCTGCGCCCCGGGAAGAGCACGACAAATATCATCCGCAGGATTCTGGAACTGAACGGAAAAACCGAAGATGAGTAGGATCGAAAAGGCCATCGACAAGTTCGCAGATTGCAGGATCGGCGTCATCGGAGATAGCGTGGCCGACATCTACATCATGGGCAGGGCCGAGCGGATATCGCGCGAGGCGCCGGTCATGGTGGTGCGCAAGGAAGAGGAACGGCACATCCCCGGGTGCGCGGCCAACACGGTGAACAATCTGATCGACCTGGGCTGCGCCGTGTCGCCGCTCACGCTCGTGGGAGACGATGACGCGGGCCGTTCCCTGAAGCAGTACTTCGAGTCGCGCGGAGTGAACACCGACGGAATCCTCACCGATCCAGGCTACAGGACGGTGACAAAGACGCGCATCATGGTGGGGGACGCGAACAGGATCAAGCACCAGGTGATCCGCGTCGATCACGAACCCCAGCCGCGCGTTCCGATCGAAATCGAGCCGATCGTTCTCGAGAAACTGGAGCGGCTCGATTCCGAGGTCGATGCCTGGCTGATTTCCGATTACAATTACTATCTCGTATCGGACAGGATCATCGAGAAGCTGATGGAGATTGCCGGGAGCAAGATCGTCGTGGCCGATTCGCGATACAGGATCAGCCACTTCAAGGGGATGCGGTGCGTCACTCCCAACGAATCGGAAGCCGAGAGCGCGGCCGGCCAGCTCATCAGCAGCGACGGCGAGGCGAGAGAGATCGGCTGGGCGCTCCTTTCCCAGCTCGATGCCGACTCGCTCCTTCTCACGAGAGGGAACAAGGGCGTGATCCTCTTCGAGAAGTCGGGGATGATGAACGAGATCCCCATCATCGGCGACGAAGAAGTCGTCGACGTGAGCGGGGCGGGCGATACGGTGGCGGCCACGATCACGCTCGCTCTCGTGGCAGGCGCCACGTCTCTCGAGGCCGCCAAGCTGGCCAACTGTGCCGCGGGCGTGGTCGTCATGAAGTCTGGCGCTGCCACCTGTTCGGCGGACGAGCTCAGGTCGCGGCTTCATCTGATCTAGTCTTCACACAAGAGGGTAGGAGCGGTCATGGGTGTATTCATCGCCGATCTCGACGAAATGCGCAGGATCATCGCGTCTCTCCAGGAGAAGGAACGATCCGTTGTTTTCACGAACGGAGTCTTCGATCTCCTCCATGTGGGACACGTGAGGGCGCTCGAGGACGCGCGGAGCCGCGGTGATTGCCTCGTGGTGGGGCTCAACAGTGATCGATCGGTGTCCGAGCTCAAGGGACCCCACCTGCCGATCAATCCCGAGATGGAGCGGGCCGAGATTCTTTGCGCCCTCTCCTGCGTCGACTACGTGACCCTCTTCGGAGATCGCAGGGCGGACCGGATTCTCGAAAAGCTCAAACCCGATGTGGCGGCCAAGGGAACGGACTACACCGTCGACACGGTGCCCGAGCGTGAGACGATCCTCTCCTATGGCGGAAAGATCGCCATAGTGGGAGATCCGAAGAACCACGCGTCATCGGACATGATGGCCCGGATCATCGAGTCGGCCGGTCGGCGGCCTGAGCCCGGATAGAGGCGTGAGAGAGCAGTTCGAAATCACCTTTCTGAATCGATCCGAGTCCCTTCTCGCGGAGGCCGGGCTCGTCGCGGCCGAGCAGATCGTCGATCTTCGCGGCGCCGCTCCTTTCTGCCCGGGGCCGGGTGGCTCGCTCCGGTATTTGAAGCGACTTTCCGATGGACGGGCCGCGTACACGAGCCTGCATCGCGCGTCCGGGCCGGATCGAGCCGAGCGCTGGGTCGAGGAGACGCTTCGAACCTTCTCGCGTCTCGGCGGGGAGGGTGTGGGTGTGGCCGAGCCGGCCGCACACGGTTCGGTCCCCTCTTCCGATGGCGGAACGAGGGGATTCGTTGTATTGCTCGCTCCCGCCGGTGCGGTGGAACTCGACGATCATCTCCGGCGCGTCCCGTCCGGTACGGTCGATCTCGTGCACGGTGCCGCGATTTTTCTGGCCGGCGTGCACGCAAGGGGAATCCGTCTTTGCCATATCCCTGCATGGAACATCCTCGTTTTGCCCGATCGGACCTTCTCCGTTATCGATCCCGGGGGAGCGCTCTTTGGCAAGGAGGACAGAAACTCTGCCGCGCGGGACCTGGCCGCGCTCTCGGCAACGATCGAGGCGGCGACTCTCAGCACCGTGCAGCGGCGCAGGTTTCTCGAAACATACACGAAAGAGGGGCGATCTCCCTGGGACCGGAATGCGATCGGCACGCTCTGGCGCCGTGTCTCCGGGGAGGAGCGAAAATTGCGTCGCAGCGGCTTTTTCCCGCGCGCGATCGCGCTCGTGGAAAAGAGCTCCCCTGGCGCCCGATTACAGGTCGCGGCGGAATGGGAAGCCGAATTGGCCCGATTCGGTTTCAATGTGGCGGCTGATTTTGCGGCCCCGTCCGGCGTCAACGTCGAGTGCGTTCGGGAGAAGGAGGACCGGCGAAATTATGTCGTCGGCGATGGGAAGAGGCGTTACTACCTGAAGGTCCACGGGGGCGCCAAGGGGTGCGAAAGTCCGTCTCCGGGCGCCAGGGAATGGCAGAACAACTTGCGCCTCCTGCGGTACGGGATCCCCGTCGCGGCGATCACCGCGTGGGGCGAAGACGACAACAGCTCCTTCTTTGCCAGTCGCGATCGTGGAGGAATCCCGCTGAACGACTGGTTGCGCGCCGTCTCGAGCGGTCCCCGGCGGTCGATCGCCGATGGGGAGCGCGGTCGAACGGGGCGCCTCGCGCGCGCGGCGGGATGTCTGGTGCGCGCCTTCCACAAGGCCGGTTTTTTTCATCGCGATCTCTATCTTTGCCACATCCTTCTCGAGGAGGGACGGCTTCTGTTCATAGATCTCCAGAGGCTCGAGGAGGGATACATCTTCAAACGGCGCGGGCGGATCAAGGATCTGGCCGCACTGCTCTACTCGTCGATGGCGACGCCAGTCACGGACAAGGACAGGCTGCGGTTTCTGGCCGCCTACCTCGGCGGCGGCCGGCTGAAGCCGGCGGCGCGCAGACTGATCGCCGCGGTGCGCCGCAAGGCAAGCAGGATCGCGCGGCACGACGCGAAATCGAGAAGGACCTCGAAGAGACGGAATGCAACCCACGGTGAGGGCCGATGAAGATCCTCTTCTGCATCGACAGTTTCAGGCCTTCGCGCGGGGGGGCGGAAACCTACCTCTCCGATCTGGCAGGGGCGCTCATCGCCAGGGGACACGATGTGCGTGTCGCGGCCGCCGAAATCGACGCGGACCGGATCGGCCGGAATACGCTCCTTCAGGTCCCGGCGTGGCCGCGGCTCGTGAGGGAGTACATGTTGGCGCGGGCTCCGGGCCGTTTCGTTCGCGAAGGGGCCTTCGATCTGGTCGTCGCTTTCCGCCACGCCTTCGATTGCGATCTCTTCCAGCCCCACGGCGGAATGCATGCCGATTCTCTTCGCGGTGCGGTGCGACCCGCGGCGCGGGGCCGGTTCGCCAGATGTCTGCTCCACGGCCGAAAACTGCTCAGTCCGAAGAACCTGCTCTTCCTCTGGATCGATCGTGTTCTCCTGCGGCGCCGGCCGCCGGTCACTGTGGCCGCGCTCTCGGAAATGTCAAAGGAATCGATTCAGCGCCGGGCGCGCGCTGGAGGCTCGATCGCGGTGATCCCGAACGGTGTGGACGGGGATCGTTTTTCACCAGCGCTCCGGGCGAGATTCCGCGAAGGTTTTCTCCAGTCGATCGGCCTGGGCCCGGATGCGCGCGTGGGACTGTTCTGCGGCCACAATTTTGTTCTCAAGGGCCTGCGCGAAGCTCTGCGCGGCGTGGCGCTCTTTGCGCGCGATCATCACGATTTTCATCTCGTCGTGGCCGGCCGGCAAAAGGGAGGCCGGTACCGGCGCCTCGCGGAGACGCTCCGCATCGCTGACAGGGTCCACTTTCTCGGCGAGTGCGAGGAGATGGAAAAGCTCTTCGGCGCAAGCGATGTCCTTCTGCATCCCACGTGGTACGATCCCTGCTCGCTCGTTGTTCTCGAGGCGCTCGGGTCGGGTGTCCCCGTGATCACGACCCGGTTCAACGGCGCGGCCGAACTGATGACGAGCGGCCGGGAAGGGTTCATCGTCGACGATCCTCGCGATGCGGCCGCACTGGACCGGGCGCTCCGCATGATCCTTGGCCCCGATCACGCGGCTTTCGCGGCGCGCGCGGCCGTTCTCGGCGCAAGCCGGAGCTTTTCGAACCATGTCGACAAGATGGAGAAACTCCTCCTGCGCGTTGTGGAAGCGAAAGAGTCCCGTCTCTCGAAAACGCCTTAGCGTCCAGCCTCGAAGCCGCGCCGGTTCGATCCTTTCGAGCACTGTCCGGAGTGCATTAATATTAAAAGTTGTGCGTTACCGCTCAGTTGGTCGTTGATATAATCCCTTTGTGATAAATGACCTTGAAGCAGGGCACCCAAAGATGAGCGAAAGCGCAAAGCCTTTTGAAAAGATCGTCATCCGCATACCCAACTGGGTGGGCGATGCGGTCATGGCCACGGCCGCTCTGCGTTCGGTACGGCAAGGTTTTCCCGATGCGCGGATTTATCTCTATGGCAAGCCGAAGCTTCTCGAACTCCTCGGGGGGCTCGCCGCCTGCGATGCCACGATCCCGCTCGGCGGCCGCTCGGGCAAAGGTGGTGTCTGGGCCGAAGCGGCTGCTCTCAGGCCTCATCGATTCGATATGGGCCTTCTGCTTCCCAACTCGTTCTCGTCGGCCCTGGTCTTCTTTCTCGGTGGCGTGAAAAACAGGACAGGTTACGGAATGAACGGCCGCGGCTTTCTGCTCAATCGGGGAATTCCGATCTCGGCGCGCGCCCGGAAGAAGAATCCGGAACCGATGACATCCTACTACCTCAGGATCGCCCGTTTCGCCGGCGGGGCTCCCACCGGCGAGGAGCTCGAACTCGTTGTTGATCCGATGGCGGAGGCGGAAGCGGAGGCGTTTTTCGACGAGAACGGTCTCGACGGAACGCGGCCCCTGTTCGGCCTCAACGCGGGCTCGTCGTTCGGACCGTCCAAGTGCTGGACGCCGGAAGGTTTCGCCAGCCTCTCCGACGCGATCCACGACGAACTCGGCGGCCGCACGGTGCTGCTCTGCGGCCCGGGCGAGGAAGAGATCGCCCGGCCGATCGTGGAACGAGCCCGCCATCCGATCATCGACACCTCGAAAAAGGTGCTCCCCTTCTCCATGTTGAAATCGATCATGCGGCGTCTCCGCCTGCTCGTGACCACCGACACGGGCCCGCGCCACATCGCCGTGGCTTTCGGGATACCGGTTGTTGTTCTCATGGGTCCGACGAATCCGAACTACACCGCCTCCAATCTCGATCGGACGCGCGTGATGCAGCTGGACCTCGAGTGCGCCCCGTGTCACAAAAAGGAGTGCGACCAGGATCATGCCTGCATGCGGGAGATCAGACCGGGCGACGTTCTTGCACGGGTCGAAGAACTTCTCTCATCGGAGCGATCGGCGGCGGCCGGGAAAGGACAGGACGATGGAAGATGAAGCTCTCGTGACCTTGCTCGTGCGTTCAGGAACGGGAATCTTGCGCCAGTCGTTCGACAAGGAGTCGGTCCTCATCGGCCGGTCGGACAAGAACGACCTCGTTGTGAACGACACGAGAGCGTCCCGTTTTCACTGCCGTATCGTGTACACGGACGGATCGTACTTCCTCGAGGACAGGGGGAGCCGGAACGGCACGAGCCTGAACGGACTGCAGGTCCTCCGGGAAAAACTCTCCCTTGGAGACCGGATCATCATCGGCGACAAGGAGATCTTCTTCGGCTGTGAACCGGAGGAAGACAGAACGGCTGTTGCCGATCCCGGGGGGGAGAGGGATATCGTCAAGGAGCTGATGAGGGAACGCTCCAATCTTCTCAGGCTGGCCGAGATCAACAAGGCGCTCAACACCGAGATAGATTTGAACCGCCTTCTCGAGCTGATCATCGATGCGGTCATCGAGCTCACCAACGCGGAGCGCGGCTTCCTGATCACCGTGAGCGACGGAGAGATGGAGTTCGAGGTGGCTCGCAATTTCATGGAAGCGTCGGTGGAAAATCCCGAGGTGGCCGTGTCGCGGTCGATCGCCAACCAGGTCATCGGCGAACTCAAACCGGTCATGTCGATCAATGCGCGCGAGGACGAACGGTTCAGCTCGGTCCAGTCGATCATCAATCTCGGACTCCGTTCGGTGCTTTGCGTCCCGCTCGTCGTGCGTTCCGAATGCGTGGGTGCGGTCTACGTGGACAACAGGCTCAACAAGGGTGTTTTTTCAGATGAGAACAGAGCCGTGATCGAGGCCTTTGCCGACCAGGCGGCGATCGCCGTGGACAACGCGCGCCGCATGCACGAGCAGCGCGAAAAAAATGCCGAGCTCGAGCGGGCGAAGAAGGAGCTCGACCGCATGAACCGGGGGCTGGTCGACACGGTTCGTTCCCAGACCTCCGAACTGAAGAAAGCGCGCGCCCGTCTCGAGGGATCGGGCCGCGCCAAGGGGATCCGGTACCACTACGGATCGATCGTCGGATCGTCGAGCGCCATGACCGAAATGGTCGCCCTTCTGGAGCGCATCATCGATTCCGACTATCCCGTTCTCATCCAGGGGGAGAGCGGGACAGGCAAGGATCTCGTGGCCAGCGCGATTCACTTCAACAGCCGGCGTGCGTCGCAGCCCTATGTGACCGAGAACTGCGCCGCCCTTCCCGAAACGCTTCTCGAAAGCGAGCTCTTCGGTCATGAAAAGGGCGCCTTTACCGGTGCTCTGTCGCGGCGCAAGGGACTGCTCGAGATTGCCCATGGGGGGACGCTCTTTCTCGACGAGGTGGGGGACATGAGTCACGGGATGCAGACCAAGCTGCTTCGCTTTCTGCAGGACGGAGCGTTCCGCCCGGTGGGCGGTACCCGCACGGTGCGCGTCGATGTGAGGATCCTCTCCGCCTCCAACCAGAATCTCATCGAGCTGGTGGGCGAGGAGCGCTTTCGCCAGGATCTGTACTACCGGCTCAACGTCCTTCCCGTGATCATTCCGCCTCTGCGCGAGCGGCGCGAGGACGTTCCCGAACTGGTGGCTCATTTTTCCGAACTCCTCAGCAGCGAGGTCGGACGGAAGGAACTGAAGATCGATCCCGATGTGATCGACCTTTTCTGCAAATACCACTGGCCGGGCAACGTGCGCGACCTCGAGAACGAGCTGCGCCGGCTGGTGACCCTGGCCGACGACCGGATCGTGGCCGACCTCGTCTCGGAGCGGATCCGGCGCAATCCGGACACGACGCTCCTCCTTGACGAGATCAAGGATCTCGACTTGACGTCCAAGGTGGAGGCGATCGAGATGCACGAGATCTCGGAGGCGATCCAGTTCTGCGAAGGAAACAAGAGCAAGGCGGCCCGCCGGCTGGGGATCAGCCGGTTCACGCTCCAGCGAAAGATCGACAAGTACGGAATCAGGTGGGAGCAGTCGGAATGAAGGGGTTGTCGTTTTTCTGCTTGCTGCTGATCCTGTTCAGCGCCGCTCCGGCGGCGGCGCACGGTCCGGCTCAGGAGGAATTCGAGGAACGTCTGGAGCGCATCGACCAAAAGGACACGGTCGCACTCTTCGATCTCGCCCGGTGGTGCGCGGAGAAAAAGAAGAACAAGGAGTACCGTCTCGTTCTCAACATGATCGTCGAGATAGATCCGGACCACGAGGGAGCCAACATCGGCCTGGGGCGTGTGAAATTCGAAGGGCGCTGGATGACTCCGGAGAAACGGTCCGAGCTCATCGCCGAGCGCCGCGCCGCCAGGATGCGCGCCCTCGGGCTGGTCGAGCACAAGGGAGCCTGGATCACCCCTGCCGAGAAGGAGATGCTCCAGAAGGGGTACGTCCGCCACGAGGGGCGCTGGGTGACGCCCGGCGAAGCGAGGGCCGCCCAGGGATTCGTCCAGGAAGGAGGACGATGGATCCAGGCGAGCGATGTCGCCCTCGTGCGCGAGATGGACCGGTTCGAGAAAGCGGAAGGGATCGTGACCGCCTGCACGAGCTCCGCCCATTTTGCCGTCTTTTCCGAGTTCGGCGAGGACTACAACGAGAAACTGATCGCCTCCCTCGAGAAGGGGTACGAATGGTACGAGGAACTCTTCGGCGAGCGGAAAATCGAGAAACTCGCCGGCGGCCGGAAGATCCTCGTCGCCCTCTTCGATGGCCGGGAAGCCTTCGACAGCTACGTCACCTTCTTTTCCGGTTTTCAGGAAAACATGACCGAAGACTGGTCGCGCAAGGCGCGCGGCGTGCTCGGTTTCGCCTGGTGGGATCCGACCTGTTACTCGGCTGCCTACAAGGGTCCGCGCGAACAGACGCAGGCAACCGGCCAGATCCTGCATCAGACCGGCCGCATCTTGCTGAACCGGAGAGGGTACAATTATCATTTTCTTCCGCCCTGGCTCGACGAGGCATTTGCGTCCCTTTTCGAGTACACTGTGACGGGGCAGATCTCGGCCTCCAATATCCAGGGCCGAAACCTGGTCTCCTCGGTGGGCGATGACGATCTCTTTTCCGGCGAAGGGTGGCGCGGGGTGCTTTCGCAACTCGTCGAGCGCGAGATCGATCCTCCCCTCGACGAGCTCATGCAGAAGGAGATGGACATGATGGACGAGGACGACGTGGCCAAGGCGATCGGCCTGGTTCGGTTCATCGCCGGCCAGGGGGGAGGCAGGCTCGATCGGCTCGTCGACCACATCCAGAGCAAGCTTCCCAGGGACGATTCGATCGCCTGGGACGATCCTCAAGCGGTGCAGGTTCAGCTCGACGCGATCGAGATCGCCCTGGGCCTCACACCGGAGGAGGCTGACCTCGCCTTCCGCGTGGCGTGGAAGGCGGATGAGAAAGAGCCTGCCGACGACCAAAAAGGACCGGGTAAACAGGAATCGCCATGACCCAGAAAAAGGACAGGAAAGGCACTTTTCAACCGATCGAAGGATACGAGATCCTGGAGCGGCTCGGATCGGGCGGGATGGGGACCGTGTTCAAGGCGAGCCAGCTCTCGATGAATCGGATCGTGGCACTCAAGATTCTCAAGAAATCGGACCTGAAAGATTCGCTTTCCCTCGAGCGGCTGCGGCGCGAAGCGCTGGTCACGGCGCGGATGGACCACCCACATATCGTCAAGGGGATCGATTTCGGCGAAACTCCCAGGTACTACTACTACGCCATGGAGTACGTGAAGGGGCGAAGCGTCAAGACGATCCTCGATCAGGAAGGCGCGATTCCCGAAAAAAAAGCCCTCTCCATCGTGCGTGATCTGGCCCTGGCTCTCGACCACGCTTTCGGCTGCGGCGTGGTCCACAGGGACATCAAGCCGGGCAACATCATCGTCACGCCGAACGGACGGGCCAAGTTGACCGATCTCGGCCTGGCCAAGGGGATCATCGATCTTACCGTGACCAAGGAAGGCACCACGGTGGGCACGCCGCAGTACATCTCGCCCGATCAGGCGCGGGATCCCTCCGAGGCCGGGATCCGCTCGGACATCTATTCGCTGGGAGCGACCTATTACCACATGGTCACCGGGCGCGTACCCTTCGAGGGTGAAAGCGTGGCCGAGGTCATCACCAACGTACTCTACGGCCAACCCAAACCTCCCGAGACGGTCTGCGACTCGGTGAGCGCGGCCACGTCGCGTTGCATCTCGCGCATGATGGCCAAGGATCAAAAGCGGCGCTATCAAACACCGTCCGAATTGAAGGGGGATCTCGATCTCCTCTCGGAAGCGCTCGGGGAGGGGACGCACAAGGCGGCTCTGACCTTGGGGATGAGCTGGAGCGATTCCCAGAAAAGACCCGATCGGAAAGTCCTTTGGATGATTGCGGCTGCCTGTCTGGGCGTTCTGCTCGTTCTCTTCGCGTACACGGTATTGCCGGACGATCGGGACCGGGAAGAGACCGATCGGGCCGTGCCCGAGTTGCGCACACTAAAGGAGGAGTTCGGTGCGGGCGGGATCGAGGCTGCCGAGGCCCTGGCCCGTCTCGAGGCGATGAGCGCCGATCTGGAAAAAAAACAACGTCTCGAGGCCGGGGCTTTCAGAAGAGAACTTCTGAATCACTGCCGCAAAACGGTGGATGCGATCGTGAGCGCCGACTCTGAACGCACCGGGGAGAGCCTGATCGCGGTCCAGTTCGATACCGGCTCGGCGCTGCTCGAGAGGAAATTTCGCAACGAGGCGGCGCGCAACCTGGGATGCGGCCCGGACGACTTTCCTCCAGAGATCGAGACGTTGCTGCAGGACAGGCTGCGCGAGCTGGTTCAGGCCCTCGAATTGCGCGTCGACGAGGCGCGCGAGAAGGTGAGGAACGGGTGCGCGGCTTTTGTCGAGACGGAAACCAAGCTCGTCGCCGCGGCCCTCGAGGAGAACGATTTCACGAGCGCCCACAAGAGAATCGCCGCGCTCGAGGAGAACTGGGTTCTGGCCGCGCGCCGCGCCTTGAAGAAATCTTTTTGCGAGTCTTTTCCCCGGTGTGCGGCAGGCCGGACCGATGCCGAGCTCGAACCTCTGCTCGATCGGTCGATCGATTCCGAGCGGGAGCGGCTCCGGAAGACGATCGTGACCGATCTCGAAAGCCGCCTGCGGGGATCGATCGCGTCCGCTGTCAGCGCGTACGAGGAGAAACTGGCGCAGACCGCCGAGGGGATCGTGGAGGAGGCCGATTATTCGACGCTCACCGGCGGGCCGGAGACGATCCTCGCCGCGGCGGTCGAGGAACTGGAGGATCTGGAGCCGCGGATCCCGGAACGATGCGGTGCGGAGCCCCCTGATCTCCGATCGCTCGCCGCCGCACTCGCACCGCTGGTCGACAAACGCCGCCTCGACCTGACCGCCCTGGAAAAGACGCGAGTCCTCCTCGAAATAGAGGGTTACATGCGGCTTGGCGAGGTCGGTGAATCCCTGCGCACTCTCGAGCGGGAGTCGTCGGCAAGGGAGCAATTTCCCGACCGCGCTTTTCTGGAGCGGTGGATCAAGTGGATCAACACGCTCGCACGCGTCGACGATCGCGCCATGGAAGCCCTGAAACGGCACGTCAGGCTCGAGGTGGTCCTGGCGCGCAAGGGCGTGACCTACCGCGGCGAGCTCGAATCGGTTGATGAAACCACCAGGATCCTCCGGCTCAAGGGGCCCTCGGGGCGGATCCTGACGATCCCCTTCGGCGATCTCGACGCGCTCGAGGTCTTCCGGTGGGCAGAAAAATCCTACCGTTTTGCCCCTGTGGAGACATTTCTCTTTCTCTACTACGCGGGAAGGCTCGAGGAGGCCGAACACCTGATCGTGGATCTCGACGGCTTCGAGGAGCGGGCCTTCTTCCTGGATCGGATCGGGGATTTCAAGCGGTTCACGCGCGACGAGCAGAAACGCGCCGACCAGGAGATGACCCGCTTGCTGGAGGCGGGGCTCAATGCACTCGAGGCGGGCGATCGGACCACCCTGGCCGCTCTCGTGGATCGGCTGAAGGATGAGGAGGAATCGCTGTCAGCGGGCGAAGTCTGGAAGCGCCGTCACCGCGACCGGGAGAAGATGGTGAAAGGCCTGAAGGATCTCGCCGCGGCTGACGGTTTCCGGTCCCGGCTGGAGAAGAACTTCTCCGTTCCCGTGGAAATGATCGGAGAGGGGCGGATCAGGGTGTACTACGATTTCGAATCCCCTTTTCAGATCGATGATTTTCGGGTGCGCTCTCTCGGCTTGACCGTGGAAAACGGCCGGCTGCTCTACGGGTGCGGCGAGGAGAAAATCTCGCTGCCTCCATTCGACGAGAGCGTGGGATTCAGATTTGCCGAGGGCTTTTCCACGCGATCTCCCCTGAAGGTCTCCTTCTCCTACAGGGCCCACATCGGCGGGGGGGGACCGAATCTTTTCGTCGTCTCCTTCTTCGGGGAATGTTTCGGAATCCGGAGTTTTCCCGACGATCGCCACGCCGGCCAGACCAGCGCCTGGACCGGCGATCTCAACGATTGGGAAGATCACTTCTTCTATCCCGACCTCGGAATGCTCGAGGCGCGCAAGGGGCGGCCTCTGGCGTTCGGTCTGAACAGAGGCGAGCTATATACGATCGGTCTCGAATGGGATGGACAGGAACTCCTGCTGATCGTGGACGACAGCACTGTCCTGAGGAGGACCCCGAGCAGCCTGAAAGGGCGCTGGTGCGAGGTGAAGACGCTCAGGACCGCTGTCTACGACGATCTCGTGATCGAGGGAGAATACCGGGGCAAGTGATGGACAGACTCCTGGTCGCGATCGTCCTTTTCCTTCCCCTGCTTGCCGCACCCCTCGGGGGCACTGGGGCGGATGATCCCTACCCTGGCCTGGACGGTCTCCTTTCGGAGGAGAGCCGTCTGCGGCGGGAGAGCGTCTCCCGTCTCAGGGCGGAGCTCACACCGGCGATGGCGGAGAGGCTGGTGTCCCGTCTCGATACCTTTTCGCCCGCGCTGGGCAGCGCACTGATCGGCGTCATGGGAAACGGCGGGCCGTGGATGCCCGGCGTCGTGAGAGCACTCGAAGCCCCGGGAGAAACAAAGGCCTCGGTGCGCCGCATTCTTCGAGCGGCGCTCATGAGCCGTCCCCGTGCCGACGAGCCTCTTCCGCTCCTCGATGAGCTGCAGATTTTCGGCGACGGTGTCGATCTCCATTTTCCTGGAACCTGGCCCCGCGCGGTGGGGCTGCGCGAGTTTCTCGACAGGGTCAACTTTGTCGCGGCGCCGTCCCACCATTTCGTTCTCGATCCCTGCCTGGCGGACGACGATATACCGCCGATCGATTGCGCGCCACCAGCCGGTCCCGCGCACATGGTGATCGATTTTGTTCTCATGGAGAGAGGTCTCGGGGTGCGCCGGTTCGAGACGGTACTGCTCGTGACCCGGGACGGGGGGAGCTGCCATGGCCTGAGCGCACATGACGAGGAGTTCGACCGGGACCTCCTCGACCGGATCATCGACGCACTCGCCGATCGGCCGGCAACCGCCCCTTCCCGAAGATGTGCGATCCAGGCCCTGGCCGCGCTCGGGATACCGGGATTTTTTGATGGTTATCTGAACGGGTTGCTCGAGGGCCCACAAACCGCACGCGACGAGTGCCTCGACTATCTCCTGAGCGGTTCGGTTCTGCGGCGCTTTTCGGTGCGGCTGGGAGCGGCCCGAGAGGAGTCTGCTGCTGCTGAGCTTCTCAGGGCCCTTGATCGGGTTTCGGCCGGACCGTCGCAAAGGGCTCTGATCAGGGCCGTGCGTCTTCTTCCCGACGATTGCCGGCGCCGGGCGCTGGCCGCCGTCGACGGTCCGAGCGATCTCGTGAGAGCCCTGTGCGAGAGCGGCTGGGACGACGAGGAGCGTTCCGCTTTCGTCCGGGATCGGCTCCTTTCGGACGACAGCGCAATGCGGACAGCGGCACTCCATGCCGCGCTTCCCGTTCTGCACCGCTCGGCGCGTGTGTCGGAGACGCTGCTCCATGTCGCTGCGCGGGCCGATCGTTACGACCGGCGGACCGGGGCGCTCCTCGATCGATGCATTGCGGCCGTGGGTGATCGGTGCGGCGACGAGGAACTGGCGCGGCTCATCCGGGCGCAGGCGGGCGTGCGGGGCGCCCTTTCGATTGCGGCGGTCCGCGGGGGAAAATCGTGCCTCGCCGCGATCACGGAGTCGCTAGCCCGGGGCGGGGACGGATGCCTCGCACTGGCCGATGCCCTGGGGGAGCTGTGCGACCGGCTCGGGCTCGATCCGCTCGAGGCGGTCTCCTCCGTCGGACCATCCTTGCCCCGGATCGTGGCCGCGGGGCTCGAACTGGCTCATGGTCCCGATCACGAGGCGCGCCGTGCGGCAGCGGCCGAACTCGTGGAGGAGATCGTGAATCGTGGCCCCTTCCGGAACGCGGCGGTGCGGTTCATCTGCCATGCCGGCGCCGATTCGATCGACGACGATCTCGAACCCTTCTTCGCCGCCCTTTCTCGAGGCCGCATCGACTGGCCTCGCGGTCTCAGGTCGGCGGTCATCCGGTCGGCCCTCGACGCGAGCCGGGACGATTCGACTGCAGCGGCCAGGCTCAGGCTCAGCTTGAAGGACCGATTCGGTTCGGCCCTCGATCCTCTCCTCGACCGGGCGCTGAAGAATCTGAGTCAAGCGAGGAAGTTGGGCTCTTACCGGATCGATGTAAGAATCGACTGATCCTTCCCTTTTGGAGCGATGACGGTTGTTTTTTTGCGCGATGCCCATAAACTGTGGCGACGGGACGGTGTTTCCGAACCGTTCCCCTGAGATCGCCCTCGATATCGGAGAAAGTCCTTGAATGTTCTGATACTGTCCAGACGCAGCTACTTCTATTCCACGGCGCGGCTGAAGACCGCTGCCGAGGAGCGCGGCCATACGGCCACGGTGATCGATCCCCTCTCGATCTCGCTTTCGATCGATGAGGGGCGTCCCCTGGCCCACAACGGCAGCATCGATCTGAGCCGGATCGACGTCGTGATTCCGCGGATCGGGCTTTTTGCCATCGAATTCGGTGTGGCCGTGGTCAAGCAATTCCAGATGATGGGTATTCCGGTGGTGAATCGGTCCCTGTCGATCATGCGCGCCCGGGACAAGCTGCGCTGCAACCAGATTCTCACACGGAAGAACATCGAGGTTCCGCGCACCGTGATGACCCGAAATCCGGCTGACCTCAAGGCCTCCGTCGAAAGGGTCGGCGGCCTTCCGGTCATTCTCAAGTTCCTCCAGGGCGCTCAAGGCGTGGGTGTGATTCTGGCCGACACCTTCCGGTCTGCCGAATCGACTCTCGACGCCTTCTGGAGCATGAACCAGAATCTGATGATTCAAGAGTTCGTGGCAGAAGCGGAGGGCAAGGACCTCCGCGTGATCGTCGTGGGCGGCGAGGTGGTGGCTGTCATGAAGCGCAAGGCGCGCGACGGTGAGTTCCGTTCGAACATTCATCGGGGAGGGTGGGCGGAACTGGCCGACGCGAATGACGAGATTATCGACGTGGCGGTGCGCGCCGCCGATACGATCGGACTCGACGTGGCTGGAGTCGATATCCTCGAATCGGCTCGGGGTCCGCTGATTCTGGAGATCAACGCATCCCCGGGGCTCGAGGCGATCGAAAAGGTGACCGACAAGGACGTGGCAGGAGATATCATCCGCTTTGCGGAAACAAAGGTCTCCCGCCGCAAGGAGCGGATCGGCGGACAGGTTGAAGACTCCCTGCCGGAGAGCACCCTGATGGAGCGCTCTGCGGGCAAAAACCCCGTCCCGCCGACGTCGCGAGCGATCGACGGCGTTCGGTGAAAGGAAGAGTTTTTGTTTTTACGGAATTTATTTGATTTAATATGCGTCGAAATTTTGCCGAGATCTATACTCGGCGGAAGTCGTAAGTAAATATTCATCAAGGACAAGTGTCCATTTTTGATTCGAGGAGTGCCCAGATTCATGTCTCCTGAGAAAATTACCATTGCCGTCATTTTCGTTCTCGTCGTGGTTGTTGGTTTCGTCCTGTTTCAGGTTTTGGGGACAGACGACAATGAGATCGATACGATCATGCACGATAAAGCGGAAGAGAACGAGCCGACCCATGTGACCGATCTCGACGAGGAACTGGTTACAGACGCCGCCGACACCGGCGGAGACCGCGAAACGATCGAACCGACGAGTCAGCAATCCACGCTCGACAAGCAGCTGGGCGGAGTGTTCGGCCGGGTCGTGAACAAGGAGATGGCGCCGATCGAGAGCGTCGTGGTGAAGGTTTCCAAGGGCGGCGGCATCTTTTCGGCCTTTGCGTCGAGCGCCAAGACGATCGATATCCAGGCGACCACCGACAAACTCGGAAACTACAGGCTCACCGGTCTGACTCCCGGTCAGGAGTATACGCTGATCGCCACCCATCCTCTCCACGCCGACACGGCCAAGAGCCCCGTGGTCGTCCGTGGGGGCACTCAGGTCGAACTGGCCGATCTCGTGATGGGAGACGGATTCAAGGTATTCGGAAAGGTGACCAATGACAACGGTTCACCCATCGAGGGCGCGATGGTCACAATCCTCGATCCCACGAGCGGTGGTTTTCACTATTTCACCGATCTGAAAATAATCAAGGAGGCGCGGACCGACCAGACCGGTTCCTTTGTCATGGCCAACGTGTCGGCGGCGAACTTCGATATCCGCGTCGAAGCCGAGAATTACGGTACGCAGACGCAAAAGAGCGTTCACTACGCGGCGAAGAAGGACAAGGAGATCAATTTCGAACTCGGACCTCCCCAGTCGATCAGCGGCCATGTGAGGGGGGAGGACAAGGTGGGGATCGCAGGTGTGACGGTTCGCGCGTCACGGACCATGTCCAGAAAGTTCTCCTCCTCGGGTGTGGCCGTAACCGGCGCCGATGGCTTCTTCGTGGTCAACAGTCTTGCCGACGGGCAGTATGTTCTGCGCGCCACCCGCGAGGGATATTCGGCAGCGACCAAACAGCGCATCACGGCCGGGGTCGAAGGTGTCGTGCTGATCATGAAGGAACAGGGCGGTGTGTCCGGATTTGTTCGCGATCAGAGAACGGGCAACCCGATCGAGTCATTCTCGATGATCGTCAAGCGCCACAGACAGGGCAAACCGTCATTCAGGCTGGGCGAGGAGAAAAAATTCAACTCGCCCGACGGCTCGTTCCAGCTCGACAATCTCGACCCCGATGGTTACATCGTCGAGGTCGACGCCGAGGGGTACGCGACCTGCGTCTCGGACAGGTTCACCGTGCGCCGCGGAGAGATCAAGCCGGGCGTCGATGTCTTCATGAACACGGGAGGCTCGCTGACAGGGCGTGTGATCGGCCCGAAGGGCGAGAAAGTGAAGGGTGCCGAGGTGACCTTGCGTTTCAACCAGAATTCGAGCGCCGATCTCTTCGCCTTCAGCGGAACGGGAGACCCGGACGAAATGGGAGACAGCGGCACGCGGGCGGTCACTGACGGCAAAGGACGATTCACGAAGAAATTCATTTCCCCGGGCACATACCAGCTCTACGTCTCCCATCCCGACTACGTGTCCAGGTTCATCAACGATCTGACCGTTGTCGAGGGAGACAAGCCGCTCGAGGTGGCCGATATCCGTCTGACTGTGGGCGGAACGGTGAAGGGCAAGTCTCTCGACAGTTCGGGATCGACTTTGCCCGGCGCCGTGGTCATGCTCTCCCAGGAGCAAGGCTACAACTACAAGCAGGTCGTCTCCGACAGGGACGGGCGCTTCGAGTTCACTCATCTCGAGCCTGGGATCTACACGGTCACGATTCAGGGAGACCCGACCGGTTCCTTCGGCGGGGAGGAATTCAATCCCTTCAGCCAGCTCATCGTGGCCGAAAAGAGCCGCGTCAAGGTCCGTGTCGACGAAGGCGATGTGGAACAGATCGTGGTCAGAATGATCCAGTAGTCCCCGGTGTCCGTCCAACGGGGAACCTTCAACGATAGCGGCGTCGGGGGAACGGCTAGTTCGACCCGGCCGGCTTGAACTCGCTTTCCGCGCTGAATGGGGAGATTTCACGCAGACGCTTAACGATCTGCACCAGCGCGTTGGCTGTCAGTTCGATCTCGTCCGGCTTGTTGTAGACAGAGAGGCTGAGCCTCACCGAACCGTGGGCGGCGGTGAAGGGAATACCCATGGCGCGCAGGACGTGGGACGGCTCGAGAGAGCCCGAGGTGCACGCCGATCCGGAAGAGGCGCAGATGCCATGCTCGTCGAGCATGAGCAAGATCGCCTCGCCCTCGATGTAGGGAAAGGAAACATTGAGCGTGTTCGGCAGACGGTGCTCGGGATGGCCGTTCAATATCGACTCGGGGATCATTCTGAAAATCTTCTCTTGCAGCGCGTCGCGCATCTCGCGTACGACCGAGGTTTCGAGCTCCACATGTTCGGCCGCCAGATCGGCCGCGCGGCCGAGCCCCACGATCGACGCCACGTTTTCCGTTCCGCCGCGCCGGCCTTTTTCCTGGTGTCCGCCGATGATGAGGGGACGGCAGCGCGTCCCGCGCCTGATGTAGAGCGCGCCCACTCCCTTGGGCGCGTGCAGCTTGTGGCCTGAGAGGGAGAGGAGGTCGATGTGGGACTTGGCCATGTCGAGAGGAATCTTGCCCACCGCCTGAACCGCGTCGCAGTGGAATATGGATCCCTTCTCCTTGACGATCCGGCCGATCTCGTCCACGGGGAAGACCGTGCCCGTTTCGTTGTTGGCATACATGATCGATACGATCGCGGTTCGATCGGTGATCGCCTCGCGAAGCTCGTTCAGATCGAGCATGCCCTGGTGGTCGACGGAGAGGAAGGTGACCGAGTAGCCGCGCTTTTCGAGCCGTTTGGCCAGGCTGAGCACGGCGGGGTGCTCGACGCGTGTGGTGACGATGTGCTTCTTGTCGGGATTCGCGTCGAGAGCGCCGATGACGGCCATGTTGTCGCTCTCCGTGCCGCACGAGGTGAAGACGATCTCGGTGTCTTGCGCATTCAGGAGCGACGCGACCTGGGATCGAGCTTTGGCCAGAGATTTACCCACGTGGCCGCCGAAAGAGTACATACTCGACGGATTGCCGTAGTACTCGGTCAAGAAGGGAGTCATCGCCTCGAACACCTCGGGCGCGACGCAGGTTGTGGCATTGTTGTCGAGGTAGATTACCCGGCTCATGCTTTTACCTCCTCAACGACGAGATCCTCGGACACGAATTCCTTCAGCTTCTGTTCCACGGCGTAACGGAGCGTGAACCCCGCGCTCGGGCAGGACGAGCAGGCACCGCGAAGGGCGACGATGACCTTGTCGCCGTCGAGATCGATGAGTTCCACGTCGCCGCCGTCCTTCGCGAGGGAAGGTTTGATCTCCGTGTTGATCGTCTCCTGGATCTTGGAGAGTTTTTCGATCATGGTCAGCTTTTTTTTCTCGGCCCGCTTCTTGATCGCGGCAGGCGCGGTCCGGTCCTTCTTGCCCTTGTACTTTTCGAGGATTTCCTCGATATTCTCGTGGCACGTCTCGCAGCCGCCGCCCGCCTTGCAATAGTAGGTCACCTCGTCGACGGTCTTGAGATTGTTCTCGCGGACCACTTTTTCGATCAGGCCCTCGGTCACGCCGAAGCAGGAACAGATCAGCGCGCCGTGATCGTCGTCGTGGCTCTCCTCGACCTTGTCCCCCCGGTAGTAGGCGATGGCCGCGTCGAGAGCCTCCTTGCCCATGACCGAGCAGTGCATCTTTTCCTGTGGAAGGCCGCCCAGAAATCTGGCAATGTCCTGATTGGAGATCTTTTCCGCTTCCTCGAGAGTGAGTCCCTTGATCATCTCGGTCAGGGCCGACGATGATGCGATGGCGCTCGCGCAGCCGAAGGTCTTGAACTTGGCATCGGCGATCCGGCCGTCCCCGTCGAGCTTGAAAGTGAGCCTGAGCGCATCGCCGCACGCCACGGAGCCCACATCGCCGATTCCGTCGGGCTTTTCGATCTCTCCCACGTTTCGGGGATTGAGGAAGTGTTCTTTTGCCTTGTCAGTGTAATCCCACATAATGAGATCTCCTTGGTCAAAAACATCTACAGCCTGATCGGCCGCTGTATTGTGTCATCGAGAATTGTCGATCAGGGCGGTCAGTAATTTCAAGATAGCCGATTAATAGCCGCAGTTTAGGCAATATGAGGCCCCATTCAAGATTTTCTCGATTTGGGGCAGGGATTAACCGCAATGGGGGTTGAACTTTGGCTCAAAGGTTGTTTTTGTGGCACTTTTCTGTATCTGTTCGAAAAGCCGTGACAAGCGCGCAGGTCTGATAAGAGGAGAGACCAGTGAAATCCGACCTTGAAATCGCTCGCGAAGCGCAACTGAAACCGATCGACGAGATCGCAAGCAGCCTCGGAATCGAGGAGACCGAGCTCGAACCGTTCGGCCGGCACAAGGCGAAGGTGAGGCTCGACATCATCAAGCGCCTGGCCGACCGGGACAGGGGCAAGTACATCCTGATGACGGCCGTCACTCCCACCCCGTTCGGGGAGGGCAAGACCTTGAGCACCGTGGGGCTGTCGCTCGGCCTGAACCGGATCGGCCGCAAGGCGGTCTGCACCGTTCGACAGCCGTCGATGGGGCCGGTCTTCGGACTCAAGGGAGGCGCCGCGGGGGGCGGCTACAGCCAGATCGTTCCCATGGAGGATTTCAACCTCCATCTGACCGGCGACTTCCACTCCGTGGCCGCGGCGAACAATCTGCTGGCAGCCCATGCCGACACGTCGATCCTTCTCAAGAACCCTCTCGAGATCGATCCCTTCACGCTGAAGGTGAGACGGGTGGTCGATATGAACGACCGTGCCCTGCGGCGTGTGATGACCGGCTGCGGCGGACGCAGCAACGGCATCCCGCGCGAGACCGGCTTCGACATCGCTGCCGCCTCCGAGGTGATGGCCATACTCGGGCTCTCGAAGGGGTACGCCGACATGCGCGAGCGGCTCGGCCGCATCGTGGTGGGACGGAGCCGCGGCAAGGAGTGGATCGACGCACGCACGCTCGGCACGGCGGGCGCCATGGCCGTGGTCCTCAAGCAGGCGCTCATGCCCACGCTCATGCAGACGCTCGAGGGAACGGGAGCGCTGATCCACACCGGACCCTTTGCCAATATCGCCCATGGAAACTCGAGCATCATGGCCGACGAGATCGCCCTGCGCGTGGCCGACTACGTGGTGACCGAGGCCGGATTCGGCGCGGATATGGGCGCGGAGAAATTTTTCAACATCAAGTGCCGCGTGAGCGGGCGGACCCCGGACCTGGCCGTGATCGTGGCCACGGTGCGGGCGCTCAAGGTGCACGGGGGCAACATCACGGTGCGGGCGGGGCTCCCCCTCGACCCGGCGCTCACCAAGGAGGACCTTTCCCTCCTGAAGAAGGGGATGCCGAACCTGGCCAAGATGATCGAGATCGTTCACCTCCACGGCGTGCCGGCAGTGGTCGCGGTGAACCGTTTTCCGACCGACACGGACAGCGAGGTCGAACTGGTCCGCGATACGGCTCTCGAACTGGGTGCCGACAACGCCGTGATCAGCGACGTCCACGCCCGCGGCGGCGAAGGGGGGATCGCCTTTGCCGAGGCGGTTGTGGAGACGCTCGAGAAACCGGCCCGGTTCCAGCATCTCTACCCTCTCGATCTGTCGCTCAAGGAGAAGGTCGAGGTCCTGGCCACCAGGATTTACGGCGCGGAGAAGGTCAAGTTCTACGACGAGGTGCTGCGCAAGATGGACCGGTTCACCGAGCGGGGGTACGCGAACATGCCGATCTGCATGGCCAAGACGCAGTACTCGCTCTCTCACGATCCGGCGCTCAAGAACCGGCCCGACGGTTACGTTTTCACAGTGAAGGACATGACTGCCGCGGCCGGAGCGGGCTTTATCGTGCCCATGGCGGGTGATATCATGCTCATGCCCGGACTCACGGCCAAACCGGCGCTCCTGCAGATGGATCTCACTGAAGAGGGCGAGGTGGTGGGGCTCTTCTAGACGGCAAGTCTGCAGCGCCCAAACGGAGATCGGCTATTATTCGTATCAGCTGAAACAGAGTCGCCCCGCGAGATCTGGAGAATAAAATGGACTACCTGATGTATTTCTTTCCCTACTACTTCACGCCTTACGACTGGCTTTTGATACCCGCTTTCATTTTCATGTTGGTGGCCCAGTTCAAGGTCTCCTCCACGTTCAAGAAGTATTCGCGCGTACCGTCGCGGGCCGGGGTGACCGGTGCCGACGTGGCGCGCGTCCTGCTCCAGGCGCGCGGCATCGATCTGCCGATCGAGAGAACCGAGCGCCAGCTCGGCGATCACTACGATCCGGTCAAGAAGGTCGTCCGCCTCTCGCCCGGGGTTCACGACTCCACCTCGGTGGCCGCTCTCGGTGTGGCCGCCCACGAGACGGGCCACGCCTTGCAGCATGCCGACGCTTATGGTCCGCTGGTGGCGCGAAACGCCTTTTTCCCGGTGGCCGGATTCGCATCGAAAGCGATGATTCCCCTTCTCTTCCTCTCGGTTCTCACGGGATTCAGGTTTCCGCTGGTCCTCTACGCCCTGGTCTTCTGTTTTGCAGCCTACGCCATTTATGCTGTGGTCACGCTTCCCGTGGAATTCAACGCCTCGTCTCGGGCGCTGAAACTCCTGGGCAACGCGGGGATCCTCACCGCTGATGAAACGCCGAAGGCGCGTGCCGTTCTCAATGCCGCGGCGCTCACCTACGTCGCCTCCGCCGCTTATGCCGTCATCAACCTGCTCCGGATCCTGGCCATGGCGCGCGACGAATGATCGCGCCCGTCGATCGAGGTGTGCCATGTACCTGACCGAACCGCTCGTCGATTTCGTGGAAGCCTGCGCCGCACGGCGTTCGACCCCGGGCGGCGGCTCCGCATCGGCCCTGGTGGGAGCGCTCGGAGCGTCGCTCGGCGAGATGGCCGCGGCCTACAGCGATCCGTCCGATAGCCGCACGCCCGGCCTGGTCGAGGATGGCCTCGAGCGGTTGCGCCAGGTGCGCGAGAACATGATCCCCCTTATCGAGTCCGACTGCGAAGCCTACGAGAAGGTGCGCGCCGTTCTCCAGATGCCGCGAGAGACGGCGGAACAAAAGAAGGAGAGGCGAACACTGTTGCAGGCGGCTTTGCGAAAGGCGCTCGACGTTCCGCTTCAGACGGCGCGGCTCAGCGTGGAAGGCCTCGAGGTGCTCGACCGGATCACGGGCTCACTCAATCCCAACCTCGTCACCGACGCGGCCGACTCGGCGCTCTTCCTGGCCGCCTGCTTCAAGGCCGCCTGGTACAATGTGCGCGTCAACTTGAAATTCATCAAGGACGAGACACTCCACGAAACGATCCGGACCGAAGGCGAACGGCTCCAGGCGCGGACAGTCGAACTCGAAGGGGGGATCCTCGTCAAGGTCGACGAGGTCCTGGCTCGCTGAAGCCTTCGGCGCCTTCGGCGAACACTCCACCGAAATGTCGGATCCACCTGGTATCCGGGGAATTGTGTAACTAGCCCGGACATTTCATCCGTAGTTGAGCGAAGCCCGTCCTTCTATTCCTGA
>CAZUHB010000025.1:0-75924 GCA_964620445.1 uncultured Phycisphaerales bacterium
GTGTATTTTTCAAATCGCGCGCGATTTGAAAAAACACTCATTCAGGACGTTATGTGGCAGGAACACCGACGCCCAGATAACGAGACAAGAAACATCAAGGGATCATTTACATGAGACACAACCTGATAATATTTATCGCAATTGTTGCCGCCGTACTGACCGCTGATCTGAAGGCAGACGATGCCGAGGAAAAACCTGTTTTTCGAGTTGTTTTCTTCACACCATCCGATGTCGAGCCGCCCGAAGGTGTTCTTGAGAGACTCAAAGAGTATGTTGACTATTCTCAAATGTTCTTTGCCAAATGGATGAAGCATTGGGGCTATGAGTGCCAAGATCCTTTGTATGTCAATCGCGATGAAGAAGGATACCCTGAAATTCTGTATGTAAAGGGTCGACACACCTTGGCTAGCGGCCGTTACCGGCAGCTTGGCTTTCAGCCGGAAGTCGTCGAGGAGGCTTGTAGAAGATACAAACTAGATCCAGAGGGTCAGGTGTGGTGGATCTTCACGTACAAGGGGCCCGAACGTCGAGGCTTTCGAGGCGGCGGCAACGCCCAAAGCGGCGGTACGTCGACATCTATCTACGATCCGTTCGACGAAGGCCATCTACGTCTTGAGGATGAACTCGGCAGCGACGAACAGGCTCGCATAAAATCGAAAGGATCGATTCACGAACTTGGCCACGCTTTCGGCTTGCCTCACATTGGTCCACGTGAGAACGACAAGTTTGGCAATAGCCTTATGGGTCCCGTAATCAGAGCGTACCGAAATAAATATCCAAAGGAAAAGCGTGTTTACCTCACCGAGGCTTCTGCGGCTTTGCTCTGGAAGCATCCACTCTTTAGCAGAACGACGAAAGATCGCGACGTCACTCCTACACTCGAGTTTGACGACTTCGAGGTAACATTCGACAAGGAAAGTGATCACTTGATCGTTTCCGGTAAGGTTGTCTCAGATTACGCAGCCCACAGTATCGTGGTGGCGAACGAATCAGAGGCCACACCTAGCGACTACTGGATGAAGTGCTTTGTCGGCCGAGTCGCCGACGACGGTCTATTTCAAGTCGCGATAGACGAGTTAGATCACATGGACGGCCAACTGCGAATCGTTTGCTGCTTCAACAATGGAGCGATCGTTGGCAAAGTGCCCGGATTCGGACTTCGAACTGGATTCGTGAAGCAATATCGATTTAGCGATGGAGATTTCAAATTCGCCGATGGCTGGGGGCCACAAGAATCCGGTCTCTTAGGCAGGCGCAGACACCCACGCGGAACACCGCCGAATGGTCGATGAATGCCACAAGGCGATTCAGGCGGACCGCGCTTTGCACGGCCGCCGATCGCCAAGACGTTAGCAATTATGGAGTCACATATGAAAACAATTTTAATTATTATTGTTGCTCTAATATTTGGAGGGTGCACAAACATACACACTATACCAGAGGATACTATTATGTCTAAACAGTCAGAGGATATAGCTGCGATCAGGCAGCTGGCAGAAGATTGGGGTGCCGGATGGCACGACTGTGATTATAAGGCTCTTCTTGACCTTTTGTTGGATAATGCGGCGGTGATTATGTCAGGCGAAGATGCAATTATTGGAAAGGAAGCGCTTCGGGAACTTTACAAATACGTCTTTGAAGTGTACATGGCCGAGCACTTAAAGAACTACACCTATACGAGCGACGCTAAAGAAATGAAAGTTGAGGTCAGCGGCGACTTAGGGTACCTATGGGGTACGTACACATCGACGGGCACGCCCAAGGAAGGTGGTGAACCTATTAAGGACCAGGGGGCTTCGGTGATCATCGCCAAACGCCAGGATGACGGTTCCTGGAAAATCGCTCTCATGATCGCCACCAGGGATCAGCCTGACATGCCCCCCGCACCCAGCCAATAAGATGGATCGGTGAATCAACCAGGCACCTTTTAGTAGTCGTCACAACATAGTTGTATTGTTTTAATATGCTAACATGAGCATCGGGTGAGATTTCTGTTACGCTCCGCTCCACAGAAGTTCCTTTTTTTTCGCGTGAAAGTATCCAAAAATTGCGATCATCGACGAAGATGAGTTGGTTCCGGCTTAACCAACGAACTAGGGGTGGCCAAAGAGATCCGCGTCAAAAACTCGCTTGCGTGAGCACGTTTAAATTGAGACAAAGATGATATGCTTTCGGAAAGATGATCATCTTCGGTCGAAGTTTCCGCCAGCTAACAGAACATTCGAGGCGACGCTCGGTAGCGCGCCTTAACAGGTCGTTAAGCGGATGAGGACTGCATGACAATCACGCGCGACAACGACTTTCTTGTTAATACCGATAAAGATGGACGTTTGTCGGTTGGGATGGAATCGGGTTGCCTCGACGCTTGCATAGCGGAGGTGGCTAAACGAGACGCGGTTGGTGTGTTTGGTTCCCCTGGATTCGGGTTCGAGGAGGACAATCTGGACTTCCTGAGGCAGATGCCCTCTCTCGAAAGGATCTGGTTCTGGGATGTTGCACTTCGTGATACGCAGGGGGTGTACTACCTGGAAGACCTTCGATTCTTCGGCGTACATCCCAAGCGGCCAGCCATTAACTTTCGTGAGCTATACGCGCTCGAGGAGATTGTCTGGCACCATATTCCGCAGGATACCGGTATCGACTCTTTGGATGCGCTGCGGTTGCTGCACGTATGGCACTGCAATCCCAAGCACCGGACGTTTGACGGAATTCCACTTCCTTTGGGCTTTTCAGAGTTACAAATCAACTGGGCGAATCCCCGCTCACTCGTTGGTTTGCCACCGCTACATAAATTGAAGCGTCTTGAGATTCACCGTTGTCGCAATCTCGAGTCGATTGGCGAGTTGACGCGCATCACTCCCAATTTGGAACATCTGGTGGTTGGCGCATGTGGACGAGTGTCGGATGTTCCTGACGTGGTTCAACATTTGCCCCGATTGCGGCACGCGTTTGTCCACGATCAGGTGTTGGTGAGCACATGAGCTTTGGACCACCTGACGATTCGATACGGACAAGGCTTCGCCTCGCTGCTCAACCGCAGGCCGTTAGGCGACAAGAGCGAACGAATGATTTTCTGGAAAGCGACGTATCAGGGCCTTGGGGGCCCCATGGGTAACGTCGGACGAAAGGGGATGCCATGAACTGGACAGATTTGCTCAAGAGCGAAATCGAAATCGCCTATAATGCGACAGATGGACTGCTGGACCTTGTGGATGAGGACGGTCTGGACTGGAAGCCGTCTGAGGGAAGCAATTGGATGACGGTCGGTCAGCTTCTCATGCACCTCGCGATCGCTTGTGGCGCCCCGATGCGCGGTTATGTAACGGGCGATTGGGGATTGCCGGAGGGTGTCGATATTGACAACTTGTCACCGGAGGATGTGGGACTGCCGGAGGGCGTCGATATGGACAACTTGGCACCGGAGGAGATGCTGCCGCCGGCTGAGAATTTACCGACGGTAGGCAGCGTCTCCGAGGCAAAGGCGTTTCTGGCGGAGGACAAACAACTCGCCCTCGAAATGGTGGCCGAATGCGACGAAGACAGGCTCGCCAGCCAGACTTCAAAAGCCCCATGGGACTCAACTGAGATCATTCTTGGGCATCGTCTCATGCACATGGTTGCTCATCTCAGTCATCATAAAGGGCTATTGTTCTATTACTTGAAGCTACAGGGCAAAGCAGTCAACACCAGTCACCTTTGGTGAGGCAGCTCTGATGGCGGCAGTTCGGAAGAAGCAGACATTGTCGAACGGAGATTCCGGGACAGAGACCGTACGGCTTCACCGAACCACCGCATCGAACCGTCCGCTTCGCGGCGGCTGATGCGGATACCGTTAGGCAGATAATTAACGTTTAACGATATGGATAATCAAAATACACTTAAGAGATCTCCTTTGAGGAATACCCGCAAAATATGGAAAATAACTCAAAGCGAGTCTTTATTGATATCAATATTGATGGGAATTCTTGTTTTACCATTTATTTTGGTTGTATTAGCAGTAACCTTTCCATGGGCGGTGCTTTGTCTATTTGGTCCTTCATCAAGAAATAAAATTCCCAATAAAGCAAAGAGAACGAGACGTGTCGGCAAGAGTAATAAAACCGGCCGGAGTTAACACATAGATCGCCATGATTATTACTAATGGTATTAACTATTCTAACATCACATGCAACTGGCAGTTCTCGTCACGACCTTTTCTTGGCAATGCTCGTGCCGGTGTCTGCAGCTGCTGTTACCGTTAGACGGATAGAAATTGGGAGTGGTATCGTGTACGCTTCGCACTGCACAGACGTATCTGGGCGAATGCGGTCGACTCGCTCGAGCACGCGATTGGCCACTTTGAGGATTTGCGCCAGGAAAGGAAGTGTTCAGGTCGCCATCGCAAGTGGAGACTACACATGGTGGGCAGTCTTTTCCATTTGTCTTAGATTTGGGGGATAGTGATATGCATCATCGAATTCATTTTGTGCCCTGGCCAAGAACGGTAGCGGGTGAATTAGCACAAGATTGCGATGACTGGATAATATGGTACCAGGGAGAAAGGAAGGATCAGAGGCTGAAAGCAAAGAAAAACTTGAATAATTACCCAGCTTGCCACGTTGTCTGCTACGAGAGGAATAGCTCAGATAAGATATTGAGCAATACCAAGTCAAAGAAATCGGTCATCTACGTACACGGACATGGTTTGGCCGAGAGTACCGAAATCTCTATTACGCCAGGTAATGCCAAAAAACTAGATTACGGTCAGGTCGCTAAAAGACTGATCGACATGGGCCTGCAGAAAGACTTCGAAGGGAAGATCAAGTTTTATAATTGTGAAAGTGCTGGCGATGATGACGAGAGTGTACAAGCCACTTCTTTCGCCTTTAACTGCGCGGCCGAGCTGTACCGTGAGCACAGAGTGACAAAGTGCACGTTCTACGGGTACACAGCGTCAATTCGCGGCATTTATGAATTAAAGCCAGAAGAAGAATATGATGTTGATGAAAAAAAAGTAGAGCACCGATGGGCATTTTTACGGCTCGAAGATGGGAATGATGGGTATTTTCTCGGGCGAGCGAGCGAGTATAGACTAAAAATAGACAAAAATAAATTCTGAGTGCTTCAAAAGTGCACTAGCTAGTCTTTCCGTTTTTTATCAGGCCCCCGGTAGCAAGGGAGAATAATACTCCTTAAATCGCCGTCCACAATAGAAGCGGCAGTAACATACGTTAAAATTCGATTGCCCGCCAAGTCCAAGTTTCATAGACTCTAATCCGTGGAAGGGATGAGCCGCCTGCAAGAGTCACAAAGCAACGGAGCCATGGGATGCATGACCATCCTGATAACGCAACCGCGCTACTGGCCGCGGTATCTTCCGGCGATTCAACCGCGTGGAACAGACTCATTTCCATGGTTTACCGAGAGTTGCATTCCCTGGCACATGCGGCTCTCCGGAACGAGCATGCCGGTGACAGGCTGCAATCCACGGCATTGGTTCATGAAGCCTACCTGCGCCTGGTAAAAAACAGGAACATTCAATGGCAAGACCGGACTCACTTCTTCCGGGCTGCTGCGGCCGCCATGCGCCGCATCCTGGTGGATGAGGCCCGAAGCCGGAAGGCCCTCAAAAGGGGTTCCGGCAAAGGCGCGCTCCCTTTCGACGAAGTCAAGCTCTCGGCGCGGTCGAATGAATCACGGCAGGACCCATTCGATGACCTGGAGGCGTTGGACAAGGCCCTCGAGAAGCTGGAGGAACACGAAAGCAGCCGGCGGAGATGCACGGTCGTGGAACTGCTCTTCTTCGTGGGTATGAACTTCGAACAGGCCGCGAAGGTCCTCGGCGTGTCCGCTTCCACCGTGAGTCGCGATTGGGTGTTCACGAGAACCTGGCTTCAGCGGGAGATGACGGGGAACGCGAACCATGACCGCCGATAGCATGAATGAAATCGGAGCGCTTTTTCACGAGGCGCTGGCACTGGACAGGGAGGATCGGGCCGCGTTTCTCGAATCTCGCTGCGCGGCTGTTCCTTCTCTCAGAGCGGACTGGATGCGTTTCGGGGGATTGTCCGAAGGTGGTGCCGAAGAACCGAACCTCGAGGCGGAACCGTATCTACTGGAAGGCTACCGGGGGCTGAGAGATTCCCTGGGGCTCGAACACGCCTATACGCGCCAGGTGCTCGATGAGCTGATCGATTTTTACGAAAACCAGGACCAGCCGGAGAAGGCGGCCGAATACCGAACCCTGCGCCGGTCGTCCTGAAAGACATAGAGCCCGTTTCGTCGCCGCACGACTCCACGAACAAAAAAAAAGAAATCATGACGGACTGCCGGCCTTTTTACGCCTTCGAGGATGTGAGGATGGCCTTGAGCGAGCCACCTTCCCTGTTTCAGAGAGTCTTCACCAGGCGATTGCTTGGGAATTAACGTTGTCCCCGTCCTTTCTCATTCGTTATGGAGGTCCCTCCCATGAAGTTACTACTGTTTGTCGCGATCACTGTTCTCCTGCTGACCGGCGTTTCGTTCGCCCAGAGCACAACGGCGGTGGAAAAGGTCCAGGGCGTCCATTCGTTCGGTTACGAGGGCGCCCATGTCCGTTACGGTAGAACCATTTGGAACAACATGGCGCAGAGCGGTTGGTTCAACGGTTTCGACACCGATTACCTCTACCTGGACTGGGGTGTCCTTGAAGAACAGGGTAACAATCTCCCCGACGAGGTGGTGGACGGCTTCCGTTTTGCCTATGCCACCGATGCCCAGGGAGGATCGGTCTCCTGGTCGGTATATTTCTACGATTCCTGCACTGGCTGGGACGACTACAACGTTGCCCAAGAGGCGGGCTTCTTTTTCACCGGACTGCCCGATGCCACGAACCTGCCTTCGGGATACTACTGGGGGTGGGTGATCACGGTCGATCTCGAGGGCTCGGGTTACGAATTCCTTCTCGGTGATGAGACGAGCACTGAGTACTACGGCATCGGAATCGGTCAGTCGTGTGCCACTCCCGGAATTACCTGCGGCGCTCTCATCGGAATGCCTCCTCTCGTCGGCGGCAACGGTAACACGCGTACCGAGGATGCCTTCGATATGTACGAACCAGCAGGGAATTACATGGGAACGTACTGGTTCGGCGGCTACCCCGCGTATCCCTATGCCACCTTCAGCACCGAGATCATGGGTGGTCAAGATCCTGCCGTGAACATGAGCTATGCCGGGATCGGTATGCTGGGCAATGACGCCTCGACCTATGTGGTCGGCGAGTGGGGTGCCAAGGGAAAAGATTGGAAAAGAGTGATGATGCTGCAGAGATTACGAAAAATGATGAGGTTTACTCGAGATGCCATGGTGGCCGACTTCATTGCGAACTATCCTCCCGGTGTGTATTTACCCAATCTGGATATCACTCTCGGAATCAAGTCGGTCGGCCCGCCGGACTATTTCAGGTTCGTTATTCCCATGGAAGATCCTTACACCGGTGATTTCCAAACGCTCGAGGTCGACGTCCCGCCGGGGGTCGCGAACTTGAAGATGTACCTCCAGGGTGTGGTCACCGATTACTGGGAGGGCGGCCCCGTCGAGCCGATCGACGCGTCCAACTTGCTGATTTCCAATCCCTAACCTGCCCGACTGAGCCGGATCGTCGGCGAATCCACTGATTCGCCGACGATCTATCTTCCCGACCTGCCGCGAATTCTCCGTTTCTGTCAGGCCTAAATGCCGCCTTCTTCTTTGATGGTGTCCGGGAAGAGATCCCGCGCCTGCGAGAAGCTGAAGCCCCTGCGGTGTCACGCGAAGAGCGATCACTGCCGCACCCGTCGCACCAGATGCGGTCGCTGTTTAGAAGATGCCTGCTTCTTTTCCTTCAGGGGGCGTCATACCCATCCAAAACGTCATCGAGCGTCTCCCTACCCTCCGTCATATCCAAGTCTCCATGTTATTGACAATCTCTAGAACAACGGTAATCTGGGTGTTCTAGGAATCGACGGCCTGTCGGGGAACGAGCGTTGGCCGGGTATTCGTGACAGAGGGGCTCACCCACCTCGACTCTCCGCTTTTGTGACTCCAAGGTAGCGGTCTGGGCATGACGGCTATGGAAGTCAATGGGTTATGTGAACGGCGGGCGTTGGATTTCGAGCGAACACTTTGGAGAATCGCGACTATTTTTGGGGTGTACTAGGAGTTTTTGCCTGGTATGGAATTGGCGATGAATGCTTGGGGCCGTCCGGGGAATGGAGATTTTGTCTAGAATAACTAGTCCGGCTGAAAGATTATGAATAACAAACCAACGGAGCCGATTCTCGATGTTGCCCGCCAGGCGATTGACCTCGCAATGGAATGCGTCGCCACAGGCGAAACGCTTCTCGCATTCGTGGTGACCGAAGGCGACCCGGGCGCAATCGCCTCGCTGGCTGGCGGCCCTTTCGACGAGATGCTGGCGATGGCTCAGTCAAAGGTTGACGCACTCGGCGAAGAGACAACGGCCTTTGCCTTCGCATATGACGGATTCATCACTTTGCAGGACGAACGAAGTGATTGTGTGTATGTTGAAGCGACGAAGACCTCGTGCGATACGCTATACTTATTTGCTCAACGCTATCGCCCAAAGAAGTTCCTTCGTCCTGCCAAGCGGATCGGCAACTGGATTTGTGTCCCCGATGGGCAGACGAAACTGAAATGGAAAGCCGAACAATCTCCTGCAGGCGACGACCAAAAGGCCGCGCCTGAGGAGTAACGTTATACCCCAGCAAATTTGGAGGATGGGATGCATTCCTATTCCTGGATCTTCAGACGTTCAGAAGGCTCTGCCATAAGAGGCCATGTCGGTTGGCTTTCAGTATGCGTCAGCTGCCTAATTCTGATTGGATGCGCCTCTACCGTTCCGCACAAAGACCAGGTACCGGGGATCATGGAAGGTACGCCATGTGGACTGTATGCTGTTACTGTCCATGTTCGGGGGATCGGCCCATTCTGCGGTTCTACGACAGCATTGCTTGCAGCCGAGCCTACAGACGATGGTTTCCGGGCCAACAGCCGTCCTCGGGCTGTCGGGGACTTGCTGGGGGGGGTGCCTGGCCTCTATGTTAATCTGATAGGTGATGAGAGGGTTCCGGGTGGCGCGTTTTTGCACTGGCACGGTCCGGCGCCGGCTCCGGATCGTGTTGTCCGTACCATCCTCGAATCTCCCCGCGCCGATCTTAACGCCGACTTCTATTCATATGACCGACCGATTGAGCTGCGCCCGCTGACCGAGGAGCGCCTTTTCGGCCTTATGACGATCGAGCCGGCCACGGAGATGGATTTTGCGAAATCGGACTACAGTGGGCTGATCGATCGGATTGCCGGCACGCTCGAGGCGCATCTCTTCGATCCTGCCGCATATAACGATCCCGCAACAGAGAAATTCCTCAAGCAGCTTCGAAAGGCGAGCATGAAAGCCCGGGATGACGCGGAATTTGTGATGGCTTGGATGCTATGCTCGAGGCACTTACCCTTTTCTCATTGCTACATCGGACGCAAACTCGATCCCGAATTCGAGAAGCGGCTTTCAGAAACGTCCGCTATCGCGCCTACAGCCCCGGGAAAGGGAAAAGCCATCACCGTTACAGGCGACGAAATCGTGACGCTCAGAATAAGGAGCTTCGAAGGCGATTCATACGATGCCATAGACAGCGCTTTTGAAGATATCGTCGCACGGAATCCGCAAGGCCTCGTCGTCGACCTGCGCGAAAATCCGGGCGGTACCTACATATCTGGAAGAGTCGCTTCCCACCTGATCGAGACTGAAATTTCCATGGGCGTGTTCTTTGATCGCACAACGCGCGCCAAGGTCCTTGCGGGCGACTTGGAAGGCTTCCCGAGAGTCAAATCCATATCATCGAAAGACGAGTTCGATTCTCTGATCCAGGAGCACGGCGCATTCGTCGGTACGGTCGAACCGGTAGGTCCCATCTATCGTGGCCCCGTTGCTGTGGTAACCGATTCCAAAACAGCCTCTGCCTGTGAGCCACTCGCGGCAGGCCTCCAGGAGATCGGACGCGCGATCGTCGTCGGTGAACGAACCGCGGCTTCAATGCTGTGGACAACTGGTTACAATGTCGGCGATGGATGGATGGTTTGGATTCCGACAGTTGACTATCTCACGGGTGAAGGTGTTCGCCTTGATGGGGTGGGAGTGATCCCCGACATCGAGACAGATGGCGAAGAGGCCGAGCAGGCAGCTCGGGAAGCCCTGCATAGAGAATTAGAGTGAGCTATAACGAGCACGGCTCCATGGTGCTACAGGCCAAGATCGAAGGGAAAGGAGCCAGGGTAACTACGGTATAACATCGCATGCACCTGACGATCCACTTCGTGGTCCGCAGGTGATGCTGTCGTTGGATTTGAGAAGATATACCCATCATGAAAAAGCTAAGCTTGTCCATTGCCGTGTTGCTCATCTTTATCGGCATCCCCGCAGCGTGGCTCTGGTACACGTTCGCTGGTCCTGGATACTACGCCGAGTTCAATGACATCAAAGCAACTCTGGAGGGGATGCCTGATGTCGAACTCATCCGTGCGTGGGGAAATGAGGATATCACGTTTGAGGACATCGGAGTCGAAATCGAGGTCAAAGACAAAGGCCGGATCATGTTCTTCGCGCTAACGCGCGACTCCTTCAAATCTACATCCGTGATCTGTCTGCATGCCATCGGACCATATGAGTTTGAGTACGGAGGCACAGGCTACGTCGGTGTAGTGAAGGCCGCAACAGGTGAGCCTGTGCGATCCCAATTCTGGGGTTCAGCCATTGACATCGGGTCCGGTGGAGAGTTTGCGCAGTTCTTTCCCTTTCAGGTCAAGACCGTGCAAGATGTCATCGCAAGATACGATGACATCTGCGAAATCATTGCGGAGTGGCCAGAGGCCCCTGAAAGGAAACACTTCCAAGACGAAGAAGGAACCGACTACTGGTTCTGTATGAAGAGAAATCCAATAAGTGCATCGACCGCTACAAATCAATCCGCGCCACTTCGTGTCCCGGATTGATTTGAGGGTCATGTATGACGTCTAAATACACCATGGAGAAGTAGTCGGAAAAGAAAAATGACGGAAAACAAGGAAAGAATTGGTGCTCTTGACACAAGTCCAGGGCTACGTCTTTTATGTCGCTGGTTGGATACTTTAATTTATGCAGATTTGTTTGCCTTATCTATACTTTTGCCATGCGGCTTCATTAGATTTTCATTCAGTGACGCCGGATTTTATTCCCTTGAATTTAAATATTTTCATCTATTTTACCTTTGGATTTCATTGCTTGGCTCTTCATTGCTTGCTGTAATCATCGAGTCAATTCTAGTTTCGACCTGGGGTACTACTCTTAGCAAATCTCTGCTCAGCTGTCGTGTCAGACGGAGAGATGGTACGAAACTTGGATTCAAGCAAGCTCTTCAACGATCTATCTTCTTGCAGGTCTTTGGAATGGGATTGAACATACACTGGATTGTAACATTGGTTAAACATTGGCAGGCCTACGGTTACTTAAAGCGAAATGGATCATTCTATTGGGATTCGGTTTCCAATTCGTGCGTCCTACGTGAAAAGATCGGGACGCTGCGGCTCATAGTCACTTTATCATTACTGTTGGGCCACGTCGTCTTCATTTTTCTACCGCAATTTACGCAATAGTCTTTCAAAACGATTGATACCATTTAACGAGATTCACTTGACGGTCCGCGTCTTGTCCCGCATGTCATCTCGAAAGCGTTATGTGGATAATCAAGTAAGGTTACAAAGCTGTGGGTAAGCTCAGGCGAAAGAGAGATACACTGGATTTCTTGCTCGGATTCCTCGCTGGCGCTTTCATTGTCGGAATTCCGCTAATTTTCTTCTTTGGGTGGGATTGGCCGGTCATTGTTGGGGTCACGTTGGGCGCCGGTATACTTGGCGGACTTTATGGAGATCCGTTTTTTAACGCGTTAGCGGATTCTCCGTGGTGGAAATTGCTAGTAGGCTACTGGCGTCGGCGATAGTAAGAGCGAAGTAAACTATATATCAAACGACTGCACCAGACCGATCCGGTGTCACGGGTTATTTCTGCGGGTACTACGTTTGGACTGTCATTGCTCTCGCAGTTTTCAGGTATCTCGCGGAAGAGTTGATTGGAGGCAGACACGCTTTTGAATTTTTCCTGCCCTTCGGCGGTTTTTTTATAGGGATAGGCGCCGAGCGGAATCGCGTTATTCATGAGAGAGCTTAATTCAACAAGGGATACAGCCGGATCAGCCAAGGGCCGACCGCTGATCGCCACACCGTTGGAAGGAGGAAAAAATGAACAACTTCAAAAGTTGGACAGTAATATTAATCGTTATTCTACTAACACCCGCCTGCGCGACCTACGAGGTTAGAAAATTATCAAACCAAGAAGGCACACCTAAACCGGGCGCGAAGAGTTACGATAAATATTCAATCTCTGTCACGGAAAGTAGTTATACCGAATCCTTTGGTACTAAACAGGCAAAGAACGATAGAATAGACGAATTGAAGAACGCCTACATTGAATCCACCAAACGAGTTTTGAGCAATACAGGCCGCAGTGCGGTTTTCACGGAAAATGAATCTGAAGCAAATTTGAAAATACGCATAGAGCATACACTCTACACAAGCGCTTTACCTCAGGAATGGCTGACAGGTCTTTCAGTGGGTTTAATACCCAGTTGGGGAACACGGCCTAATCAGTATGCATATACATTTAAAGACACTGAGACAAAACATGAACAAAGTTATTCTGTTGATATAACAACGTACAATCATCTTTTTTTGTGGCCGTGGATAGCAAGCAGCTCAGAAAAGTTCTGCGTTTACGAAAAAACGTTAACAGAATATCTTGACGGCCTCTAACAGGGTCAATTCCATCCTGTCGCCGCGCTCCGCCCGGTCGCCGGCAACGTCATCGAAGGTCAGGCAAGCGTCATCGGAGATCAACACCATGACATGATCGGTCCGGTCGTTGCACCTTGTTAACCTCCGCCCCCACCCATCTCCGCCAGCCGCCGCATCCGATCCGCATCGGGAGTGTCGGGCGCCAGCTCGAGCACCTTCCGCGCGAAGCGCGCCGCGGCCGCGCGGTCGCCCATCTCGAAGGCGAGCATGGCCACCCGCGTGAGCGCGGGCACGTTGTAGGGATCCATCTCGAGGGCGATGGAAAAGAAATCCCGCGCCTCCTCGTAGCGTTTGAGCTCGGCGCACATGCCGGCCACGTGCATGGAGCAGGCGAATCGGTAGCACTCGCTCCGGCAGGCGACCTTGAAGTGCTCGATGGCGGCCGGATACTCCTTGGCCTCCATCAGCACGTACCCGAGGTAGAGCCGGAAGACGAGGATGTCGGGATCGTTGGCCACCATCTCCTCGAGCATGGTGCGCATGGCGGCCGCGTTGCCCCGGTAGGATTCGCGCTCCACGCGGCGCACCTTGTCCCAGATCTCCTTGTACTCCTTTGGATCCTTGTCGCTCTTCACCGTGGTCCGGCTTCCGCCCGACATGTAGCCGAGCTTGATCAGCTTTTTCAGCGTGTCACCGTCCGCGGTCATTCCCGCGCTGCGCGGCGCGCCGCTCTCCGACTCGGCGACCACCGCGTCGAGGATCCGCTTCATCTCCTCCACCTTGCGCGGTTCGCCCGGCGCCACGTTGTCGAGCTCGTCCGGATCACGGTCGAGAAAGTAGAGCTCGGGAATCGGCTGATCGAAGTACTTGACGCCCATCGTTTCCACACCCCGCAGCACGGCCCACCCGAGAGCCTTGTTGAATTCCTTCGACTCGAAGTAGGACACGCGCGGCTCCTCGTCCTTCGAACCCGCCATGAGTCCGCGGAGGGAGCGGCCCTGGTGCTGCGGTTCGGTCGCGCAATCGAGGAGCTCGAGCAATGTGGGAGCGAGATCGATGGAGCGCACCAGGTCTTCCACCCGCACGCCGGCCGGCACCCCGGGTCCCCCGAGAATGAACGGTACGCTCAAGGTCGCGTTGTAGACGAAGAATCCGTGAAAGTCCTCGTCATGGTCGCCGAGCGACTCGCCATGATCGCCGATCACGGCGATCAGAGTGTTGTCGCCAAGCCCCTTCTTCTCGAGAGCGCGTCTCAGCCGGCCGAAGACGGAATCGACATAGGCGATCTCACCGTCGTAGAGATCGCGCTGGAAGCGGTGGCGGTAGAGCGGCGGCGGATCGAAAGGTGCGTGGGGATCGTAGATGTGCCACCAGAGGAAGAAGGGATCGTCGCCGTTCGCATCGATCCAGTCGACGACGCGGTCGAGGCCCTCCTCGGCGAGGATCTCGCCACGTTCGTCCGTGGCGCCGAGGGCGGGCACCGGCATGGCGTCGTCGTAGGTCTCGAAACCCTGGGCCAGGCCGTAGGCCCTGCCGAGCACGAATGCGCCGATCACGGCGTGTGTGCGGAATCCCTCGCCGTGCAGTGTCTCGGCCAGGGTGATCACCCCCTCGTCGATGAGCTTCTGGTGGTTCGTTTCGATGCCGTGCCATGTGGGATTCGTGCCGGTCATCATCGACGCGTGCGAGGGCAGCGTGCCCGGAACCTGAACGCGGGCGTTTTCGAAGAGCACCCCGCCCGAGGCGAACGCGTCGAGGTGAGGTGTCTCCGCCCCGTCGTGACCGTAACAGCCGAGACGATCGGCGCGGGTCGTGTCGAGGGTGATGATGATGAGGTTCGGCCTCGTCGAAAAAAGACCGAGATCGTCCCCGAACAGCCAGAACGATACGAGCACCGCCGCGAGCAGAAGCGCGATCCAGATCAGCTTGGAGCTGGTGTTCAAAATCGGTGACCTCCCATCAGGGTTTTCTCCACAATGAAACCGTCTCGATCCGCCACATTCTATTCATAAATCCTCTTTCTCGAAAGTCCACGCCCGCCGCCCGGCCGCGCGGGCGTCCGCGCCGAAACACATTCCGCTTGAAACCTGGAGGAAAGAAAGAAAAGATAAGCGCTGCGTCCGGTGCGAGACAGGTCTCGCCGGCGCGGATCGGTCGGTCCTGCAAACAGGGCAAGGTGATCAGACAGGCAGGAAGAGTCTCATGAAAAAAATAAAACACGTCGTCGCAATCGTGCTGGCGGTCCTCGGTATCGTCGTGATCCTGCAGAACACCGAGACGATCCAGACGGAGCTGCTTTTCCTCAAGCTCGAGATGCCCCTGGCGATCCTGCTCTTCCTGGGGGTATTGATCGGCTTCGTCCTCGGCGTGATGGTGTCGCTCATCTTCTCGACAAAGCGCAAGAAGAAGTAGCCGCGGCGGGACTATTTGATCCGGAACACCTTCTCGACAATCCGCAAGAGCCTCGATACATGCCTGACCATCCTGAGCCGCACCGACCAGAGCAGGATGCGGTGTCTGATGCCCGGGACGCAGACCTCCTTTCCGTTCGTCATCGCCCGCCAGCTCGCGTCGACCACTTTCTCGACGGGCATGAAAAAGAACTCGGGAACGTACTTCTCGGCAAAGGTCATGTCGATGTTCGTGTGGACCCACCCGGGGCAGAAGGCCTGCACGTAGACGCCCTGGCCGCGCAACTGCCTGTTGACCGAGCGGGAGAGATGGACGAGGAAACTCTTCGTGGCGCCGTAATTTGCTCCCACGAGGCTCTGCACCAGGCCGCTCACCGACGCCACATTGATGATTGCCCCCTCCTTGCGGGCGATCATCCCGGGAAGCGCCGCTTTGCACAGGACCACGACCGCGGTGCAGTTCAGGTCGATCATTTTGACGAGGAAATCGAGCTCGGTGCTCACGAAGCTGTGCGTCTCGCCGATCCCGGCGTTGTTGATCAGCAGGTCGAGGCGCGGCATCGAGGCGATGGCGGCGGCAAGCTCGCTGACCTGATCGCCGTCGGTCAGATCGACCGCCCGCTCTTCGACGGTGACGGCCCGCGTCGATTCGAGCTCCTTCTTCAGATCGGCGATCGCTTCTTCGTTCTTGTCGATCAGTAGAAGGTGATAGCCCTCGGCGGCGCACCTGCGTGCGAACTCGGCGCCGATGCCGGAGCCGGCCCCCGTGATTGCAGCGTATCTCTTATTCTCCATCCGTTCAGCCAATCACTTTCCCCACGCACCTCGCAGAACACGGTCGAGCCACCTGTCGGGCACAAACCGAGGGAGCCACCACTTCTTGATTTTACCTTTCAATCCGCCGGGAAGAAGGGCGTAGCGCGTTTTGGGCGATTCGGCCATGAGCGCGGCGCAGATCGCGTCACTCACCCTCTCCACCGGCAGGCCGGGCCGGTTCGGGTTTCCGGCCCACTGGAGAAATCGTTGGTGATAGGGGCCGTAGTCGGTGTCGCGGTATCGCGAGACTTCTTCCTTCTTGTTCCAGATCGGCGTGTTGATCACACCGGGCTGGATCACGATGACCTTGATCCCGTAGATGAAGAGTTCGCGGCGATACCCGTCGGACAGCGCCTCGAGAGCGTGCTTGGACGCGGCATATGCGCCCAGGAAAGGCGCGGTGATCCGGCCCGTGGTCGAGGAGATGTTGATGATGCGGCCCGGCTTGTGATCGCGGCTCCTGTCCGCTCCGAGGAGCGGGAGAAAGGCCTGGGTCACGCGGAACACCCCGAACAGATTGACCTCGAACTGCTTCTCGAATTCCTCGACCGGCATGTGCATGAGCGGCCCGTGGGTCGAAAAACCGGCGTTGTTGACGAGCCCGGCGAGATTCGCCGAGCCGATCTCGGACTTGACCGTTTCCACGGCCGCCTTCAGGGCCTCGGCGTCGGTCACGTCGAAAAGGAGCGGCCTGTAGCGCTCACCCAGTTTCTCGGTGAGCTTCCGCGCATCCTCTTCCCTGCGGACGGAACCGTAAACACGATAGCCCCGGTTGGCGAGTTTGAGCGCCGCATCGTATCCGATACCGGTCGAAACACCGGTGATAAGGACTGATTCCATGGAAACCTCTTCGGCCAGTTCTCCAATCTGCCGTGATCCGAGAAGATCAAGGGCGCTCAAGACTATGCGTCCACTTGCATGTTGTCAAAGGGATTCTCGATTCCTAAGTCCCTTACGTGCCTTGTGATAGGGAGTCGTGCAGGATTGCCGCCCAGGAAGGACCCAAAAAAGAAGGCCCTTTTCAGCCTTTCGAGAACCGCATTGCGTTTGATTCCTTGGGCAGTTACCATGAGCGGCTTGTTCTCCGGCACCAAATGTTCCATGCAGAAGTAAGAGCCCGAGGCGCGGCCACGCTCGCCGCGGCGGCCGGCTTTCTCGAATAGAGACCAAAATGAGCAGTTTCAAAGACAAGGTCATCTTCCTCACGGGCGGCGCATCGGGATTCGGCGAGGCGATCGGCAAGGAGCTGGCCGCCCGGGGCGGGTCCGTGGTCGCCGCCGACATCGACGCCAAACGGCTGGACAGGGTCGTTTCCGAGATCACCGATTCGGGCGGACGGGCGCGGGCAAGAGCTCTCGACGTGACCGACGCCGATGCCGTGCGCGCGGCGATCGACGCGGTCGTCGAGGAGCACGGTCGGATCGACTATCTCTTCAACAACGCCGGCGTCTTTTTACGGCGCGAAGCGCGGGACACGTCGCTCGAGTTGTGGCACCGCATCGTGAACATCAATCTCATGGGAGTGGTCTATGGAATCGACGCGGCCTACCGCCACATGGTGGGCCAGGGCCACGGCCACATCGTCAACATGGCGTCGGTCGCCGGCCTCGCGGGCTTTCCCACGGCCGCTGCCTACTCCACGACCAAGCATGCCGTGGTCGGTCTCTCGGCCACTCTCCGAGCTGAGGCGGCCGCGCTCGGCGTCCGGGTGAGCGTGGTCTGTCCAGGACCGATCGCCACCGGAATCGGAAGCCGCGCCCTCGCGGCCAACAACGACCAGGACATCGATCCCCTGGGCCGCTCCGGCCGCGACCTCCTGAAAAAGGTGACCCTCACCATCCTGGACGGCGTGGAACGGAACAAGGGGATCATCATCTTCCCCATGAAAGCCCGCCGCCAGTGGTTGCTCTACCGGCTCTGTCCTTCGCTCTTCACCCGGATCACACAGAAACGGATCGCCGCGTACCGCCGGAAGCACCGGGACCGCTCCTAAGTTCTCCTGAACGCGAAACGATTCTCCTTCGATGCGCTGAACCTGTGCTCTACCGCACAGTGACCGTGCGTGATCGAACAGCAGGCCTTTGATCACACGCAGCGCCCTTCCTATATATGCGATCGATTCGCAAACGATCGCGCAAAAAGCAACGGCATACCTTTTGCATTCTCATTGCGTGTCAGATGTCGCGACTTTGACAAATTGAATCGACCCTGACGCAAGGTTGCTAAGGAGGTGATCTGATGAATCACATATTATTACCACAATCGAAAAGCAGGGCGGGAGCCGTGGTTCTGGCCGCGGCAGTGATCCTCGCGTGCTTGAACCTCCTGCCGGGATGCGGAGGAGGTACGTCCGGAAACGACCTGGACGATCTCATCGCAGCCTACAATGGGCGGAATATCAACCTCTACAGGGAGGTTCCACCCATCTACGTCAGCGGTAATCACGATTCCGGCCAGCCGCGCAAGTTCTTTCCCAAGGGATCGACAACCGCGGGTCTGGCCGACACCGACAATGACGGCCAGCCCGACACGCGGATCAACGACTTCGCCAGTTTTGCCAACGCGGCCAATAACAATTTTCGAGCCGAGATCGCGGCATGCTTGCCTCACGGCAATACGCCCCGGGATCTCTATGCCGATCCGGACGTCTGGGTCGATGTCAATGAAAGGCCCGACACGATGCCCCGCTACGCCGATGGCTCGGGCACGCCCACGACGGATGGAACACAGTGGTTCCAGATCAGGTTTCCCTTCCCTCTCGATCCAGCGTCGGTCTTCGACCTGGCGAACGTTCCGAATTTTCTCTCGCCCGAAATCACCCTCTACGACGAGACCGGCTCGATCGTTCCCTGCTCGGTTTTCGTCGATGGCCGCGACGCGACGGGAACCTTTCACGATCCCCTCAATCCCCTGTCCGGCTGGCCTGCCGGTGCGATTCAGGCGCCGAACGTGATCGTTTTTGTCGCCAACACGCCGCAGGACCATCCGCCCCTCGCGGCCAGGCCGGGCATACCCGATCAGCCCACCGCTTTCACGGCGACCGATTCCTCGCCCGAGGTCTGGAACAATCTCGAGTTCGCGGTCCGAATCGGAAAGGTACGGGACAAGAAGGGACGCAATGTGCGCATCGACTCGAAGCACCTGATCCGCCGCGACAACGTTCCGCTCGACAACGACGACGTGGCCGTGAGGGTCGTCGACGTCGTGCCCTCCGAGTACGTCCTCAATCCGGCGACCGGCGCGCGGCTGCAGGACCATTGGCCGAACGTCTCGGGAAGCGGCGAAGACCTTTTCGTGCCCCCCGACGCCTGCTTCCAGATCATCTTCAACAAGCCTGTCGTTCCCGAAACGGTGGGACGGTCGATCGTTTTCAACAAGGCGCCCTTCACGGGGAACATGAAGACGATCCCCAATCCCGAGGTCTACTCGTACCAGGCCGATCCGGCCTGCGGCCCCAACATCGAGCCGCTCGCCACGAACATCGCGGTGCGCGCCTACTTCGTCGACGAACATGGCAACGCGCACGGAGTGGAGACGCCGATTCCGCTGCGCGTCTATCCCCTCTCCCAGAACAACATGGCCAAGTACATCGTCAATCCGGTGATCAACCTGCCCGGTTCGTCGAGCGACTGGTCGGGCGATCTGATCGATCCGCACAACCCGCCCCCGCCTCTTCCGCCGGCCGGCTCGATCCGCATGAGGATCGAGGTGATCGTCTACGAGTACATGCAGAACTCTCTTACCGGCGATCCGGACGGGGTCGGCCCCGGGACGCCGCAGAACCTCTGCGTCGGCGGCTTCCATGGCGAAAGGTTTTTCAACAACGGCGAAAACTACACCAAGACTTTTTCCGTCCTCGACGGTGACCGCTATGTGAACGCTCCCGTTTCGCCCAACGTGATGTACTACACGATGGGAACGAAGGGTGTGGGCGCCATCGATCTCAACGGCAGCGGTTTCACCACGAATACGCCCGGTACGGGACGAAACATGTGGGTCACATCGACCAGTGTCTACAGCCCCGAGGGCAACGGGATGACCGATCCCACGGCGAGCAACGCCTTCACCTACCCGGTCGGTCTGGGGGACGACACCCCCATCCCGGGCGTGAACGAGGGATCGTCGGGATGGTTCCGCGATCTCGATCCGTCCAAGGACGCGCTCGTGCGCGACTCGAACGGATCGGCGCGGCTCTTCCCCGCCCCGAGAACGCACACCGGCTACTCGAACATCACCGATCTCGAGGTGGGTGACTTTCTCGACACGATCTACTTCGACCGGTCGAACGATTACAATCGCGACCAGAAGCATCTCGATCTGATCTACACCCAGGCGGCGGGCAACTTCATGAACAACATGATCTCCTCGCCGCCCACGCCCAACCCGCCGCCGCTCACCCTGCCCGTGGGTATGCGGCCGATCGACATCATTCTCGACGACTACAGCATTCACGAGGAAGGGGCGTTCGTGATAATGGGCCAGGAGGTGTTTCCGCCCGACCTCACCTACATCCAGCTCACCGGCCCGAAGCAGTGGGTCCATCTCGAACCGGCCGGCCTCAGCGGGGGCTCCGATTCGCCTTACCCTCCGAACGCGCCGGGGCTCGGCCCCTGGAGGATGGCGCACTTCGTCCAGGACGGTCCTCTGGCGGAGAGCTGCACCTTCGGAAGCGCGTTCCCCTATGCCAGCCGCCAGCAGATCGGCAACTTTCTCTTCGCCGCCGACCGGGGCGACAACTCGGTCAAGGTGCTCAACTCGAACACGATGGACGAGATCGCCTCGATCGAGGACGGGGTCCGCGGACCGGACCAGCTCGCTCTCACCCCCGACCTGAAAACTCTCTACGTGACCAACGGCTCCTCCCGCTCGGTGAGCGTCTACAACGTGAATCCGCGGTCGGCCGATTTTCTGAACCTGAGAACGATCATTCCCGTGGGTTCCCAGCCGAAGGGGATCTGCTGCCAGCCCGACTATGAGGATGTTCTCGTGTGCAACTACGGGTCGAACTCGATGTCGATCATCAACCCGGCGACGAACTCCGTGCGCAAGACGGTGACGTCGCTCATCAAGAAGCCATGGGACGTGGTTGCCGCACCGCGGCAGCTCGCCTTCGGATGGGGGACAGGCGTCTACCACGCCTATATTTCGAACCATGGCGGGGATAATGTTCTCGTCTTCGAGTCCGGCCCGGACGGTCTGGGCGGGATCGGGTACGACGACGTGCTCGATCCCGTCCCGACGACGGGCGAAAACGGGCAGGAGTTCCTCGACATCATCAATCCGCGCGGCCTCTGTTTCAATCCGCTCTACCTGCACAACTCCTCATCGCCCATGAACCTGACCGGCGGCTGTTTCGTGGCCCACTGGTCGACGGAGGGCGCGGCGGTGAGCCGGATCCAGTTCGTGGACCAGTACGGCCCCTGGGGGCCGATCCAGATCACGCCGATCTCCGGCAGCATCGGGGGCACGCCCGGCTTCGGCGACCGTGCCTTCCTGATCACCCACCAGTGGACCGCGAAGGAAGGTTTCCTGTCCGGTTACGGGGAAGCGGCCGATGTGGCGATGCCCGACTTCAATCGCGAGGCCTGGCTGTACCAGAGCGTGACCGGCTCGGGCTATGTCACGAACTGGGGCGCCGTGGGCGGCAACCCCTCCCTCTCCCTGCCGATCAACAACAAGCACCCGATCCGGAAGCTTCCGGCGGAGATGCCCACCTTCTATCCGGACCAGCTCTACGTCTCCTTCACGAACAGTTCCGTCATCGACGTGCTCGACGTGAACAACGGTGCGGTCACCACCATCAGCGGCCTGCCCGCACCGGCCGAACGATTGAAGACCTTTTTCAAGAACTAGAAGATCTTCGCCGGCCCGGGCCGATCGCGAACCGAGCACCGGGCCGGCGATCTCTTCCTACCTGCCCGACAGGAGATTCCGTTTGGCCCTGGAGACGAGGAAGCAGCGGGCGAGCTTGACCACCCTTTTCTTCATCGATGTGCGCTTGGCCATCTTGTTCACGAAGGCCGAGATGGAGGTTGTGATATCCCGCATCGCTTTCAGCCGCATTCCCTTGATGGTGGGCGCGTAGATGAAGATCGTCGACTTGTCGGTGCACTCCGCGCCGAACCGCTGTTTCCAGAAGGAATCGCCGATACCGTTGTCGATCTCCCCGACGCCGATCCGGCAGAGGTCCTCGACCATCTTGAGATAGAGCACCGTTCCGGGATTGTGTTTCCGAAAGCCCGGTTTATAGCCTGTCGTGTCGAGATAGAAGGCGGGCGCGTAGTGGGCGCCGATCCAGTACGCGACCGGTTCCGCGTCGATATAGAGAACGTATCCGCGGAGGCGCTTCTTTTCGGCCCAGAGCGAGAGTTTGAGCTCCGACTCGGGATTGTGAATAAACCCGGCGCCCACCCCTCTCTGGTAGGTGTTCCTCGAGATCTCCTCGACGTGGCGGCACAGGATCGGCACGTGCTCGGCCGTCTGGTAGCATCTGTACTCCACGCGGCCCTCGAACCGCCTTTCGAGAACGCGTCCGTACCGCCGCAGCTCTCTCCGATGCCTCGGTTTCTCGCGCATGAGAAAGTCGTCCATGTCCCCCGGCAGGGAGACCCTGAAGTTCCGCTCGATCGTTGTGAAGCTGTCTCGATGCCGGAATCCGGACAGGTTTCTCGCTTCGCCGAAGAGCGGTGAATCGATCTTCAGGAGGCTGAGAATGACCGCGTCCACATCGCCCCCCTTCAGCGTCCGCAGGACCGCGGCGGTCTGAAGCCGTGCGATCCTTTCGGACTGCTCCCCCAGAATACCCCCGCTCGGCACGGCCAGAATCCGCGCGAAGGGACGGCTCACCGTCTTGTAGCCGATCTTGAACGGGATCGGCCGCTTCTCGATACGGCCGACCAGAATCGATTTCAACTCCCCGTCGAAATGAACCACGATGGAATGAAGGCTCTTGATCTCGTCCCGCACGGAGGCGAGCATCAGGTTGAAGTCGAGATCCGCATGGGGATGCTGCTGCATGGCGAGCCAATGGTCCCGGATCCGTTCCACGTCCTCGAGAGTGCGGGCCACCTCGACGGTGTCCCCGCTCCGTGTTTGCGTGGCGCAATCGAGAGACATCACGCCTCCTGATCCGAGGGTATCGCTCTGATAAGGAGATCAATCGCCGCTGTCTAACCTGAACGGTTCCATAATCGGACAGAACCAACCGAATCCCGCTAGAAGATACCCGACCATGTCCCGTGAAACCACATCTTATTGTGAGCCCGAGAGGCCGTTGAAGAATTTAAATCGGAAAACGCGACACGGCCGCGCCCGGAACACGCCTATTACCCAATGGCGACAGGTTCGAGCAGGAATCGGAGGTGACCGGAATCGACGGTGATTCAGCGCTCAGACCAGCGCATTCGAGACAGGCGGCAATTCATGCATCCTTCGATGCCTGCCGCCTGTCTTCTTCTGATCGCTCCCAGCCATGCAGTCGTTTCAGACTTCTGACGTGCGCAGCCCGAGGTGTGCGGGGGACATTCCGTCCATGGTGACCCTGTTCTTTCCGAACCGCTTGCTCTCGTACATGAGACGGTCGGCGCGTTTGAGCAGGATCGATATCGTGTCACCGGTCATCCCGATCGTGGCGCCGATGGAGACGGACACGCTGAGGGAGCCGTTGAATTCCTCGGAGACGGCATACCCCAGAAGGAGTCGGATTCTCTCGGCGATGGAACGCAGTTCCACGGCGTTGACATTCACGACGGCGGCGACGAACTCGTCCCCGCCCCACCGGCCGATGAAATCGATGGTCCTGAGACTCTTTGAGAGGTGGCTGGCCAGCATCCTGAGCACCCTGTCGCCCACCGAATGGCCGTGGGTATCGTTGATCGACTTGAAACCGTCGATATCGATGAACAACACGCCGAAAGGCCAGCCGTAGCGCCTCTGCTCCTCGAGCCTCCGTTTCAGCTCTCTCTCGATGTAACGCCGGTTGCCGAGCCTGGTCAGGGGATCGAGCAGCGCAAGCCGCTGGAGGCGGGTGATCCTGTCGAGAGTGGCCATGTCGGTCGATGTATCCAGAAAGGTTCCAAAGACACCGTCGATCCGCCCCTCGCTGTCCCTTTTCGGCGAAAGGTGGACATGGACCGGTATCCTTTGGCCGTCGCGGGTATGATAATAGGCGTTGCGCTCCTGCTCCCTGTTCTGTTCGAGAATCGCCTCGAGCTGACACCCCCTGCCACAAAGATTGAAGCACTGTTCATCGATCGTGTTGAAAATGTTGTCCTTGCACTGCGATCCGACAACTTCTTCAGCACTGAAACCGGTGATCCGTTCGGCCGACTTGTTCCAGATGGTAATTTTGTGTTCCCTGTCAATCGCGAACACGCCTTCTTGCAGCCGGTCGACCAGCTGTGTGATCGTGGGATCGAGACCGTTCATATCTCCATCTCCGAACCAGGATGTCATCGTGCGGTCCGCCTCTTCGATTCGGCCGCCTACCGGGCCGGAGGCAGATCTTCGATCGCCTGGAATCCTCGTCATGCACGGGCCGATCCGAGCGCCGCGCAAGACCGTGGAAGATTGCCTTCCCACCGAGGACTCGCTCATTGCTTACATCGACAATTACGCAACCGAACTACGTAGTATTTTTGTCATCCTCTCTCCTGGATTGACGTAGGCCAAACAACTATAGAATTAACTTGTTATGTGAAAGAACGTTACCGTATCCCTTCACGAACTTTCCCCGGGGACGCAGAAGCGATACGTGTGATTTGTTGCCTCTCGGAACGGCATTCGGCGATACAAGGTGTCCGGCCTCGGGTGCGGCTTGCGGCGCGGATCCCTTCTCGAGCACGATCGAGAGGACGTTCCCACGAAGGCACGAAATTGCACATTCGAAGGGACCATCTGCAAGGTCGGCATCAAGAGGCGCAATCGGAACAACAGGAATTTTGCACTCGAACAGAATCGGAGTCGCCAAAGTTGTCCGAATATATCGATGAAGTCGCGACCCGCTGAATCTACAATCTCCAGCAGCCAGATCGGATCCCGTTCTCGAAAAGAAATCGGAGGTGCCCGCCCCATGACCCGCGAAGAGACCACACGCCGGAGCTTTCTGAAAACCGCGGCTTGCGGCACCCTGGCTCTGACCGCCCCGAGAATTCTACACCCCGCGCGGGACGAAACCGAGAAGCCCAACATCATCTTCGTCATGGTCGACGACATGGGGTACGGCGACCTGGGGTGCTACGGACAGACCGCGATCAAGACACCCCACCTCGACAGGATGGCGGCCGACGGAACGCGCTTTACCCAGTGCTACACGGGCAGCCCCGTGTGCGCTCCCTGCCGCTGTATCTTGATGACCGGTCTCCACAGCGGCCATTGCCGCCGCCGCGGCAATCGCACGACCGCTCACAGGGAAGACAGACCCGCGCGCAAGGGGCTCCTTCCTCTGGATGACGGCGATTTCACCGTGGCCGAGATGCTCCGAGAAGCGGGCTACACCACGGGCGGTTTCGGAAAGTGGGGACTGGGCAATCCGGGCACGACCGGCACACCCGACAGGCAGGGATTCGATCTCTTCTACGGGTACCTCGACCAGGTTCACGCCCACAACTATTACACCGACCATCTCTATCGCAACGCCGAAAAGGAGGAGTTGTCCGGCAACAAGGAGGGCGGGAAGGAAGAGTATACTCACGACGTGATCGCGGCGGAAACGTTCCGGTTCATCCGCGAAAACAAGGACCGCCCCTTTTTCTGCTACGTGCCGTGGACCATTCCCCACGGCAAGCATGTCGTCCCCTCCCAGGGGGAGTACGAAAAAAAATCGTGGAGCGAGAAGTCGAAGAACTACGCCGCCATGATCACTCGCATGGATTCCGATCTCGGCAGGATGTTCGCCCTGCTCGAGGAACTCGGTATCGACGACAAGACGATCGTCTTTTTCACGAGCGACAACGGTGCCGAAGCTCCCTTTGTCAAGACCTTCGGCTCGAACGGTCCCTTCAGGGGCACCAAGCGCCAGCTCTACGAGGGCGGAATCCGCGTGCCCATGATCGTGCGGTGGCCGGGCAGGATCCCCGCGGGAGAGACGAGCGGCTTCGTCTGGTCCTTGACCGACTTCATGCCCACGGCGGCGGCGCTCGCGGGGATCGAGCCGCCCGGTGATCTCGACGGCAAAAGCGTTCTGCCCGCTCTGCTCGGCAAGAAACAGGAGGCCCACGAATTCCTCTACTGGGAGTTCCATGATCCCTTTCAACAGGCCGTGCTCCTGGGCGACCGGAAGGGGATCCGTTTCGGAACGAAGGAGCCCATCCGGCTCTACGATCTCTCGGCCGATCGAGGCGAGACGAAAGACATCGCTCGCGAGCATCCCGAGATCGTGGCCAGGATGGAAAGCATCATGAACAGCGAGCATGTCGATTCGATCTACTGGCCTCTGGTCGAACACCCCAAGAAAAGGAACAGAACAAAGAAGTAATCCGCGGCGGAGAGCCCTGCGCCGCGATCGGCCGCACACGATCGAAAGGAGACGAGAATGAATCCAGGTGTAATCGGCGGAATCATCGGCGGGCTGCTGGGAGTGGCCGGCGGAATCTTCGGTACCTGGTGCGCCATCAAGAACACGAAGAATCCAAAAGAACGGAGCTTCATGATCAAGGCGAGCGCCATCGCGTGGATCGCCATCGCGCTCTTCGTCGTTCTCTTGCTCACGCTGCCGAGCCCCTACCGCCACCTCTTGTGGATACCCTACGCGATCCTCCTTCCTCTCGGCATCGTCAAGGCGAACAAGATCCAGAGGAAGCTCCGGGAAGAGGCCGCACACGATCAACAGGACGAAACGCGAAAGTAGTAATCGATGAACCGCACATTCACCGCCTTGGTCCTGGCCCTCCTCGTCGGCAGCACTGCCGCGGCAGACGAGGAGACAGTCCTCTGGTACGCCGAGCCCGCGGAGCGATGGGAAGAGGCGCTGCCCCTCGGCAATGGCCGGATCGGCGCAATGGTCTTCGGGTCCACACCCCGCGAGCGGCTACAGCTCAACGAGGAGTCTCTCTGGGCGGGCGAGCCGTGCGACGCTTACCCCGACGAGTTCGCCCTGCATCTGGGAAAGCTGCAGCGGCTCGTGCTCGACGGAAAGATCCTCGAGGCGCGCGAGTACGGTCTTGCCAACCTCACCGAGAAGCCGACGAGCTTCCGGTCTTTCGAACCTCTCGGCGACCTGTCGATCGAGCTGAGCCATGCGCCCGCGGTGGAAGGCTACAGGCGCGAACTCGACCTGCAGTCCGGTATCGTCCGGGTGGGGTACAGCGTTGCCGGCATGCGAATGACCCGCGAGATCCTGATCTCGGCCGCGGACGACGTGGTGGCGGTTCGGCTCGCGGCCAGCGAACCGGGTGGCCTGTCCGCGCGCATCGGATTGACGAGACAGAAAGACGTCGAAGTGGCTGCCGCCGGCGACGATCGCCTCGAACTCGACGGCCAGATCGTCGATGTTGCCGCTCCGGACGGGTACGACGATAATCCGGGAGGATCGGGTCCGGGTGGAGAACACATGAAGTTCGCGGCCCGCCTGCTCGTCCGGGCCGACGGAGGCAGGCTGAAAGCCGACGGAAACGACCTGGTGATCGAGAAGGCGAACGGCGCCGTGCTGCTTCTCACCGCGGCGACCGACTTCGACGTGGAAACCTTGAATTTCGACCGTTCCATCGATCCGGGCCGAAGAGCGGACCGCATCCTGGCGCGGGCGGCAAAGAAAACATGGGCCAAGATCGTGGGCGACCATGTGGCCGAGCATCGCTCACTGTTCGATCGCGTCGCCATCGATCTGGGAGGATCGCCCGATCCGAAGAGATCGCCGGGAGCGGTCCTGCCCACGAACGAGCGCGTCGCGGCCCTTCGCGAGGGGGCCGACGATCCCGGCCTGGCCGCCCTCTACTTCCAGTATAGTCGCTACCTCCTCATGTCGAGTTCGCGGCGGCCGGGGCGTCTCCCCGCCAACCTGCAGGGGATCTGGAACGACAAGATGTGGGCGCCCTGGGAAGCCGACTACCACCTCAACATCAACCTGCAGATGAACTACTGGCCCGCCGACTGCTGCAACCTGTCGGAGACGATCGATCCACTCGCCGACTGGCTCGAAAGGCTTGCCGCCAGGGGAACGGTCTCGGTCAAGAAGCTCTACGGAACGGACGGCTGGGCGGCGTTCACGGCGGTGAGCGTCTTCGGACGGACCACGCCGAGCGGATCGACGCTCGGATCGCAGTTCCAGAACGGTGTCCTCGATCCGCTGGCGGGCGCGTGGATGGCCATGACCCTCTGGCGTCATTATGCGTTCACGCGCGACGAGGCGTTCCTCGCCGGCAGAGCTTATCCGGTCTTGAAGGGGGCCGCGGAATTCGTTCTCCACTACCTCGTCGAGGACGGGGAACGCAATCTGGTGGTCGTGCCTTCCACCTCTCCCGAAAACGCGTACATCCACCCCGATCTGAAACGGGCGGTTCGCATCACACGGGGATCGACCTATCACACGACGATCGCGCGGGTCCTCTTCGAGGCGGTGAGCGAAGCGGCGACGATCCTCGACACCGACCCGGAATTCAGGCAGAAACTGAAGAAGAGTCTCGACCGGCTGCCGCCCCTGCAGATCGGCAAGGACGGAACGATCCAGGAGTGGATCGAAGACTACGAGGAGCACGAGCCCGGGCACAGGCACGTGTCGCACCTGATCGGCCTTCACCCCTTCTGGCTGATCACTCCCGAAAGGAAGGCGCTCTTCGACGCGGCGCGCGACACGATCGAAAAACGTGGATTCGGCGGCGACGTCGGTTGGAGCAATGCCTGGAAGATCGCCTTCTTCGCCCGGCTCCTCGACGGGTCCAAGGCCCACTGGTACGTCAACCGTCTGATCGGCCGCAACGCGTTTCCCAACCTGATGGATGCCTGCTGGCCGGGCCGGACGTTCCAGATCGACGGCAACTTCGGCGGGTGCGCGGGGATCGCCGAGATGCTGCTGCAAAGCCATGGCGGAACGCTCCACCTTCTTCCCGCCCTGCCCCCCGCGTGGCCGCGGGGCCACGTGCGCGGTTTGAAGGGCCGGGGCGGTTTCGTGGTCGACCTCGCGTGGGCCGGCGGCGGACTGACGAGAGGCCGCGTCCATTCGACCGTGGGCGGCGTCTGCCGCGTGCGGAGCGACACCCCGTTCCGCGTGTCGGCCGACGGGCAAGAAACGGACTGCCGCAGAATCGGCCGATCGCTCCTCGAATTCCCCACCGAATCCAACAGGACCTATATTCTCGAAACACCGTGATCGGTCGAAAAACGGAGGAGAGCAGAGCACAAGCCAGTTCTTTGTTATCTCCATACACTTCAAAGACTTAAAACATCCAACCACCACCACACCCAGGGGAACGATTGTTCTTGTTTAATCTAAATTACTTGATATTACCTATTTACTATCTATATACATTTATATATAATATCGTTGTTATGAAAGGGTTTGATCGAAGGGACCGTCTGCGCCTCTTTCATCCCTCTTTCGATTCCTCAGACAGACATCGAGGTTCAGTATCATGAAGAACTTGATTTTGGCATCACTGATCTTGGTGCTGGCCGCCGGCTTGGCGCAATCCCAGTCGGTGAAGGACCAGCAAGAAAAAGCCAACCATCAGACGGGAACATCCGTGACCTCTCCCACGGCCCGCCCCACACCGGTTCCGGCAGCGTCGAACAGGGTGGAACTGCTCTTTTCGATCGACGTGAGCACGCTCACCGGTGACGATCTTTGCGTCGGTCTCGACTACGACGCCACACTCGATTCGTGGTGGGTGACCGGCGGCATGGGTCCGTGGAACCTCTACCTCATCGACTATGCAGGAACCACCTTCACCGCATATCCGAACGGGACCACCTGGTACAGTCCGATCGACATCGCCGACGCCGATGCCGGTCAGGTCCGGGCCGCTCCCTACGACTACGAGGGCTACGACAACGAGATGAATCTCTACACGAACGGTATCTACCAGGGTCCCGTTTCGGAGATCACCTTCTACAGGCCGACCGGTCAGGCCTACCACCCGGCAACGGACAAGTTCTACGTGGCCGAGGACTATTACCTGGACATTCACATCATCGACAACGGTCCCTATCCTGGAACCCCCGATGTGCCGGTGCCCGACTCTCTCGGCCTCAACAAGGCCGGTTTCGCCATGGACGGCGACACCATCCTCATCTTTGCCCAGGACGGCCCCGATCTCTGCGACGTCTATGCATGGGACACGGTGACCCAGGACTACACGGGTGACGTGTGGAGCGCCGAGGGCACGCTCGGAACCGCCGGTGGCGGATGCATGTACGACGACCCGACCCACGGTGTCGTTTTCGCCGGTATTCAGCAGGGCGTGACCGATGACGTGATCGCCGTCTACAACACCGCTCCCAGCCCCTATCCGACAGTCGATATCATGTGCAACGGCGCTGACAGCGGCGCGATCGTTCCGCTCGGCGACAACGTGGTGGTCACCTTCGACGTGGACGAGAAGGATTTCGGTGGATTCCCCTGCGACATCTGGGTCCTGGGAATCAACAAGACCACAGGCGACATGTACACCTACAGCACCTTCTGGCAGCCCGGCTTGTGCAACTGTTTCCACACGGGCGGGTTGATGAGCTATTTCGGTGTGACCGCTCTCGACATGCCTCTTGGTGAAGGCACCTACGAGTTCTACGTCGCCATCGACATGTTCGCCAATGGTCAGCTGAACATGCCCATGATCTATGCCTACGACATGGCCGATGTCACGGTGATCGACGTGTCGGGATTCGTCGAAGACTTCGACGACGGCGTCGCCGACAACTGGGTCGATGACGGTTCGCACTGGTCGGTGACGGGCGGTGTCTACTACCTCGACACCCTGTCCTACGCGCAGTGGCTCTCCTACTACGACTTCAACGGCTATGCCAACTTCACGTACAGTGCCGACATGAGAATGGTCGACACGGGCAACACGGCGGACAACTACTACTACGGCCTCTACTTCCGCTCCGACGGTACCCTGACCAACTGCTACACCGTGTACGGTATGAACAGCGGCAGCGTGTATGTCTACAAGTACGTGGGCGGCACTTCGACGATGATGTCGAGCAGTTCGCCTGCCAACTACAACATCGGTGTTGGCATGTGGAACAATTTCAAGGTCGTGTGCAACGGCGCCGACGTGGACGTGTACATCAACGATGTGCTCGATCCGAACCTCTCCTTCACCGATTCGGACCATGCCTCCGGGTACGTGGGTCTCCGCGGAGAAGGATCGGGCTACCTGGATCTCGAGTACGAATACGACAACGCGATTCTCAGCCTCTAAGGAGCGCGAGGATCTTTCGCTAATCGCGGGGGGTTCCCTGTTTCATCGAAACGGGGAGCCCCCTTTTTTTTCCGGCCTCTTCGCCGCGGACCAAGCACTCCGAGTCGGAACGCTCGGAACCTGTGGACCGCGCAATCTTGTTCGAGGGCTGCCCTTTCACAGCATCAAGGATGCGTTCGCGATGGGGTCCATGTCCGGCCGGTCGAGGTTCGCTCAGAAAACGTTCACCACGAACTGGGCGGAATCGACGAGGCCCTGCCCGGGGACCACGGTGCCGTTCACGAAGGTGTACGTGCCGGCCGGAATAAAACCGGGAAGCGCGAACGACAGGGGCCCGCTCACGGTCTGCCCCGCCGGCGCGGGAAGGCCTGCGTAGAGCTGCCTGTAATAGGGATTCCACGCCGGGGGCAGGCTCGGGCAGGATATCTTCAGCCAGAGATCGAAAGTGAGAAAGCCGCTACTCCCGTTGGTCACCGACGCGTTCCAGCCGATCGTGTCGCCGGGCGCGGCGGTCCGGGGCCAGCCGTCGAGCGTGATCAGCAGGTCGCCGTCGTTGGCGTAGTGGGCCACTGTCGAGACCTGCATGTTGTTGCCGCCCACGGCCCACCCGGTGCGCTTGTCGAGGAAGGCGGCATCGATCGGTCCCGTGGCGATCCCCGGCTTGTCGAGGGTCCACGTCTGGCCGCCGTCCAGGGTGTGCAGGCACACCATGGTCACGTCCAATCCACCCGGGCCGAAACCGATCGCGAAGCCCTCGCCGTTCTCGAACATTTGAATCGTCATCAAACCGTAGTCGCCGGCGGGCGGATCCTGCATCTCGAAGGTGTTCCATCCATCGACGGTGTGCATGATGAAGGGGATGTACCCCGCTTCGCCAACGGCCCAGCCCTCGTTTTCGTCGAGCATGCAGATCTGGTTGAGATAGAAATTCCCCGTGTCCCACTGGAGGAGCTGCCACGTCCGGCCGCCGTCGAGGGTGCGCGCGATGGCGGCCTCGTACTGCGTGCCGCGGTGCGAACGGGCAAGCCCGTCGGGGAGTCCGGGCAGGGGCGGGCTGTTCTCGGAGAGGCGGAAGGCGGGCGCACGCGACTTCTTCTCGGGCCACGTACCGCCCGTCATCCAGCCGCGATCGTCATCGAGAAAACAGCAGTAACGGGGGTAGGTCTCGATGTTCCATTCGTATTCCTGCCACGTGTCGCCGCCGTCGTCGGAGATGGTGATCCCCTTCTTCTCGCCGCCGAGGAGGGTGGTCCACATGCTCGGCACCTTGATGTGCCGGGCGTCGACCGCCTCGACACACTGGGAGGTCCAGATCAGCCCGGGCATGGTGCGCGTTTCGAAGGTCTCTCCCCCGTCGTGGGTGAGCACCATCCCGGGGTAGACGAACTGGGCGCCAGCGATCCAGAGATTCTGCCGATCGGAGCAGTCGCATCCGAGATACATGAGATTGAACATCTCCACCGACTGCGTCGACCAGTTCGCTCCCCCGTTGGCCGTGACATGGATCGACGGCCCGATCCCGTTGATGGCTCCCACGCACCACCCCCACTGATGATCGGCGAAACAGACGCCCGACAGATAGGTGGCCATCCCCTGTTCCTGAACCTGCCACTGGCCGTAATCCTCGGCCGGCCAGAGGAGCGGCGTTGACAGAACGAGCAGAACGGTGCATATCGCTGCCAGAATTCTGAGCACGAACATGGTATTTCCTCCTTCTCGATATTTTTTTGGTTGCGGCCAGATCCCGATCAGTGCCTGCTATTATACTGCGAGAAAGGTCCTCCAGATCGCAGATTTCGCGCGGCGGAAAAATCATTTGATATCGAACTGCAGCCACGTGATGTACCATGCGGTCGGAGCGGAGACAGGAGGCGCAAACATGGTGTTAAGGAGCGTTATCTCCAACATCGAAGGGATCGTGGTCAATACCGAATCGCTTCTCTTCGGGGCCTGGAAGAAGGCCCTCGCCGATCTGGACCTCGACCTCACGCTCGAGGAGTACCGCGCGAACCTGACTCCCCCTTTCGAGCCGGAACGATGCGGGGAGATCATGGACGGTTTCGACACCGCCACGCTCGAGGCCGCGGCCGCGAGCGCAAAGGAAGACTTTCTCGAGCGCGTCGAGGAGACGCTCGAGATCTACCCCTCGACGATCGCCCTCTTCGAGGAGATCATCGCCAATGGAACGCGGCTCGCCGCGGTCTCGACGAGCGGTTACGGCGAGACCCTGCTGAATCGGATCGGCCTCGCAGACATCTTCGACGAAAAGGTTTTTGCCGGGGAGACGGCCCGCCCGGCGCCCCTCTCCAGGATCTACCGCATCGCTGCCGGCCGCCTCGACGTGCAGCCCGCGGAGTGCGTCCTTCTCGACGCGACCGACGAGGGTGTCGCGGCTGGAAGGTCGTGCGGCTTCGTGGTCGTGGGTGTGGACCGTTACGGCGCGCCCAGGGGGCAGGATGGTCCCCGAAGGCTGGGTGCGGCGCACCATGTGGTCGACGATCTTGGCGAGATCGATCATGCCCGGCTCGCCGCGCTCTGCGGCGATCTCTGATCGCCAGGATCTCTGATCGCCAGGATCTCTGATCGCCAGGATCTCTGATCGCTGCGAGCCGTGAAGGCGCGATCCTCTTTCACCTCCCTCAAGGGATCAGCCGGTACGGCCGGCCTGCCTCGTAGAGCTTCACCCGCCCGCCGATCTCGTCGACCAGCACCTTGACGTTGTGGCGTTCGGCGATTCCCATCGCTTCCTTCGAAATGGCGATCGCCCTGTCGAACCGGCCCGCGCTGGCGTGAACGATCGCCAGGGTGTCGAGATAATTGGGATTCCGCCTCTTCGTCGCGGCGCACGCCCGCTCTGCCGCATCGAGGGCCGCGGCGCAATCGCGGAGCGAGTCCTCGGGGCAGGCGGCGAGCGCCCTCGCCTTGATGTCGAGGATGATCGGATCGGTTCCGCGGATCTCCTTTCCCCGGCGCAGCACATTCAATCCGTCCGCATACCTCTTGGCGTACCGGCCGAGCGTCTCCATCGATCGGTTCAGGTTCGTTTGCACCGACCTGTTGTCGGGCGCGTACTCGAGCGCCTCGCTGAAACAGATCACACTCTCGAGAAGCCGCCCCGTTCGGTGATAGATGGTGCCCAGGTTGTTGAGGACCTCCGGATCGTCGCGATCGATGGCGAGAGCTTTTTCGAACTGGACAGCGGCATCGTCGACTCTTCCCAGCTCGGTGAGCGCCATCCCGTACCCGCTGTAGATCTGCGCCGTCGTGACCCTGTCACCCAGGCCGCTCGCCTCGTGAGCGTCCAGGGCGAGCCGGAACTGCTCGGCGGCGCCGGCCGCGTCGCCGGTGACGAAAAGCGACGAGGCGAGTGTGCCGTGGAACTGGGCATTGCCGGGATTCTGCTTCACGAGCGCCTTCATGTCGGCGATCGCTTCCTCCGTGCGGCCGGTGGCGAGCAGGTCGAGATCGACGACCCACCGGCTCAGAACATGCACCATCTCCTTGGGATCCTTGAGATTCTTCCAGTCCCCGGGCAATGCGTTGCTCGTGCCGCTCGCCGTGTAACCGAGAGCCGCCAGCCGCTTCCGCTGCGCGGCGCTCAGGTCGAGCCGCTCCGTTTTTCTCAGGAACATGGCCTTTTCCATGTCGGTGAGCCGCTTGTCCAGACTGTCGACGACATCTTTCTTCCGGTCGGCGAGATTGATCTCCTCTCCTCGATCGGACGTCCTGTCGTAGAGCTCGGGTATGGGCGCGCGGATGTACTTCCATTGCTGCGTGGTGAGACTCCGCAGCGGGCTCCATCCGTAGTAATCGAAGGGGTAGTTCGATTCGCCATACTGGCCCCGCGGATCGAAATCCCTGCCGCGGTCCGCGCCGTGGAGCACGGGGAGAAGGCTGCGGCCCCTGAGCGGCTCGGCCGGCTCCTCCAGTCCGACAGAGGCGATGATGGTGGGCAGAATATCGGCCAGGCCGACGGGGCCGCTCACCCTGACCCCCTCGGCCAGGACACCGGGCAGGGAGAAGATCAGGGGAACGCGCATCGTCGTGTCGTAGAGAAAGACCGAATGGCGCAGCTCCCCATGTTCGCCCAACCCCTCTCCATGGTCGCCCGCAACCACGACCAGCGTCTTTTTCGCCAGTCCGTTCCGTTCGATCCATTCGATGAGCCGAGCAATCTGGCTGTCGGCAAAGGCGACCTCCCCGTCGTAGGGCCTGTCGCTGAAGCGCGCGTCGAAAGGAGCCGGCGGCGTGTAGGGAGCATGAGCGTCGAAGAGGTGCACCCAGCAGAAGAAGGGCGATCCCTTTTTCTCCTCGAGCCAGGCGAGCGCCGCGTCCACCACCTTGTCGGCGGGACGTTCCTTCTCGAGCCTCTTGTCGGCGGTGTTCCCGGCTGAACCGAGGGCGTCGTCATAGGTATCGAAACCCCTCGCCAGTCCGAAGATCCCATCGAGCACGAATGCGGCGATGAAAGCGCCCGTTTCGTATCGGCCGGCCTTGAACAGCTCGGCCATGGTGGGCACTCCGGCACCGAGAGAAAGGTCGTCGTTCTCGCGCACGCCATGTTCGGGAGGGAGGAGGCCGGTCATCATCGTCGTGTGGGACGGCAGGGTGATCGGAACGGGCGCCATGGCCTGCTCGAAAAGCACGCCCCGACCCGCGAGCCGGTCGATGGCGGGCGTTTGCGCCTCGGCGCAACCGTAGCACCCGAGACGGTCGGCGCGGACCGTGTCGAGCGTGATGAACAGAACGTTGCATCCCTCGGCGGGAGCGGTCTCGGAATCGCCGCAAGTGGAAAACAGAACAGGCGAGAGGATCAGAAGAATCAGAATCGGGGCAGCGGATCTTGACATGAGCGGCCTTTTCAAAATGAACTGATGCCGCGCATGGTAACACTGTCGCCGTCTCTTTGCATCGAATTCTCCTACCCGAAGGGAGGGCCTTCCGCCGGAGCACGATTACCGGGAGCGGTAGGCGGGATCGTTCCGGTTGACCACCTGCAGGGAACGCCAGTCGGAGGCGTTCTCGAAGGGGAGCGTCCGGGCGTCGCTGTCAGTGAGAAAATAGTTGCCCTTGCCGTCGGTCCAGGCGTGGTTGTACATGGGAAGCCACTTCTCCTCGCCCGTGGCCGGATCGAAGGTCTCGATCTGGTTGGTGAGCACCTTGAAGACTTCGGTGTTGATGTCGCTCTTCGTCCGGGCGCGATTCTGCTGGATCTCCGCGTCGATCCGGTGCATGTCGCGCAACAGGTCGTTGTATTCGCCCGCCCGCTTGCTGGCCGCGGCCGAGGCGCGCCGCGCCCACTGCGGATCGAGGCGGAACGTGCGGATGCACATCTCCATGAGGCGTTCATCCTCGGCCCAGCGCGATCTGGGCGCCACGAGACCGAAGGTCCCCACCGTGGACCAGAGCGCGCCGTCCAGGTCGTAGAGTATGGCGTAGATCCGGCCGTAAGACGGTGTGCCCTTGATCGTGCATTCGAAATTGACATAACCGCACTCCGACCGGGTCGCCACCCGCGGCAGGAACGGCTCGAGCTCGGGTGCAGGCTTGGCGCGGCCCACGATGCGCGGATTCTGGAACTCTTCAGCCGCGAACCGGCCGAAGACGATCGTCTTCACGTACTGCTCGAGCGGCATGTAGGGGTAGAGCCAGCAGCCATTGAGAACCTGGCCGGGCGAAGGGGCCATCATGCCCATGCTACTCCGTGCGATGACGGCCGGATCCTGGAAGTAGAAGCGCGGGTACCAGCCGAAGAAGGACTTCGCGTCAGGGCTGGTCACACGGAACATGATGTTGTTCTCCACCAGGTCGACGAGATTCCAGCCCACGCCGCTCGGCACCATCCCCCCCTCGTCCTTCCAGTCCCTGGGGATCAGCATGGTGAAGGCGCCCTGGTGGCGCTCCTTGTAGATGCGGAGCGCGATCCCCTCGGCGTTTCGGTCGAAGCGAAGCTCTGCCGCGGCCGGCTCCTTGCCCGATCCAGCGCCCGATGTCCTCCCGGCGGGATGGTCCGCGGGATCCTCTGAGCAACCCGCGAAGGATGAAAAAGAGAAAGCCAACAAGACAAGCATGGGAAACATCACACGGGCGCGCACAATATCGTCTCCTCGGAAGGACCGATGTTTTTCAGTCTCTTTCTTTCACAGGCGGATTTCAAAGCCCGGCGTTTCGCAAGGATCGAGAATTCTTTTTCCCAGGTGCCGCATCATGTACCATGATCAGCAAATCATGGTCGCACCGTTTTCGATCGGGGAATAAAATGGACGAAATCAACCAGGACGACCTCCTCCAGGATGAATACGTCGAAAAAAAACCGATCCAGGCTCTCTGGATCGTTTACCTCTTTTTTAGACCACGCAAATTTTTTCGCCATTTCGCCACGGAATCGAACGCGGCCCTTACACTGGTCTGTGCATGGTTCTTCGGCATGTCGGGTGTGATCGACCGCTTAAGCACACGCGAGGTCAAGGGCCTGGGCGAGCCCTTCGAAGAAAACTGGCTCCTACGCTGGTTGTTCATCGCCGGGATCGGCGTCGTGGGTGGGGTGATGTTCTACGGCATCGGAGGCTGGTGGTACCGTGTCCGGCTCGGATGGGCGGGTGCGACCAGGGCCGATCCCTTTCTGGCGCGTCGTGTCTATCTCTTCGCCTCGCAGATCCTCGCCGTGCCAACGCTTCTCGTCACAGCGTTCGAAACGATCTCTTACGACAGCCCGGCCGCGGCCAACATGACCGAGGGAAGCATCTGGTGGGCATTCATATTGATCTGCCCCTTCTGGGCCTCCCTGGCGAGCACCATCGGCGTTTTCACCATCTTCGAGGTCAAGCGCGGCTTGGCTCTGCTCTGGTTTCTGATCCTTCCCTGGGCGATCTACTTGTTGGTCTATTTTCCCTTCTTCACCATGCTTCTCACAGGAAGCGATATCCTCGCACATCCTGCTCTCAAGAATCCGAAGACGCACGAGAGCGAGACGCTTTCTTTCTCATACCCCCGTAACTGGGTCATCGACAAGACCAACGAGGCCTACGATCCCGAATGTTGCGTGACTGTCGAGCCCGCGCTGGCCGACGCCATCGTGAAGATACTGGTCTTTTTTTCGGACAACACCCTCGACGAAGAGTTGGACGCATCCTTTGCGGGTTACGCCGATGGATTTCGCGACGTGCAGATCGACAAATCGATCTCGTCGATCGGCGCGTTCGAAGGATCGTTGCGGTCGGGGACCTGCACGGTCCATGGAAACACCTATGTGGTGCGCTTCTTCATCGCCCAACTCGAAAGCGGCGCTTATCTCGAGCTCCAGGAGTTCTCACTCCAAAAGCAGGAGGCCACTTTGCGAGAAGGGTTCGATCTGATCTACTCCACCTTGAGAGTCGACTGACCGCCGCATCGCGAAAAGCCCCTTGATTTGTTAGAAATCGTTAGATAAAGTTGCAACTCGTCGATAGACGATATCGTCTCAGCGCGACCACGCAGGGTTTGTGCACGCAACTCCGTTTCTCGACTGATGTTTTGGAGAGTGACTGACCATGGCAGCCAAAGCTCGCGGTCAAAACAAATCAACAAAAGTGGGCAAGAAAAAGGAATCAAAGTCTCCGGCCAGAGGACGCAAGGCGTCCCGCGGCGAGGCGCGCGAGAGCACGGTGACCGTCTACATCCGCATCGCGGCCGATGTGAAGAAAAAGCTCGAAGACTATGCGGGCGCATCGGGCGAAACGGAGAGCAAGATCATCGCCGAGGCGATGCGCTACTTCATGAGTCTTCCCGACGATCTGAAGCAGGAGATCATGGATCAGGGATTTCGCTCACCCTATACCTTTTTCACCTACCAGGCGTGGGCCGATCACGCCTTCAGCAAGCAGCGTTGGTCGTGGGCGATCGAGTGGCTGCAGATCATCGAACGGGAGGCGGCCAAGCTTCCGAGCAAGAGCCTCTACCAGTCGCTGCAGTACCGGCAGGGTTTCGCATGGATCCGATTCGGAAAAGAGATCCGCCGGGAAGCGTGGGAATCTGCGGCGGCGGACTGGGACGGTGCCGGCGCCCACCAGGATATCTGGGCCAATCACCTCGGCGCCGCGGAGAAGTGCTTCAACATCTCTCGTAAGTACTTTTCCCGCTACCACTCGGAGACGAACACCGTCGAGAAGAACTATCCCGTGATCAGTTACAACCTCGCCTGCCTCAATGCTCTGATGGCGGCCCTCAGCGTGGAGCGCGTCTTCCCGGTGGAGCGTCTCCGCGATGCGCTCGAGCAGTTCAATCGCGACAAGGAGAGCCGCCGCGAAACAGGGGCGCTCTCTCTCGACGATCCCGGACCGCCCGAGTGGTTCTGGATGAAACATGGAGCGGACTGGCGCGAAATTCTGGAAGAACTCCCGGCAGCGATCAAGGTCCGGACTTTCACCGAGACCGACGAATGGGCGGGGCGCGCCATGGACGAGCTCAACTCGATGAGCTCGTCGCCCGAGAGCGAGGACGGATCGGACGAGGTCGGTTTCTGGATGAACATCGGGCCTCTCGTGCGCCACGCGGTTTCCGATCCCGATCTGATCTTCCTCAAGGAAGACAACCGCTGCCGGAACGCCTGGACGGAGTGGAGCGGACTTTCGTCCGGTTCGCTCCTCGACTCCTTCGACTACCTCTTCAGATCGGTGCCGGCCGAACTACTCGAATAGCCCTCGAGGGGCTCAAATCAGCAACGGCAGGCTTTGACAGCCGCCTGGAAATGATGTATAATTTTATTTAAATAAATAAGCCGCCCCCGGACCGCCGGGGTGTACACGTGCCTCCAAGAACAAAGGTCTCCCGCTCATGTCAGCGCAAAACGATGTCACCCGCCTGCTCGCTGATATACAGAAGAACAAACCGGGCGCTGATGAAGAGCTTCTGCCCCTGATATACGAGCAGCTGCGCGGCATGGCGCGTTATTACATGCGTACCGAACGCTCGAATCACACCTTGCAGACGACCGCGCTGGTCCACGAGGCCTACCTGCGGCTGCTCGGCCACGAGGAGACCGACTGGGAAGACCGCGCCCATTACTTTCGTGTCGCCGCCCGCGCCATGCGCCGCGTGTTGATCGACCATGCGCGCGGCAAGGGGCGCATCAAGAAGGGCGGCGGCTGGCGCCAGGAAGCGTTCGATCAGGCGACCCTTTTCGTGGACATGCCCCCCTCGGAACTCCTCGACCTGAACGATGCACTCACCAAGCTGACCGCGATCGACCCGCCCCTCGGCCAGGTCGTCGAACTCCGGTTTTTCGGCGGACTGACCGTTGACGACACGGCACGCGTTCTGGGAATTTCCCCGAGAAAGGTGAAGAAGGACTGGAGACTCGCCAAGGCGTGGCTCAAGAGGGAACTCTCCCCGGCCGACGATCAATCGTGACGGTTCACTTCTCCCCGGCCATCTCGAGCTTCGTCGAAAAATTCAGGGCCCGCGCCATTTCGGCCGTGTATGATACTGCATTGATCGAATTCCGGAACCCGGCTATCGACGGCATAAGAGGGCCTTAAACTCGAAACATGTTCCCCTTCATCAGCAGAATCGCCGCCTTTGCACAGGACAACAGCCTGTTGGTGCTTCTCGTCATTTCCGGATTGTACCTGGCCCTGTTACTCACTTCCTGCGGCCACATCTTCATCATCAACGACGAGGTCGCCATAGAATCCCACATCAGGGATGGCAAGCCGGTCAAATATATTCCCTACCTGTCCACCCTTTGCATGTCGTCTCTATATGCTCAGGTTTCGCCGGCGATACCCTGGTACGGGCTGACCCTTTACTCGATTCACCTGATCAGCATCTCGGTTTCTCTGAGCAGCCTCATGAAGTTCAGGCCCGGCGGAGTACTGCTCATCCCTTTTGTTCTCCTTTGCCTCTTGATCTATGCGCCGTTCATCGTGACGGTCTCGTACACGAGTACGAGCATCCTGGTTGGAACCTCCGGCCTGATCGCGTTTCTGTTTTTGCTGTCGAGGCGATCCACGCCGAATCTCCGCGCGGCGCTGGCATGCGGTCTGTTGTTCTCGATCTCTTACCTGGTCAGGAAGGACGGCTTGCTGGCGGCTTCGGTGTTCTCCGCGCCGGTGCTGTTCCTGTTCTTACGCTCTCCGCTCGAGCTGCAGTCAAAGCGCCTCCTGGTCTTTCTCGCCCCGACGGTCATCCTGGTTTCCGTTAACGCGATCGTGGAACGTTCCTCCTTTTCCGACGACTATCATCGATACCTGGAATTCGACGAGGTGAGGTATCAGATTCATGAAACACACCTCGAAAAAGAGAACTTTCAGAACGACAGAATACTGAAAGCGAACAGATGGACGCAGAACGACTATTTTCTGCTCACCCAGTACATTTATCCGCACGAGGGGAAATATAACATCAGGACCCTTCAGAACATTCTCGATCACTCCGCTTCCCCGAACGGAGGCCTGAACGGTTTCAGCCGGGCGACCGAGACCATCAAGAAGGACCATGCCGGCCGGATCTACGTTCTGTTGATTCTGTTGCTCTTTTCGCTGCGCGATCTGAACCGCAAGAGAGCGGGGCTGTCGCTGTTGTACCTCTCGTTTATCATGTCCGGCTTTTACTACTTCATCATGTTCGAGAGATTTCCCCCGCGAATCGGCCAGCCCCTGTTTTTCACGGGCATCGCGATGATGGCCGTCCTCGCATTCGGATACGGGAATCAAGAGACGCGGAGAAAAGGCGGACGATTCAAAAGATCGATGGAAGCCGTCTCTTCCATTCTTCTGATCACCGTTCTTTTTCCGATTTACAGCGACTTTCCCCTTCACCGGTCGGAATTCAGAACCGCCAATCGAATATACGACAAGAATGTCGAGTACCTGGAGAAACACTACAGGGGAAAACTGGTCGTCGTACAACCCGGGTGCTTGAGAGATGAACTCGCGAATCCGTTGAAAGTGTACAACCATGAAAAAGAGATCGGAATGATCTCACTGGGCTGGCAGACTTTCTCGCCCCGTTTCTATGAAACGATCAATTCCTACGGAATGAAAAAGGCCTCCGAGATCTGGCCCCGGATCATGGACGATCGGGATGCCTACTTTGTCGGCAACGAGTATGCCGTGCGTTCCATTATTCTTTTTATCAAGGAGACCTACGGAATCGATTGCACCGCCGTCGGAATCGAGAATCTGAGTATCGGACCAACGGTATACCGGTTGAGATCGGTCTGATCCGGGCACCGATCGCCGGCCGTTCAGCCGTCCCTCATGGAACGCCACGTGTCCGCCTCGTCCGGTTTCCCCCACGCCTCGTAGAGTTCGATCATCGTGTCGAGCGATCCCGTCGTCTTGATGTTGTCGATCCCTAATTCGGACCGGTAGATCGTGAAGCTTTCGATAAGCGGTTCCTCCGCTTCGTCGAAGCGGCGGAGCGCCAGGAAGCAATCGCCGATGTTCGCGAGATAGCTCCCCCTGTCGTACTTCTCCCCGGCCGGAAGCCTGTCGGCCCGTGAAAAAACGTCGCGCCAGATCTCCAAAGACTCGGAGTAGCGCTCCTGCAGCTTCACGGCAAGCGCAACGCGCGCCAGGGCCTTCACCGTTTCCACATGGTCGCTGCCGAGACTCTCCGTCCGCAGATCGAAAACCTCGCGATAGAGCCACTCCGCCTCGACCGGCTGTTCGTTGCTCCTGAGAAAGAGGGCCAGGTTGTTTATCGACCGGATCGTATCGGAGTGCTCGTTTCCGTACTTCTCCCGCATGGCGGCCAGGACCCGGCGGAAATAGACCTCCGCCTTTTCGTTGAGTCCTTTCCTCGCCAGCAGAATCGCCAGATTGCTCATGGTGTCGATCAGGAGCGGATAGTCTTCATCGGGAAAGGACGAACTCTGGGAAAGCAGCCGGCGGAAGATCTCCTCCCCCTCCTCGGCCTTGCCGCGCCTCACCAGCACGAGTCCGAGATTGTAGCTTGTCGTCAGGGTGTCGGGGTGGGTTTCTCCGAGCACTTTTTTGCGGGATTCCCACGTCGATCGCTGAATCGCTTCAGCCTCGTCCAGCTTGCGCTGCTTGTTGAGCACGATGCCCAGATTGCCCAGGCTCTCCAGTGTATCGGGATGCTCCGGACCGAGCAGACTCTTCCGGCCTTCCACCGCTTCGCGCAGCAGATCCTCGGCCTCGGTCAATCGCCCCATCTCCTTGAGAACGTTGGCGAGGTTGTTGCCCGAATTGAGGGTCAGAGGATGGGACCTTCCCAGCAGCTCGACGCGCTGATCATGGATCTCGCGGTTGATCATCTCCGCTTCGTCGAGCTTGCCCTGCTTCTTGAGAACGATGGCGAAATTTCCCATCGTCGCCTGGGTATCGGGGTGTCCGACTCCCATCACGTCCTCGACCTTCTCCGAAATCTCCCGGAACATCCGCTCCGCCTCGTCATACTTTCCGGCAAGCAAGGCCGCATTGGCCACGTTGCTCTTCGACTGGAGCGTGACCGGATGGTCTTCTCCCAGGAGCGCGCGCCGGCGTTCGAGGGCCTCACGGTGCAACTCTTCCGACTCGCCATAACGGCCGAGATTTTCGAGCGTACCCGCCAGGACGGCCGTCGTCGAAATCGTGTCGATGTGATCCCGGCCCTTCCATTTAGTCTCCCAGGCAAGGGCCGTTCTGAGCAGCTGCTCGGCCTCGGTGTAGCGCCCTTGCGCCCGGCGCACCCTTGCGAGGAAGTTGACGGCCGTGTTCGTGAGGACATGATCCTCTTCGAGGTTCTCTTTGCAGAACTTTCTGATCTCATTCAGAATCGACTCCGCCTCGTCGAGGCGGCCCTGCTCGAGATAGACCCGGCTCATGTAACACTGCGATTCGAACACGTCGACGGAATGAGGACCGTAGAGCTCGACGCGGATCGCGATCGCCTGGCCGATCTGTTCCTCCGCCGCATCGAGAAAGTCCCGGTTCACATAGACCGATCCGATCGTGTTGTGCAGGGAGGCTCTGATCTCGGGCTGGTCCTTGAATTCATTTTCGATCCTGCGGGCCGCCCGATCGAGCATCTCGTGTTTGTCGAGGTCTTCGCCGACCCTGTAGGGGTCTGCGGAGAGAAAAGTCTCCTTGAGAAAGCTGTTGATCAGCCGCGCCTGCTCGGCCGCATCGTCGGACCGCTTCTTGGCACTGACCGCGACCGCCCGTTCCTGGGCGGCGATCCGGCCCGCCTCCACGGCGCGGGCGTGCTCCGCCCGGATCCGCGGGTATGACCAGAGGACCACGTAGAGCAGAAAAGCGACGAGCGATGCAACGGCCACGAACGCGGCCAGGCTCATGGCCGGATTGCGCTTGATTATCTTGACAGCCTTGGTGGCCGGCCCGGCGGGCCGCGCCAGGATGACCTCCCCCCCGACGTACCGATTCAGATCGTCGGCCAGCGCGGCCAGGGTCTGGTAGCGGTGCGACCGTTCCTTCTCGAGAGCCTTGAGAACGATCGTCTCCACGTCGCCCCGCAGGGAACGGTTGACGGTGGACGGCCTCTTCGGGGCCTTCTCGCGAATCAGCCGGGATGCCTCGAAGATGGCCACGCTGCGCACATCGTAGGGAAGTTGCCCGCAGAGCAGTTCGTAGAGGACCACACCGAGAGAGTAGATGTCGCTCCGGATGTCGAGCTGATTGGGATCGGCCGCGCACTGCTCGGGCGACATGTACTGCACCGTGCCGATGAGCTGGCCCACGTCGGTCTGCTGCGTGGTGAGCGCCAGATCAGCGTCGGTGGCGCGCGCCACCCCGAAATCGATCACCTTCACCCCGCCCTGGGCGTCGACGAGAATGTTCGCCGGTTTCAGGTCGCGGTGGATGATCCCCTTCTGATGCCCGTGGTGAACCGCGTCGCAGACCTGGGTGAAAAGAAGCACCCTTTCCTTCGTGCCGAGCTTCTCCTTCCGGGCATATTCGGTGACGGAGCGGGCGTCGGGCACGTACTCCATCACGAAGAAGGGGACGCCGCCCCGTTCCGGCCCGCCCGGGGTGCCCTCGGAATGATGGGTTCCCGCCTCGAAGACCTGGGCGATGCCCGGGTGCCGGAGCCCGCCGAGGACCTGCGATTCGAACTCGAAGCGGCGCAGCGCGTCGGGCGACGCGATCCCCTCCTTCATCACCTTGACGGCCACCGTGCGCCGCGGGTTATCCTGTTCGGCCTCGTAGACCACTCCCATGCCGCCCGTGGAAATCACCCGCGTGAGCCGGTAGTTCTCGAACTGTTCGTTCAAGAGCGCGTCGGACGCCTCGCCTCTCTTCTGTTCGACAACGGCCGGAGTGTCGAGAAAATCTCCGCATCCCGAATCCGCATCGAGGAGGTCCTCGACCTCGGCGCGCAGATCAGCATCCCCCTCGCAGGCACGGTCGAGAAATTCCGCCCGTTCCTCAAGCGGCTGATCGAGAGCGGCCGAAAAGATATCCTTGATGCGCCTCCATCTATCGGACTGGCCCGAGTCGGTCATGCCATGGATCCCTCTGTGTCATCTGGAACGGAGTGTCGGCCCATTGTGCCTGCAAGAAGTGATTTTTGCCACCCCGAACCGCTGATCGGCCTGCCTCCCGGCAAGGACCCGCCCCGCCGTTCGAGCCGATGGTTTTTTGCGGCGCCGCTGTGTATACTCTCCGCCATGGAGCACGGCGAAAACAACAGCGGGCGGCGGAGGAAGGTCTTTTTCTGTCTCGGCCTCTTCCTGCTCGCCTTCGGTTTGCGGTTTTTTGCGGGCGCCACCTTCTTTTTCACACCGATCGATCCCGATTCGAGAAACTTCGAAGTCCTCGACAGCTGCTACCACATGCGCCGCGCCTGGATGACGGTGGACGACTATCCGAATGTTCCCTTTTACGACAGCTACCACTACTACCCGGACAATCCGACCGTGCCCTGGCCGATCGGGTACACCCTCTTTCTGGCGTCCGTTGCCAAGCCGGTCGATCTCGTCCTCGACTCGAAGCTCGCCGTCGAGACCGTGGTCGGAGTCGTTCCCTGCTTGATCGACGCGCTCACGGCGCTTCTTCTGCTGCTCTTCTTTTGCCGCTATGTGCCCTTCCGGGCGGCCTTGCTGGGCGCCCTGCTCTATGCCGTCTCTTTTCTGAACATCGCCTACTCCGAGGCGGGCTACATCGACCACCATTACTTCATCAGCTTTCTCGTGGCGTGCAGCGCATGGGCCTTCGGTTTCTTCGATGCGCGGCCGAGCGTCAAGCGGGGCATTCTGGCCGGTACGGTGTTGAGCGCGGCTCTGTTTTTCAACGTCTCCCTCATCCAGCATGTCCTGCTCTTCCTCGGTGCGCTCTGGTGCGCGCTTCTCCTTGCGCGCGACGGGAGCGAAAGGATCAAACCGGTCACGGCCCTGTTCATGACCGGTTTCGTTGTCGCTCTGCTCGTCTCCTTCACGACTCCCGCGGGCAGGGACTTCCAGATCCGCTACGACGAGATCTCTCTTTTTCATCCCCTGCTGATCGTCTTCGCCATTCTGCTCGGTGCCCTCGGTCTGATCTGGCTGAGGCCGGGGCTCCTCCCGGCCGGCAAGCGCATCGCGCTCACCGCGGTTCTCGGCGCGGGAACGATCCTGCTCGCCCTGGCGACCTACCAGGACATCGTCGAAGGAGCCCGCTTCCTTCTCGTGGGCAACCGTCTCAACAAGATCCAGAGCGAGGAGGCATCGATCCTCGGCTACGCCCCGATCTGGCAGCACGTCTTCACCTGGTTCGTGGTTTTCGTGCCATTCGGCTTGTTCGCCCTCTACCGGCCCGGCCGGGGTCCGCGGGGGAGTGGAGGGCCGGAACGGAGTGTCTTCTTCCTCGCGGCCGCGGGACTCTTCTTCGTCTACGGGTCCTTCACCGGGCTGTCCCACCTGCTCTACGTGCAGTACCTGTTTCCCTGGTACGGGCTCGTGGTCGGCGTGGGTGTCCACCACGCGCTCGGTCTGCTCGAAAAACGATTCTCGATCTTGAGCTACGCCCTTCTCGTCCCTTTCGCGCTTCAGGCCGGGTGGGCCGTCTGGACCACCCAGCTCGGCACGAACGAGATCCAGACCAATCAGCTCCGGTTCGACGAACAGACGGTCCGCGCCTGCGCCTGGCTGAGGGAGCACACACCGCCCACCTCCCACCACGCCGCGGGCGACGGCGAGCCCGAGTACTCGATCTTCGCCCATCGAGACTTCGGGCACCAGATCGTGCGCACCGCGCGGAGGCCGGTGACGACGAGCCCCTTCTCCACGCCCGACTTCGTGGACCACATGCAGGACTACGTGCGGCTCTCCTTCAGCACCGACGAGCGGAGCGCCGCGACCCTGATGGAGAAGTATCGCTCCCGTTATCTCATTCTCGACGGACGCGACAACAAGACGGTCGATTTCCTGATCGGTATCCTCGAGGGAGAACCCGACCACGGCCGGCTGCGTGCGGCGGTCAACGAAAAGACTCTCAACTTTCTTTTCCGCAACAACCTTCTCATCTTCGACGGGGCCTTGAACTGGCGCACCGCGCCGTCGATCGAGCGTTTCCGCCTCATCTACGAGGGCCGGTCGAAACTCCCGGTCCAGCTGGCCACCCAGTCCGGGGTCACGACAGGGATCTACAATTCCTTCAAGATCTTCGAGTACGTGCAGGGCGCGCGCGTCACGGGAAGCGGATTCTCGGCCGACGAGCTGATCCTTTTTCAACTCCCCCTGGAAACGAACACCGGAAGGCGCTTCACCTATTCGTCCGCGGCCAGGGCCGACGCGCAGGGCCGGATCGCCGTCACCCTTCCCTACGCCACCGAACAGATCCCGCACAGCGCGGTCCGGCCCCTCGCCGACCATTACGAGGTCACCATTTCGTCGGGGAAAACCAAGGTGCCCGTGTCGGAAAACCTCGTGAGCAGCGGCGGGAGCCTTGTTTTGAATCGTTGACGTGGTGTTGGCCAATCGGTGGAAGAGACTGGGGTGGTCGCCCTTTCGGCTGTGTTGCGCGGTGATTTTTTTGTCTTGCAGACTCCCCTCGGCGAGCCCCTCCAGGGGAAGACGATGACGGTGGGCGGGACACAAAACGAGATCTGGTATTCCGCTCGAGCCTGAGTCTTCCCCTGAATGGTCTCTCGGTCGCTGCGCTGACCATGGACAAAAAAATCACCGCGCAACACAGCCGGCCAGGGACCTCAGATCTGCCGCCAAAAATACATCAGCCCGTCGCCGCAAACCACGCGACCGGCCGCTTCTGCTTACGGGACTTCGCGGCGACCTTGTCAAAAACAACCGGGACCTTTCACGGTGACCGATCTTGTCACGTTTCTGCGGGGTGGGTACCGATTCGACGGTGTGCGACCGCGCCGGCATGTTGGCGAAGACAGGCACAACTCTATCGTCTCTTCAGTAACCCGCGCCGTCAGGGTGTGGTCGGCGAATTTTAATCGGGGGCAGATCTGCAGTCCCGCGCCGGTGGGATTTCGAGGTGTTTTTTTTGTCTATGGACAGCGCAGCGACCGGGAGACAGTTCAGAGGAAGACTCCGTCTCTGGCAGATAACCTGCCTTGGAGCGTTCCCCACCCATCATCCTCGTCTTCCTCTGGGCTGGCTCGCCAAGCGAAGCCTGCAAGACAAAAAAAACACCTCGAAATCCCGCCGAAAGGGCAACCACACCAGTATCTTCCTCCGAGAAGCCACCCCCCACCACACCCTACCGAAAGTACCCCAGGGCTTTTAGTTTTTCCTTCTCTTCATCGGACAGATCGCGCGGCACCGCCTTGCCGGGAAGGTCGAGGCGATCTTCGTTGCGGATCTCGTCGAGGCGGGCCGCCATGCCGTCGGCCCGGTTCCGGTGCTGCTCGAGGGAGAAGAGGTTCGTCTCCTCGAAGGGATCGGTTTTCAGATCGAAAAGCTCGTACAGGTCGAGACCCGGCGTGTGGATCAGCTTGAAACCGCCGGCCACCAGCGAGTACCTGAGCTCGCCGCTCGGAAGGGGATTGGCCACGGCAAAGATCTCCCGCGGCGCGCCGTCGGGTTCGCGCAGGTCGATGCCCCGGAAACGGGGATCGAGGTCGACGCCCGCCACCTTCATCACCGTGGGAACGATGTCGAGATGCTGCACGAACTCGGTACGGCGTCCGACCAGCTCGGCGCCCTTCTTCACGATGAGCGGTACATGGGTCACGCTGTCGTAGAGGTTCTCGCCATGACCGAAAAAGTAGTTGTTCTCTCCCATGCCCTCGGCATGGTCGGCCGTGAAGATGACGAGGCCGTTGTCGAGGAGGCCGAGATCCTCGAGCGCGCCCACGATCCGCCCGAACTGCTCGTCCAGATAGCGGATCTCCCCGTCGTACTGGGCCACGTACCGGTAGAAGTCCCTCTCCTCCTTCAGCAGGTTGTAGGCGGGGATACCCCCTCTGCCGCTTTCCGATTCGTTCGCCGGGACGATGAGCGGTTCTCTCTCCCGATCCTTGAACATCTCCCTGTATTCAGGGGGGGGCAGGTAAGGGCCGTGGGGATCCTGAAAATGGACCCAGACGAAGAGCGGCTCGTCGCGATACTCCTCGAGCAGCGCGATCACCCTGTCAGCCGTTGCCCCCGCCATGCGCTCGGGCCACTTCCTGACCAGTTCGCGCTCCTCCATTGTGTCGTCGAAGATATCGAAACCCTGGTCGAAGCCGTTCCCCTCGCGCAGCACGTAATTGCTCACCACGGCGAGCGTGACGTATCCCCGGTCCCGCAAGATCTCGGGCAGGCTGTCGATCGGCGGCACGAGGGGAATATTCTCGATCACCTTCGTCTCGTGGGGCAGAAATCCGCTCAGCACGCTCGAAAAGCTGGCGCGCGTCTCGGACGCGTGGGAACGGCATTGCTCGAAGAGCAGGGCGCTTTTCGCAAAAGCGTCGATGTTGGGCGTCGTGTTCCACGAGTATCCATAGCACCCGAGGTGGTTGGCGCGCAGCGTGTCCACGGTGATGAGAAAGATGTCGGGACGGTCCGATTCCTTGGGCGCTCTGCCGCAGCCGCACAAGACAAGGAGAAGAAGAACAGCGATCATCGACCCGCGCCGCGGACCTGTCGAAACGAGGTGCCTATCCATCCCGGTCCCCCTTCGCCGGCGGGAATCGTTCGAGCATCTTCTTTGCCATGGGATGGCCGTTGCCGGCCGCCTCGCGGATCCAGCGCATCGCCTCCGCGTCATCCCTGGGAACACCCACGCCGTTACCGTACATGGCACCCAGATTGAACTGCGCGCCCGCGTGGCCTTGCTCGGCCGCCGCGTGAAACAAATCGAAAGCCTTCTTGTCGTCCCTCGCAACGCCTCCCTTGCCCTCCCTGTAGAGATTGCCGAGGGCGAACCGTGCCGACGCATCGCCACTCCGGGCCAGGAGGATGATCGCCTCCACCCTTTCGGTCCTGGTCAATCCTTTCCAGGAATCGGCCATCGCCTCGAGGCGCAGGTCCTCCGGCCCCGGATTCCCCTGCCTGGCCGCTCCCCCCCTGGGAAAGGACGAGCTGTCACCGCAACCGCAGAGGACGACGATGAGGACGGGGACGAGAGCTGCTTTCATCGAGGTTCCTCTCCTGTCGAGCCCGCTCCGAACCGGCCGCGGGCGCTCCCGGCTTTCATCCTCGGTCTCGGAACCATCTAATTCTGTTCCATATATTTCATTCGAATGAGGATTGAAGGTCGAGCGATTTCGACCTATCATAACGGGATACAGAGGGAAACAAAAAAGGCACCCCAAAAAAACAGAAGGCTCGAATTTCTTCCGGATAACAGAGCGTAACGAATTGAACCAGGTTTCTGTCTGCTTTTTTCTTTTTAACGGCCTGACACAGTGGGAGGTTTCACGATGAAATTATGCACGTTCCTTTTCCTTGGATCTGTTCTCCTTTCTTTTGCCTTCCTCTTCATGCCCGCGGCCGACTGCCAGACCGCGCTGGAAGAGGAGCAGGGCATCGACCTCGAGCAGGAGGTCACCCAGTACCACTTCAAAGCCGACCCGAAGGTGATCAACAACCTGCGCAAATCGAGAGGTATGCTGCTCATCCCCGACTCGACCTCGGACACGGTCGGACTCTTCGATCCCTACGACGGAACCTATCTGGGTGACGTCATCACCGGACACTCCGGTTTCAGCACGCCGATCAACGCCGTCGTCGGTCCCGACAACAACATCTGGGTATCGGACCAGGTCGCGGATTCGGTTTTCATCTTCGACATGGCCGGTAATTATCTGTCCACCTACGCCGATGCCACGGACGGCCTCAACAACATCCGCGGCATCGACTTCAGGGGAGGCCACTGCTTCGTCACCAGTGGCGACGACTACGTGGCCGAGTTCGACGGACCCCACAGCCGCCTACCCGACTTCATCGCTGACGGCTCCGATCCCTTCGACATCATGTTCCTTCCTGACGACACGTCGCTTCTGTGTGACATCCAGGGGAGCTTGGACAACATCCGTCTCTATGACGCCGGCGGAGTGCTCATGTACGAGCTCTTCTCCACGAGCTTTCCCGAGCAGGTGATCACCGACGACCTCACCCCGGGCGAGTACCTGACCAACTCCTTCAGCGACAAAAACATCTACGACTTCGATATTGCCGGCACCATCTACGAGACGACCCCCACACCCTCGAGCGGCCGCGGTGTCTACCGCCTCGGCAACGGCAACCTGCTCGCCACAGACGGCAGCGGCGTCCACGAGTTCGAACCGGGCACGGGAACTCTCATCGAGACGAAAGCCACAGGCTCCTACCGTTTCATCGAGCTCGCCGACAATTTCGTGGTCGAACCGTCGATCGACATCAAGTGCAACGGCGGAGACGGCGGCGTCATCGTTCCCGAGGGGAACAACGCGGTCGTCACCGTCGATGTCAATGAGGGCGACTTCGGCGGCTACCCGGTCGAGCTCTGGGTCATGGCGATCAACAAGGGCACGGGCGACATGTACACCTTTGGTCCTTACGGCGGCGGCGGATGGCTCCCCGGCCTCTGCAACGTCTACTATGACGGCGGTCTGATCACCATCTCGGACACGGTCTTCGATGCCCTGCTGCCCAATGGTCAGTACGAGGCCTACGCGGCGATCGAGATGTATCCCAACGGCCAGATCAACCTGCCCTTCATCTACAAGTACGACGTGGTCGACTTCGAGGTCATGACCATCACCGGCATCGACGAGGATTTCGACGATGGCGTGGCTGACGGTTTCGTCTACGACCCGGCCACTTACTGGGTCCAGAGCGGCGTTCTCTACGGCGATCCGAACGTGTACGACAAGTTCATCGCCTACTTCGGCGCCATGGACTACGCCGACTTCACCCTCTCCTGCGACATGGAGCAGGTGATCACCGCCGACCCGAACGAGACCTACGACTACGGCCTCGTCTTCCGCGGCGACGGCACGATCATGAACGGCTACGAGGTCTACGTCGAATCGGACGGCACGGTCTACCTGAAGCAGCACTCGAACAGCTCCTCGGGCACCACCCTCGATTACGTCACTCTCTCGACCAATTTCAACGTCGGCGCCGGGCAGTGGAACAACGTGAAGGTCGTCTGCCTCGGCCCGTCGATCGAGGTCTACATCAACGACGTGCTCGAACTCTCCGCCACCGACTCCACCTGGACCACGGGCAAGGTGGGCATGATGGTTCAGGGTACGACCATTTACGAGCAGGAGTACGAGTTCGATAACTTTCTCCTGACCCTCTAGACCGCTGACCCGATCCAGCAAGACGGAAGGCCTGTCCGCTCGCGCGGGCGGGCCTTCTTTTGTGGCATCCGCGAAACGGTTTATCTGTTATGCTGAGTGCTCCGGATCGTGTCCCCTTCGAAAACGGTTCGAACGGGGAGCACATTCCATGGCAGATATCGAGAGGAGGTGGATCATGGCGCGTGCCGTACTGTTCACCCTTGTGGCCGCTCTCTTTCTGGTCGCTCCCCCCTGCGAGGCGGAGGAGTTCGCCCTCAAGATCAAGAAGATCAAGCTGAACAAGAAGAACGCCGGGGTCCTGCCCGAGAAAGAGCTGCGGTCGGGAGGTCCGAAGCCGGCCGCGCTCTCGAAGGAACCGAAATACAAATCCCGCCGCCCTCAACTCTTCGCCGCCCGTTTCGGCGGAAACGACGGCATCGACGTCGTCTTCGGCGTGGACGAAAAGCAGGGCACGGGGGAGGGCTTCGACTACCTCCACGTCGATGTCACGGGTTCCGGGGATCTCTCGAAAGGCAAGAAGATCAACGGCAAGGTCGCCCCCCGGGGTTACAGTTACCTCGACACGCGGTTTCCGGCCTGCGAGATCGAGATCCCCGGACCGAACGGCGCGGCGTGCGCCTTTCCAGTGCAGGCGCGCTTCTCCCACAGGCGGGGGAGCGTGGAAGACTGTTCCCTCTACATCATGCCTCTTTGCGTTCTCACGGGCACGGTCAAGCTCGGCAAGGCGCAAAAAACGATGATCGTCTTCGACGCGGACTGCAACGGCGTCTTCGGCGAGGCCGGCTCGCCGAGCGGCCAGGCGGCCAGCGGGGACAAGATCTGGATCGGCAAGGGATCGCCCAAGGCGGAAGCCGCCTTCATGGAGGCGCTCCCCATCGGAAAGTACATCTTCTTCGAGGGCGAATACTGGGAGCTCGCCTTTGGCGGGACCAACGGCGCCAAGACGGTCGCCGTGAAAAAAGCCGACGTCCTCCTCGGAACGCTCGAGCTCGAAAATCCCGGGTGCATTCTCGAGCTCGTGGCCGGCGGTTCGGTCCTCTACGTGGGCGGCGAGGGCGCAACGGAGATTCCCGTCCCGGCCGGCTCTTACACGATCAACACGGTCGGTTTCCGCCGGAAACACAAGGGGAAGGTCTGGGAGCTCGAGGGAAAGACCGGTTCGTGCAGGGAGCGCCTCAGCGTGACCGAGGGCGCCAGGACCAACGTCGCTCTCGGCCCTCCGCTGAAGATCCTCGTGACGGCGAGCCAGAGAGCGGAAGGTTCGCTCACGCGGGTTTCCCTGAGCTTCTCGATCGAGGGAGCGGGAGGCGAGGTCTACAGCTACCTCAAGCGGAACGGGGAAAAGATCGACCTGCCCGACATCTCGGTGCGCAACTCGCGAAACAAGGAGGTCCACAAGGGGCATTTCGAATACGGCTGAGGCGGCACCTGCCGGTACTCATGGGTAGTACCAAGCTCGATGCCGAACGGAGTCTATTCGGTCCGCGCCGACCTCGACACGGGCCCTTTCGCGATCGACAAGAAACACGAGAACGAGTTCAGAATCCAGCGTTAGCCCGGACCCTACGGGGAGGATGTTCATGATGCGGTTCCGTTTGTTCCTCTGCGTCGCGGCGGTCGTCTGCGCGGCCGCGTTCGGCATGCAACACCTTGCGCAAGGGACTGAAAACTTCGAGCCCGACTGGGATTCGCTCAACGCCCGCGAGTGTCCCCGGTGGTTCCGCGACGCCAAGTTCGGCATCTTCATTCACTGGGGCGTCTACTCGGTGCCGGCCTATTGCCACACGAGCACCTATTCCGAATGGTACCTCTGGTGGCTGAAGACCAACTCCCACGGCGGCATGGTGCGCGAGTTCCACGAGAGGAACTATGGAAAGGACTTCGCCTACAGCGATTTCGCGCCCCAGTTCCGGGCCGAGCTCTGGGATCCGAAAGCCTGGGCCGAGCTCTTCAAGCGTGCCGGGGCGCGTTACGTCGTGCTCGTGTCGAAGCACCACGACGGTTTCGCGCTCTGGCCGAACGCTCATGCCGGCGCGGTGCGCGGCCACGCCTGGAACAGCGTGGACACCGGGCCACGGCGCGATATCTGCGGCGAGCTGGCCGACGCGGTGCGCGCCGCGGGTATCAAGATGGGCTTCTACTACTCCTTCATGGAATGGGACAATCCTCTCTACGAACGGGACAAGAAAGCCTACGTGGAAGAGATGATGATTCCACAGATCAAGGAACTCGTCACCCGCTACGAACCGGCCGTCTTCTGGCCCGACGGCGAGTGGAACCACCCCGACACGCTCTGGCGCAGTCCCGAGATCCTGGCCTGGCTCTACAACAACTGCTCCAATCCAGAGGAGCTGGTGGTGAACGACCGCTGGGGGCGCGGGCTGCGCGGCCAGGTGGGCGACTATTACACGACCGAGTATGGAAGCATGGGCGGCGGCTCGCCGGGGATCAAGGACGAGTCGAAACCTTTCGAGGAATGCCGCGGCATCGGCCACAGCTTCGCCTTCAACCGACTGGAAAACTACGACGCCTACCAAACGCGCGAGGGGCTCGTCCGGATGCTCGCCGATCTCGTGTCGAAGGGCGGCGGACTGTTGCTCAATCTCGGCCCCACCGCCGACGGCCGGATTCCGGTCATCCAGCAGGACCGGCTCGTGGCGCTCGGCGAGTGGCTCGCCGTGAATGGCGAGGCGATCTACGGCGCCCGTGCCAGCCGGTTCAGGTTCCTGCCTTTCGGAACCTCGACAACGAAGGGCAACACCGTCTATCTTCATCTCTTCGACTGGCCCGACGACCACCGCTTGACCGTTCCGGGCCTGAAGACGCCGATCGAGAAAGCCTACCTCCTTCACGACAAGGCCCGCGGCGCTCTCGCGATCAGCCGGAACGGCTCCGGCGGACCGGTGATCGATCTGCACGGATTCCACCCGTTCAAGTATGCCAGCGTCATCGCCCTCGAACTGGCCGGGCCGGCCGAGGTGGATTCACGCATCGGGCCGGACGGAGCGGGCAGGATCGAACTCCGCGCCGAGTACGCCGACCTGCACGGCGGCGTGCAGATCGAGAGCGGCAAGCTCGAGACGGTCGGCGGAGAGTCCGGGGCCACGAACGAGATCCGCCACAACGTGGGGTACTGGTCGAAAACGAGCGACTTCGTCTCGTGGAACGCCACGGTCGAGGCGAATACCCGATACAGCGTGACGCTCGACTATGGCAGTGCGCCCGGCACCGAGGGCGGTGCGTTCGTGATACATGTGGGCGGCGAGGAACTGGCCGCGTCGATCGAGGCGCACACCGGGCACTGGCACGTCTATACCACCGTCGATCTCGGCGAGATCCGCACGGGAGCCGAAAGGGAGGTCACCGTCGCGGTCAGGTGCACACGCATCGCCAAGACGGCGCTCATGAACCTGCGCCAGATCGTTCTGACGCCTGTCGAACGTTGAACACCTCTGCCGGGGCGGGCGCGTTTTCTTGAAGATCGAACCGGAACTGCCTCGGAGTCGCGAAGCGGTGTGTTTCGGGATAGTACCAGAACTGCAGATCCGCCTCCCCCCTTCGGGCGAGAAGGAAAGTTTCCGCGAGCCGCGCCCCCCCTTTTCGGGAAACGACCTCTATCCTGTGCTTTCCCGCGGCGAGGGTCATCTCGAACTCCTTCCAGTTGAGCTGGCGGCCGACCACGAACTCCTCGTGGATCACGACGGTCCCGTCGATCGCCACCCGGATGTCGACCGGGCTGATCGCCTTGCTCTGGTTGCACACGCGGAGGGTGAACGGAACCGGCCGGCCGGCAAGGATCCCCCCGTCGGGCGCGTCGGGCGGCGCTGCCCCGCACCCGCAGATCGCGGCCGCCACGATCGACACGGTCAAGACCGTTTTGATGAAGTCCTTATCCATCGTCTTCTCCTTTGCGTACCTTCCCCGCCGGGCGGTTTCAAGAGGGGCGGGTTCGAACGCCCCGCCCCTCGAAGAGAAAGGTCAGAGGAAATTGCCTGGCTTACTGGGGCCAGATGACGCCTGTCGCATACTTGTTACCACCAAGGCCGGTTTCGGCCCACGACCTGATGAGCCAAGGCTGCCAAATGTGGAACTCGGGCATGTCGAGATCGGCCGAATAGAGAACCTGCTTGACCTCGACGGTGGGCACCATCTTCATGGGCGAGTTTCTGTGGGCGCCGCTGATCCGGACGAAGAGTTTCTCCGCGGCCGGATACCCGAAGGGATCGACCGTGTCGCGATTGATCATGTCCAGAATCATTCCGAGTGTGATCCAACCGAACCCGCACGGAACGACCTGGGAAATCGGCATGCCGCCGTCCCAGACCTCGCCCTCCCAGAGGAGAACACCATACTTGTCGTAGACCTCGAACCAGAGATCGAGCATATCCGAGGGGTGGGTGTTGTTGATCACGAACAGCGTGTCGGCCGAAAAGAGCCCGATGCCGCCCGACGAATGTCTTTCGACGTACCCGTCATAGGCGATGACATACTCGAACCAGGGTGGCACATCAGCCTGCACCGCGCCAGCCAGGACCAGGACTCCTGCCAGCGCCGTCATCAAAACGATAGAGATTTTCATCATTCGATCCTCCTTGCGGTTGAACCGTCGATCGACGGCCCGAATGTGGCGGTGCGGTTCCGGCGCCGCGCCGCTTCAAAAGTCTCCCGGGAAGCTCCAGCAGTGGCACCACAGGACCGAACGGTCTCCGCGAGGAGGATTTTCACCAATTTTTTAATTGTTTACGGCGTTTGAAAAAAAGGAAACCCGGCCATGAAAAGGGGCGCACATTGTTGACTGAACGGGCTTGGTTTACGGGCTTGAGCAAAGGGGCTTGATCGAGCGGGGAACGGTTACTGTTCCAGAAAGTCTTCGGCCTTGCGATCCGATTCGAGAAGCATTTCTATCTCGGTTCGCAGTTCGTGATCGTCGCCGCAGTTCTGGTCGAGGAACGATTGGCGGTCTTCGGGTGCGAGTTCGAGTGCGGAGTGGAAAAGCGCTTTGATACGATTCCACCGATCGAGGTTTCCTGACTTCACCGCGAACCTCCTTGGCAAGGAGTGGAAAAAAACGAAACAGGGAACGTCTCTGTAGAAGCCCGTAAAGAGTAGCGACGTTTCCGACAGGAAGGGGCACGGAAAAATCCGATGCCTCATCGATTACGTTTCGGCTGAACGAGCCATTTGAGCCGGACCAGCGCGGTGCGGCACGTTGGATCACATCGGAGAACGCTCCTGAGAAATTGCATCTTGGCTTCCCGGACTCTGCGGGGGGGCGCCTTTCTCGGAGGAGGCAGCACGGAGTGCTCGGGGAGGGTACGGAGGATCCGGGCCTCGAGAAAGTCGGCCAGCGCATCGGCCACCAATCCATGGGTCTCGACGGTGGGATGGGTGTCATTGGGCAGATGCAATCTCTCGCCGTCCATGTGACACAGAACATCGTGCAGGTCCACATAGGGAATCCCGAGCCGGCGGGTCAGTCCGTCCATCTCACGGCGCACCTCCACTTGACAGGAAGCATCCATGTCGATGAGAAGCGGAAACCGGGTCAGCACGTAGAGACACCTATCCTGCTCCACGAGATTTTTCATCGATCCGATCGAACAGTCGGCGAGCCGCCACGCACGATCCCGCTCCTCCTCCGTGCCGCCGCCGCGCATGTAGTCGAGCGTGCGGCGCTCCCCGATCCACCCGCGGACGGTGCATTCGAAAAAAGCGAAAAGCTTGGAGATTCGCGACGGCCAGAGCCGCACCTCATAGGCGCTCTTCGCCTCCCACAGGCCCTTGTAGTTGTCGAAATCGAGATCGTTGGCCGTTATCACGTGAACGACCACATGAGGCCGAACCCTGTCTTTCGCGCCGATGTACGTGAGACATTCGCTGACCAGATCCGCGCCCGGTTCTCCCAGGTTGACCGTTCTGAACCGGGGGGACAATCGTTCTCTGAGCCGTCTGCCGATCTTGTTCACGAAAGTCTGGTCCGGCTCGACCCCGAGACCGTATGTGAAAGAGTCTCCGATGAAGGCGATCCGTACAGCCTCGCTCTTGAAGGCGTCCTCCCCAAGGATCGCCCGATCGAGTTCCTTCTGGTCGCGTCCCTCCAGGTTATGGTAGACGAACTGCGGCTCCGTCTCGATGTCGAGCACGCGCACGACAACCTCGCCGGCCAAACATCCGATGGCCAGGCCCACAACGACCATGGCGATCTTCCACCTCAGCAGACGTTTCGTGGTCATCTCTGCCGGTCCCGTCACTGATTCGAGCCAACAATTCGCAATCCCGGTATTGGGGGAGATTGTACTCCCGTACCTTTGGAGGGACCAGTAAATTGAATCGGATTCCGCCGGATGACGGCTGCCTCGGGAAGGACGGCAAGCGATCGGAAGTGACCCGTTCGGCTGGCGCTAGAGATTGAGCAGCCGTTCGCTCTTGGAGATCATGATCCGCTTGATCTGGTCGACAGGAATGAACTGATAGGCTTTTTCCCTGATCTTCTTGCGCGGATTGCACAGATAGTCCGTGAGCAATCGCAGGATCCCGTTTTCACAGGATACGACCTTGGCCTTGTAGGCTTCGGCGTCGATCTTGTAGCCGGTCAGGGTGGGAGTGTAACACTGCGGATTGATCACGGTAACGATCTGGCCGATCAACCCTCCGAGAATTTCGTCGATTGTTTTCGTATTCATGATAGAAGCCTCTGATCGAATTCCGCTGGCGACGCGCCGCGAAGCCGCCCGTCACCTCGTTGCTTTTCACCAGTATTTAGTGGCTTCGATCCAAAACGTAACCGGTGGAAAATCGCGGAACCGGGGCATTATCTCTCTTGAACCGAAAGACTCGCAACAGGGGCGATCGGCCGGAGCAGGCCGGCGGAACGCTAAAGAATTCCCCTCCCGAAGGTCGAAAAACTAAGGAAGGATACTGACCCGAGAGGGGGAAGCTCGGCCTATTACCGGAACAGGTGCGCCTCCGCCGGGTCCTGAAAAGGGAGAGGCGACATGACCGCGTATCGCAGCAGATCGTTTGCAATCCTCCTACTTGTCGGACTCCTCTGCGCGCTGCCCGTCTGCGGCGGCGGGGGGAGCGGCGGAAAGAAAAACAACACAACGCCCCCATTCCTCAAGGTGAGCGGCTTCGCGCGTTTCTTTGACGTGAACAAGAACGCCACGTGCGACGCGGGGGACACGATCATCGTCCCCTTCAACCGCGACGTGGCCGTCAACAACGCCGACGAGGACGATTTCCGCCTGCCCGTGTCGGGCGACTCGCTCGGTACGGGAGCGACGGTCGCCGCCGGGCCCGACTCGTACGAAGTCACGATCACCCTCGGAACGGGTCCCTTCGTGGTGAAGAGCCGCCAGGACTACAGGGGCACCACACGGTCGGCCAACAACCCGTCCGGCATCGACGTGGCGGCGACGATGGGGCTCAACGCGATCGAGACCGTGGTGGCCGGCAAGGACGCCGAACCCTCCACGCCGATCGACATCGTCCCGGGCTTCGTCAACTCGGCGCAGTCGCTGGGAAACCTGCTCACCATCGACGTCGACCTCGCCGACCTGGACAACGACGGCGATCTCGATCTGATCGACACCTCCTGGGCCGAGGCGAACGAGGTCTGGTTCAACAACGGCAGCGGTACGTTCACCAATTCGGGGCAGTTCCTTTCGGGTGCGGACAGCAGGGAGATCGCACTCGGCGATCTCGACGGCGACGGCGATATCGACATTTTCGAGGGCAGGGCCAAGACGGTTGTCGGCCCGAACTATGTCCTCCTCAACAACGGCGCCGGCACCTTCGTCGATTCGGGCCAGAGCCTCGGAAACAGCTATACCGTCTGCGTCGCTCTCGGCGACCTCGACGGCGACGGCGACCTCGACTGTCTGGCAGGCAACTACGATGAGGCGAACATGATCTGGCTCAACGACGGATCGGGAACCTTCACCGACTCGGGCCAGGCCATGGGGGACACGTCGACAATGACCGCCCTTCTGGGCGATCTCGACAAGGACGGGGATCTCGACATCTTCGAGGCGAACCTCGACGCCGCGAACAAGGTCTGGCTCAACAACGGATCGGGAACCTTCACCGACTCGGGTCAATCGATCGGCCTGACGGAGACCTTCGACATCAGGCTCGGCGACGTCGACGGCGACGGCGACCTCGACTGCGTCGAGATGGTCTACGAGGACGGCTTTCCGGAACCGAACATCGTCTGGATCAACAACGGCGAAGGGGACTTCTCCAACTCCGGCCAGGAGATGGGCGGAACCGAGTCGACGAGCTGCGTCCTGGGCGACGTGGACAATGACGGCGATCTCGACATCGTCGAGGGGAACTACGACATGACCCTCCCCTCGGGAGCGCCGAACCGGGTCTGGCTCGGCTCGCTCTGCGGCACGTGGGGATCGGCGAACTTCACCGACTCGGGCCAGACCTTGAGCAACGAGAAAACGCGCGACCTGGCGCTCGGCGACGTGGACGGCGACGGCGACCTCGACATGCTCTCCGCGATCTGGGAAGTTCCCGACGTGGTCTGGATCAACAGCGGGAACGGCCAGTTCGCGGCCATGAGCCAGCAGGTGGGAGTCGCCTATGCCACCAGTGCGGCCTTCGGCGATCTGGACAGTGACGGCGATCTCGACTTCTTCGTCGGCGGAGGAGGATCATCGTCGAATGTCTCCTACTTCAACGACGGCTCGGGAAATTTCACCATCGGCCAATCTCTCGGCCAGTACGACACGCGGACGATCGTGCTCGGAGATGCCGAGGGGGACGGCGACCTCGATCTCTGGTGCGGCAACGACGGATCGTGGTCGAATCTCTTCTTCAACGACGGCAGCGGTTCCTTCACCTTCGTGGGCGCGATCGACATCACCAGCGTGCGGAGCCTCGTCATGGGAGACGTGGACGGCGACGGCGACATCGACCTCCTTGCCGGCCGCGACGGCCAGCCGAACAAGATCTACGCCAACAACGGCGTCGGCGGCTTCCACGATTCGGGCCAGTCCCTGGGCGGCACCGCGGCCACGCTCAGCCTCGCTCTCGGCGACGTGGACAGCGACGGCGATCTCGACTACGTCGAGGGGAACGGATCGTCGCAGGCGAACCGCGTCTGGCTCAACAACGGCGCCGGCACGTTCTCCGATTCGGGACAGACCCTGGGATCGTCGATCACCTATCGTGTGGCGCTCGCCGACATCGACGGCGACGGCGACCTCGACATCGTGGCCGGCAACCAGGCCGGCGCGGCGAACAAGGTCTGGCTCAACGACGGATCGGGTACCTTCACCGACTCCGGTGCGAGCATCGGCTCGGGCAACACCTACTCGATCGCGGTCGGCGACATCGACGGCGACGGCGATCTCGATCATGTCTCGGCCAACTACAGCCAGGCGAACAAGGTCTGGCGCAACGACTGAGCCGGACAAAAAAAAACGCCTCACCCTTTGCGACTAGGGTAAGGCGTTTTTTTTTGTCGAAGACTCTAGTCGGTGGGCTCCCCGCGTTCCGCACGGTCCGGCGCCCGATCACGGGGCAGGGTGGCGATTCCATAGGAAGGACCTTGCGAAAAGATCTTCTTGACCGCCGTGCAGAGCGCCTCCTTTTGACACTCCACGTCGAAGCCCTTGTCATCGGCGCCGCCGTGAGAGAACATCCACCAGATAGAGCTCACATATTCATCCTTGAGGCGGAACTTCCACCTGTGGATCAGGACGTGCTCCTTGTCGTAGAGGGAGAACTCCCCCACCGTCTCCCAGTTCCGGCCCAGGGTGGGAAAGAACCAGGCGTGTATCCAGAGATCGACGAGCTGGGCCCACGTCCACCAGGGAGTCTCGCACTCGACCGTTACCGATCCCTCGAGGATCAGATCGGGCTCGCTTCCCATCTGGATCGTCGGGGTCACACTCTTGAAGATGCCCGCATCCTCGATCGCGCTGATCAGGTACCGGGGCGGCGCCGAGTAGGTGGTCCGCGTGACTCCAAGGCCGCTCACCGTACCGCCCGATCCGGTGGCATAGACCGAGCTCACGTCGGACACGGCCTTGTGTTCGAAGGTGCGAACCCACAAACGTTTGTCGCTCCAGTCGCTCTGCGTCAGCTCGGGACCGCTCCGGTCGACCTCGAGTTGCCCGCCGCTGTGAATCGCGCAGCCCGTGAAAAAGAACAGCGCCAGAAGAGGCAGAACGAACCGCACGCCCCTTCCTCCGGGTGAAATGTTTTTCGATATCATCGCGTACTCCTCGTGGTTGTCTGTCCATCAAAAGGTAAACCTCTACTGGCTATCGGAAATTCGAGCCCCTCAGGACAAGCGAATCCGGGCGTCCCCGGTCGATCGATCCTATTTTTCGAGACCACTCCAGGGCCGGGCGGGATTACGGGTGATGGAAAGCGAACAGAATTGTCCCGCCCATGCCGGCTGGCGCCGACTGGTTGCGGCAGCAAAAGGAGGTACAATGAATACCATGAATCCCGAGGAACTCCTCTCCCACGCCGATTTCGTCCGCCTTCTGGCGCGGCGCCTCGTTTTCGACGAGAACAGCGCGGCCGACATCGCCCAGGACACGTGGCTGGCCGCGGTCGAACACCCACCGGCGTCGGACCGATCACCGCGCGCCTGGCTGGCCCAGGTGGTCAGGAACTTCTCTCTCAAGCGCTACCGGACCGACAGCCGCCGGAAGGCGCGCGAACGGACAGCCGGAGCCTCTGCTCGGAGCCCCGCGCCATCGGCGGCCGAGATCGCCGCGCGCGAGGAACTGCGGCGACGCGTGGTCGACGCGGTCCAGGCGCTGGACGAACCGTGGCGGTCCACCATCCTGCTCCGCTACTACGACAATCTCCCCCACCGCGAGGTGGCCGCCCGTCTCGGCGTTCCGCTCGAGACGATGCGCACGCGCCTGAAGAAGGGGCTCGCGCTGCTGCGCGCAAAGCTCGCGAAGGACCACGACGGGACGAGCGACGGGTGGCGGCTCGCTCTCGCACCGCTCGCCGGAATCGATGCGGCCGCACTGTCCGGCGGCACCGCGTCGGGCGTGGCCGGCGGCGTGCTGGCCATGGCCGGACTCAAGGCGAAGGTTCTCTTTTTCGCCGCGGCTTTGCTCGTCATGGGAGCGCTCGTCCTCGTCTGGTCCCTTCTGCCCGGCGCGGAGCCGGATCGCGGGGCCGCAACCGATCCGCAACCGACTGCGGCCGTCGATGCCGGTCGCAACGACGCTCTCCCCGCCGACCGGGCCGGCCCAGATGCTCTCGTCGCCGCAATCACCGGCGACGACGAACCTCGCGAAAAAGAAACGCTCCTCCCCCCATCGAGGGACATCGTCTGGAAGGGCACGCTGATCGACTACGACGGCAAACCGGCACAGGGTGTGTTCATCAAACCGGATCTTGTCAAGGCGCTCCATGCGGCCGACCGGCCGAAGGGGGAGACCACCGTCGAAAGCGCCGGCGGCGGCGCCTTCGAGATCGCCGGCCTCGTTCCGGGGGAGTACACCCTCCAACTCGCCTTCGGCGCCAACTTCGGGCGGACCGAGTGGATCGAGTGGGGCCCTCTGCTCTTCGAGAAACCGGGCCTCGTCGAAAAGGACATTCTCGTTGCCGACGGACTCGGCGCGATCGTGGCCGGCGTGGTGGTCGATGCGGCAACGGGCCAGCCCATCCGGAGGCCGCCGCGCGAACCCCTGGGCATGATCGATTTCTATGTCGGCCTCAGCAATCCCGAAATCAACGACCAAGGCATCGCCGGCGTGGTGGACAATGAAACGGGCACGTTCTGCCTGAGAGGGCTGCAGCCGCACCTGTACACCCTTCACCTCATCGGTCCCGGTCTCTACAGCAAGATCCTTCCCGCTTTCGCCGATACGCGGAAGAAAAAGATCATCGACGACATCAAGTTGACCGTGCCGCCCCTGGGCGAGATCGCCTTCCGGCTTTCGGGATTCGCCGACGACGAGCTGAGGCGGAATCTCAAGGTCTACTTCGAGATGCAGTGGGGCCCGCCCCTCTTCCCCTACATTATCCTCCTCAGCAGCAGCCAGACCCTTGCCGTGCCCGAGGGGAAGGGGATTGCCACGTTCAAGCACGACATCCTCGGTTCGGTCGTCCGGCCCTTCCACATCAAGCGCGGAGAGACCTCGGAGATCACCCTCGACCGGAGCGATTTCGCCACCACCGAACCGGCCGCGGCCGCCGTCAAGATCAGGCTCAAAAACGCGGACGGTACACCGAGGGCCGGAATGCTCCTCGGATTCGAGAAAAACATGCGCTACAAACCGGGCTTCGGCGGGCCCGCGCCGGGCGGAGTCACCGATCGGGCAGGCTGCCTGTCGATCGACGCGATCGAACCGGGGATCTGGTCCGCGTGGTGCGCCAACATCACACCGGAGAAGATCGCCCTCTTCAAGAAGAGGAACATTCTTCACCAGCTCGAAGGCGAGCTGCTTGTTTCCACCTTTCACGGATTGGAGATACCCAGTTCCCTTCCGCCCGATTTCGCCATCGAGCTCGTCCTCCCCGACGGGGTGATCCGCGGCACGCTCTGTCACAAAGGGACAGGCCTCCCCCTCAGCGAACAGGATCTGGTGATGCGCTCGGTGATGGTCAACGATCCGGGCCAGAACTACCGGATCGTGGGACTGTCACTGGCGACGACCGATCACCGCTTCGAACTGTCGGCGATCCCGGCCGGGACGTATCAGCTCGGCGTGGCGGCCTTCGGATTCGGCGAGTACCGCTCCGAGATCTTCACGCTCGCCGAGAGAGAGGTTCTCGACATGGGCAAGATCTTGCTCGAACCGGTGGGGACTGCCGAGATCGAGGTCTTCGACAGCGCCGGCAATCCGCTCGACGCGCGCTTCGACTGGAAAGACAAGAAGGGCTACGCCTCCATCTTCGGTCTCGACTCCGTCGAACTCGCCAAGGGGCGGACGGCGATCGGCAATCTGCCCCTCGGCCCCCTGGCGATCGAGGTGCGGGCGCGCCATTTCAAGTCCGAAACGATCACCCTCGAAATCGAATCCCACCGCCGCGCCAAGGCCACGGTCGTGCTCGAACCGGCCGACTGATCGTAAAACAGGATGTTCGGGCTACTCGTGGGGCGACTCCAGCTCCTCGCCGAGCAGGAGCGACGGGAGGTCGGCTCCATGGGCGCTGTGGCAATCGATACAGCTCAATCCGTACTCGAACGCCTCCGATCCGCGGAAGGCGGACTTGTCGTACCCGCTCCCCTTCGCCTCGGGGAAGCGTAAACCCGGAGGGGGCTCGGCGCCGTGGCAGCGGAGGCAAAACTCGGTCTTCGTTCCCGACCAGCCTCTCTTGCCCCTGGAAAAGGGATCGAGCAGAACGATCTCGCCCTTCTGGTGGCTGTTCTGATCGTGGCACTTCGCGCAGGCCCCATCCCCTTCGGCGGGATCGAGATGGGGAGAGGTCTTTCCTTCCTTCGGAATCATGGGACGGCCCTGAACTCCGTCGCGCGGGTGGCACTTGGCGCAGGCCGTCTTGTTGATCGTAAACTCTTCCGTGTCTTCCTTGCCGATGTGGCAGATCGAACAGTCCTGATCCTCGTAGTGGTGATAGTCTTCCACGCCGTGGCAGCTCATGCAGGTTTGCGCCGCCGGTCGGGTCACGCTCAGTCCGAACGCGCCCGATGTGACCGATCCCTGCCAGTAGGGAAGGTCCCGGTAACGGCGGATCGGACCGACCATCTCCTCGTCCACGGCGAAGGTATACCGCGCCTCGTAGGGATTGCCGTCGGCGCAATCGGGACCGGTCGCCCCGTCCAGCTTCGCGGCGATGTCGGTGTCGAACCGCTCGCCGGCGGCGAGCTGCATCGGAAAGATCCGGTACCCGCCGCGCCTCGATGCCATGAAGTCCTTGCTCGCCGCGGCGACCAGCTTCAGCGACCTGCCGTCGGCGTTCTGAATCGTCAGATTCTCGAAGGGATCGCGCACGCCGTAGTAGATGTAGATCGGATCCTTCTCGACGTTTTGAAAACTCAGATTCAGGGCCACCTCTTCGCCCGGGAGGGGATTGGGCGGATCGACGCTCAGGCCGAATCGCAAGCCGTCGACCGGCTTTCCCCACTGCGGCGGCGGTGCGGGCGGCATGAATCCGCCGTTGGCCACCAGTTTCTCCAGAACCTTGTCCACCTTGGAAAGCCTGAAATCGAAAGGGCCGGGGCCGGCGTAGTACGCCACCCTCCCCTCCTTGTCGGTGATCGTGACGCGCACCGGCTTGGCCTGGTAGTCCTTGTCCACCTTGTGATCCATTCCGTCGATCACGGCCGGAATGGTGAACTTGTAGCGGGAGACGCATTCCGTGGCCAGAATGAGCCGCTCGTCGAGATTGTCGGGGCGCCCTACGACGCCCGTCTTGTTCCCGTCCCTGAGCATCTCCGGGTGAGCTTCTCGAATGTAAACGATGACGAACTCGATCGCGTCGCCGTACACCTTGTACAGCCGTTCCATCTCCGCGGCGCGGGATGTGAACGGCGGTCATGTGTAGCTCGACATGATCATGCAGACCGGCTTTTGGCCGAAGTGATCGGAGAGCTTGAAGGTGTTCTTCTTGCTGATCACGCCCACCGGCTTCCCGTTCTCGTCCGTGTCAAAGGTGAGGTAGGGCAGCTCGAATTCGGGCGGGAATTCGCCGACCGTGACCTTCGCTCCGCCCGGCTGGTTGCGCTGCTGGCCGACCGCATCCGAAGCCAGGACCGGCGGCAGAAGGAGCGTGGCGAGGAAGCACAGGACCGCGACGAGGAGAAAATCTCCCCGCGCCCTTTTCGGATCCGATCGAATCATAACGGCTCCTTGAACGGGTGGACTCTTCCGGACCGGGTGCGGGACATGGGCTTGTCGAGATCATACCCGCCGTCGTGAACCGAGTCAAATCATTGCGGCCGTCAGTCGATCTTCCTGATCCTGGCAGCGTCCACACCGACCTTGGTGCTCCCGGCCGGCTCTCCCGTACCGTCGATCACGGCGACCCAGTTCGAGCCCTGCCTGAGCCAGCAATTTCCGAGAACGACCCATTCGTCGTAGTAGGTATTCTGGTTGATGCTGCGTGGGCCGTACCAGATCGTGCCGCGGTTGAGATAGTACCGGGCCGATGTGGCAGTGGCGTGATTCCGGGGGATGAAGACGGCGATCTCGTACGTTCCCGCCGAGGGTGCGTCGAAAACCCACGTTGCGGCGTTCGTCCAGCCCGAGACGATGTTGTAGGTGTAGTGCATCTGGTTGTTCATGCCGTAACCGCTCACCTCCCACCAGTACTGGGACGGGCCGTGAAAGGTGCACTCGGGATCGGAATCATCGATCACGACCTCGACGCCGCCGCCCTGCTCCCAGAGATAGGTCACGGTGATCCAGTCGTTCTGCAGGTAGCCGAGCCCGAGATCGGCCGCCAGGTCGGGGGTCATGTCGAGCGCCGTGGGCACGGTCACGGTCCGGCCGAACTGATCGAGGCCGTTGTTGTAGCCGTTGTAGTAGGCGGCCTGCGCCTCGGGCGTCCCCTGGGGGAGATCGGTGAAGAGACGTCTTGGACGGGGGTGGCCCGTGGCCGGATTCCAGTAGTTGTCGTCGATGTTCCACGGCCCCACGTCCCAGACGATGACCGATGACACGGTCCACCCCGATCTCTCGAGCTTGACCGAGTAGTCATCGCCCTCGTAGCCCGGGTAGTGGGCCCAGTCCCTGTTGGCGAACTTCACGTACTGGTCGGGGAGCGCGGCCTCGTAGCTGGTCTCGCCGAAATACTGGGTGGCGAAGACCGTATAGGTGAGGCGACGGCCCGAGCGCCACCCGTTGGTCGACGCATACCGCTCGGCCGTCCGCGCGGCGTCGCGCCAGCAGACGTTCAGCCAGGCGAAGAACCGCGCGGCGTTGCGGCCCAGGCCGGCGTCAATCAGGCCGGCCGATTGGGCGAGAACAAGGTTCACGCGGCGGTTGTACCCGGCGGCGGCCACGGCTTCGGTCTTCTCCTCCACGGTGAGCGAGGGGGATTTGACGATCCTCTCCGTTTCCCGATAGAGGTCGCTCAGCGCGAGCCTCTCCGCCTCGGCGCGGGCGATCACCCGCCACTTCTCGGCATCGGAAAGCCACGCGGCGCGCAGCAGTTCGTCGGCATAAACCGATTGGAGCACCACATGGGAGAGGGCGGCCTTCCGGGCCACACGCTCGCGGCCGCGGGCCGCTTCTTCCGCCACGAGGCGGTCCGCCTCTCCCGGGACCAGGGATCGCAGGAATCGATCCACCGAATCGTGAACGCCGCCCCCGCGGGCCGCCGCGCCTGTGAGCAAGAGAAGCACGAAAAGAAGCGTTCCACCGCGGATCGACATGCTCGTCTCCTTACGATCGGGCCGTGAGTTTCGAACCGGCTTTCCCGAGGAACATTCTCGACGATCGCCCGGCCGAAGTCCACACCGATTCGGACCGGGCGAACCGGCCGGGAAAACCGGCGGCTTGATCCGATAACCGATCTTTTATATATTCCAGGCGGGGGAAAAAGGAACCTCGGGAACACTGTTTCTTCGTGACGAACGCGGCGCTTCAGATTCAGAAGGAGGACCCGACATGTGCAAGGGAATCGGAATGATCGCTCTTCTTCTCATCGCGGCCGCCTCTTGCCCCGCGCAAGAGGTCGCACCCGGCTGGTCGCTCGAGATCGGCGGAGATCTGCCACTCGGTCTGGTCGGCGGTAAGGTGATCCACCGCGCCGAGGGTGTACACATTCCGATCGCGATCGATCCTGCGAAGGGCACCTCGGAAACGGGGAGCGATCGATGGTGGAAGCTGCACGAGGGCGCAAGCGGGGCGAGTCTGCCCATCGAGGCGGCCGAGGACCGCGTCGCTTTCACCGCCGGGACCGAGCTGGTGATCGCGAGCCGGATTCCGCTCTTTGCCGATGCCCTCACCGATGGCGCGTCTCTTTCCGGTCCCTTTCGGGGGTGGAGCGAGTCGCGTTTCGGCCTCGGCTGCGCAACCGAATCTTTCAGCCTCTCGGCGTGTCTCGGTTTTGTTGCGTTCTGTGATTTCGAACGGAGCGCGATCAAGGTCAAGAACCTCGCCACCGGAAAGACGGCCGTGCTGAAGAGAGGCTGGGAGGGTCGGCCCGCGTGGGCGCCGGACCGGGATCTCCTCGCGGTCGTCAACTGCGGCCAGGGGATCACGCTTCATCCCGATCCGGCCAGGGGCCCTTCGGAAAAGGAGGTCCATCTCTTCCTCCGGCCCCGCGACCGGGGAAGCGTCCGTTTCGGTGAGCCCGCCTGGATCGGATCGGCCGTTCCGGGGCGTGCGAGCGTGCTCGAGGTGCATCTTCAGATCGGATCGGGCCTGGAGATCGAAGCGGCGGGCCTGTTGCGCATCGATCCGCGATCGATCCTGGACGGACCGCCGCGCATCGATCTCGGCCGGGTTCTCTCCGGGGAAAAAATCGCCGGCGTCACATTCGCGCCCGGACCCGCCGCGGAAGAAGCGCCGCGCCGAGAGGCCGGCCTGGCCCGAGTCCGGCTCGACGACCTGGCCGTTCCCGCCGGGCGATCGTTCCGATCGACGTCGCGATCGGTGAGCGGCGTGCCCTACCTCCATCAGGTCTACGACACGCCGGACTGGTTCGACGGGAACTGGGCGTGCGGCCCCACGTCGTGCGTCATGGCTGTCCAGAAGTGGAGGCGCCTTCCCTACTGGCTCTGCCGTTGCTCCTATCCCTATTCCCATGTGAGCTATCACGGCCCTCTCATCGCCGGACAGTTCGAGAACAATGGAACCAATTTCAACTGGATCTCCTACGATGCGTCGGGCCGGCCGGCGCGGGGAGCGTACGGGTACATCTGCCCGGGCGGGAGCGCCTACTGGAGCAGGATGAACGACTTCATGCAGTGGGCGGGGTGCACGACCTATTACGACTCGTCCCCCACGTGGAGCGAGCTCACCGCCCAGATCGACGCGGGCCGTCCCGCCGTGCTGTCGACCATGCTCACCAGCGCGGGACACATCGTTCTCGCCATCGGCTATTACGGCAACCACTCGGTGATCATCCGCGATCCCTACGGCGACAAGGCTTCCGGCTATCCGAACTACACCTCCCAGGCGGTCTACGACTGGCCCGGCTACAGCAACGGCAATCCGAACCTCAACACGGTGAGCCTCATCATCGGCGCCTCGGGAAGCACGGGGGAGCTGCGCGCCATCATCGATGACAGCACCGCCAATGTGCCGATCACCTCTTTTGCCAGATTCGGGCCCTCCCAGTACTGGTGGGAGTCGGACTATTACGGGACGGGCAGCCCGGGCGGCGGGCATGCCTCCGCCAACGGAATGCTCTACACCTATTCCGAACCGAGCGGCGGCTGGACGAACTGGGCCCAGTGGGGTCTCTATCTCAAGCACGCGGGGACCTTCAAGATCGAGGTCTTTGTTCCCCAGAACCTGGCGACCACGACGAGCGCGCGTTACTATCACTACCACTCGTCGTCCGGATACACGCACCTTGCCACGGTGAACCAGAACAATTACTACGACGCCTGGGTGACGCTCGCATCCTACTTTTCCTTTTCGCCGGGCTGGAACTACATCCGCCTCGGCGACGTGACCGGCGAGTCGTCCGCCACCATGATCGGCGTCGACGCCATAAGGCTCACCAGGCGCTAGGGGGCCGCGGCGGGCCGGGTCGACACCGCGCCCGTAACACTGATCGTTTCCTTTCGCAACGGGGGCCGACCTGCTATGATCCCGGCTGGTTTCCGATACGGCCTGCCGCAATGCCTCTTGGAAGAACCTGAATGGCGGAAAGGAAAGCAACGTCGAAAATCGCCAGGTGCGTGCGCGTGACCGTGGTCTCCCTGATCGTCCTGCTCGCTCTCGAGGGACTCTGCCGCCTCACCGAGTCCGGCTCCAAGTACCGTCCGGTCGACCTGCTCGGCTACGAGCTGGTGCCCGATTACGAGGGCCGTCGCGAGAGCGTGAACGCCTACGGCATCCGGGGCCGCGAGGTGGGCGAAAAGAAGCCGGGCGCTTTCCGTATTCTCGCGATGGGCGGTTCGACCACGTGGGGTCACAAGGTCGCCGATGACGAGACGTGGCCCTGTTTTCTCGAAGAGAAGCTCCACGATCTCGGGTTCGGCCATGTGGAGGTTCTCAACGGGGCGGTCTCGGGATACGGGCTCGAACAGATCGTGCGCGCCCTCGAGCACCGCCACCTGCGTGCGCTCGAGCCCGACCTCGTCGTCGTCTACTCGGGCTGGAACTATGCCGTGCTCGAGGGCAACGGCAATGTGAAGAACTTCCTCACCAAGGCAAAATCCTCCGAAGAGAAGGACTTGATCCATCACCTCGCCCTTGTCCGGTGGATGGACCGCAAGCTCCACAAGCTCCTGCCCGACGTCAAGACGAAGACGATTCCCAGGGAGGAGATTCTTGCCGAGGAAGCCAGAGCGCGCCGCGTCATGGCAGAGGCTTTTCCCAGGCTCTTCGAGAAACTCGGAGCCCTCTGTGCCGACCGTGGAGTCCGGGTGGCCGCGGTGAGATACCCCGCGCTGGTCCAGCTTCGGTTTCCCCTGGACGGATCGTTGACCGAACGCTACGAGGAGGACCTTCGCCGGCCGGGAAAAGAGGGCCTATCCATCGAGGCGCTTCTGGAAAACGCGCGGGAGATCTACGGTACCGCGATGGCCGTGCTCGAGGAGGCGGCCGACAAAAGCAGGATCCCTCTGCTCGACGTGGCCGGCCGGCTCGAGTCGGCGGCCGGAAAAAAAACGCCTCCGGGGCGGAAAGAACTCTGGCTCGGATATTTTCGGGACCGGATGCACCTGAATCCGCAGGGTAACGAGGCCCTGGCAGAGGTGCTGGCCGATCTTCTCGTGGAGAACGAACTCGTGGTGAATCACGTCGCGGAGGGCGGCTGATCGGCCCGAGGGACGGTAAATTTTTCAACACAAGAGGTAAAGATGAAATCTCTCGCGATACTCCTTTCTGCTGCGTTCCTGTTCCTGGGTGGGTGCTCCGGCACGGATGAGCATCCGGCCCCTCCGAGTGAGGGTCATCATTCCCACGCGGCCGGTCCGGACGAAACTGGCGAAGCGGGGATTCTGCCGGAGGAGGCCCGGCACCTGAAGAACCTGCAGCGCCTCACCCGGGGCGGCGAGGATGCGGAAGCCTACTTTTCTCCCGACGGAGTGAGCCTCGTCTTCCAGAGCTCGCGGCAGGGCCACGAGTTCGATCAGATCTACACGGTGGACAGCGACGGCCGGAATCTGCGCCGTCTCTCGCCCGGCCCCGGGAAGACGACATGCGCCTTCTTCACCAGGGACGGCGGGAGGATCGTTTACGCCACCACCCACCTCGAACCGGACGCGACGCTGGAGACCTACGATCCGCGCAAGGGCGAGATGTGGAGACTCGATTCGGTCTACGATGTCGTGTCATGCAACCGGGACGGATCGGGCCTCGTCCGCCTCACCGACACGCCCGGCTACGATGCGGAGTGCGCCGTCTCGAGAACGACGGGGCGGATCGTGTTCTGCTCCATGCGCACCGGCGATCCCGAGCTCTTCGTGATGAACGCCGACGGGAGCGATCAGAAACAGCTCACATCGGCGAAAGGCTACGACGGCGGCCCCTTCTTTTCCGTGGACGGATCGAAGATCATCTGGCGCACCTACCAGCCGTCGACCCCCGAACAGGTCGCGGAGTACGACGATTTCATCGCCCGCGGCGCGGTGGGACGGTGGCCCATGGATATCTGGATCATGAACGCCGACGGCACCGAAAAACGGAGGATCACCACGCGGGGACAGGAGGAGCGCCGTACCTGCTGGGCGCCCTACTTGCATCCCGACATGAAAACGATCCTGTTCGTTTCTTCGAGCACGCCGCCCGGCGGCGGCCGGCCCAACTTCGACCTCTACACGATCGGCGTGGACGGGCAGAATCTGGAACGGATCACCCACTCACCCGCCTTCGACGGCTTCCCCATGTTTTCCGATGACGGGAAACGGATCGCTTTCGCGTCGAGCCGGGGTGCGGCCGCGCGGGGCGAGGTGAGCGTTTACCTCGCGGACTGGGTGCCTTGATCCACCGATCATTTCGTACCCGCGGTTCGGTTCACCGCGCTGTTTTGAGCAGGAGCCGCGTGCCCTTCAGATCGAAGTTGTGGCCGTACCGTTTCCACCACCCGCTGTCCACCTCGTCAGGAACTTCGTCGAGCGATCGGATGGCGGTGTCCTTCTCAAAAAACCCACGTGGGTCGCTTCCGACCGAGTTTCTTCCAAAAACAAGCCGCACCCGCGAAGTCCCGCCGTCGAACCTGGAAAGCGCGTCCCCATCCGCGCCGAGCCACTCGAGCCCGGTCGAAGCGTTTCCCACCACGCGCAGCGCGCCCTCGTGAATCAGGCTGTGGCAGCTCTGGCACAGACCCACCTCGTTGTCGACCGTGGTGGCGCCGCCGTGAGAGCGCCAGATCACATGGTGGCTGACCAAGCGCGCCCTGTTGGTACACCCGGGCACGCGGCACTGCAGGCCGTCGCGGCCGAGCACTTTTTGCCGGATCGCCGGGGTGTTCGGTTTGTGGCGCTCTGAGGGCGGGATAGTTTTTTGTCCGGGCGCGCTGACCGGTATCGGCTGTTTCGCCGCGTCGGTTAACACGTTGCGCGTCGGATCAATACGGTTAGATAACTCACGTGGGTTGTTTGCCGGGCGACTGTCGATGCCATCGCCCGCGGCTTTCTTGACGGTCGGCACGGCTTGCGCAACATTCACGTTTTGCGCGTCGTTCGCGACGGGCACGTTTTGCGCGTCGTTCGCGACGGGCACGTTTTGCGCGTTGTTCGCGACGCGAATCACCCGCGCCAGCGGCTCGCGCGTCGCAACCTTCGCCACGGGTACGCCAGCCACGCCGTCCTCGGTTTGCACCCACGCGCGCTCGCACTCGGTGCAACGGTGATAGACCACCTGAAACGCCTGCCGCGCCCCCGCCTCCCCAGTAGAAAGCGGTTTTTCCAGATAGGACCTGGCCAGAACGAGCAGTGCCGTGGATGCGTCGAGTTCGCTCCCCGAATTGGCTGCCACCCGATCGAACGCCGCCTGCCAAAGCGCGTGATCCTCGATGGCGAGCTCGGCAACCACCTTGAGCTTGGTGCGCGTCAGGCCATAGGGATCCTGCGGCGGGCGCTCCCCGCGGCGCGCGCGGTGGACGGCGCTCTCGATCGTTCGCAGGCTGCTCGTTGAGGCGAGATCGAGCCACTCCTCCTCTGTTTCGGCAACCGCCACGCGGGAGATCTCGCGCACGGCGCTCCACGAGATGGTGCCTGCCGCAAAAGCATCGTCGATGAGAGGCAAATCCTCGAGCGAGCGCGCCACGCGCAGGAGCTCGCGCGTTTTGCGCAGCGACACCTGGTGCCGCATGAGGGCGAACTGGGCCGTGCTCGAAAATCCCTGCTTGCGAAAGAGACCGCGCTTGTCGAGATCGAGCAGGTAAAAGGCGAGCCCCCGCTCTCCCACACCCGCCATGTGGACAAAGACGCCGATCCTGTGGAGCAGAACCTTTTCGGTGAGACCTTTCTTGAGTTTCATGAACGTTCCCCTCCTTCCAAGAGTGTGTTCGAACCGTGGATTTCCCGGAGCAAATCTCCCTGATTGACAATGAATCATTATACCTAACAAAAACCTAACTGTCAAACGTAAAAAATCTCTTTTCTTTTTATTAATTAATAGGTTTTGGCGATTCTTCGGCGACCGGATAGGGTGGGGTGGCGGACCGACTCCGCAAGTCGGACGTGGATGCGCGCCAAGACGGGCGCGGAAGACGCGCCAAGACGGGCGCGGAAGACGCGCCAAGACGGGCGCGGAAGACGCGCCAAG
>CAZUHB010000025.1:76024-86219 GCA_964620445.1 uncultured Phycisphaerales bacterium
ACGGGCGCGGAAGACGCGCAAACTAGTAGCAAAAGTACCCTCAGCAAAGGTGGTGGCGCACCGTGGGCATTCAAAATTCGATTGGGTAAACACCCCCGGCGTCAGTGTCCAGCTCGATCTCTTTGGCGCCCCACCGAACCGTGCACCGCCCACCGACCTTGGAGCGGATCAGTGCCGCGGTCAGAGCACACTCCTTCCACTCCATGTCCACCTCGAATCCTCCACGGGCGCACAACCCCCGCACGCTCCCCTCCGGCCACGCCGCGGGCAGGGCGGGGAGCAGCTCGATCGCGCCGGCGTGGGACTGGAGCAGCATCTCGGCGATTCCGGCGGCGCCGCCGAAATTGCCGTCGATCTGGAAAGGCGGGTGGCTGTCGAAGAGATTCATCTTCGTCGACTTGGCGAGAAGAAGCCGCACATGCTCGTGCGCGGCCTCGCCATCGTGAAGCCGCGCGAAGAAGTTGATCAGCCAGGCGCGCGACCACCCTGTGTGGCCGCCGCCGTGAGCGAGGCGCCCCTCGAGCGACTTGCGCGCCGCAGCGGCAAGCTCGGGCGTTCGGCGAACCGTGATCTGGTCGCCCGGGTGCAGGCCGAAGAGGTGGGACATGTGGCGGTGGCCGGGCGCAGGTTCGTCGTAATCCTCGATCCACTCCTGGATGCGGCCCGTCTCGGCACTGATCTGGAGGGGAGCGAGACGCTCGAGAGCTTCCGAGAGCTCCCGCGCAAACGCTGCATCGAAGCCCTCATTCCGCGGGTCGAGCACCGCGATCGCCTCGAGGCAGTTGACGAAAAGGTCGTGGATGATCATCAGATCCATGGTGGCCGCGTAGGTAAAGGACGAAACCGTTCCGTCCGCTTTGCGGAAGACGTTCTCGGGCGAGTGGGACGGATTGGTCACGAGCCGTCCCGCCACCGGAGTGCCCTCGGGCGCCTCGACGAGAAAATCGAGCACGAATCGGGCCGCGCCCTTCATGAGCGGGTAACCCCGCTTGGCGAGAAACGTCCTATCACCAGTGAAAAGATAGTGCTCCCACGGATGCTGGGCGAGCCACGCCGCACCCATGGGCCAGATGCCCCACACCCCGTCAGCGGGTGTGGTCTTGCTTCCGAATCCGTCGGAGAGGTGGTGGACCACCCAGCCGCGAGCGGCGTAGTGGCGCTGCGCCGTGACCGCTCCGCTGCGGGCGAGCACCTCCATGTAGTCGAAGAGCGGCTCATGGCACTCGGAAAGGTTAGCCACCTCCACGGGCCAGTAGTTCATCTGGAGGTTGATGTTCGTGTGGTAGTCGGCGTTCCAGGGCGCTTTCAGATAACCGCTCCACAATCCCTGCAAGTTGGCCGGCATGCAGCCAGGGCGGCTCGAGCCGATCATCAGGTAACGTCCGAAGTGGAAATAGAGCGCCGCAAGGTGCGGATCGTGGCCGCCATTTTTCACGGCGATCAAGCGCTCGTCCGTTGGACGCTCTGCGGCGCTCGTGACTCCCAGGTCGAGGTCGACCCGACCGAAGAGTGCGCCGTGGTCGGCGACGTGTCGCGCGAGGAGCTCGTCATAGGATGAGGCCGCGCTGTCGAGCGCCGCTGCGCAGAGGGCGGCAGGATCGCGGCCGCGGAAACTCGTCCCCCCCGCAAGGCGCACCAACACCTGGTCTGCGCCCGCCACGACGAGGCTGTCCCCGCTTCGAGACAGGGCTCCGCCTGTCACATCGGCTCGCAGACGGGCCTCGAACTTCATGCCCACCTTCTCGCCTGTTTCGTGATGGTCGCGGCTGATCTGGCCGCGCACGATCAGCCCCTCCGAGCGGTTCGAGCGGTGTGCTCCCCGCTCCGCATCGTCGACGCAGAACGCATCAGCCGGCCGCGAAAGCGTCAGCGAGGCGTCGATCTTCCCAGGTTGGTCAGCCGAAAGGCGCACCACGATCACATCGTCGACGGCCGTGGCAAAGACGTCGCGTCTGAACGAGGTGCCGCCCGTCTTCCACGTCGTGGTGACCACCGCCCGCTCCAGGTCGAGGGCGTGGGAGTAATCGTCAGCCTTTTTCATTCCCGCCATGGAGATGGTCAGGTCGCCGAGGGTCTGGTAGGAGTCGATCCGTTGCGGGATGCCCATCATGGTCTTGCCCGACAGTTCGGTCGCTTCCTTGTTCTTTCCCTCGAAAAGGAGCCGGCGCACCGCTTGGAGTCCCTCGAGCGCGCGGGGATTGTGCCGGTCCCGCGGGTAGCCGTCCCAGAGCGTGTCGTCGTTGAGCTGGATGCGTTCCTCGTCCACGCGGCCGAAGACCATGGCGCCGAGCCGGCCGTTTCCCACGGGAAAGGCGTGCTCCCACTCGTCGGCCGGATGGCGGAACCAGACCACCCACTCGCCCTCGGGCGGTTCGGTCGTCCCCGCGATCACCGGCGCCAGGCGGCCGGCCGGATCGGGAACGCTGTCCGCGTAAGCCTGGGCAAGGGCATATCCCGCGGCCGTGGCCGGATCCGCGGGCCATGCGGCCCAGGAGAGCTCATCGCCGGCGCGCCATTGCCAGGAACCGGCCAGATCGAGAAGCCCCTCCTTCCAGGAGAGGGTCTGCTTTCCAAGGGCGATCCCGCCGCCGCCGCCGCCGTCGAAGACGCGCACGGCGATCAGGTTCCATCCGCCGAAGCGTACGAGATCGGGCTGAACCGTGTAGAGCCGATCGGTGCCGAAGGCGCCCTCGTAGTGCGGCGGCAGGGAACCGGAGCCGCCGACCTTGACGCCATTCACAAAGGTCTCGTCCGCGTCGTCGATCCGCCCGAGGCGCAGTGCGAGAGCCTGGCCGTCCCACTCGGCCGGGATGTGGACGAAACAGCGGTACCACGCGAAGCCATCATGGGCGGCCATCTCCCCGCCGATCTGCCTCTCCCAGGTGCCCGGAACGGACAGTGCCCGCCATCCGGCGTCGAACGCGGGAGGTGTGGCCGCGCGATGCTCCCAGATCGCATCGACCAGAGCCGGCTTGAACAGGCCGAGCAGAAAATCGTGCAGGTCGTGGCGCATGTTCTTGATGTAGACGATGGAGACGTTGGGGTTGACCTTGTAGAGATCTTCGTTCTCCTTCACGAGTTCCACGGGGCAGAGCAGGTCCTTGTCCCCCTGGACAATGAGCGTGGGCGTGCGGGTGGACACGATCTTCTCGTCCATACGGGCGGTCAGTTCGTTCAACCTGAGGAAAAATTTCTTCGACGCGCCCGAGAGGAAGGTGTCGTCGGGCACCGCGTCATCGTGGATCTTTTCGAAGAGCGCCTTGAAGCCCTTCAATATGGCGCGCGTCTTCTCTACCGTCTCGGTCATGCTCAACTTCTGGAAGAACTCGATCTGGTACTCGAGCTGATGGATCGTCTGCTCCTCCATGGGCAGAAGGCCGGGGGCGACCAGAACGAGCCGCGCGAATCCCTTGCCCGCGGCGATATCGAAGGCGAACGACCCGCCCTGGCTGTGGCCGATGAGGGTGACGTCGCCGCTGTCCACCTCGGGCTGGGCCGAGAGAAAATCGAACGCCGCGCGGGCGTCGTCGATGAAGTGATCGGGCAGGACCTTTTTCAGTTCCTCCAGCACCGCAACCTTGTCCTCGGCCTTCTTGTACTTCTCGCCGAGAAGAAAAGCGCGCTTGTCATAGCGCAGCACGATCGCGCCGCGCTCCACGAGCGCGTCGGAGATCTCCTTGAAAACGGGAAAGAGTCCGCTCCGCGCGTTCCGGTCGTTGGGCCCCGATCCGTGAACCAGAAGATAGGCGGGGAGTTTCGCACCCGGCGCGTGTTCGGGGAACGAGAGAGTTCCCGGAATCGTGAGGCCGCCGCTCTCGAAGGAGACCTCCCTTTCGAACGCTTCGACAAGCGAAGGGGATTCGTCCGCGGGCAAGGGGGACGCGGAAAGAACCGCGACCGGAACCGCCACGGCAAGGAGAAGGAATCTGGACAGTGTGGTCGCCGCGCTCATTTCGTTCCTCGCAAATGGTGAAGAGGGAAAAGACAGCGGATAGTATACGCGAGCGAACGGTTCACAAACAGAAGGAGCATGCCCTCCCGGCTGCGGCGGCGGACGAGAAAAGAGCGCTCTGACGAAAGAGAGCCCCTTCCTGTCCGCGAAGGGGCTCTCTCGAATTCACTTTCTTGTTGCGGCGGGCCTTCCGGTTCTCGACGTCAATACTTGGCCCGTACCGTCCAGAAACCGTACGACGATTCCTGGGGCGGATACTGGTTGACCGCGAGATCGGTCGGATCGAATCCCCAGGGCGTGTTGGTACCGCAGTAAAAGGCGCTGCCGGCGACATAGGGTGTCGTCTCGTCGATGGGCAGGCAGAACTGATAAGGCGCGTGGGTGAGACAGTACCCGACGTAGAAATGGCTCGTCCAGACACGCACCGGGGTGCCGAGCTCTTCCCAGACGTGAACGTCGGTATCGACCTTGTTGACCACGGTCGTGCCCTGGGTGAGGAGAACACAATCGTCGGGGTTGTTGTCCGGCGTGTAGTCCTCCCAGATGTAGTAGCTCGTGGGCGTTCCATTGCCCGGGGCGTAGTTCGGGTGCTTGGCCGATCCGAAAATCGTGCCCACCTCGGCGATCTCCTCGCCGCCCGGGATGGTGTCGAACCGATGGAGACCGACGATGTCGCCTCCAGAAACCCAGCAGAGGATATTCTCGGTGCTGCCGTCGTCCCACTCGTATTGTTCGGGGTAACCGATCGCGAACTCGAAGCACGCCTCGGGCTCGCCGTCGGTGAGGAAGAAGAGCTCGTACTCGTCGCTCTGAGGCGCAAAGAGGGGAATATGATGGGAGAGGCCGAAGGTTTTCGTGACCGACGGTTGCAGGCTGAAGGGGACCGGCCCGAAGAGAGGATTTGCCGGAATGCTGTTCCCCTTGTACTCGACCATCACTCCCGCCCATCCCGACCAGGTAATCGAGTCGTTGTTGGTGGCCGTCACATCGTACTTCAGATCGCCCCCCGGGGGAACGAGTGTCGATTCCGGATCGAGCGTCAACAGGCGCAGAGGCGGATCGAAGTGAACGTGCAGATAGGGCCTGTGCTCGGCAGGCGGATCGGGATAGGGCGGCGGGCTCTCCTTGCTGCAGAAGTCGATCCACCGGTACGGGTCCTCGACATCGAACTTCACCATCGCCGAGTATTCCTTCCCGTTGTCGAATGCGTCGATCACATCGCCCGTCACATCCCAGTAGCATGCCGACGGAGAGGTGCTGTAATAGGAATAACTGTTCGTTGGACCGGAATTGTATGCAGGGGCATTGTTCCAGGTGATTCCCTTTTCGGTCCAGCCCGAATCGGTGACCTGGTGCACGTCGATCGTTTTCTTGTTGGAGTCGCTGCACGCCGTCGCGAAGAGGACCAGCTCCGCCGACCAGATGTTCGACCCGTGCGGAATGGACCTGAGGTCGAACTTGACATAGCTGCGCGTCTTGCCGCTCCCTGTCTCGTGAATGTCGCCGACGTGAAGGTCATGGAAGTTGAAGAAATTGTCGTCCCCGTTCAGGCTATCCACGTACGCGTCGTCCGTGGGAATCAGAAACACCCAGCCCCTCTCCGCTGAATTCGACGGAACGAGGGTCGCAACCCGATCGTCGCCGCATCCTTGCCGAGGGACCGGCTGCAGATCGTTCTGCGCCGGAGCGCCTCCGGCAACAAGGATGAGCAGACCGAGAACCGCCGTTGCCAGTTGGATCGTCTCCCTGTTGATTCGTTTTTTCATGGTTCGAGCCTCCAAAAATTGAGAACCATCACTCCATGTGCGGAACGGGCAGGCGGCAGCTCACGGAATCCGCTTTTTTGATATCTTTTTCTCGAACCCTGAGGACAGGGGCGGTGTGCGCCGTTTATGATCGGAGAAGCGGACTCTCGATCGATATGGCAAACAAAAAGGGCTGAATCATGGGACAAAACTGGATCGTTCCGATCATGTGCACCGTTCTCTTCCTCTGTCCGACCGCGGGGGCACGGGAGGCCGAAAAGGTCTTTGCGCCGCCGGCGGATCTTAATCTCCGCCTCGACGCGCCGATCAAGAGCTGGGACGAAGCCCTTCCACTCGGCAACGGCGTCCTCGGAGGGCTGCTCTGGGGCGAGGGCAACACCCTGCGCCTCTCCCTCGACCGCGGCGATTTGTGGGATCTCCGGATCCCCGATCGATTCTCCGAGCCCGATTTCACGTGGAAGGAGATGAAGAAACTCGTCGACGCGGGCGACAACAAGACGCTGCACAGCCGATTCGACAATTTCTACAACCGGTTCAAGTATCCCACCAAGCTGCCCGGCGGTCGGCTGGAGATCACCCTCGATCCGGGCCGGAAAGCCAGGGCCTTCGAACTCGATCTCGCGACCGCCACCGGTCTGGTGCACCTCGAGGGAGGCGGCGTGATCAGAGGATTCTACAGCGCCACCCGGCCGGTGGCGCTCTTTGCCGTCCCGGGAACGGATAGCATCGAGCTCGCCCTCGGTGCGCCCGCGGCGGTCGCGCAGCTCGGCTACGCCGACGCGCGCACCGGACGCGAATCTGACGACTCGGGCAGTTCGGTCTGGTACGCGCAGAAGAGCGCCACCGACCTGCACTACGCGGCGCTGGCCGCGACGCGCCGAACGGGTACGCAGACTCTGATCGCGGTGGCCATCTGCGCGAACCGGGACGGTTCTGATCCGCTCGAAGCGGCCCACGCCCTGGTCCGCGAGACGCTCGACAGCGGGTGGAAGGCGCTTCACGATCCGCACCTGGAGTTCTGGCGCCGCTTCTGGTCCTGCTCGCGCCTGTCGATTCCCGATCTCCACCATCTGCGCCACTACTATCTCGTGCAGTACTTCTACGGGGCCGCGTCGCGGCGGGGCGCGCCGTCCATTCCGCTCCAGGGGGTTTGGACCGCCGACAACGGCCAGTTGCCGCCCTGGCACGGCGACTACCACCATGACCTGAACACGCAGATGACCTACGACGCCTACCAGACCGCGGGCCGGTTCGAATCGGGCGCGGCCTTCGTCGATCACATGTACCGGCTGCTGCCGCGCTTCCAAACATTCGCGCGCTCCTTCTACGAGGCGCCGGGTGCGGCGATCCCGGCGGTGATGACCCAGGAAGGCGATCCGATGACCGGCTGGGTCATGTACTCGCTCTCCCCCACGAACGGTGCCTGGGTGGGATGGCTCTTCTACAAGCACTGGCTCTACACGCGGGACAGAAAAGACCTGGAGCGCGGTTACGCCTTCTGCTCCGAACTGAGCCGATGCCTGCGCCACCTGCTGCGCGAGAATGACGAAAAGACGCTCGAGCTCCCCCTCTCCTCGTCACCGGAGATCTTCGACAACAGGCTCCAGGCCTTTCTCGAACCGAACAGCAACTACGACCGCGACTGCATGGAGGCGCTCTTTCTCGGAACGGCCCACATGGCGCGCGCCCTGGCGAAACCCGCCGAGGCTGACGCGTGGCGGAGCGCGGCCGAGAACCTGGGGCCGCGTCATGTCGACGACGAGGGGAGACTCATGTACTCGCCGCGGGACAGGATGGATCAGTCGCACCGGCACTTCTCCCACACCATGGCGATCCACCCCTTCGATCTGCTCACCATCGAAGGCACGGACAGCGACAAAAAGATCATCGCCTCGACGATGAAACAGTACGACGCGCTCGGCACCGACTGGTGGACGGGCTACAGCTTCTCGTGGATGGCCTGCATGCGCGCCCGCACGGGCGAGCCGGACACGGCGCTCCGCTACCTCGACATCTACGAGAAGGCCTTCATCCTGCGCAACGGCTTCCATGTGAACGGTGATCAGCTCAAGGCGGGCCATTCGCGATTCCAGTACCGGCCCTTCACCCTGGAGGGCAATTTTCTGGCGGCCCAGGCGATTCACGAAATGCTGCTCCAGTCGTGGCACGGGATCATCCGCCTCTTTCCCGCCATGCCGGGCCGATGGACCGACGCCTCCTTCGATCGACTGCGCGCGGAGGGCGGGTTTCGCGTGTCGGCGCGACGCGCGGCGGGCGCCATCGTCTCGGTCCGGATCGAGGCGACCGCGGACGGCACGATGCGCCTTCTCGACAACTTCGGGCCGCACCGCCCCCGATGGACCGGACGGAGCGCCGGGCGGGCCGCGTGGAGTGTCACGAAGATAGGTGATCTCTTCGTCGCCGACATGAAGGCCGGCGACATCGTGGAAGCGCGATTCGATTGACCGCCCGGGGGATCGGCTCACGGCAGGAGCTGTAGGCCTCTGCTCTTGAGCTTGCCCAATACGGTGATGAGAGCCGTTATTTCTCTGTCGAGGACGTCCACCAGTTCCTCGACCCCGTCGAAGGTTCCCGACTTGGCGAGAGCTTCCACCCTCCTCACCGCTTCGAGAGCCCTGTAGGCCGATAGGTTCGCGAGCGCACCCTTGAGCTTGTGCGCGGCAAGATCCAGCTGTTCCGCGTCTTTGGCGATCGCGAATCCCCGCATCTCGAAAAGGGCCTTCGGGCAATACTGAACGAATTCGTCCGCGATCTCCCTGAGCAGCTCTTCGTCTCCGAGGGTCCTGTCCAACGCCTCGGCCCTGTCGAAGAGGGGAAGGTCGTCCGAAATATCGGCGTCGGCCGAGGGCGATGGGGTAACGATTTCCAATCCCTCGTCTTCCACGGTCCGGGGCGCGTCGTCGCAAAGGGGCGGTACGATACTTTCGATCGTATCGAAGAGTTCTCGCGGCCTGATCGGCTTGGAAATGTAAGCATCCATCCCGGCCTCGAGGCACTGCTCGTCGTAGCCCGCCAAGGCGTGGGCCGTCATGGCCACGATCGGGATGCGCCGGTCCGAGTTCCTCTCCTTCTCCCGTATCGCCGCCGTTGCCTCGAAACCGTCCATGACCGGCATCTGGATGTCCATGAGAATGAGGTCGAAGTCGCGCTTCTCGAGAATCTCCAGGGCCTCTTGGCCGTTGTTGACCACGGTGACCTTGTGGTTCCGCAGACCGAGAATTCCCACGGCGAGCTTCTGGTTGATCTCGTTGTCTTCCACGAGAAGGAGCTGCAGGCTGCGATCGCTCTTCTCGATCGATCGGGCGTTCTTCGATCGTCGATATCCTTCCGCCGATTGATTCGCGCTCATCACGTCGAGGATCTTGTTCAAGAGATCGGACTGCTTGATCGGCTTGGTGAGGCTCCCGTCGATGCCGAGCTTGCGGCAGATTTCCTCGTGACCGGTCGACCCGCAAGAGGTGAGCATGATGATGCGGAGACCGGCAAATTCGCGCGTCTCCCTGATCCGCTCGGCGAGCGTGTACCCGTTCATATCGGGCATTTCGCCGTCGAGCAGAATCATGTCGATTTTCTCCGTCGATCCGACCGTGCTCCAGAGCGCCGCCATGGCATCGCCCGCGCCGGATACGACGACCGGTTTCATTTGCCAGTTGAGCAGGATCTCCTCGAGAATACGCCTGTTCGTTTCGTTGTCGTCGACAACGAGAACGGGCAAGCCCTCGAGCCGCTCCAGTTCGACAGGCTTCGAGTCGGCAGTGAGGCCGGTTCCGGCTCCCAGGCGGACCGTGAAATAGAAGGTGCTCCCCTTGCGCGGTTCGCTCTCGAGCCAGATCCGGCCGCCCATCATGGTGATGAGCCGCGACGTGATGGTCAGGCCGAGGCCGGTCCCGCCGAACTTGCGCGTCGTGGAGGCGTCGGCCTGGGAGAAGGCGTCGAAGATCTTTTTCTGCTTCTCCGCCGGGATTCCCACGCCCGTGTCCGACACGCCGAAGAGCAGGACGGTCCCCTGATCGTCGGAGGACTCCATCTCGACGCTCACCACCACCTCGCCCTCGTCGGTGAACTTGATCGCGTTCCCCACGAGGTTGACCACGATCTGGCGCAGACGGCCCGGATCCCCCGTGAACAGATCGGGAATGTCGGGCGGAATGCGGCTGGCCAGCTCGAGGCCCTTCTTCTGGCTCGCGAGCGCCATCGTCTTGAGCGCATCGCCCAGGCAGTCGCGCAAACGGAATTCGGTCTTCTCCAGATCGAGCTTCTTCGCCTCGATCTTGGAAAAGTCGAGTATGTCGTTGAGGACCTGGAGGAGCGCGTCGGCCGAGTACTTGATCACCTCGAGGTACTCGCGCTGCCTGGGAGGCGGATCGCTCTGAAGCGCCAGCTCGGTCATGCCGATCACGCCGTTCATCGGGGTGCGGATCTCGTGGCTCATGTTGGCCAGAAACTCGCTCTTGGC
>CAZUHB010000026.1:0-1332 GCA_964620445.1 uncultured Phycisphaerales bacterium
ATCGACTGGATCGACGGGACCGCCCGTGAACATGTCGGTGATCGCGCCCTGCATGTAGATCGTGAGAGATGTCATGACGGACGTCGCTTTGAGATTGTAGACATCGAAGTCCCCCACCGGATCGGGCACCATGGGCACCACGGCCAGAAAGGGCATCCTCGGGCCGAGTGTTATATTGTAAGTGGAAGAATAGAGTGGTGGCCAGTAGAGACCGGTGCTGGCCACGATCGAGCCGGCTTGTTTCAACCCGTTCTTGCGCAGCATGAAACGGACGCTTCCGCCCGCTGTCCACGAACCGGTGCAGTAGAGTGACGCCTCATTGCCTTGCAGGCCGATTCCGCCATAGGAGAGATTCGTGGCCGGATCTTGGCCACCGAGAAGTTCATTGCGAAACGAAACGTAGGGTTTGACCGGGTATCCCTGAAACCAGTAGGTTGCCATGTAGCCGCCGTCCGGACTGAGGAGATCAAAGGCTTCCTCGGTTCCGGTCGGGCCGTTTCCGCCGCGGTTGGGCGGTTTCGAAAAACAAGGTCCCGCGACAACGGGCTGGACCAGATCTGACGTCAGCTGCTGGCCAATCCCGATCTCGTATCCCAAAAGGAATTCAAGGCCCGATCCCTCGAGATCGACGGTTATCTCCCAGGCCCAGTATCCCGCCGGAAAGCCGCGAGCATTGGGAAGACCTGAAAAAGAAAATCCCGCTTCCAGCACGGTTGAAAAATCACCCCAACCGGTGCAGCTGTCATAGTAGTACATGTTGAAGCCGAGTCCCGATGAACTCGTATCGTTGCTCGCATAGGCAAACCTGAAACCATCGACCACCTCATCCGGAAGGCCATTACCTTGGTCGGGCAGTTTTCCCCAATCGAGCCAGATGTATTTCGTTGTCATGCTCGCAAACCAGGAGGTGGAGGCGAAATTGTTCCAGATCGAGTTGCCGTAGCGGAACGAGGTACGGTCTGGAATGCCGAATGCGTCGACGGAGAACTGCTTCGTGCCCCGCGTTTCGAGTCCCGCGAGATCCTGAGCCGATCCCCACCCAGCGAAGATCGAGGCGCAGACGAACAGGATAAAACCTGTTTTCATGATACCCCTTATCCAACGCATCAATGCTCAGCGAATGCCGAGCCCCGGTTCTGCACCGCTGTCCCGAAAACGACCGCATTCTGTACGATGAACACCGTGATCATACAGCGCGACCCTGTCCGCAAGGTAAGAACGACATTCATGCGCACGCTTTTCAAAGAAAAAAAGAAACGATCGCGGAGTGTGCAAGAAACGTTACCCGGGTGTTTACAACCCCGAAGGGTGGGGGGGAGGGTGGGGGGGGGT
>CAZUHB010000026.1:1342-85076 GCA_964620445.1 uncultured Phycisphaerales bacterium
CCACGAATCGTTCCGGGAACGATTCGTGGAGGAATCACTCCGGGAACGTTTCTTGCACACTCCGCGATCGTTTCTTGCAACTGTTTTTGTGGGAGCGTATTATGTTGTTTTCTTGAGAGGTTGGACTTCTACCTTCCCTGCTGTTGAGGAGCAAAGAATATGAAAGAGATCAATGTGGCGATGATCGGCTGCGGCTTCATGGGAAAGGCGCACTCGAACGCTTGGCGACAGGTGGGCCGTTTTCTCGACCCCAAGATCAAACCGGTGATGAAGGTCGTCTGCGACATCGACAAGGATCTGGCCGAAGCGTCGCGCGATCGCTTCGGGTGGGAAGAAAGCGCCACCTCTTGGCAGAAAGTGATCGCCCGCGACGACATCCACATCATCGACATCGCCACACCGGGCAACACGCACTGCAAGATCGCCCTCGCCGCCGCAGCAGCCGGCAAGCACATCTTCTGCGAGAAACCGATCGCCAACTCGCTCGCCGAGGCCAAGGAGATGGTCAAGGCGGTGAACAAGGCCGGGGTGAAGCACATGGCGGCCTTCAACTACCGCCGCGTGCCGGCCGTGGCGCTCGCCAAGGAGCTCATCAAGAAAAAGAAGCTGGGCCGCATCTTCCATTTCCGCGCCGTCTACCTCCAGGACTGGATCATCGATCCCAAATTCCCGCTCGTCTGGCGCCTTCGGAAGGAGGCAGCCGGCTCCGGCCCGCACGGCGACCTCAACGCCCACATCATCGACCTCGCCCTCCATCTCGTGGGCGACATCGACGAGGTGGTCGGCACGGACACGACCTTCATCAAGGAACGCCCTCTCCTCGACGCGGGCGCCACCGGCCTCTCGGCGCGCACTCGCGGCAAAAAGAAGGGCAAGGTCACCGTCGACGACGCCACCCTCTTCCTCGCCCGATTCGAAAGCGGCGCCCTCGGCTCCTTCGAGGCGACGCGCTTCGCCCAGGGGCGAAAGAACTACAACCGTTTCGAGATCAACGGCGACAAGGGCAGCATCGCCTTCAACCTGGAGCGGATGAACGAGCTCGAGTTCTTCGACGCCACGGTGCCGCGCGAGACCCAGGGCTGGTCCACGATCCTCGTGAACGAGGACGTCCACCCCTATCTCGCCGCCTGGTGGCCGCCGGGACACATCATCGGCTGGGAGCACACCTTCATCCACGAGGTCTACGACTTCGTCAACGGCATCGCCACCGGCCGCGGCACCGCACCGGACTTCGGCGACGGCGCCATGACCCAGGCCGTGCTCGAGGCCGTGACCGCGTCGTGCCGCAAGAAGGGCTGGATGAAGATCAAGAACTTCTGGAAACGCCGCAAGGCCCCCGCGCGCGGAAAGGGAGGCAAAAAATGAAACTGGGCGTCTTCTTCGCGCTTTTCGGAAACCGCACTCTCGACGAGGCGATCGAATACATCAAGGATGTGGGCGGCGTCTCGGCCGTGGAACTCGGCACGGGCAACTACCCCGGTTCGGCCCACCTCAACGTGAAGGAGCTCCTCGCCTCCAAGGCCAAGCGCGAGACGCTGAAGAAAAAACTCGCCGACGCGGGCCTGGTCATCTCGGCGCTCAGCTCGCACGGCAACCCGCTCCATCCGAACAAGAAGGCCGCGGCCGCCCACCAGGAAGCGTCGCGCGACACGGTCAAGCTCTGCGAGAAGCTGGGCGTCAAGGTGGCTATCGATTTCTCGGGCTGCCCCGGCGATTCGGAAAACTCCAAGTTCCCCAACTGGGTGACCTGCCCCTGGCCCGACGATTTCACCCATGTGCTCGATTGGCAGTGGGAGCGGAAGGTCATCCCTTACTGGACCAAGCACGCCAAATTCGCCCGCGACCACGGGGTGAAGATCGCCATCGAGATGCACCCCGGATTCGTGGTCTACAATCCCGAATCGATGCTCCGGCTCCGTTCGGCGTGCGGCAACAACCTGGGCGCCAACTTCGATCCGAGCCACCTCTTCTGGCAGGGGATCGATCCGATCCGCGCCCTGCGCAACCTCAAGAACTGCATCTTCCACGTCCACGCAAAGGACACGAAGGTCGACGAGATCAACACCGCCGCGAACGGCGTTCTCGACACGAAGCACTACGGGAACGAACTCCAGCGCGCGTGGATCTTCCGCACCGTGGGCTACGGCCACGGCGCCGAGTTCTGGTCGGCGTTCGTGAGCAATCTGCGCATGATCGGCTACGAGGGTGTTCTGTCGATCGAGCATGAGGACAGCCTCATGAGCGTGAACGAGGGATTCCGCAAGGCGGTGGCTTTCCTGAACGAGATATTGCTCCACGAAAAGCGTGGCGCCATGTGGTGGGCGTGAACGTTTCCAGGGAACTCAAAGAATCCCCGGGAAACGTCCATCGGGAGGAATCATGGATCGCTTGGTGTTGCTGGTCGTTGTTTTCCTCACTCCGGCTCTCGGGGCGGCGGACGAGGAGCGGAAGCCGATCTGGCTGGCCGTGGGCAAAGCGGGACTTGTCGAGGAACTGGAGCCGCTCGCCGCGCACCGCGCCGCCGGGGGGCTCGAGCCTCTCCTTTCAACGGCAAGCGTGAAAGACGCTCTTGAAAGCTGCTCGTCGCGGCCGGCCTATCTGCTTCTCGTGGGCGATCATGAAAGAGGCCACGAAACAGAGCCCTGGTTCCTTCCCGCGGAGGAGAAACCGTTTTACAGATGGATGACGACGCAGCGGCACGGTTTCGCGTCGGACAACGCCCGCGGGGATCTCGACGGGGACGGTATTCAAGACATTCCGGTGGGACGCATTCCGGCGCGCACCCGGGACGAGGTCGCCGCGGTGGTGAAAAAGATCATCGCCTTCGAACGGCGCCCGGCATCCTCGGCCGACCTGCGCCTCAATCTCTGGGGAGGTACACCCAACTACGGTCCCGAGTTCGACGCGATCCAGACCGGCTTCCTGCTCGGCACCCTTCAACAAGACACTCCCCGCTGGCTCGATCTCTGGATCATCTCGTCCGATCTCGACCACCCTCTCTGCGGCTGGCCCCTCGATCAGGCGGACCTCTTCTCGAACCGGGTGGCCGAGGGCGGCCTCATCAACGCGCTCATGGGCCACGCCACCGCCGACTTCTTCCTGTCGATCAATTTCAACGGACTCGAGATGGGATACACGGCGGCCAAGGCCGGGAAGATACTCTCGCGGGGTGATCCGACAGCGCCTCTCTTCTTTTTCTCCTGCGACTCGGGAAACTTCGCCCGGAAAACTCCCTGCATGGCCGAGTCCTTTCTCTTCTTCCCGGCAGGGCCCGTGGCCACGATCGCCGCGACCACGAACAGCCATCCCCTGACGAACTATTTCTCGTCGACCGAGATGGCTCGCGGCCTCCGGGGAAACAGGGCGCGATACGGAGATTTCTGGCTCGACGCCCAGAAGAGGGCGCGCGATAGAAAGCTGAACTTTCTCACCTTCGTCGAAAACAAGCTCAAGGATATCGAGGGCAAGCTGGAAAAAGAGATCAACGTGGAAAAGCTCAAACGGGATCAGATGCTCATGTTCGCCTTTCTGGGAGATCCCGCAACGCGGATCCGCTTGCCCCGAAAGCTCAACGGCTCGGTGGAGGAGAGGGACGTGGGGTGGTTCTGGCGCGTGGAGAAACCGGAAGGCGCCACCGCGATCGAGGTCGCGTTCCGTTCGAACGAACAAGCCCTTCTGCCCGATCTCGGCCGGCCGGCGACCAGGGAGGAGGCGAACAGGCGATTCCACGAGATCAACGCACACCTCGGCTACTCGCTCCTGCCCGCACCGGGCGCGGACGAGCCGTGGGAAGGCCTGGTCGCGCGGAAAGGCCTCCTCCGGCTGGTGGCCACCGGGCGTGAAACCTGCTTCGTCGCGGTCTTCGAGATCGACTGATTGCGGTATCGAAGACCGGCCCGCTCCTATCCGGTCACGGCGCGGTCGCAGTCGAGTGTGAGCTTGAGCGTCTTGAGCGCATCATCGTAGGAAGAGGGGTTCTTGCGCCAGTCGCCTGTCATGACCTGGTCGATGAAGACGGCGTTCTCGTAGTCGTACATGTGGTCCTGGTCCTGGTTGTAATCCCAGGTACCTTTCTTTTCCTTGACCACGAGCCGGCCGCCGGAGAGCGAAAGGCGGTAGATGCGGCGCTCGCCCACGAAGACCATCTCGTTGCGCCATTCATCGCCCACCCAGGTGTGGACATGGGAGCAGAGGGCGCCGCACTCGAATCGGAGGCTCAGCGAGACGACCTCGTCGACCGTGTATCCCTCCTTCTTCGATTGCACCGGATTGCCGGCGAAGCCTTTGACCTCCGCCACCTCGCCGAAGATGTAGCGGAGCAGGTCGAAATTGTGGGTCGCCTGATCCACGAGCGCGCCGCCCGACTGCGCCTTGTCGTAGAACCAGGGCGAGAGCTCCCGCGTCAGACTCGCCGGGCAGCCGTAGAGCGACTGGATCAGATGGACCCGGTCGTCGGCAACCGCCCTGCGCGCCTCGCGCGCGAGCGGCATCGAGCGGAAGACGAATCCCACCTGGACGCGTGCTTGGCGTTTCTGCAATTCCGCCGCGATCTCGTCGGCCACCTCGGCGCGCCGTTCGACCGGCTTCTCGCAAAAGACGGGAATTCCCTGGTCGGCGCAGGCCAGAAGCGGCTCCCGCCGGATGGTGGACGGAGTGCAGAGGTAGACCGCGTCGAGTTCGACGTCGCCGAGCATCGTCTCGAAATCGCCGAACCCCTTGCCCCCGAACTCGTCGAGCGCTTTCTGCAACCTGACCGCGTCCGTATCGCAGAGGGCGGCGATTTCCACGTCGTCCCTCGTCTTGAGATACCTTGCGTGGGTGTTCCCCGCCCAGCCCATTGCGATGATTCCGATCTTGAGCATGTCAAACGACCTCCTTGAAGAGGGTTTCGAGATAATCCACGGTCCGGGCGATGTCACGTTTCTGCTCCTCGCCCTCGATCTCTCTCTCGATAATGATTTCACCGTCGTAGCCGAGCGCGTGGAGCTCTCTGACGAACTCGGGAAAGCGCACGGCACCCTCCCCCACCACGACCTCCTCGCCGAGCTGCATCGGATCGGTCGGATAGAATCCATCCTTGGCGTGAACATTGCGGACATACTTGCCGAACACGCCGAGTGCGTCGATCGGATTGGCTTTTCCGTAGAGGATCAGGTTCGCGGGATCGAGGTTCAGACCGAGGTTACCCGTCCCCACCGCCTCTATGGTGCGCAGCATGGCCACCGGCGTCTCCTGCCCCGTCTCGAACCAGAACTCGATACCGATCGTCTTGTAGAACTCGGCCACCTCGCGCACGGCGGCAACCAGGTCGCCGAAGGCCGGATCGGTCGGATTCTCCGGTATGAAGCCGAGATGGGTGATCGCCGCCGGCACACCGAGCGCCCTGGCAAAGTTTCCTGCCTCCTTCAATGACGCGATCCGTTCGGCGCGGTACTTGGGCGGGACCAGGCCGAGCACCTCGGGGCCCTGAATGAAGTCCCACACATCCGGCCCCGGCACCCCGGCCCAGAGCGCCGAGATCGTGATCCCCTTGCTCTCGGCTTCCTGCCGCACCGCGGCGGCTCGATCCACGTCCCAGAGGCTCATGTCCCAGTTCACGAGCTGGCAGGCGCTCAGCCCGAATTCGGCAACCACGTCGAGACTGGGACCTTCCTTGCGCAGCGGGGCCATGACACCGATCTTCCAATCGACCATGGAGTATCTCCTTTTTCACGAGAGGGGCGTTCAGCTGTCCCGCCCCGGAAGAGCACTGGCGGCTCTGGAACGGATCTCTTCGATTTCTTCCCGCGTGGTATACCGCCAGCGGCGGCTGTCGATCCTCTTGCGAACCCCCTCCCGGTTGAGCACCATGCTGGTCACATGGCGGCCGTCCCGCCCGAATATGTGGGTCCGCCATTTCGGTCCGAGCACCACGAAGGTACGATCCAACTCGTCAAAGAGTACACGATCGGGGTGGCAGTTGCCAAGATCCTTGAGCGCCATACCCACGGCGGGACGCTCGGCGCGGCGCTCGATCGCATGCCGCGTCCGGCGGCGGCGGCGGCGGAAGATCGACTCGATGCCGCGCGCCACCCGCGTGAGCACGGGACGGACAGCCGCTGCGCGCTCCGACGCGCTCAGCCGCTTGCGGCGCGCCGGGCCGGGCGGGTCGCTGAAGCGGAATTTGAGATCGAGTTCTTCGAGCTTCTTGCGCGCCCGTCCGAAGACTCCCTCCAGCTCGGGCTCGGGTTCGAGCTTGAGAAAATCGAGGAGGTCGTCGCAGCGCGTCTGATCGGCGCCTCCCAGTTGCGGGATGCGGCCGATCACATTGATGCGCAGCCTGGGAAGGTTGTCGTCGAGGGTGCGCACCGCCTGGATCGTGACCGCTGTCCGTCCCTGTTCGCGGCCGCGCGGCAGCGGCAGGTATCCGGCCGCGACCTGACCCACGATGTCGTAGATCACCGATTCTCTCCCGAAGACGTGGAGCTGTTCGTTCTTGAGCTCCCTCGGCCCCTGCCGGATGGCCACGACCTTTTCGGGCGTTTCGTCGATCACCGCGTCGATCCGGCCGTCGCGCCGATCGAGAAGGAGGGACGAGAATTCGACCCACTCGGTCTGGCCCGTGGGCCCGTACCCGGCGAAAACACTGAGGTGATCGGACGGCCGCGCGTGATCGCAGAGCGATGACTCGCAGTGGTAGCAGTAGACGCGGCCCGCCACGAATGGGCCGCTCTCGTCCCTGGACGCAGCGCGCGCCTCGAAGGCGTCGATCAGCCTCCGTGCAAACGCGGCCCCATCGCCGCCCGGATCGAAGGAGAAAGGAAGAGGCTTCTCGCCTGAATCCGTCCGATCCTCCCCCATGATGGACCGGTAGAGGTCGAGGAGTTCATCGTAGATCTTCTCGGCCTGGGCGATCTCCCGTCCCAGGGGCCGCGGACCGTTTGCGTTCGGCCGCCGGCCGAAATCGTTCGCCTTTTTTTTCCGGTCGGACTGATCCTTCATGGCCCCGATTTTACACTCTTTTTTCCGTCGAGTCGAAGTGATACCCTGATCGAGCCGGCGGCCTGGAATTCACGCGCACGCGAAGCAACACTCTGCCGCCGATTCCGGAGACCCGAGGCTTTCTCAGTACCGATGTTTTTTTTCAGGAAGTCCCATGGCGGAACTGGTCAACGAATTCTCCTGGTCGAAGTCGCGCGACGAGACGTTTCGCAAGTGCCCGCGCCTCTACTACTATCAGTACTATGGCTCGTGGGGCGGCTGGAACGCCGGCTGCGACGACCGCACGCGCGAGCTCTACGTGCTCAAGCAGCTCACGTCGCGCGCCATGTGGGCGGGCCAGAAGGTCCACGTCTGCATCGAGAGGGCGCTCGAGAACATCCGGCGCCGCATCGATCCGATGAGCGAGGCCGACGCGATCGCAACAACCCTCGCCGTGATGCGCAAGGACTACGCCAATTCGCGGCGCGGCGACTACTGGCGCAATCCCAAGACGTGCGGATTCTTCGAACACGAGTACGGCCTCGATCTTCCCGACACCGCATGGAAACAGACAGCCGATCATGTGGTCGGCTGCCTGCAGACCTTTTACCGGTCCGAGGTCTACAAGGAGATCTGCGACATCCCCCCCAGCCAGTGGCTCGATGTGGAGGATTTTTCCTCCTTCCAGATGGATGCCGAAGGGATTCCGGGCGGGGTGAAGGTCCACGTCGTCCTCGACTTCTCCTATCGCGCGAGCAGCGGCGGCATCGTGATCTACGACTGGAAGACAGGCCGCTCCGACTCGGAGCGCAACGAGCTGCAGCTCGCCTGCTACACCTTCTACGCCACGGAGAAATGGCGCGTCACTCCCGAGGAGGTGACCACGAAGGAGTTCAATCTGGCCTCGGGCCGGCTCGCGCCCTACAACCTGCGCGGCGTGGGTCTCGACGCCATCCTCCAGTACATGTGCGGCTCGATACGCGACATGCGCATCCTTCTCGACGACGCGGTGAGAAATGCCGCTTCCGAGGAGCGTTTCGCCTTTGCGGCGAACGAGTCTGCCTGCCGCTACTGCAATTTCAGAAAGGTCTGCGCCCGATGGAAGAAAGCGTGAAACAGAACGCCAGGCGGCCGGGAACAAAGACGATCAGCATCCCGCTCACCCTCATCGCCCTCGTTGCCGCCGGGGCGGCGCTGATCGCGATGAAGGGGATCATCATGCCCCTGGTGGTCGCCTTCTTTCTGGCCACGCTCGTCGGTCCGGTCGTCGATTATCTGGAAAAGAAGGGGATTCCCACGCTGCTCGCCGTGGTGATCATCATCCTGGCCACGGCCCTCGTCGTCTTCCTCCTGGGCCAGCTCTTCTACGGGCAGGCGGAGATCTTCATCGAGGAGTATCCCGATTACCACATGCTCGTGTCGCAAAGCGTCGACGAGTTCAAGAAGAGCGATATTCTGGCTCAGATGCCCGGCGGGGTGCGCGAGATGGTGGACATCGACTGGCACGCGCTCCTGCCCGCCGACAAGGTGATTCATCTCGCCGCCGGCACGATGGGAACGCTCCTCAGCATGATGGGCACGCTCCTCATGATCCTCGTCTACATGATGTTCATCCTTCCCGAACGGAGCGCCATCCCCTTCAGGCTGCACGCCGCCTACAACAAGGCGGAGGGCAACCGGATCTGGGGGATCGTGGAGCGCATTCAGCAGGACGTGGAGAGTTTCATCGTCGGCAAGACGGTGATCAGTCTGGCCACCGGTGTCCTGGTCACCCTCTTTTTGTGGTTCATGGGAGTGAAGTTCTTTTTCATCTGGGGGATCGTCACCTTCCTGTTCAACTTCATCCCCAACATCGGCTCGACGCTCGCCACGCTCTTTCCACTTCTCATGGCGATCATCCAGCCCGCGGCGCGCGACAGCGGCCAGGCTCTCGTGCCCGAGTTCAGCCTCGGGCAGATCATTCTCATGGCCGTGGTTCTGATCGCGATTCAGTTCGCCGTCGGGAGCCTGATCGAACCGCGCCTCCTCGGCAACCGGCTCCGCCTGAGTCCGCTCGTGGTCTTTCTCTCCTTCATCCTGTGGGGATGGCTCTGGGGAGTCCCGGGCATGATCCTCTCCACGCCGATCATGGCCACCGTGCGGATCGTCTTCGAGAATGTGGAGCCGCTCAAACCGATCGCCATCCTCGTCAGCAATCAGGGCCCGCGGTCCGAGAAGGCCGGGACGGCGCGGTCCGCCGCGAAACAAAAAGACAGTTCCTCTGAAAAAAGAGGTTAACAGCCCGTTGACAACCCGTTGAAATGGCACGCTGCCCGAAGCCGGCACGTTTGAAATCGACATCGTGGAGATTGGTCATGAACAAACACGCTTTGCTGCTTCTTCTCTTACCCGTCCTCTGCTTTCCGGCCCTTTCTTTCGGATTCGCCTCGTGCACAACTTCCGAGGAACGAGCGATGGCGATCGTGGAGGAGACGGACAAGCTCGTCGCCGCTCTCAGCGACGAGAACTCCGAAACGCGCTACACCGCCGCCCAGGAGGCATGGCGTGTCGGGCCGCCCGCGATCCAGCCGGTGGGAGCGCTCCTCGCGTCGACCGATCCGGGCCAGTCGCTGTCCGCCCAGCAGGCGCTCTGGTCGATCGTGCACTACTCCTGCCGTCCGGGCGAAAAGAAAGAGCGGAGAGCGAGCAGCAACTACCTCCTCTCCCTGCTCACCGGCGGGAACCTGCCCCTGGAGCTGCCCCTCAAGGCGAAGCACGAGATTCTCCGAATGCTCTCCTTCACGGTGAACGACGAGTACTCGGTGCGCAAGCTGGATACCCTTCTCGATGACGCCGACCTGGCCGGCATGGCGCTCTTCGCGCTCGAGCGGATCGACATCGCGGCGACCGACGAGGTTCTCACCCAACGGCTCGCCAAGAAGTCGGCCCTTCCCTTTGCGGCGGTGGCCGGTGTGCTTGGAGCGCGCCGCACCGAGGGCGCGGTCGCCAGCCTCATCGCGCTTGCCGAATCGGAAGATCGTGCCGACGCGGCTGCGGCGCTCCGTTCGCTGGCCCTGATCGCGCCGCCGCAGGACGAGGTGGACAAGGCGCTCCGCGCGGCGTTCGTCAACGGGGCGCCGGACAGCGTGGACAACCTTCTCATCTACGCCGACGGGCGGCTCGAGGCCGGCGACCGGGACAAGGCGATCGAGATCTACACCCTCTTCACGAGGTACAAGAAGCCCCATGTACGCGCCGCCGCGGTGCGCGGCCTGGGCCGGATCGGCGATGAGGAGCAGCTCGCTTTTCTCATCGATCTGCTCGGCGACGAGGCTCCCGCCGTGCGCGCCGAGGCCCGGAACGCGATCGTGACCATCGAGGACGACATCGCCGGCGCGCTCGACGCTGCCTATGGCAGGGCCGAACCCCTGGGCCGCGCCGCGCTCCTCGGCGTCATGACCGACCGGAACGAAAAAGCCGCGGTTCAACGGGTCAAGGACGCCATGACCGACAGCGCCCCAGACGTCCGGCTCGCGGCGCTCGACCTTGCCGGCGGCTTCGAAGACTGCGGTTTCGAAGCCCTCCTCATCGATGCCGCGGGCAGCGCCGGGGGCGAGGAGAGCGATCAGGCCTATTCGAGTTATCTCCGGCTGGCCGAGACGCGCTTCGCCCGGGGGGACCGGACGGGTGCGCTCGAGATGTTTCACGCCGTGGCCGACAAGGCTACCGCGCGCCCGATCCTGGCCAGCGCCCTGACCGGAATCGCCGCGGTGGCCGACCGCGCCTCTCTCGACCGCGTCGAGAAGCTCGCCGTCGACACGGCCCTGCGCGAACCGGTGGGCCGCGCCCGCCTCGCCATTGCGACCACACTCGTGGCCGACGAGCCGCAGAAGGCGCGCGAACTCCTCGAGTTGGTCTGCTTCAAGTCGGGATCGCGCACCCTGAGAACGAGCGCTCTCGGGCTGCTTCGCGAGATGGGAGTGGACACGGCGGACTATGCGCGGCGGCAAGGTTTCCTGCCCGACTGGTTCCTCATCGGCCCCTTCGCGGAGGCGACGAAGGAGGATCTCGGCACCCACCCCTTCGGGGCCGACTATCCGATTCCGGACAAGCCGGTCAAGTCGGACGATACGGAGCTCTTCTGGAAGCCCTTTTCGACGGACGACATGGACGGCATGGTCGACCTCCTCTTCCTCAAACCCAACCAGAAGGTTTGCGCCTACGGGCATGCCTCTTTCTGGCACCCCGACGGCGGCGACGGAATGATCATGGCCGGCAGCGACGACGGCGTGGCGATCTGGCTGAACGGCGATCTGATTCATGAAAACTACGCCTGGCGCGGCGCCACACCGGACCAGGACAAGATCAAGGTCCGGTTCCGCGCGGGTGTCAACAGGATCCTCGTCAAGGTCGCACAAGGGGGCGGCGATTGGCGTTTCTGCGTACGCATCGCCGATGCCGAGGGCGGCCCGATCGACGTCGGTAAAAGAAGGTAGAATGCCATGCTCGATTTTTTCAAGAACATCGTGGCGACCCTGGTGGCGCTCGCCATCATCTCTGTCGTGATCTACGTCCTGGCCCTTTCGACCCTGTCCGAGCCTCCGCCCGCCGTGCCCGAGGGAGCGATGCTGGTCATCGATCTGAGCCGGCCGATCACGGACAAACCGGCCATGGGCAACGCGTCCGATATCGTCTACGGCGCGCCGCTCGAAACGCTCACCCTTCACGCGCTCAACGAGGCGATCCGCCGGGCGGGCGACGATGGGCGCATCGAGGGTATCCTGCTCCACGGAACGATCAGCGCCTCCGGACTCGATTCGGGATGGGCATCGCTGCGCGAGGTGCGCGGCGCGCTCGACGCGTTCAGAAAGAAGGGAAAGAAAGTCTACGCCTACAACATGACCTTCGGCGAACGGGACTACTACCTCGCCTCGGCGGCCGATGCGGTCTACATCAATCCGGCCGGCCTGCTCGAGTTCAACGGCTTCGCGGCCGAAAGGCTTTTCTATGCCGCGGCCTTCGAGAAGTACGGCATCGACGTGCAGATCACGCGCGTTGGAAAATACAAATCGGCGGTGGAACCCTACACCCTCGAGAAGATGAGCGCGCCGAGCCGCGAACAGCTCGAAAACTTCCTCGGAGACATGTTCGACGAGTTCCTCGAAGCGGTCAGCGCGGCGCGCGAAATTCCGGTCGAAGCTCTGCGCCATCTCACCGGGGCGGGAGTGCTCCTGTCGGGCGAAGATGCCGTCAACGCGGGTCTGGCCGACAGGGTGCTCTATTTCGACGAGGTGATCGACGAGCTCAAGGGCGCCACGGGCCGCACCGAAAAGGAAGACACCTTCAAGCAGGTGAGCGTGGCCGAGTACATCGAAGCGATCGATCCGGAGGCCGATCCGGCGCAGGGCGAGAAGAGGATCGCCGTGATCTTCGCCGAGGGCGAGATCGTGGACGGCGCCGATCCTGTCGACGCCGGCGGGGACACGATCGCCAGGCTGCTGCGCCGCGCGCGGCTCGACGACGATGTGGCGGCCGTGGTGCTCCGCGTGAACAGCCCCGGCGGGAGCGCATCGGCGGCCGAGGTGATCCTGCGCGAGGTGATCCTGACCGGCGAGGCGAAACCGATCGTCGTTTCCATGGGATCGCTCGCCGCGTCGGGCGGCTACTGGATCGCCTGCGCGGCCGACGAGATCGTGGCCGAACCGAACACGATCACCGGCTCGATCGGCGTGTTCGGCATGTTTCCCAACGTACGCGGCCTTCTCGGCAAGATCGGCATCTCCGTCGACGTCGTTGCCACCGCGCCCCACGCCGACATGATCTCCCCTTTCCGGCCGAAGACCGAGAGGGAGCTCGAGATCTTCCAGGATCTCGTGAACCGGACCTACGACGATTTTCTCGAGCGCGTATCGCAGGGCCGCGATCTCGATCGCGACACGGTTCACGTCATTGCCCAGGGCCGGGTCTGGTCGGGAAAGGACGCTGTCGAGCTGGGTCTCGTCGATCGACTCGGCGGTCTCGACGATGCCGTGGAGTGCGCCGCGCGGCGCGCCGGACTCACGCCCGGCCACGCGATCCAGTACTACCAGAAAGAGAGGGTTCTTCTCGAGGACCTGGCCGACCTGTTTCTGCGCGACGACGAGAAGCTCGCTCGGGCCTTCCTGGGCACGCGGTTCACAGGAGACGCGCCGCTCTTTCCGGGCGGGGCGCACCGCCCCGGGCAGATCGAGCGCGGCCTGAGCCGCTTCATCGACGACCTGCGCATGTTCGACCGGCTCAACGATCCGAGGGGGATCTACGCCCGAATGCCATGGAACATCATTATCCGATGAGGACTCGAGCATGACTTCCGACTACAGCTGGAAACCGTCGAAGGAATTCGACTTCTACGGCAAATTCAGGGACCTCATGGCCTTTCGCATCCGCGAGGTTCTCTTCGTGTCGAGTCTTTACGACTCGTACATCCTCGAGGAAGACGGCCAGCTCGGCGAGGCGGTCGATGTGGAATACTACGAGCTCAAGCTGAGCTACTCGCCGCGCATCACGCGGGTTTCGTCGGCCGACGAGGCGCTCGCCGCGCTCAACGCGCGCCACTTCGACATGGTGATCACCATGGGTCGCGTCGGCGAGATGGACCTCCTGCGGTTCGGCCGGAGGGTCAAGGAAAAGTTTCCCGAGATGCCTGTCGTGCTTCTCGCCGACACGGCCGCCGACGGAGCACGCATCAAGGAGAGGCAAAAGAGCCTCCTCGCCCGGAATCCCGAGCAGCTGGTGCCAATCGATCAGGTCTTTGTCTGGCGCGGCGACCTGGCGATCTTCCTCGCCATCTTCAAGTATATCGAGGACGCGCGCAACACCGACGTGGACACGCGCGAGGCACGGGTGCGCGTGATCATCCTGATCGAGAACTCGGTGCGCTTCTACTCGGCCTACCTCCCCCTCCTCTACACCGAGCTGATGCATCAGACCCAGGCCCTCATGGCCGACGGCGTGAACACGACGCAGCGGCTGAGAAGGATGAAGGCGCGCACCAAGGTGCTCCTCGCCGAAACCTTCGAGGAAGCGGTGGCTCTCTTCGAGAAGTATCGGCGGTTCGTGCTCGGTGTGATCACCGACGCTCGCTTCCCGCGGGAGGGCAAATCCGATCCCGAGGCGGGCCCCGAATTCGTCCGGCGGATCAAGGAGATCGATCCCGACATGCCGGTCCTGATCCAGTCGTCGGAAGAAAGCATGCAGCCGCGCGCCGCCGCCCTGGGCGCGCATTTCGTGAACAAGCGCTCGTCGGTTCTCCTCGAGGAGTTGCGCCGGTTCCTGCAATCCGACCTCGGTTTTGGCGACTTCGTCTTCCGGCTGCCCGGCGGCCGCGAGGTGGGGCGCGCCATCGATCTGGCCGCCATGCCGGCGACGCTCCGGCAGGTGCCGGCCGAGTCGATCCGCTACCATTCGCTGCGCAACCATTTTTCCAACTGGTGCATGGCGCGCTCCGAATTCGAGATCGCCTCGGTCATCCGGCCGCGCAAGGTGTCCGACTTCAAGGGGATCGAGGAGATCCGCCAGTACCTCGTCACGGCCTTCAGCCAGCTGCGGGACGACACGCAGCGCGGGGTGGTGGCCGACTTTTCGCGCACCGAGTTCAGCGACGAGAGCGGATTCACGAGGATCGGCAGCGGATCGCTCGGCGGCAAGGGCCGCGGACTCGGCTTCATCAACGCACTGCTCGCACACACCGACATCCAGGCCGGTATAGAAAAGGTGCGCGTTTTCGTGCCGCCGTCGATCGTGATCGGCACCGACGTGTTCGACGAGTTCATGAGGAAGAACAAGCTCTTCTCGATCGCCCACTCCGACAAGCCGGACAGGAAGATCGCCCGCGCCTTCCTCGGTGCCCGCCTGCCCGCGTCGATCTACGACGATCTCAAGGTCCTCGTGGAGAGAACGACCTACCCGATCGCCGTGCGCTCGTCGAGCCTTCTCGAGGACTCTTTCCAGCACGCTTTTGCCGGCATCTACAAGACTTTCATGCTCGCCAACAACCACCGGAGCCGGAAGCTGCGCCTGAAAGAGATCAGCGACGCGATCAAACTCGTCTACGCCTCCACCTTCTTCCGCAATGCCAAGGCCTTTCTCAAGAACACGCCGAACCGGATCGAGGAGGAGAAGATGGCCGTGGTGCTGCAGAAGCTCGTGGGCTGCCGGCACGGGGGGTTCTTCTACCCCGATTTCGCGGGAGTGGCGCGGTCGCACAACCACTATCCGGTGCAGGACATGAAACCGGAGGACGGCGTGGCGATCGTTGCCCTCGGTCTCGGAAAGACGGTGGTCGAGGGGAACAGGGCGGTCCGCTTCTCGCCGCGCTTTCCGCGGCGGATCCTGCAGTTCTCGAGCACGGGCGACACGCTCAAGAATTCGCAGCGCGACTTCTTCGCCCTCCAGGTGGACAACACGGAGAGCGCGCCCCTTCTCGAGAGCGAGGGATGGGTGTCGCAGCTCGATCTGGCCAAGGCCGAAGAGCACGGCGCGCTGCACTGGGTCGGCTCCGTCTACTCGCCCGACAACGACGCGGTCTACGACGGGATCTCGCGGCACGGCGTGCGCCTCGTGACCTTCGCGCCCGTTCTCAAGACCGGGCTCTTTCCCCTGCCCGAGGTGCTCGGCTCGCTTCTCGAGCTGGGCAGTTCGTCGATGGGCTGCCCCGTGGAGATCGAGTTCGCCGTGAACATGAAGCCCGAGACGGGCGCGGCGCCCGAGTTCGCCTTTCTCCAGATCAGGCCGATGACGATCGACGCCGAGGCGGAGAATCTCGACGCCATCCTCGAATCGACGCCCCCCGACAGCATCCTGTGCACGACGCGCCAGGCGCTCGGCCACGGCCGGGAACAGGAGATCTGCGACGTGGTCTATGTGCGGCCCTCCTCCTTCGACCGGAGCAAGACGGTGGAAGTGGCCGGCGAGGTGGAGATTCTCAACAAGAAACTGGTCGACGACGAGCGGCCCTACCTGCTGATCGGGCCGGGCCGCTGGGGAACGGCTGACCGCTGGCTGGGCATCCCGGTGGAGTGGTACCAGATCTCGGGAGTGCGCACGATCATCGAGACCGAGATGGAGGAGCTCTCGGTGACCCCCTCCGAGGGAACCCATTTCTTCCAGAACCTCACCTCCCTCGGCATCGGCTACTTCAATGTGCATCGGGGCGAGATGGGCGGACGGATCGATTACGAGTGGCTCGACAGCCTGGAGGCGATCGACGAAACGGTTTTCTTGCGGCACATCCGCCTCGAGCGGCCGCTCGACATCCGCGTGGACGGACGGTCGCGCAAGGGGCTCATCTTGAAGACGGCGCACAGGAATTTCGAGTAGCCGGTCGGGAAGTCCGGTGGCCCTGTCCGCCGCGGACAAGGCCGACACATCAGTCCGGCAAGGTAACCAGCCCCTCCACCTGCCTGCGCATGAACTCGGGCAGCACGAACGCGGCGCGATGGATCCCGGTGTTGTAGTACTGAAACTCGAGCCCCGATGCTTTCACCCGCTCCGGATCGAAATCCTTCAGCGGGCAGAGGCTGTTCGAGGCGAAGGAGAAGGACCAGAGCCCGCCCGGATAGGTGAGGTTGGAGTAGTTGTAGACGAAGAGCTTGTCGAAAACCTCCTTGAGGATCGAAAGAAGCGCGTTCTGCATCTTGTTCTCGTAGAAGGGGGACTCGGCCTGGGACACGACGATCCCCCGGTCGGTGAGGATCTTCTTCACGTCCGAGTAGAACGCCTCGCCGAAGAGGGGCGCGCCCGGACCGATCGGATCGGTCGAGTCGACAAGCACCACGTCGAATCGCTCATCGGTTCCTGCCACGAACTTCACCCCGTCGTCAACGAGGACGCGCGCGCGCGGGTCGTCGAGCGCGGCCGCGGTCTTCGGGATGAACTCCTTGCACGCGTCGATCACCATCTGGTCGATCTCGACGAGTGTGCACTCCTTGACCTCGGCGTGGCGCAGCACCTCGCGCACGGTGCCGCCATCGCCGCCTCCGATGACGAGAACCTTCTCGGGCTTTGGGTGCACGAAAAGGGGAACGTGGGTGATCATGTCGTGATAGATGAACTCGTCCCGCTCCGACACCATGACCAGCCCGTCGTTGAACAGCATCCGGCCGTGGCCCACCGTCTCGACCACGTCGATCTTCTGATACTGGCTGCGTCCCGAGAAAAGGGTTCTCGCCACGCGGTAGCGCATGGCGGTCATGTCCTGGTGGCGTTCCTCGATCCAGAGTTCGATGTCTTTCGGCACGTTCATAGGGCGAGCTCCTCCGCGCTCTGCGGCCCCCGGGGGGGCTTGAAGAAATGGCTGAACCTGACCTCGTAACCGCAGTCGAGGGGCTGCACCACCTCGGTCCTGAGCTGATAGTCGCACCGGATCGGCTGAGGGGGCGCGGCCGCGGGTCGGAAAAAAAGGATGTCGCACGACTTGGGCCGGAAGATCTCGAGAACGGCGCGCACCGTGTCATCGAGATCGCCCCCGAAGCGATGGTTCGTCTCGAAGCTCACATAGGAGCCGATCTCCTGCGGTGTCACGTGGATCGTGTAGTACTCGGGGCCGCGGATCGCGTTCAGCGAATAACCCTCCGGTTCGAAGAGATGGTCGTCGATCTCGAAACCGGGCAGGATCGAGCGCACGCGCGTCGACTCGTGGATCGCCTCGAGAGAGCGGTTCGGACCGCTGCAAAAAAGACTGCCCGAGTCGGCGTGAATGCCGTGCATGAGGATTTCGAGGGTCATGTCATCGGCGGGCGGTGCGGGCAAACCGTCCTTCTCGAGGTGAAAAAGGTGGATGTGGTGATCGTCCTCGTCGCCGAAGCGGTAGGCGCGGCCCGGCATGAGCTCCTTCAGGCGGCGCACGTCCTCGTAGAAGTTCGATGGCTGGTACTCGGGAAAATGCTCGTTCTTGCGCTCGTAGATCAGAAGGTGGATCGTGTCGGGCGGCACGATGCGCAGCAACTCCTCCACCGCGTCGACGAGAGTGGTGCGGCCGCAGGTGATGAGGATCGCTCTCTCGTCATAAACGAAGAGGCTCGATTCGGACAGGAGATAGGCGTCGCAAAAAGTGTTCGAAATCGTGGAGAGCACGAAGGCGCGCGCTCTCTCCACCACGCGGCGCCAGTTCTGTTCGCCAAGATCTCTCAGCGACGGCCCGCCCTGAGCCACCACGAGCTCGACCTTTTTTTCGGGCCCCTCGAAGAACCGGATCGTTGCGTTCTGGGCCATGGGAGCGGTCCAATACCAGCGGACAGTTCGGGACAGAAGGATGTCAATCTAATCACGGAAGATCCGAAATGCAAGACAGGTTCAGAGGACCCGGTGCACCTCGATCCGGCTCCTGCTCCGGAGGACGCGACGAATCGCAATTTTCCTTGCGCGCGGCGTTATCTCTTCTATAACAATCGCATTAATATCCGATGGGGAGACTGGGAGTTCGTTCTCGCCAATCACGGTGGCGCTCTTATATATCTATATTTACAGACTAATCTTAAGTTCATTCGAAGGAGGGAATCATGCCATTCCGAAAACTCATCGTCTTTTGTCTCGCGGCGATAGCTCTTGTCGCGGCCAGCCCGACGATCGTCGCCCAGGACGGTCCGGCCGGGATCACGCCCGACGAAAAAGCCTTGGCACTCGACCAGCTGGAGCTCCGGCTCAAGCCATTCACCATCGAGGAGCTCCAGATAAAAATGGACGCCTGGGTCGGCGAGCTCCAGGCGGCATGCCGGGAACATGGCGACGCCATAATCGGCGGCAAGGATGCGTCGGCTATCGACTCCGCCAAATCCAGGGTCGACTCGATCGTCGAAAAAGTGAAAGTGGTGATCGCCGCCCTCGAACAGAAGGGCGGAGACGTCGAAAAATACAATACCTACCTGGCCGTGGTGACCGATGACGCGACCAATGGAATTCCGGTCGATCTTTCGGGCGGTTTCTTTGCGGAACTTCCGATGACCATCTGGGATTGGCTCAAAAATCCCGAAGGCGGACTCCTCTGGCTGAAAAACATCGCCCTCTTTCTGGTCACGCTCTTCGTGTTCAAGATCATCGCGTCGATTCTGTCCAAGATCACCCGCAAGGCGGTGAACAAGCTCGGCAAGGGATCGGAGCTGCTCCGTGATTTCTTTGTGAACACCGTCCGCAGGGTGACCTTCTTCATCGGTTTCGTCATCGCCCTCACCTGGCTCGGTGTCGATATCGGTCCTTTCCTGGCCGCCATAGGCGTGATCGGCTTCGTGATCGGCTTCGCCTTGCAGGAGACGATGGCGAATTTCGCATCGGGCGTGATGATCCTGATCTATCGGCCCTTTGATATCGGCGACGCCGTTTCCGTTGCCGGTGTGGCGGGCGGGGTCGAATCGATGAACCTCGTCTCCACCACGATCAAGTCCTGGGACAACCAGAGAGTGATCGTGCCCAACGGGAAGATCTGGGGCGATGTGATCACCAACATCACCGGCAATGACACGCGCCGCGTGGACATGGTCTTCGGAATCGGATACGACGACGACATCGCCAAGGCCGAGGGCATTCTCAAGGAGATCATCGGGAGCACCGATCTCGTGCTTCCCAATCCCGAGCCGGTGATCAAGGTCCACGAGCTGGCCGATTCTTCGGTCAATTTCATCGTCCGCCCCTGGGCGAAGACGAGCGATTACTGGGCCGTGTACTGGGATGTGACGCGCACCGTCAAGGAGCGCTTCGATGCCGAGGGTATTTCGATCCCCTATCCCCAGCAGGATGTCCACATGCACCAGGTCAGCTGATCGCCCCCGGTTTCCGGACGGTCGGTAGAGAAAACAAAATGCGCCAAACCGCCAGCAGCTCGCCGGCGGTTTGGCGCAATGCTTTGGTTGGCTCCCCAGATAGGACTCTCTTCAAGAACACTCTGTTTTCACGAAAGTCTATAGAGCCATAAAGTCATCTATTGTCCACTCGAGGCCATACCCAAAAAAAATTGCCACTTCCCTGGCTGATTACGACTCGAACTGCGCCTTCCTCCCTGGAACGTCTCTGGACAGTCCGGAAAGACAAAAGAAGGGTCTTCCCACGAAGATGCAAGAGGCTCTCTTCTTTTCTGTTTCTTTCGAGGAGGAAAAATCATGAAGACGATTTTGAAGTGTGTTGCGATTACGGTTTGTTTGTCCTTGTTCGCAGTGAATACGGTGTGCCTGGCGCAGAGCGAGAACGAGGCCGCCGGTCCTTCCAGCCCTCCGACCGACACGGTTGTCGGTCCCATGAGCGACTTCGACACGATTCAGCCCGATCCCGGCCCCCTCGGATCGCGCGCCGAGCACTGGCGTGAGCGTGCGAGCGGCCTGTACCTCGAATACTTCGACATCAACAGCGGTGTGATTCTCGGCTGGACCCTCTATCCCGCTTCCGATTGGGGATACGACAAGTGGGGGAATGTGGACTCCAGCTTCACCGCCCACTGGGCGACGATGGGCGGTTCGCGCTTCGCCCACAACGGCGAGATCGCTTACACGTCGCTCTATCCGTACTCGTCTTATTCTTACGTCAATGCCTGGGGCGGTACCGGCTCGAATACGATGGTCCCGCCGGCATCCTACTACAACGGTTCTCTTTACGAGAGCTTCTTCGATAACGACATGACCGGCCCCGGCGGCGTCGGCTGGACCGACGATGGAACCTCGAACTGGGGGATTCATTACGCCTCCGATCCCGGCAACTACATCGACAACCGCGTCTACTACCACTCCGGCAACGGCACGGTCACGGGCTGGAAGGGAACGACCTACGACTACGGCTACTCTTGGACCTACGGTTTCTCCTTCAATGCCGATGTCCGGAGAAGGGACGAAGACTATGGCAAAGCGTACGGCCTGCAGTTCTTCTCCGACAGTCCTGCCGGCCAGTCCTCGGACTGTTACAGCATCCATCTCAGCGACAATACGGGCGGTGGTTATCACGCCTTCTCGGTCTGGAAATACACAAGCGGCTCGCCCACGGCCCTGATCGGATGGACGAACCATTCCGCGATCAACGGGGCCGGCGAGTGGAACAACGTGAAGGTCGAGACCCTGAACGGCAACATGGAATTCTGGGTCAACGGCATCTCCATGGGTACGGTATACGACACCTCTCACACTGCCGGCGACATCGGTTTGAGCTTTTACGATTCGAGCGGTTACGGCAGCTGCGAGTGGGACAATATCACCGTCCACAGGCAGCCGAGCGTTGCCCTGGGCCAAAAGGGCGGCGGCACAAACCCGGACGCGAGTCTCTGCGATGATACCCACGCCGGGCCGTGATCTCTTGGAGCACGAAATACTTCCGAAAAAGCAGGACCTGCAGAGGTCCTGCTTTCTCGAGCCGGGTGGCTTATCGGAACGGACACCGATTGTCTGCACCGGCCGAGTTGCCGCGCTCCATACCCGGTGCACCAAAAAAAGCGCGGCACCCCGGATCGGGATGCCGCGCTTTGCTTTTTTTGGAGCGGGTGATGGGAATTGAACCCACGACAACAACGTTGGCAACGTTGTGCTCTACCACTGAGCTACACCCGCATCTGCTGCCTTGTTGTCAAGCCTGTTGAAAGAAGGACAGGATCAACAGGTTTCATGAGAGGAGCAAAATATCATAACACTTCCCGTTGTCAACGATTATTTCACCCTTCCTTTTTTCGTCAAAATCCGAGCTTTTCGAGCTCGTTCAGCCCCATCCGCATCTCGGCCGCCGTGCATCCCTCGTCGATATCGAGGATACGGACGCTCTCCGCTGGGAGTGCATCGAGTATTTTCCTGAAATCGATCTCTCCCGCGCCTGGCGGGAGGCGATCTTCGAGACCGAGCGCATCGTGAAGGCGAACACCTTCCAGCAACGGGCCGAACCGATCGAGCCACTCATCGTGGCTGGCCAGGCCCAGGAGTTCCTGGGCGTGGGCCGCGCCCGCGTCGTGCCAGTATTTGAGGCGGGGATTCTTCAGATCCTCGAATATGTAGCCTGCTGACTCGATGTCCGGAAATTCAAAGAGGTTACGACGTGTCTCGATACAGAAAGACATGTCCTGGTCGACTTTTAGCAGGGAGTGGAGGACCCGTACCGCCCGGTCGACGAGACCCTCCCTCTGGGAAAGTATCAAACCCCGCGCGGTGGCGAGAAGCTCCCTGACCCCCTCGGAAAGACCGTCTTTTGCGAAGAGTTCGGCGGCCTGCTCGCTGATCTTTCGAAGATCCTCGCCCGGGTAGCGTCCGAGGCGGAGCACGATCCGCGAGGCGCCGAGTTTTCGGGCCGCCCGTGCCGTTTCACGGGTGAGACCGAAGGCGCGCTCCGCCTCCGCGGGGCGGGGATCAACGAGCATGTCGCCGCACAGAAATCGGTCATCCGCCCCCTGAGTACTCACAACGTTCTGCAAGTTAGCGACTTCCACACCCTCTTTCCGAAAGAGCCTGCCCAGCGTTTCCGGTGGTTCACAGCTCAGATTGGCGGCCAGCTCGATCCGATTCAGACCGAGCCCCCGGGCCGCGCCGATTATCGCTGCGCCGCGGCCTCGGGCCGTTCCCAGGTACGACGTTGAAAATCCTTTTTTTCGTTGCCCCATGCGGACGAACATGCTCGACTCCTCCGTTTCCAAAGCGCCATCTGAAGAATGCCAGATTAATCTAACAGATTGTCGATATGGCAAGTATTAAAGTCGTTGCCCCCCGAAAAATTGAAAATTATTGATAGAGCAATTCCTTTCAAACCGTTGCATTCGAAGGAGATCGTCTGATGAAAAACCTGTTCAAACCAACCTTCCTCCTCGGGCTTTGCGCCCTTTGCGTTTTCAGTCTCGCCCTGTTCCAGTCACCAGCCGCCGCGGCACAGGATCCGACCGAGGTCGTGCCTCCCGCCGAAGAGCCCCCCCTACGGGCGCCGATCGCGATCGTCGCGGCGGAGAATCCTTTCGAAGAGGACCGCGGCTTTCTCGGGGTCTACTTCTCGACTGTCGAGAAGAACGACGGCGCTCTGATCGACAAGGTCATCGACGACACGCCCGCGAAAGAAGCGGGCATGCAGGCGGGAGACCTCATCGTCTCTCTCAACGGGAAACCGGTCAAAAGCCAAGATGATGTGATCGAGATCCTGTCGAAGGCCAAAGGGGGCGACACCATCGCCTACGAGGCCAAACGGGGCGAGGAGCAGGTCGCCGGAAAAGTCACTCTCGTCTCGAGGAAGGAGTACCTCAAGAAGAACAATATCGAGGTGGATCACGAACAGCTCGAAAAACAGTTCAAAGCCCAGGCGGAAGCGTTGCAGAAACTCGAAAAACTCAAAGGCCTGAAAAAGCTAAAAGGTCTCCACAAGGCGGAAGGCCTCAAAAAGCTCGGGTATCTGGGCGGCAAGGCCAAGGTCAAGTCGCACTCCAAGGCGGTTCTGGGCGTCCACATCGCCCAGGGGCAGAACACGGTGCTCGTGAATAGCGTCATCAAAAACAGCCCTGCTGCCAGGGCGGGCGTCTTCTGCGGAGACCAGATCATCAGCGTCAATGGCAAGGAGGTCGAATCGCCGGAGTGCCTCGCAGCCTGCATGGCCAAGACCAAGCCGGGCAAGACCGTGCTGATCAAGCTGCTCAGGGGAAACAAGATCGTCAAGAAAAAGGTGAAGACCGGCCAAGCCGAAAAGGTTTTCGGGAAAACGGAAACCGGAAAAAAGGTGATCGAAAAGTTCATCGACGGTAGACCCTTCGGTCTCATGGCCGCTCCCAAGGGGCTCGGCAACAAGATCTGCGCCGTCATCGACGAAGACTGCGAGTCCGACTGCGGCAGTGGTTGCGGCTCGGGCTGTGGTTCCGGGTGCGACTCCGAGTGTGACTCCGAGTGCGAAATCGAGTGCGTTGTCGAATGCCTCGAAGATATAGGGTGCGACTCCGGTTGCGAAATCGAGTGCATCGTCGAGTGCATCGAAGACTCCGGGTGCGACGAAGAGTGCGGCGACTGTGACAAAGACTGCGGCAAAGACTGCGATTCGGATTGCGAGGAAGAGTGCTGCGGCGAGTGCAGCGAAGAAACCGCGTGCCGCACGATCGCCTTTCCGGGCGGCGAGGCCAAGGTCATGATCATCGGCGGAGACGAAGGCCACGAGGCGAAGAAGATGAAAGTTTTCGTCGACAAGTGGCAGGAGTTCGATCCTGACGAGGCCGGCGATGAGGTGAAGGTCATCGAGCGGGACGGCAAGAAGATCATCATCAAGAAATCCCACGCCATGGCACCCGAAGTTCTCGCCTTTTCCGGAGGCGACCACTTTTTCGGGGACGATGTGCAGAAATGCTATTGCCAGAAGTGCACATCCAAAGCGCACGGCGCGTCGTTCCCCCACAAGATCATGAAGTGGCGCGCCAAGGCGGACCAGGGCTGCTGCGGCCATGACGGGCATGGCTGGAATCCCCGCAATGCTCATGGAAGCGCTCACCGAGGTGCTCACGAAGGTGCGCACGGATTCTGGATGGCGCGACCCCACGGGGGCCATCGAGGTGGATGCTGCCCGCAGGCCGGACGCGGCCACTGCGCGCCCGCGCCCCGCTTCAGCCACGACAGGTTCTCCGGTCGCTGCTCCGGTCACTGCTCCGGCCAGTGCCCCGGCCATTGCTCCGGTCGTTGCTCCGGCCACTGCTCCGGCGGCCCCGGGGGCGGATGCAACATGAACAGACCGAAAGCGGCGCCCCGCTCGTGCCAAGGTGGGTGCGGTTGCGGCGAGAAGGGCCGAAAGGTCTTCAACCTGGCCATCCCCCATCCGGGTCACGCCGATTGCGGCCGTGGCCACGACTGTTGCGGCCACGAGGGGTACGGTCACAAGGAAAACAACGTCTATTTCCACGGGCCGGCCATGGGCGGGGCGCACGGCAAAACGCACGCTCACGCCCTCCCCCACGGAAAACACGCGGAGATCATTTGCGAAGACGGCGACGGTGAATGCCGCGTCATCGTGGTCCGACCGGGCCAGGAGATCGAGAAATTCATCTGGCACGACGAGGGCCACGATTCTCACTCGGAATGTCATGGGGAATGCCACGAGCACGAACACGACGGCCTTCCGTAACCGAGGCGATCGATAAAAAAAGCCGGCACTTTCGAGTGCCGGCTTTTTTTAGCACTGCTTTTTTTTTAACAGCCTTGGATCAGACGCGGATCTCCTCCGCCTCGTCGTCGAGAAGCGCGCCCCTTTTCTCCATCAACGGATAGACGTGACTCATGAGAAACTCTTCCACCTGCTCGGCGGAACGGCCCACGAACAGGGCCGGATCCCTGAGTGTGTCCATCTCGCCGATCACGGCCGCGAAAGCCGGGTCCCCCTCGAGCCGTTCGATGAGATCGCTCTTGGCGCCCGTTTCCTTCCTCCTGCGCGCCGCTTCCACGGAATGCGCGCGGATCCGCTCGTGCAGGTCCTGGCGGTCGCCGCCGGCGCGCACACCCTCCATGAGAATGTTCTCCGTGGCCATGAAATCGAGCTCGTCCTGGAGATTGGCGTTCACCACACCGGGATTGACCACGATTCCCGAGGCCACGTTCCGGTAGAGGCTCAGGATCGAATCGATCGCCAGGAAGGCCTCCGGGATCACGATCCGCTTGCCGGCCGAGTCGTCGAGCGTCCGCTCGAGCCACTGGTTGGCGGCCATCTGCTGCGGATCGCCCGAGAGGGACATGACGTACCTCGCCAGCGACGTGATCCTCTCGGACCGCATCGGATTGCGCTTGTAGGCCATGGCCGACGATCCGACCTGGCTCTTTTCGAAAGGTTCTTCCAGCTCCCGCTCATGGGAAAGGAGCCGCATATCGACAGCGAACTTGTGCGCCGAGATCGCCACTCCGGCGAGCACCGACAGAAGCCGGGCGTCGACCTTGCGCGGATAGGTCTGACCCGTCACCGGCCAGGAATGGGAAAAGCCCATCCTGGCGGTCAGAGTGTCGTCGAGCTGCTTCACCTTCGAATGGTCGCCGTCGAAGAGCTTGAGAAAGGACGCCTGCGTCCCCGTCGTGCCCTTCACGCCCCGGAATCCGAGCTGAGCCACGAAATGGTCCAGGTCCTCGAGGTCGATCATCAGATCCTGGAGCCAGAGGCACGCCCTCTTTCCCACCGTGGTCAACTGGGCGGGTTGAAAGTGGGTGTAGGCCTGTGTGGGAAGCCGCGCGTGGTCCCTCGCAAAGGCGGCCAGGGCGCCGACCACGTTCATGAGTTTCTTCTGTACGAGCATGCACGCGTCGCGCATCACGATCAGATCGGTGTTGTCCCCCACGAAACAGGAGGTCGCGCCCAGGTGGATCACGCCTCCCGCCCCGGGACAGGCCCTGGCGAAGGTCTTGATGTGAGCCATCACGTCGTGGCGGAGACGTTTCTCTTCCGCGGCGGCGAATTCGAAATCGATCTCTTCGATCGCCGAGCGCATCGCGTCAACCTGATCCTGGGTCACCTCGAGGCCGAGTTCGCGCTGAGTGTCGGCGAGCTCCGTCCAGAGGCGGCGCCACGTCTCGATCTTGCGCCGCTCCGAGAAGATCTCGAGCATGGCGCGCGACGCGTAGCGTACAACGAGCGGGGAAGCGTAAACCGACCGTGGGTCCCCTTGAGCAGTCATGATGTTCCTTTCATTGAGTGCCAATGAAGATCTGAAGCAGGGCCGCGCCGAGAAGACTGACGCAGGAGAGCCAGAAGTCCTTCCTCCCGGGCAGCCCGTCGAGGATGTAGCTGATCACGAGGAGCCCCCCGATTCCCCCGATCGAGTCGGAAACGAGATCCATGACCGCCGGCTCCCGACCGGTGAAGGACTGGTGGTACTCGTCGGAGAGGGCGTAGACGAAAAGAATCGCCGCGGTGAACAGAATCCAGTTCCACCGGAAGGGCCTCCCCGCGCCGACGTTGAATATCTTCCGCCCGTAGAGAGCCAGCGGGAGGGAGAGCCCGAAATAGAGCGGCACATGGCAGAAGTTGTAGAGGATCGTTTCGAGCACGTCGATTTCGAGAGACGGCTCGAATTCGATGGAAGAGAGAACGAAGATCAAGCCGAGGTAGACGACGATGGCCGATAGATGGAGAAACTGATCCCGCGCGATGTACCAGAGAAGGAGACGGCGGATCATGGTCCCCTCTTGATCATCTTGATCGTAATCCCGCCCTCCTTGTTCCTGCCCATCTCGACGCTATCCATGAGCGAACGCATGAGGAACACGCCGCGGCCCCGTTCCGAATCGGACGATGGAGCCACGGTGGTCTCGAAGGCGATCTTCGTCCCGTCCCGCTTCGTGTCGCAGTCGGCTCCCTCGCCAAAGTCGTCGATCCGTAGCTTGATCAGCCTTGCAGACAGAACGCAGAGCACCTCGATCCGGCTGTTCGGATCGGAACCGTGCTCGCGGGCATTGTTGATCGCCTCGCTCAGAGCCAGGGTGATATTGTCCCTGCTTTTTTCGCTGAAATCCCATTGGCCGGCCAGGAAGGCGATCGTCTTTCTGATCGACCTGATGCCCAGGGGGCCGAAAGGTTGAGTCAGCTTGAACTTCAGCGTCAGCGTCTCGTCAGTCATATCTTCCACACGCTGAGAATACCGTACCGATGCCGTGAGAACTCGATCAACTCTTCTTTTTATCAAAGTTGAGATACATTGCAATATCCAGGGCCTTGACCGAATGGGTCAGGGCGCCCACCGAGATCCTGTCGACTCCTGTCCGCGCAATGGCGCGGACCGTTTCCAGAGAAACCCCGCCCGATGCTTCGAGCTGGGGCCTGTTCTTGCCGCACGCGGCGCCCACGCGGGCCACCGTATCGCTGAGCTGTTCGACCGACATGTTGTCGAGCAGTATCATGTCCGCCCCGGCAGCGGCGGCCGCGAGCGCGCCCTCGGTGCAAGTCACCTCGACCTCCAATCCGATCCGGCTGTCAACGGTCGAGCGTACCTTGGCGACCGCTTTCTTCACCGCCTCCGCCTCGCTCCTGCAGTTGAGAACGGCCAGATGATTGTCCTTGACCAGAACCATGTCGTAGAGGCCGACACGGTGGTTGACCCCGCCTCCCGCCTTGACCGCGGCTTTTTCGAGGAGCCGGAGTCCGGGAGTCGTCTTGCGCGTGTCGAGGATCACGGCACCCGTTCCGTCCACGGCCTCGACATAGCGGTTCGTGATGGTCGCCACGCCGGAGAGGCGCTGCAGGAAATTGAGCGCCGTGCGCTCGGCCTTGAGAAGAGAGGCGGCCCGGCCGTGCACCGATGCGACCAGGTCGCCCGGCCGGAGCCGGTCGCCGTCGCTCGAGGTTGTTTCGATCGCCAGCTTTTCATCGACCATCAGAAACGTTTTGACCGCCACGTCGACGCCGGCCAGAACACCCTCTTCCTTGGCCACGATCTCGGCCTGGGCTTTCGTCGAATCGGAAACGAGAGCACCCACCGTGATGTCTCCCGATCCGAGATCCTCTTTCAGAGCAAGGTCAATAATCCGTTCCACATCGGCCTCGAAAGTGTCAGCGGGCGTCATCAACCAGAACGGCCCAGCGCAATATTTCCTGTGCCCTGTGCGGCCCTATGCCGCGCACTTGCAGCAAATCGCTCTTCGATCGAAAAGGCCCCTCTTCCCGCCGTCGCTCCAGGAGCGCATCGGCCAGGGCCGGGCCGATCCCGGGGAGCAAGGTCAAGTGCACCGCGTCAGCCCTGTTCAGGTCGACACTGTAGCGCGACCGAATGTGCCACTCAACATCCGTTGCCGCCTCTTTTTGCGCGGCATCGTAAAAAAAGGCCGCACAAACAACGAGCGCGACAACGAGCGCGACGCGATCACGATCCGCTCCCTGCCGTTTTACCAAGGTCTCTCCCCCATTTAATCGATAACAACGAAAAAGGGCGACACAAAAAGCCGCGGAGAAGCCGCTGCTGTTCCATGTCGAACTCGACCGGCAATGGTTACGGTGCGCGAGCAGATGTGGAATCACCTCGCGGCGGACGTGTTGGCGAGATCGGTCGTTTCTCCCCGAAACCGAGAGAAAAGACCGCCGGCCGCGTCACGGCGGAGAGAAGCGAAAACACCCTTTCTAGGCTGTTTTGGCCGGACCGAACTGTGTGATGTAGAGTTTGTAGATCTGATTGAGGGTCTCGTTGAGAACTTTCTCCGAGGTGATCTTGATCGCCTTGTCCTTCTTCTCGCCAAGAAATACGTAGCAAATATTATTCTGCACGGCGAGGGACGACAGAATCTTGTCGTCGATCTTGAAGCGAACGAGGTTTCCGTCGCGGCTCTCGGAAATCTTCGGGGTGATCCTCTTGATCTTTTCCCGGGCGACCTGGAAAAATTCCTCGGGCGAGGACTCGTCAGTTCCGCCGCCGCTCTTGGTTTCCTTCTTCGGTTTCTCTGCCGGAGGAGGGGTTGCGGCCTTCTCATTTACCTTTTCTGGCGGAGTCTGTTGTTTTTTTTTGCTCTCTTTCTTTTCTTTCTTGTCCTTGGTCTTATTCGACGCGGCCGCCTCGTCCACGCGGATCGCCTTGAATTCCTCGTCGGCGCCCTTTCGGGACACGGTGAAGTAGGTCCGTTCCTCGAGCTGAAGGAACGAATACTCGCACGGAATGATCTCGGTGGTCTTGATCGCATCAAGACACTGCACGAATTCATCGGTCATGCCCGAGGCGAGAACGAAGACACGCGGCGGGACTGAAAAATCGAAGAGGTGCTCCTTGTAGATGCGCTCCAGAAAGAAACGGTTCTTCTCGAGCCGCTGGAGGATCAGCAGGAGATTTTGAATCAGGTTTCCAACGCTTCCCGATTCGTCGAGCATGATCACGACCGGTTCGCCGTTGCTGTCCTTGGCGAGGAACTCGACGCTCAGGTCCTCGTCGAGCTTGAGGTCGAGATCGAGGACCTCGAGGCCCTCCTCGATCGCGTCGACTGAGTCGACGAGTACGTTCCTGACCACGTCCTTCACTTTTTCTGCGCTCTTTACAATTTCAATCATCGCTTTTTCCTCTTATCCACCCTACCAGATGAGTCGCCAACCCCCATTCTATAGGACTTCCCACACGATTCAACCTCTGCTGATCTTTTTTCGTCGATCCCTTTGATCATCACGGGCACGAGCCGGCTCCGAAAGCGCCCTCCATCTGAAATACCGAGTAGAAGTGCGAGGCTGATCGCGTTTTAATGGCACGAGGCATGAAGAAGTGCATCGAGGCGGCAACGAATCGGAGTAATTCGATTGATGGACATCAAAGGACTGCGGGATCTCTTTCCGGTCACGAAGAAGTGGGCCTATCTCGACCATGCAGCCACCGGTTCGCTTGCAGACCCCGTTCACGAGGCCCTGTCCGGTCACCTGGAAGATTTCAGCCGGAACGGCTGCGCGAATTTCCCCGACTGGGAAAAGACGATCGTCGAGACGCGCCAGAGGTGCGCAACCCTCGTGGGTGCCGCACCCGAGGAGATCGCGATCACGAAATCGACGTCTGACGGCGCGATCATCCTGGCGCGGGGGCTCCCGTTCCGTCGGGACGACAATATCGTGATACCGGACATGGAATTTCCCGCTAACTACTGTCCATGGAAGGACCTGGAGCAGGACGGCGTCCATTGCCGCGTCGTGCCGCTCAGGGACGGCAGGATCGCGATCGACGATCTTCTCGCTGCCGTGGACGGGCGCACACGTCTCGTGGCTCTGTCGAGCGTGGCGTACCACAACGGTTTCCGGATCGATTTGAAACGGCTCGGCGAGGAGCTTCACGCCCGGGGCGTGCCCCTCTATGTCGATGCGATCCAGAGTCTCGGCGCCTTCCCGATCGACGTGGACGAGTGCCGGATCTCGTTCCTCTCGGCCGACTCCCACAAGTGGCTTCTGGGACTGGAGGGAGTGGGATTCTTCTACTGCAGGCGGAGCATGCTCGACGAGATCAGGCCGCCTTTCGTATCGTGGCGTTCGATGGAGGAACCCTTCGACCTTCATGCGACCGAACTCCGGTTTGCGCCCACGGCGCGCCGTTTCGAGTATGCGGCCTATAATCTTGCCGGTATTTTCGGGTTCAATGCCGCCCTCGGTCTTCTCCTCGGCATCGGGATCGCAGTGATCGAGGAGCGCGTGCTGGCCCTCACCGACAGGCTCGTCGCTCTCCTGGAAAAGAGAGGGCTCGATATTCTCTCGCCGCGCGCGGAGGGTGAAAAATCGGGGATCGTGACCTTTCGCTACATCGATCGGAAAGTCGACTACTCGGCTCTGGCGAACGAACTCAAGCGCAAGGGAGTGGTCGTCTCCGCGCGGGGCGGCGGACTCCGAGCCGCGCCCCACTTCTACAACAACAACGAAGATCTGGAAAAGCTTCTGGAGGCGCTCCCATGACGAAAGCGCCCCTGAGAACGTTCAGCTACGGGGTTCTGCTCTTTCTTCTCTGCTACTGCCTGGAGACGTTGTTCACCTTCAGCAGCCGTGGATTGATCGACGCGACCGCCATCGACAACGCCATGTATATCACCCTGGGGGCCAAGTTCTGCGCGTGCCTCCTGGCTCTCGGATTCGTGGCGGCGCGGGGAAGGGACGAGCTCGCAGCGGCGGGATTCACAGCCGAAGGCGCCGGCAGGGACTGTCTGAGCGCGATCGGCCTCTACCTTCTTTTCCTCCCCTTTTTCGTCTTCGTGATCGCACCTCTCAACAATCTTCTCGTTGGCGAGGAACAGCAGGCGATCGTTCGCGAGATCATGGACCGGCCCGATCTTTTGAAGTCACTCCCTTTTCTGGCCACGGTCTGCGTGGGTGTGCCCGTTCTCGAGGAGATCGTTTTCCGGAGTTTTCTCTACCAGGGCCTGCGCTTCCACCTGCCTTTTCTGGCGGCTGTCATGGTTTCGGGTGCGGTTTTCGGCGTCCTGCACGGCCTGGCCGCGGCGATTCCGATCATGACGCTCGGCTGCCTGCTCGGTTACCTGCGGGAAAAATCGTGTTCCCTCCTCCCGGTCGTGCTCGTCCACGCTATTCACAACTCCTGGACTGTTCTCAGCATACACATTCTCGACGCGCTCGATGCGGGATAGTCCCCCGCGGGGCATCTCGGCCCGAGGCCTGCGCGCCGGCCCGGGATAAATAATCAAGAATCCTTCCTTCTGGGAGGTGACTTCAATCTTCTGGAGAGCTATATTTTTCAAGATCTTAGGAGATATGATGTCGGCCTTCTTCAATCGGATCATCGGCAAGATCAGGGAGACGCACGGGAGAATACGGACACCGGCGAACCCTGATCCCGTCGCTGCGCGCGCCACCGAATCCGACGAATCCACGGTCCCTCCCAGATTACTGAGCAAGGCATACAGCCTCACTCATGTCCACGGCGGCCTGGTCCGCCGTTTCCAGCTTGGAGTCGAACCGCTCACGATCGGCCGCGGTACGGAATGCACGATCCGGATCAACGGCCGGAATGTCGAGCCGGTCCACTGCCGGATCGAGCGGACGCATGACGACGAGCTGATCATTTTCCCTGAGAGCGAGGAATCGATTGTACGCGTCAATGGCGTTCCGGTCGAATTCATGCGTCTCACCGGCGGGGAAACGATCACCCTCGGCAACGCCACCTTGCGGGTACAGACCGGATACGGTGTTGGTGCCCTTCCGGAGACGGTGACCCCCTCTTACGCATTCGAGCAAAATTTCGGCCGTCTCATGATCCGCTCCCTGCAGAAAAGCCACTGGTTCCTGCTCTCCTGCGTCACGCACATCCTGCTCGTTCTCCTCGTGTCATGGATGATGGATGAGGCCGAGCTGCCGGTCACTCCGATCGGATTCGTCCAGGGGGGGATCGGGGACTCGCTGGGCGACTTCCCGCTCGACGACGATGTCGCTTCAGGGCCGAGCGAGTACGAGTTCGACGATCCCGTGATCGAGGATCTCGACGCCCTCGAAAACCTCGACATTGGCGAGTCGACCCTGGGCGAGACAGCGGACTATTTCAATGAAGACCTCTACGGCACCCTCGGCCAGGACGGCACAGGGCTCGACGCCGGCGGAAACGAAAAGCTCGGCGACATGATCAATCCGGGCAGAGGGATGGGAAAACTCTTCGGCACGGGATCGGGCTGGAGTGAACACGTGGGCCAGCTCCGATCCACCGGTCTCGACGTGGCGATCCTCTTCGACTCCACGGGGAGCATGGTGACCCTGATCAACGAGGTCAAGCCGACGATCGCCGAGATGGTCAAGGCGCTCCACAGGATCGTGCCCGATCTCAGGATCGCGCTCATCACCTACAAGGGCACCCCGGGCGCCAGCGACTACGTGGTGGCCGGAACGCCGCTCGTCGACGACCTGTACGAGCTTCTCAATTTCATGAACTGCGTCGATATCTCCGGAGGCTCATCGGAAGGTTACGCCGCGATCGACAAGGGGCTCGGCAGGGCGATCAACAAACTCGAGTGGCGCGACGAAACCCAGAAAGCGATCGCTCTCATCGGCGATGCCGCGCCTTTTCCGCGCACGGTGGGCGAGACTGTCCAGATCGTCAGGAGATTCAAGGGGAGGGTGTCCACGATCTACAAGAACTCGGAGCATACGCCCGGGTACCTCGAGCCGACCACGCTGAGCAATTTCCGCAGCATCGCGCGGGCCGGAAAGGGCGAATTCATCCGCTACGACGTGTCTGGCGACGTGGTACGCCACGTGGTCACAGTCGTGCTCGGTTCGGAATACGCCGAACAGATCAAAAGGGTCTTCGCCTATCAGGAGCATGGGCCGTGGAAAAGGATCCTCGAGCGCAAGGTGGCCGAACAGAAGATCGATTGGCTCCTCGAACAGCTGATGAAGAAGAGGGTCCGTCCGGAGGTGAGCGATGCACTCCTGCAGATCGGCGGAAGGGCTCTGGCTGCCAGGATCTGGAGACGGCTTCAGCAGGGCGACCTCGCCACGTGGCAGCTTCAACGCTGCGTCTATATCCTCGGCAGGCTGACCAACGTCCAGATCAACTACATCTACTCGTCGCGAAAGTATCTCACTGAAAAACAGATGGGGTACATCAAGGGCGTGCTCACCTTCGTCTACGGTAAACGGTTTCCCAACTGAGAACCGTGCGATTGCGCTCGCAATGAGTGCACAGTCGCACCTGGTCGGCCGGCGGATCCTCCGGCGCGGCGGCCGAACCCCCAGAATCCGAATCCTCACCGAAGTTTCTCTCCCGGTACAGGTATTGCTGTGAAAGAGGGAGGGTTCAATGATATTTCGTCAGGTTGAATCATTCGAAAAATTGAGGTGAGTCAATGAGTTACCCCCCGAAGATTTCACATGCCGTCGTTGCTTTTTGCGTCCTCATCGCCCTGTCCTGTCTGCTCGTATTCGCCCTTTCCGGCACTGAGCAGGACAAGGAACACATTGTCAGGCAGAAACGGAGCGTCGACCTCTACGAAGAGGCCGATCCCGTTCGCGTGACAGGGAACATCGTGTCCTGCAGACGCCTCGACTTCTTTCCCAAGGGTGAGACCGCATCGGGTTTCTTCGATTCGGACGGCGACGGCGAGGTCGACACCCGGATCAACCGGTTCAAGAGTTTCGTCAACGCGGCCAACAACTGCTTCAACGAGGCGATCGCGGCGTGCGTGGCGCACGATCCGGATGACAGATTCATCTACGACGATCCCGACATCTGGAGGGACGACGAGTACAACAACGCGCTGGAGTGGCGGCCCGACCCGATGCCGCGGTACGCGGACTGGAGCGGCACGCCGTCGACACATGCCACCCAGTTCTTCCAGGTCATCCTGCCATTCGAGCCCGACCGGGCCTCCCTCTTCGACCCGGCGAATCCAACCAACAACTACCTGTCGGGAAACCTCGACGTTCGGGACGAGACAGGCGCGACGGTGTGGCTGTCCGTTTTCGCCGGCGGAATCGACGCGTTCGGTGTCGATCACGGCAACGATCCCAACTGGCCGGCCGGTGCCTCGAGGGCGCCCGACACGATCGTTTTCGTCGCCAACACGATGAGCATCCCCGGTGTCAAGCCCGGAATTCCCGACCCTGCCGTGAACAGATCGGTGGCGCTCACCGGGACAGACGCCTCACCTGCCGAATGGAACGGCAAGGAGATCCGCATCCGCATCGGCACCCTCGCCGACGCGCAGGGAAATCAGCGCGCCGTCAACTCGAGACATCTCGTCAGGCGGACCGGGGTGCCTGCCGATGACGACGACACGGCCGTCGAGGTTCTCGCAATACTTCCCTCCGAGTGCGTGCCCCATCCGATCACCGGCGCTCCGCTCGAAGACCACTGGCCCGGGATCGCCGGAAGCGGCAGCCACTTCGTGCCGGTCGACGCGCGATTCATGATCGTTTTCAACAAGCCGGTCGTGCCCGTGACCGTGGGGCGATCGATCGTGTTCAACAGGGGCCCCTTCACGGGAAACATGGAGCCCGTCCCCAATCCGGAGAGGATGAACTGGCCTCCCTACCCGGCGTGCAGCACCGAGATCGAACCGATCTGCACCAACGTCTCGCTGAAAGCCTATTTTCTCGATGAGCTGGGAGATCCAGTCGAGCCGCACACACCGGTGCCGGTCAGGATCCACCCTCTCAGCCAGAACAACCTGGCCTCCTATGTCGTGACGCCGCTCATCGATCTCCCCGGCTCGTCGACGGACTGGTCGGGCGATCTCCCCAACGATCCGCCCACCCCGCCCGCGGGGGCGGTCCGCATGCGGATCGAGGTCACCGTCTACGACTATCAAAAGAACACGCTCACCGGGATCATGCCCGGCCAGGGAGGCCAGCCCACGCCGCAAAACCTGGGGGTGGCCGGTTTCCACGGGGAGCGTTACTACAACAACGGCCAGAACGAAACAGAGTCCTTCTCCGTGCTCCTCGGGAGCAGATACGTCAACGCGCCGGTCTCGCCCAACGTGCTCTACTTCACCATGGGCGCCAAGGGGATCGGAGCTCTCGACCTCGACGGCAATGGTTTCGTCACCAACTCCCCCGCGGCGAGCCGCAACATGTGGATCACGGCTTCGGCCTTCTACAGCCCCTTCGGGAACGGCATGCTGGGATTCGGCAACAACTACGCCTATCCCGTCGGCGTGGGCGACGACACGCCGATCGGCGGGATCAACGAGGGCGGAGGGCGCTGGTGGAGTGACCTCGATCCGTCGAAGGACGCGCTCGTGCGCGACTCGAACGGCTCGGCCCAGCTCTTCGACTGTCCGGCCTCCTGCCGGATCAGCGATATCGAGGTGGGCGACTTTCTCGACACCATCTACTACAACCGGTCCAATCCGTACGCGTCGGACGCCGACCGTCTCGATCTCGTCTACCCGGCGGCGGTCGGCACCCTTTCCAGCAATCTGATCAGTTCGCCGCCAACGCCCAATCCCCCGCCCCTCACCCTGCCCGTGGGCATGCGTCCCCTCCACGTGGGCGTGGACGAGCACGCGGTCCACGACGAGGGGGCCTACGTGATTCTCGGCAAGGAGGTCTTTCCGCCCGACATTTCCTTCTTTTCGCTCTACGGAAAGAAGCAGTGGATCCACCTCGATCCTGCCGGTCTCCTTGGAGGAAGCGACCGGCCCTTCCCGCCCAACGCGCCCGGCCTCGGCCCGTGGTCGTGGGGCACGTACATTCAGGACGGCCCCATCGCGGAGACGTGCACTTTCGGAATCGGCAGCCACTACGCGAGCCGGCAGCAGATCGGCAATTTTCTCTTCGCCACCGACCGGGCGAACGACACTGTTCGTGTGCTGAACTCGAACACGATGGAACAGATCACCGAGGTCACCGGGTTCTCCAGGCCCGAGCAGGCCGCGATCACGCCCGACTTGAAGACCCTTTTCGTGACCAACCTCGATTCGATGTCGGTCTCCGTCGTCGACGTGGATCCGCGGTCGCCCCACTTCCTTCTCAAGACGGACGAGATCGCCGTGGGGCGGTGGCCGAAGGGGCTCTGCTGCCAGCCCGACGGCGAGGACGTTCTCGTCTGCAATTTCGGCGACGACACGATCTCCATCATCGAGGCGGGAACCAGATCGGTCCGCAAGACACTGACAGACTGCCGGATCGACAAGCCCTGGGACATCGTGGCCGGACCGCGCCAGCTCGTCACCGGCTGGGGATGCGGCGTGTATCACGCCTACATCTCGAATTTCGGCGGCAACAACATTCTCGTCTACGAATCAGGACCGGACGGCATCGGCGGAATCGGGCTCGACGACATCTACGGCGCGGTGCCGCTCATCGGCGAATTCGGCGAGGTCTACGAGGAAATCCTTCAGCCGCGCGGACTCTGCTACGATCCGCTCTACCTGCACGACACGCCCGGTTCGCTCAACCTCGTGGGAGGCTGCTTCGTGGCCCACGACTCGGCAAAGGGCGCGGCGGTCTCTCGCATCCAGTTCGTGAAGCAGTACGGACCGTGGGGACCCCAGACGCCCGGCACCTGGGATCGCGACTTTCTCATCGTCGACCAGTGGACCGCGCAGGATGGAGTTCTCTCCGGAACGGGACCGGCCGCCGATGTGGCGCTGCCCGATATCAACCGCGCGGCGTGGCTCGATCAGAATTTTGGCGGCAGCCCCTACGTGACCAATCTAGGCGGCGTGGGGAACAATCCTTCGATGGATCTACCGGCGAACAACAAGCACCCCATGAGATATTTTCCGTCCCCGGTGCCCACGTTCTTGCCCGACCTGCTCTTCGTGTCCTACGTGAACGATCCGGTGATCGACCTGCTCGACAGCTCGTCCGGCACGTCGACGTGCATCGCCGGCTTGCCCGGCGCCGCGCCCGTGCTCAAGACCTACTTCAAGAACTGACCGGTCCTCCGGCGAGAGACTACAAATCGAGACGCGACAACGCGATCAGCGCGAACGCTGTCCCGTACGGCTTGTGATAGCTGTAGAGCGGGTAATCCCAGAAGGAGCCGTCAGGCTGCCAGCAGTACATGACCGCGTCGAAGAGCGGTTTGGAAAAACGCGTCTTGTCCTCGTCGGGCATCCCTTCGAGGACGTACCCGGCATAGGCCATCCCGAAAAGATAGAAATACCCCGAGATCCCGTACCACGATTCGTGCGGGATCGGCCGACGGGAGCCGCATTTCTGAAACCGGATCTGATCGACGAGCAGGATCTGGAGCCCCTTGCGTTTCGCTTCCACGCTGTACTCGTGGCCGAAGAGGCCGACCGCGTACTGGCAGCACGGCGTGCGGCATGCCGAACCCTTCGGCTGGTTGATGCCCGCGCGCGGCACGTACTTCAGGTATTCGCCGTAGACGAACGAACCCTCGGGCGTCTCCGACCGGACCACCTGTTTCACGGCGCGCTTCACGAGCTTTTCGGGAAAGACGATTCCGGCCTGCTTGGCGCGGTCCACACCGACGAGGATCGCCGCCGTGGTGAAACACATCGACGTGTCCGAAGGCTGATAGGTTTCGAGACCTATCAGGGAGAGATACCCCCACCCCCCGTCGAGGGTCTGGTACCTCTTGAGCTTGACGACCAGATGGTCGCAGGCCGCCCTGAGCTCATCCTTCCTCGGGTCGTTGGGATGATCGCGCAGCCAGCGGCCCAGGGCCTGCAAGCCGTAACCGAATGCCCAGACGCTGTAGTGTTCCAGGCCGCTCATGCGCTTCACGTTGTAGGCGCCGAGCAGATAGTCGATACCGCGGCTCGCCGCCCGGCGGCTCGCGGCTGTCTTGAAAGGGCTGTCCTCGAGCGCCGCCACGCAGAGAGCCGACGTGGCCACGCGGAAGGCTTTGTGCGAGCCGGGCGGACTGCAGAAAACCTCTATCGGCCGGGCCGTGTGATGGGATCCCCAGCCGCCGTCGTCGTGCTGATTGGCCACGAGCCATTCCACGGCTTTCTCGATCGCTGTCTCGAGATCGGGCAGATCAGGCCGCGCCGCGTCGCGCGCGGGGCCCGGTCGGGCGGTCGATTCGGCTGGCGTCTCTTCCCCGGTCTGCGCCCACGCCAGAGGCAGAGCGGTCAGAACGAAAAGAACGGAGACCGCCGCCGCAAACAGAACGCGTCGGGGAATCATTTCTGCGGTTCGCATAGAAGCACCTTCTGCCCGTCCGAGAGCACCCCGTAAACGACAACCTCCTTATCGGTCGACGGTCCGAGCTTGACGGGGATCCTCTGGAAGCTCTCCCCCTCCTCGGCGGCAACCAGGCAATACGCGTCCGTTCCCGAACCGAACACGGCGGTCCTGGGAAGCACGATCACGTCCTCGAGCTCCTCGACCACGATCTTCACCTCGGCGCGCATTCCGGCCACAACACCCTGGACAGGCCCGTCGATCACGACCTCGGCAGTGTGTGTGTTCTCCTTTCCTCCCGCGCTCCGCGGAGCCGGAAAGCGATCGACGCGCATCGTGCCCATGACGGCGATCTCGGGCACGGCCACAACATTCACCTTGGCCGCGATGCCTGTGCGGATCGCATTGATCTTCGATTCGGGAATGTCGAGGGCCACGTTCGAGCGGTCCGGATCGGCAATCGTGAAGAGCTTGGTCCGCGCGCCGCCGCGGCTGCCCCGCTTGTGACGGGGAGCCGTCTTTCCCGGCCTGTAGTCGTCGGCCGAGCCATGAAGCAGAACGCCATCGCGGGTTGCGCGGATCGCGAGCAGCTCGGCGTCCTTGTGCAGCCGGGCCAGCTTCGCCTTCTGATCCTTGAGGCTCAGCTCGGTCTGGAGCAACCCGTCCTCCCGGCCGCGCCTTTCGATCTCCTGCGTCTTGAGCAGCTTGTCGAGAGCGGCTTCCTTCGCGTGTACCGCGCGCCGCAGGCGCACGGTCTGGGCCGCCTCGGAGAAGGCGACCGTGTAGGCGCGCCTGTCCTTCATGTTCTTCAGAGATGTCAGGGAGCGGGCCAGGTTGCGCCGCGACCTCTTGAGCACGATCTCCTCGGTGGCGTCGGTCAGCTCGTCGTCGCGGTACATCATCTCGAGCTGGTCGAGCTCGTCCTTCTGGTCTTCGATGTTGTGTTCGGTATAAAGCGCCATCAGCTCCGAACTGCGCTGCGAAAAATCGAGCTCGAACCTCTCCCAGCCCTCGAGGTTGCGGCGTGCCTGTTCGAGATCGTAGCGCGCGTTGTCGAGCGCGAGGGCCGCGCTCTTCTCGCTGATCGCGGCCCGCTCCACGCTGCTCTGAAAATTGAGGGCCGCCGACTTGACCTGCCTCTCGAGCTTTTCGATCTGATCCTTGATGCCGCGCAGATCGAGGCGGGCGATCACGTCCCCGTCGTTCACCGGGGTTCCATGCTGAAGGACCTCGATAAAGAGAAGCTCGCCCTTGTACTCTTCGAACCAGAGCTCGATCTCGTCGCACTGGGAGGGAACAAAGGTTCCTTTGCGCACCTCGTCAGTCGAAAAATCGCGCCGTTCGACCACGATGCTCTCAACGCTTTTCGGTTGCGCGCCCGGTTCCTGAGCCGCCAGGTCGCTTCCCACGAGCAGCAGAGCAACAAACAAAAGACTGAAACGTAGCATTTTGAACTCCTTCCTTCCTCCAGGGGGATCTGTCATTCGACTCTATTTCTATTATTGTCTCCGTGCAGAATTTGTTTCCGTGCAGAATCGGCGCGCGCCCCGCGTGGCGGCCCGGCCAGAGCGATCAGGATCAGCAAAAACGAGGAATCGAACAGAATCGTCCGCGTGGATCTCACTCCCGGCTGGAGCGATCCACTCCGCTGGGTTCGATGAAGGGTGCGCCATCGCCCGTCATGATAATACTATTCGACGCCCGGTGCAAAACATGTCCCGGCGCGCGCCCCGATTCTGTGCACACACGACTTTGCCGCCGGAACAGGAATCGGGCGCGCCCGGACAGGGCCCATCTGGTATGATGCCGCCATGAAACAGAATGGAATATTCACACTCTTGAACAAGGATTCACGCTCCGCCGCTCGGCGCGGACGGCTCGAACTGCCGCACGGAACGGTGGAAACGCCGGCCTTCATGCCCGTGGCCACACAAGGGGTTCTCAAGGCGATGACCCCCCATCAGCTCGAAGAGGTGGGCGCGCGTGTCGTTCTCGGAAACACCTACCACCTCGCCTGGCGGCCGGGCGAAAAGCTGATCCGCAAATTGGGAGGCCTCCACAAGTTTTCCGGATGGGACGGGCCGATGCTCACCGACTCGGGCGGATTCCAGGTCTTTTCGGTCAAGTACAGGACGATCTCGGAGGAGGGCGTCACCTTCCGCTATGCGAGCGACGGCGCTTCCGAGTTCTTCTCCCCCGAACGGTCGATCCAGATCCAGCAGGATCTCGGCGCCGACATCATCATGGCTTTCGACGAGTGCATTCCCTACCCCTGCACCCACGATTATGCACGGCAATCGACTCAGCGGACGCTCCGCTGGGCCGAACGCTGCCTCGCTGAAAGGAGCCGCGACGACGCGAACGATCAGTTCCTCTTCGGCATCGTGCAGGGAAGCGTGTTCAAGGACCTCCGGCGCGACTGCGCCCTGGCCATCGGCGACATGCCCTTCGACGGGATCGCCGTGGGCGGCGTGAGCGTGGGTGAGGGGCTCGATCTGTTAAAAAAGGTTGTCGAGTTCACTGAGCCCCACCTGCCCAAGAAACATGTCCGCTACCTCATGGGGGTCGGTTTTCCCGAGGACATCCTCGAATCGGTGGAACGGGGCATGGATATATTCGATTGCGTCATCCCTTCCCGGATGGCCCGATCGGGCACCCTTTTCACACCGCAGGGCAAGATCAGGGTGACCAACAACAAGTACAGGAAGGACGCCTATCCCGTGGACACATCCTGCGACTGTTACACGTGCAGCCGTTTCAGCCGGGCTTTCCTGCGCCACGCGATTCTGTCGAAAGAGGTTCTCGGGAGCACGTTGTGTACGATTCACAACATGCATTATTATCAGAAACTGATGGCTGATATCCGTGGCGCCCTCGATGTGGGAGAATTCGGCCGATTCAAGGCCGAGGCGCTCGACCGGCTGGCAGAGAGGGACAAGAGGTAGGAACCGCTGGCGGTGGGAAACCGGTTAACTCATTTACGCAAAAAGAAATACCCCATGAACGCAAATCAAGTGCGATCATTGGCCGCCTTCTTGCGAATCAGCCTGTGCTTCCGCTGGGAGGTCGGTCTCTTTCCGTGGTTGGCTTTTTTGAGTTTGCGTTTGTTCTTGGCCATAGGGCACCTCGCGAGTCAAAGGTCACCAGCTCGATCCGCCCGGTTCGGCGGAATCGAGATGTGTGTGAAATATCAATTTTCAAAAATAGAAGCGCGATATTCTACGGTCGTAACCTCACCCTGTCAAGCTCCTATATCGTTTGTAGGGCCTCCGCCCCGAAGCTGCACGGTGCGGGGCGACGATCCCCGATGAGCGAAACAGACGCTGGCAAAAGCGCTTACCGTGAAAGACCTTTTCGGAAAAAATCATTCATGAAACGAGCTCTGCAGATAATCACTCTTCTTGTTTCCGTTCTGGCAGCAGGTTGCGCCGACAACGATCCGCCGCCGGACAGTCCGCCGAAGGCCGAGCCGGCCTCCGCTCCCCCGATGGAAGACTCCCGGTTCATCCAGAAGGCGTGCGACGCCACCGGCCTCTTGTGGCCGTTCTGGGCCGGTGGGACGACCGCTGCGTGCACCCCTGTCACCGCACCGCCATCGGGCGGCGCGCCCCCTGACGCCGCTCCCATGGGTCTGTTCGGACCGGACGGAAGCGCGCAGGTCTCGATCGACTCACCCAATCTGTGCGCCGTGATCTGGCGTGCCGACGAGGACCGTTTTTACGCGCCCCAGCCGGGAAAGGTGAGCCTGTCGCTCTCACAGGATTACCTGCCGATCCCCCAGGCGCGCTGGGGCGCCGGTCAAGGAATCGAGGTGGAGACCGAATTGACCGGCGTGGCGACCGGGCTCGCTCCGGATCACGAGGGTGATGCGCTGTTCTTCGTCTATCGGATTCAGGTCTTCAACAGGAGCCGTGAGGAATTTCCGGCGCGGATTTGCGTCTGCCTGAGGCCTCACCGTCTCGACGGCTCGATCCGTTCCCTCGGCACGATCGGTCTCGAGAAGGAAACCATCTGCACTGTTGATGGCCGCGGCATGATCCAGCTCCCCGCCGTCCCGGCGATCCACGGGGCGATCGCAGCGGCGAACAGGGACGAACCGGAAGCATACCTGTTCGGTTTCGACGTCGAGATCGGCACCGCCGAGGGGGAGTTCGCCGCAGCCACACCGGTCGTCGATCTCAACGTCCTCCTGGCAACCTCCCCTCCTGGAGAGTGGCCCGAGGAGAAGAAGACCAGGATCGGTTATGCCCGCTCCCACATCGACTGGGCCTCGTCGGAATGTCTCAACGAGGTGCGTTTCCACACGCCGAACAAGCAGCTCGAAGACACGTGGCGCGCGGCGCTCGCCCGCCTCGTCATGGCCGCCCGATCGGTCCGATCGACGGGACGCGGCCTCGGCCGGACACTCTTTTCGGCAACTTCTTTCCAGACAGTCGAAACCACCGCCGCTGCCGCGGCTCTGAACCGGGCCGGCCGTTTCACCGAAGCGCGCATCTTGCTCGATTGCTTCGACGATCTGATCCAGGATGACGGGCAGATACCCTTCGAACTGCTGGAAAGCGGAGAACCCTCCGGTCCGGCAGCGCCGGCATGGAACAATCGGACACTCTACGCCCTGGCCGAACACTACCGGTTCACCCATGACAAGGAGTGGCTCGCCGGCAAGAAAGACCTGATCCTGGGAGCTGCCGGCCGCCTGGAAGAAATCGCGGCCCGCACCACGGAAGAGGGGCTGGTCCGGCCGGCCGATTCGAGCGCCCCGATCCGTTTCGCCGATAGCTTCGATGTGGTGAACGGGCTCGAGTCCGCGGCCTTCGGGGCGGCAGAGATCGGCCTCGACGACGATGCGCGGCGATTCTCCAGGTGCGCCGGCTCCCTGCGGACGATTTTGCGACAGGCGATTCCGGCAGCCATGGAAGAGGCGAAGATCAACTTCATCCCCGCCGGCCCCTCCACCGGCCTGGTGCGCGCCGACGATCCCGACACCGTGACAGGCCGCATCACGGCCGACGATGCGATCCGCCTCGGGAACTGCGCCTGGCCCGGTTCGATCTTCACGGCCAGGGACCGCTGGGCCAAGCGGAGTATCGAGCTCAACTGGATCATGTTCTTCGAGGATGCGGGCGGCGGCATGCGTTCGGGCGACATTTTTTTACCGGCCGGGATGGAACTGGCGTCGACCATGCTCGCCCTGCGCAAGGAAGAATACCCTGCCCGCGTTCTCGAGTGGTACGCGGCTCATACCACGAAGCACGGCATCCACACCTGGGCCGAGGCACTGGCCGGTTCCGAATCCGCCGCGCACAGGGATCCGTCGTTGCGGGCCGACGCGGCCTACGTCACCTTGATGCGGAATCTTTTCGTCATGGAGAGGGGGGATTATCTTTTTCTCGCTCCGGGCCTGACCCTGCGGTGGTTCGAGATCGCCAAGGAATTGGGTGTCGAGAACGCACCGACCGCCTACGGCCGCGTGTCGTTTAGCATGACCACGGAAAAGCTCAAATCCACGATCGACTTCCTGGACACATCAGCCCTGCCACCAAGAGGTTATATGATGAACCAGGTCTACCCTTCTCAAAAATTCCCAATCACTGTCGATGGCAAGCCCTACTCACCGGCGATCCAGGATTATCTGCTCATTTTCCCTCCCGGAACAAAGAGGATAGGAATTGAGTGGTAACGTTTGGGAAGTCGCCTATATAAACAGGTATGGGTTGTGCGTATGAATTGACGGACCCGGACTCGCGATTCATTTGGTTCATTGAGAAACACGAAGGTCTATCATGCTCAAAACAGGAATTTACGTTGACGGTGAGAACATCCGCCTCTGCGGCGGATATGGCATGCGTTACGATGTTCTCAAAAAGTATGTTGCCATGGATGACTCGGTCATCCTGAGAGCCAACTCCTACGTGGTCGAAGATCTCGAACAGACGGACAAGGACGACGATTACCGCCGCAAGCTCTATCGCTACCACGACGTTCTCAGGAGCCACGGATTCAAACTGATCAAGAAACCGGTCCAGCGTTATGTCAATTCGGACGGCGAGGTCACGGTCAAGGCGAACGTGGACATGGACCTGGGTATCGACGCCCTGCTTCAGTCGAGACACCTCGACCGGGTCGTTCTCCTCTCCGGGGACGGCGATTTTTGCCACCTCATTCACGCGATGCAGAATTTCGGCTGCCGTGTGGAAGTGATCGGCTTTCTGAACGTGGCGAAACGTCTCAAGGAGGCGGCGGACTTTTATCTTTCCGGTTTCATGATCCCCGGCCTGCTTCCCACGAGCGACAACGGCGAGATCATCAGGGGTTATCCCGTCAATTACTGGCAGGACAAGGGGTATGGATTCTTCCGCCACCTCCAATTGAACGACGAAGGATTGGCGGAAAAGGAAGTTTTCTTCCACCACTCCCACTTCGAGGATGAGATTTCCACCGATGCGCTGACACGACCGTCCAATATCTTCGAGTTCCGGCTCGTTCCGAGCACCGTCAAGGAAGGGGACTTGATGGCCACCGAGATCCGGCACGCTCACAGCCATGTCGTGATCTGAGAGCACGGACGAGAAGAGGACGAAAAAACAGAATGCGTTATGAAGGCAATATCTTCAGACCTCCCTCGGAGGCCAATTCCCTGATCATCCAGGCCACGCGCGGCTGTTCCTACAACAAGTGCACCTTCTGCGCCATGTACCAGGGCGTGCGTTTCAAGATCCGCCCCGTCGACGAGATCGCCGAGGATATCGAGATGGCCCGCCAGTACCTCGGTCCCCATGTGCGGCGCGTCTTCCTCGCCGACGGCGACGCGCTCATCATCAAGACAGCACGCCTTCTCGAGATCGTCGATCTGCTCGAGAAGGCCTTTCCCGACCTCCTGCGCGTGGGTGTCTACGCCACACCGCAGGCCTTGCTCCTCAAGAGCGGCGAGGAACTGGAAACGCTGAAGTCCCGAAAGCTCAACATGCTCTATCTCGGCGTGGAGAGCGGATCGGAGCTCGTGCTCGAGCGCCTGAAAAAAGGGGTGACGCAGGAGGAGATGATCGAAGCGGGCCGCAAGGCGGTCGACGCGGGGATGAAGCTGTCCACGATGATCATCCTCGGCGCGGGGGGCCCGGACCGGAGCCTGGAACACGCGAGCGAATCGGGCCGCGTCTTGAGCGCGATCGATCCCCGATTCGTGTCCACGCTGACAATGATGGTCGTTCCCCAGGCGCCGATCCACGAGGAGATGGTGCAGGAGCGGTACGTCCCGCCCACCCCGCGGCAGACGATCGAGGAGCTGCGCGAACTGATCGCCCATCTCGACCTGTCGGGCGCGATCTTTCGCGCCAATCACATCTCCAATCTGGCCTCGCCCTCCGGAAGCCTTCCCAAGGACAAGAAGAGGTTGCTCGCCGAGCTCGACGCGGTGCTCGAAGGACCGGTTCCGGCCGAGTTCGGGCCTCGCGGGTTCTAGAGGTGGGGTTGGCTCTATCCTTCAAGATGCCCGGTGAGGATACCCACACGGCGGGAGCTCGAGATATTTTTTTGGTTTTGCATTCTCCGCTCGGCGAGCCCAAAAAAACATCTCGCCTTTCGGCCGTACGGGTGGACTCACCCGACGTCTTGAAGGGCACGGACCGGCACACGCCTAGAACGTCCGGATCGTCCCGCAATCGGGGCATTCCCAGGTGAGGTTGTTGCACGTCATGCCCCAGGCATTCTCGTCCATGCATTCCTGGCAGATCATGAAACCGCAGGTGCAGGTCCAGCAAAAGGGGACCTTTTTTTCGCAGATAGCGCAGTTCCAGTCGGATCGGCGCCGGCTTCGCTGCTTCTTCTTTCGGTCTCCGCTCCGTTTCACGTTCCTATCGCCACCTCATTGATTGCCTGACCCGTTCGGATCATCGGCGGGCTTGGTTTTCTTTTCCAGCGCCTCCGCGGCGCTCGCGGCATCGATCGCCTTGGCCCGCGCCTTGGCCGCCCGGCGGACCGCCTTGTGCGCGTCCTCGCCCGCCTCGCGGAGCGCCTTCTCGAGAGCGGAGATCTTGTCCCCGTTGCGGCCCTCCTCCACGAGCTTTGCCAACTCCTTCTCGAGCGCGGCGATCCTGGCCTCGGCCTTCTGAACCTCCGTCTCGGCCTCGAGCGCCCTCTTCTCGGTATCGGTCGCCGCATCGCGAACGAGCGCGGTCTCGGCCGCACCGCCCTCTTCCGGGTCCGCGTCGAGGGGAATATCCTCGGCCGCCAGCACCACCGCCACCACCGGCAGCCGTTCGAACAGATCGTCGAGCGGATTTCCGAACGGATCGGCCGGCAGGTAATTGTGCAGCCTCAGAGGAAGAAAAACGAGCGATGCGTCGGCCGACTCGGCCACGATGCTGTCAGCGTTTCGCGCATCGATCGCCTTGCACTCCGCCTCGATGCGCGCCTCGTCGAGAATCCGGCCGAGTTCTTCGCGGCACCCGTTCTCCTCGCCGTCGCGCGCGGTCAGGGTCAGAACGCGGATCGCCGCCCCGTCCCACGCGCCGCTCCGCGTCATCAGGTAGGCGAGCAGGAGCGTGAGGCGGCTCGTCGCATCGTTCGACCACCAGATATCGATGCGCCGATCGCCCGCCGGCTGTTCGCCGAGCGCATCCCACTCGGTCATCTTGGCATCCACGGCGATCACGTTGCACCCGAGTCGGAGCGCGGCTCTCAGGTAGCGGCCGTATCTTTCCTGGCCAGCGTTGTCCGGCTCCGCGAGAACCTGCTCGGGCCAGTTGAGTATGACCGTGTTGGCCCGAACCGAACCGATCCCCCACGACTGGATCAAGGCGCGGGCGCCCTCGAGCACGGTGGGCGCCAGGATCACCCGGCCGAAAGCCTCCACATCGATCTCGGCGATCTCGGCGAGAAGCTTCTCTTCCTCCTCGTCGCGCCGCATCCGTGCCCTGATCCCCTGGCCGACCAGTATCTTGACGGCAGTGGCCAAACCGGCGCCTCCCTCGATCCACGACGAGAACCGGAGCAGCTGTTCGCGACGGTTGGCGTCGTTCGAGAAGACGAGCAGCCGCGGACGCCAGTTGCGTGGATGCTCCGGTTCCTCGCCGATGGCGAAGAGATGTTCGCGGAGCCGCTGAAAGTGATAGGCGCGTCGGCTGTCCGCCCAGCGCGCCGGGCCGGCCGTGCGTTTGAGGTACTGGTATACGGCGGCCAGGATCGAGACCGCCACCAGGCCCGCGGCGAAATTGATCGCCATCATGGCGGCCAGGCAGGCGAGAGCGCCGAGCAGACTGACGCGGCGATCGAACCATCGGAATCGCGGCCTGAAGGAGGGACTCTCGGTCCGCGCCTCGAACCAGGTGGCGTAGTTGAGGAGGCCGTAGGAAATCAGGAAGAACATGGACACGACAGGCGCGATCAGGTTGAGCCGGCCGGCGGCGATCGTGACCCCCGCGACGAGCGCCGAGAGGAGCACACCGCGCCTCGGGTTCGCCGAGGGACCTGATCCCCTGGCAAAAGGTGTGAGAAAGGCAAAGATCCGATCTTGCGCCATCGACTGCAAGATGCGCGGCGCACCGAGAAAGGACGCCATCGCCGAAGAAAGGGTTGCGGCGATCACTCCCGCGCTGATCAGCCAGTCGATCGCCGCGATCCGCTTCATGGCGGAGAAATCGTGGCTCAGCGTCTCGGCCGGCATGGTGCCGGCGAAGAGGAGCGCCGCCGCGAAGTAGACCGCCACCGAAATCCCCACGGCGAGGAAGGTACCGAGGGGGAGGCTCTTGCCCGGATTCTTCAGATCGCCCGACATGCTCACACCCTGCGTGAAACCGGTCACTGCAGGAAAGAAAATAGCGAAGAGGATCCAGATCTCTTCCGTTCCCGGACGTTTTTCCCAGTTCTCGACGACGAGAGCCGGATCGAAACGTCCGATCCCCCCGATGAAAAAGGAGGCGAGTGACGCGACGAGCGCGGCCATGACGAGATACTGGAACCGCGTGGCCCAATCAGCCCCCAGCCATGCGAAAAAGAAAAGGAACATTCCGGCCGCTGCCGCGATCGCCTGCGGCAGCCAGGGCTCCGACCAGGGCAGCATGCGCGCCAGGGCTTCGCCGAAACCGATGCAGTAGAACCCGATCGACACCGACTGGGCGAGATAGAGCACGATTCCGATGGCGCCGCCGAATTGCACCCCCAGGGTGCGCGAGATCAGGTAGTAGTCGCCCCCACCCTTCACCTTGAGATTGGTGGCGATCGCCGAGAGCGAGAAGGTGGTCATGATGGAAATCAGATTGGCCATCCCGATGATGACCAGTGCGCGCTTCAATCCCGCGTCGCCCACCACGTAGCCGAGCCGCATGAAGAGAATGATACCCAAGATGGTCAGAACACTCGGCGTGAACACACCGCCGAATGTGCCGAGAGTTCCCTGGCCAGAGCGCGCTGCTGCCTCGTTCTCAGCTGGTTTTTTCATGGGTGGATATTCTGGCAGAGAACCTCGGTCCGATCAACATCGGGAAAGATCAGGATCGGAATTTCATTTTTTTGCCTCGATGAAAAGAAACAAGGGATCAGAAAGCAATTTTTCTGGCGAGGCCGTCCGTTTCGGCTATTCAATTCCCATCTGAAATGGGGGATATCAAAAACGGTTTTTTTTACTAATGATGCTGTATTTAAGGTAAAATCGCACCAGTGGAATAGTTCAGGAAGGACAAAGCCGGATCCAGCTAGACTCGACACCCATTTTCAGAAAACCCTTTTTCTTGATGTTCATATATAGGAGGAGAATCATGAGAGTTTTATTTCCCGCACTCCTGGTCGCCGTCGCCCTTGTCGGCTTTTCCCTGCCGGCCGGCGCCCAGAGCAACAACTCATCCATCGACATCCAGGTTTTCAATCCACTCAACGCCACGACAGGTTCGAGCCATCTCAGAGCCGACCTCCACGTGGGAATGGGCTGGAAAGAAGGCGCCGCGCCGTCCCACTATCCCGCTGTCGGATTCTCCCCTTACACGGGACTCTGGACACCGCTTCACACCGGGTCGCAGCAGACTCTCGATTTCGGCATCCTGGGACGTGTTGCCGCAATGGTGGGCAATGACCACAATATCTGGGTCTACATTCCCCAAACGTCGAACTGGGCGGTCGAATCGTTCACCCAGGTCGACGGCTTCGACATCGGCGGCTCGGTGGCTCTCGCCTGGTGCGATGGAGAAAAAGCCATCGCCCACAGCACTTTCCTCTCCATGAAGTCCCTGCAGCCGCTCGCCGGTTCGAACTTTCAGAGCTCCGTCGACGACGACCTCCACACCACGGCCGCACTGCTCTTCAATGACACCGACGCCTACGGCTACAGTTCCCTGACCAACAGCTGGGGCCACCAGGCGCTCGACGGAGCGGTCGAAGGCCATTCGCCCGGTGAAAACTGCGGCCTCGTCTGGACGGGCGACACACGCTACGGTTATTCCTCTGCCTACTCCAACTTCTTCGGATCGCCAGCGGGCAGCGAGCCGCTCGCCGGTGTCGCGGGCAACAAGGTTGCGGTCTCCTACAGCACCGACGAGGCCGCACTCTTCGACGGCCTCAACGGCCAGTGGATCGCCGGCCCCGTCTACAATCAGAACTATCCTCCCTTCGTGCGCGTCGACGACGAGTCGGCGCTCATCTGGGCCGACTCCGGCGCCTGGGCGTTCGATCTGTACGCCGGCGTCTGGTATGACACGGGGATCGTCCCCGGCTACCAGGCCGCCTTCCTCGGCGACATTCACGACAACTCCATTCTCCTCTGGAACAACAATCAGGCGTGGGGATATCGGCGCGCCGCTCCCTTTGTTCCCGGCGAGCATCTGACCCTCGACGGCACGCCGGTCGTCGGTCACGTGAACGCGGGCGGCAGCCTGCTCGTCAACGCGAACAACGCCTACGGTATGGGCCACGACTGCACGTGGGTCGCTCAGCCCCTCGACTCGAACAAGACCTACCGGTCGGACATGGGATTCGACGTGGCCGCGGTCTGGTGCGACGACGAGGCGTACGCGTTCAACACCCGCACCAATGCGTGGACCCAGATCACCCTGACCAACGCGTCCGGGTACAAGGTCGAATGCTCCTCGAGGCACGTGATCGTCTGGAACGGAACAGAGGCCAAAGCCTATGACGTGTTCACCGACAGCGTCTACTCTCAGGCCATTAACGGGACACTGCTCGCCGGCGCCCACACGATCTGGACCTCGGCGGTCTTCGCCGACAGCCTCACCGCTTATGTCTTCTCCTCCGAAACAGCAGTCTGGTCGGAAATGACCGTGGATGGCTGGCCGAAATTCATCAACATGGGCGGCTACGATTTGATCATCGTGACCAACACGACAGGTTACGGCTACACCTCGCTGCTCGGCACCTGGGCGAGCACCCCCATGACGGCTGCACTGAAAGGCTACATGGGTGTCACGCTCGGTATGGTCTACACTCCCAGCGAACTCTGGGGTTTCAGCGCCTACACAGGCACGTGGACCAACCAACCGCTCTAGACCGACCTCGTGAAGAAACAAAAAAGAGAGAGCTCCCTCGCGGAGCTCTCTCTTTTTATTCCACCTCTGAAGAGGGACGGGCTAGAAAAAACGTTTCCAGAATTCGACTGCAGCGAGGTAGACGAAGAGCCCGAGTGCGAGCACGAGCGCGCTGTTGGCGGCGATTCCGTTCCGCAGCGATCCCATCCTGGCGCGGGTGTTGTTCATGAAGAGGAGGGTGCCGGCCAGGAAGGGCATGAAGAGAGCGCTCAGCGCGGCGTAGATCACGACGAGCCAGACCGGCTTGCCGAAGAGCAAGAGCGCCATGGGCGGAAAGGTCATGAAGCACACGTACCAGCGATAGACCTTGCCCCGCCTCGAAACGTACCGATCGACCGCATCGCCTTCGGCGCCGCGAATGAGTCCCACATAGTTTCCGAAAAGATAGGGTATCCCCTGCCACACGCCGAGCATCGACGTGGCCACGGCGCCCCAGAATCCGGCGAGGAATACGACTTCGCCGAGGCGGCCGTAGCGTTCACCCAGAATGACCGCCATCTGGAGAACGCCCGAGTTGCCCTCGATACGGATCCCCCGCGGAAGAAGCACCGTGGCGCCGAGCAGGATCAGGCCGAATCCGAAGAAGCCGGTGAGCAGATAGCCCACGGCGAGATCGAACCGAACCCCCCGCGCCCAGACCTGACCCGACCATTTCTTCTCCCTGATCCAGTAATTGTAGGAAAGGAGTGTGATCGAGCCTCCCACGCCGCCGATCGCTCCGAGGACGAGCAGTGTCGAACCGGCCGGCAGGGATGGAATCAGGATGCCGCGAACGACGTCGAAAGGCGAGGCAGCCTGCATGGCGGCGCTGCCGAGGATCGAGACGAACATGACCCCCACGGCGATCTTCATGGCCAACTCCAGGGCGGAGTAACCGCGCGTCCAGACGAAACAGAACGCCCCCAACGCGTGGATCACCGCCCAGGCGTTCACCGAAAGGGCGGGGAAGAGCGCGTGGGCCGCAAGCCCGCAGGCGGCCATGAGCGCCGCCGACACCATGAAGGTCCAGAAGACGAGATAGATGAGAAAGAAGAGATTCAGCCCCCTGCCGAAATGCCGCACCCATCCCTCGATCACCGTCGATCCGGTGGCGAGTTGCCACCGCGCCACGCCCTCGGCGAGAGCGAATTTCAGCAGCGCGCCAAAGAGCGCGGTCCAGAGGAGCGGCAAGCCGAAGGTGGCGCCCGCCTTGGCCGCCGCAAAGAGGTCGCCCGCGCCCACGCCGGTGGCGGCGACCACGATTCCGGGGCCCACGATCCGCGCAAGGCCCACGAATCCCTTGGGCGGAATTGGATTATGTCCATCGGGCGCGTTCAACGGTACACCTTTCGGCGGAGGTTCTTTTCTCGATTCCGATCGGTGGTTTCCGGTCGGCGAATTCCAGTCGAATCCACCATAAATGTCGTTTCTCGGGAGGGCCACAACTTTATCAGTTCAACATTGGACCTGCCCCGGCCGGCTTGATAATCTGATGGGATGTACCTGTTTCCAGCGAACGGAGGAACAAAATAATGGATTTCAGTCTCAGCGAAGAACTTCAGGCCATGAAGGAACTGGCCCGGGGGTTCACGGAAGAAAACATCGCACCCTTTGCCGACCAGTGGGACGCCGAGCATCACTTTCCGCGGGAAGTGATGGAACAGATGGGCGATCTCGGATTCTTCGGCTGCACAATCAAGGAGGATTACGGTGGGGCCGACTTCGGATACCTGGCGCAGATGCTCCTCTGCGAGGAGGTGGCCAGGGGATCGTCGTCGCTCCGCGTGGCGTTCAACACCCAGTGCCTGGGCACGGCGCTCTCCATCCAGCGCCACGGCACGGAGGAACAGAAGAAGAAATGGATTCCCGACCTGATCGCGGCCAAGAGTCTCGGCTGTTTCGCCATCTCCGAGCCGAACGCGGGCTCCGATACGATGTCGATGGAGTCCACGGCCAAGCCTGACGGGGACGGCTACATCCTCAACGGTTCGAAGACATGGATCTCTCTCGCGCCGGTGGCCGACATGGCCTTGGTCTACGCCTACCACGACAAGGAGATCGGTTCCAAGGGGCTGAGCGCTTTTCTCGTCGACATGCATTCCGACGGGGTGAGTACACGGGACCTGGAAAAACTGGGCACCCTCCATTTTCCCACGGGTGAGATCGCATTCGAGGACGTGCGCCTGCCGGGCGACGCCCTTCTGGGTAAACTGGGCGACGGCGTGAAGATCCTCTTCAGTTCCCTCAACCAGACACGCATCAGCTGCGCTGCCGGGGGTGTGGGCCTTTCGCAGGCCTGCCTCGACACGGCGGTCAAATACTGCAACGAACGGGAACAGTTCGGCAAACCGGTGGGCAAGTTCCAGATGAACCAGGAGCAGATCGCCAAGATGGCGGCCGAGACCGAGGCGGCACGCTGGCTCACGTACAGGGCCGCATGGCAGAAGGACCAGGGGCATCTGGGCAACGTGCTCGAGACCTGCTACGCCAAGTACACCGCGGCCGAAACGGTGGTGCGTTCCGCTCACAGCGCAATGAAGATTCTCGGGTCCTATGGCTATTCGACCGAGTATCCCGTGGCGCGCTTTTACCGCGACGCGGCCGTTTACCAGATCGTGGAAGGCACGGTCAACATCCAGAAGATGATCATCGCCCAGGACCAGCTCGGGTACCGCAAGGCGAATCGATAGCAAGACGAGAACCAGCAGGACAGATCCTGATATTCGAAGACAAGGAGGAAAAATCATGAGAGAAATCGTCATTACCGGCGCGGCCCGCACGGCGGGCGGCAAGTTCGGCGGATCGCTCAAGAAGCTGACCGCCCCCGAGTTCGGCGCCGTGGCCGTGCGCGCCGCGATCGAGCGTTCGGGTATCCCGGCCGACGTGGTCGACCAGACCGTGCTCGGCAATGCGTGGCAGGCGGGCGTCGGCCCCAACCCGGCGCGGATCACCGCGGTCAAGGCCGGCGTGCCCACTGACGCGCCCGCCGTGAGTATCAACGTGCGCTGCGGATCGAGCATACAGGCGCTCATCTTCGGCGCCCAGGCGATCAAGGCGGGCGACGTGGACACGGTCGTGGTCGGCGGCACGGAGAGCACCAACCAGGTGCCCTATGCCCTTCCCAAGGCGCGCTTCGGCTACCGCATGGGAAAGGGCGCCATCCTCGACCTGATGCACCAGGACGGATTCCTCTGCCCCCTCGGCGGCGGCCTCATGGGCGAGCTCAGCGAGGACGTGCGCGCCGAGATGGAAATCTCCCGCGAGGACCAGGACGCCTATGCCGCCGAGTGTCACAACAAGGCGGAGGCAGCCGTGAAGGCTGGAAAGTTCGTTGACGAGGTTGCGCCCGTCGAGATCAAGGGGCGCAAGGGCAAGGTCGACGTTTTCAAGGACGAGGAAATCTACCGCGAGGGCATGACTGCCGAGTCGCTCGCCAAGCTGCCCCCCGTCTTCCGCAAGGACGGCACGATCACGGCGGGCAATGCCTGCGCCCTCTGCGACGCGGCGGCCGCCCAGGTCCTCATGGAGCGCGAAAAGGCGACCAGCCTCGGCCTGAAACCGATGGCACTGCTCCGCGGCTACTCCTTTGTGGGCGTCGACCCGAAACGCTTCGGCCTCTCGCCGGTGAAGGCGGTCAACGCGGCTCTGAAACACGCGGGCGTCGAGCTCAAGGACATCGACCTGATCGAGCTCAACGAGGCCTTTGCGGCGCAGGCGCTCGGCTGTATGCGGCAGCTCGACCTCGACGGAAGCAACGTCAACGTGAACGGCGGCGCAATCGCTCTCGGCCACCCCGTGGCTGCCACAGGCTCCAAGATTCTCACGACCCTGCTTTACGCCATGAAAGACCGCGACGCCACCCTCGGCCTGGTCAGTCTCTGCATCGGCGGCGGCAACGGTGTGGCCGCGGTGGTCGAGAGGGTCTAGTCCAGGTCGCTGCATTAGAGTAAAGATCAATCCAAGAAGGAGAAGAATAATGGCTACAAAGAAAGTCGTAATCGTTGGCTCGGGCACCATGGGCGCCGGCGTGGGCCAGCTCTGTTCACAGCAGGGATTCGAGGCGGTGATCACCGACATCAACCAGGAGCTCGCCGACAAGGGACGGGCGCGCGTGGAGAAGGGTCTTCTCAAGCGCGTGGAAAAGGGCAAGATCACCAAGGACGTGGTCGACGACGTGATGTCGCGCATCACGGCCGCCGGAGACCTCTCGGCCGTGGCCGAGGCCGATTTCGTGATCGAGAGCGCTCTCGAGGATCTGGAGATCAAAAAGAAGATCTTCGCAGAACTCGACGGCCTCGCCAAGCCGGACGTGATCCTGGCCACGAACACCACGTCGCTGTCGATCAGCGCCATGGCCGAGGCCACGAAACGGCCCGACAAGGTGGTGCAGATGCACTTCTTCAATCCGCCGGTGATCATGAAGCTCGTCGAGATCATGCCGGGCAAGCAGACCTCGCCCGAGACGCTCGCCGCGGCGGAGGCCTTCGCGAAGGACCTCGGCAAGGACCCGGTGGTGTGCAAGAACGAGGCGCCCGCCGGCATCGTGAGCCGCGTGCTCGGCTGCCTTCTCAACGAGGCGACCTGGCTCTACGAGTCGGGCGTGGCTGACGCGGAGAACATCGACAAGGCGATGAAGCTCGGCGCGGGCCATCCCATGGGACCGCTCACCCTGCTCGACATGATCGGACTCGACATCCACCGCGCCAAGATGCAGACACTCTACCGGGAGATCGGCGACGAGCGGTACAAGCACCCGCCAATCGTGGATCAGCTGATCGAGAAGGGCCATCTCGGCCGCAAGGCGGGCAAGGGTTTCTACGACTACACCAAGGGGTAGCCATGTTCGAGAACATACTCTTCGAAACGGAGGGGCCCGTGGCCACGATCACGGTCGACCGGCCCAAGTTCCGCAACGCGGCCGACAATGCCACCGTGGAAGAGATCGACGCGGCTCTCGCCAAGGTGGAGGCGGACCAGGACCTGAGCGTGCTCATCGTCACCGGATCGGGCGACAAGGCTTTCGTGGCCGGCGCCGATCTGAACGAGCTGAAAGATCGCGATTTGGTCACGGGCCGCCTCCACACGCGGCGGAGGCAGGAAGTGCTGACCCGGCTCGAGCAGCTCGAGATCCCGTCGATCGCGGCGGTCAACGGCTGGGCAATGGGTTTTGGTCTCGAGCTGGCCATGGCATGCACCCTGCGTGTCGCGGCGGCAACAGCCAAGATGGGCCAGCCCGAGGTCAAGCTCGGTATCATCCCCGGGGCGGGCGGCACACAGAGGCTGACACGCCTCGTGGGCGTGGGCAAGGCGATGGAGATGATCCTCACCGGCGATCCGGTCGATGCGCAGGCCGCTCTCGGGCTGGGGCTCGTCAATCGCGTCGTGCCCCTCGAGGAGCTGAGCGAGGAAACAGCTCGGCTCGCCGGGACGCTCGCGGCGCGGCCCAAGCTGGCGGTGCAGTACGCCAAGGAGGCGGTGCTCCGCTCCGCTGACGGTTCGCTCGCCAGCGGCCTCGCTCACGAATCGTACTTGCATGCCCTCTCGTGCGCCACCGAGGACAAGGCCGAGGGCGTGGGGGCGTTCCTGGAAAAGCGCGATCCCTCGTTCAAAGGACGTTGAGAGCAAAAAAGCCTCTCTTTTAGGTTCAGCAGATCCGGTTCCGCACCGATGACATAAGTGGGTTCATGGGCGCTTTCCTCGTGCCCATGGCTTTCTTTGTATCCTCATTGGAGCCGTCAGATGTCTGCCAAGTACCTCCCATTGCTTCTTGTCTTGACACTTCCCCTCATTCCGGCCTGCGCTTCTCCGGCGATCGAACTGGAACCCCGTTACTGGTTCCCGGGTTTCGAACTGGAAGCGACGATCGAAGAGGACGATATCGGCACCGAGATCGACTTCGACGAAGACCTGGGCATGGACGACGAAAACTTCGGCGGCGGCAGGATCAAGTGGTTCACCGGCGACGACAGCTGGATCCGGATCGACTACGTGCCGATCGCCTACACCGGCGACAACCGGCTGACGCGCCAGATCCAGTTCAACGGCGAAACCTACACCGTGGGCTCGCGCGTCCTGTCCGAATACAATCTCGAATACGGCCGGCTCGGCTGGGGATGGCAGTTCATCGACATCGACGACTGCGTCAAGCTGGGCACCTTGCTCGAGGCCAAGCTTTTCAATCTCGACGCCGAGATCAAGACGGCGAACGGGCTGATCGATGAGGAGGAAAGTTTCGTCTTCGGCCTGCCCACCATCGGGGCGATTATCGACGTCAATCCGATCGACGAGATCAACCTCTTTGCCGAGCTCTCGGGGATCACCGCCGGCAGTTACGGCTACATGTATGATGCGGAGGCGGGAGTGAGGATCATCCCCTGCGACTGCTTTACCATCTGCGGCGGTTACAGGATCTTCAAGTTCAACATCGAGGCCGGCGACAACGAGGCGAGGATGCGGCTGAACGGCCCCTATGTTGGAATCTCGTCACGATTTTGATTTCTTGTAGCGCGCCCAACCGACCTCGAAGAGCGGCGTGAACATGCCACGCCCCAGGCTCGCCTCTATCTCGGCGACGGAAAAGAAGCGGATCGCGTCGATCTCCTCGCGCTGGAAGACGAAGGGCCCGTCGTGGACGAGGGAAAAGACCCTGATCCGCTCCGTTTCGATCTCGTTTTGCCAGACGTAGTCGTAGAGGTGCTCCGGCTCCCGGCCGGTGACGCCCAGTTCCTCCTCGAGCTCGCGAACAACGGCCTGGCCGTAGTCCTCGCCCACGTCGAGGTGCCCGCCCACCGACGTGTCCCACTTGCCGGGCTGGATGTCCTTGTCGAGGCTGCGCTTCTGGAGGAGGATTTCCCCGGCGCTGTTGAAGACGAGGATATGGACCACCCTGTGGACAAGGGACGGATCGCCGTGGCACTCGGCGCGCGTGGCCTGCCCGATGACCTGTCCCGTCTCGTCAACGATGTCGAAGAGTTCTTCAGACTGCATCATGTCTTGCGTGGGAGCCGCCTCGGCTCCGCAATGTCAGATCCGTCATCCGGCACCGCCCGAACGGGCCTTGACGGGTTTGGCGGACAGTCCCAGAACAGCCTCGATCGCCTCGCGCGCCGTGGCCTCGTTGAACGCCATCCTGTAGGCGATCTTTCCGCCCGAGTCGAGCACGTAGAAGAAGGGAACCGTGTTGACGCCGTAATCCTTCGCGCTGATCTGGCTCGACGAGTCGACCACGACGGGCACGCCCGGCACGGTGCCCTTGTAGAAGGGCCCGATCTCACTCGCCGTGCCGCCGGCATTGATGATGGCGATGGAGAGGCCTTTCGTCGCGTAATCGCTCTTGAGCCCTCCCACACAGGACATCGCCTTCTTGCTGAAGGGACAGGTGGTCGAGCCGAAGATGAGGAGCGTGGCCGATCGTCCCTTCAGATCGGCGAGGGAGACTTTCTTCCCTTCGACCGTGGATGCGGTGAACGCCTTTGCCGGAGCGCCGACGGCCGGAAGCGCCTTGTTGAAGCTGGTCTTCTTCGCCCCCGGTTTTTCAGCCATCAGCGTCTCGGCGATCGAGGCCACATTCCGCTCCTCGCAGTCGCCTTTGAAACGCAACGCACCGTCGCGATCAAAGATGTAGAGGGTCGGATAGTAGTAGAAATCCAGGACATCCGCCGTCTGCCTGTCCTCGTCGACGAGAGAACGGATTCCGGGATTCCATCCCTCGGGGAGGGTCATCCTTCCGCCCGGCGGCGGCACCTCGACGCGCACGACCGATACGCCGTCCGGCTTCGATCCGTCGTACTTCTTGAGGATACGATTGGCCTTCTTCGATCCGGGGCAGGTGGGCGATCCCATGAGAAGCACGGTCACATCTCCCTGGCAGTCGGAGAGGAGCGAGCTCGACGCGAGGTTGACCGGATCGCCGTCGCCCGCTCCCTTCGTCAGAGCGGCATCTGACTGGCAGGCGGCAAGGACGAGCGCTGAACCGGTCAGGATCAGGAAAAGAAACAGGTGGTTCATTTTCGAACTCCGCAAAAAAGAGGGATTGCTATCTATAGAGCGGTGTAAATTATACAGGTAAGGTGGGTTATTTTTCAAAGGATCTCGTAACGGTCGGCCCGCACGAAGTAGATCCCCGTTTCCTTGACAGGCATCTTCACGGCCCTCTCCCAGGCGGCGCGGTAGAGATCGATCTGCGGGCGGTACTTCTCGACGAGATCGCCGAGCGTCCCGGCCGGCCGATCGTCGGTCTTGTAGTCGACGATCACCCAGCCGTCACCCTCGTCGAACACGAGATCGATGACGCCTTTGGCGATCTCGGGGCGCCGCGCACTCTTCGCGGAGAGATCGACCTGAACGGGAACCTCGGTCAGGAATCGGCCGCTCGAGGTGGCGCGCGTCCAGATCCCCGAGTGCGCCACTCTTTCCACGAGTTCCAGGGCGACGGGCGCGAAATCCTCGTCGAGCTCCTGTTCGGCGACCAGCGACCGGGCCAACGGTCCGAGATCGGTCCCCCGAGCGGTCATGGCCGTCTCCAGAAGGCTGTGGATCACCGTGCCCTTGCGGGCTCCGTCCCCGTCGGAGGAGGTTCCGCCGCCGGAGGGCGTGGCGCGGCCCGCGGCCGCGCGCGATGCCAGACGGACCTCGTAGGAGGGTTGGCGCAGTATTTTCCACCTGCCTTCGATCTTCTCCGAGGCCGCGCTCACCTCGGCGGCGGTCAGATCGGCGCCCCTCTCCTCTGGCGCGCACCGCGGGCCGGGATCGTCGAGCCGACCGAGTTCGCTCAAGTGGCTTTCGAAGAACTTCCACTCGCTTTGACTGTTGCCCTTCGCCCTGAGAACGACGACGAGCTGAATCCCCGCCCGGGTTGCGGCCACGTACATCCGCCGCTTCCTTTCGGCATCGAGGAACTGTCTCTCCTTCCGCTCGAGGTCGTCCCACCCGGCCGGGCGGACCAGGAGGGGGCCTTGATAGGCCGGATCGCTCGCCTTGCCGAAAATGGCGAGGTGGCCGCGAACGATCCTGCCAGACCGGTCGACGTGGCTGTGCACCGGGTGCTTTCTGAATCCCGTGGGATCGGCCAGGAACACGATCGGCGCCTCGAGCCCCTTGGCCTTGTGCAGGTTCATGATCCGAACGCACGAGACCTCTTCGGACCGGGCGGAAATCTCATCGTGCTCTTCATCGCCCTCGAGAATACGGCCGACGTACCTGGTCAGCTCCGCCGCCGACCAGGCGCTCGCCCGTCCGGCGCGGAGGAGTTCGAAAACCTTGGCGAGACTGCCGGCACGGACATCGCCGCCCGTGGCGGAGCCGGCGCGCGGCAAGAGTCCGAGGCGCCGTGCTATCTTCTCCGCGGCGGCCGCGGGCGGCAGCTTGGCCAGCCAGCGGTGGGCAACCGTCAGCTCCTCGAAGGCGAGCCCCAGCAGTTTCCTGTCATCCTCTTCGAGTCGGTGGGGAATTGCCTCGAGAAACGAGAACACGCCGCCGGCCCCCGCGAAAGCGAGGAGGGTCCTGTCGCTCACGCCGAAGAGCTCGCTGCGCAGCACGGCAACGAGCGCCACGGGATCGTGGGGCCTGCTGACCGCCGCCAGGCAGCGGTGCAGAAGCTCGAGTTCGTCCACGTTCTTCAAGCCGCCTCCGCCGGTGACCTGGACCGGGACACCCATGTTCTGCAAGGCGCGGGCGTAGAGCCCGAGGTGCTTCTTCTTGCTCGTGATGATCAGGAAGTCGCCGTACCGTACCGGCCGCTCGCCGCCCGGTTCGGCAGGATCGGGAATAACCGCCCCCCCATCGACCAGATCGCCTATGACCCGCGCCAGAAAGTCGCGCTCGAACGCGATCACCCCGTCCTTGACCTTGTACTCCTCGGGAATTTCGAGCACTCGCACCCCGCCGAGCGCGCCATCTCCTCGCGCGGTCCGCCACGGTTCCAGCGGCACCTGTCGCGGCGAGAATTCATCGGCCTCGCCGGGAAACTCCTTGTCGAAAACCTCATTGACCCACGCCACGACCGGGGAGTCGGTGCGGAAGTTCGTGTGGAGCGACAGCACCCGCCCGCCGCTGGCAACGAGGATCTCCTTCACCTCGTTGTACATCACGATATCGGCCCGGCGGAATCGGTAGATCGACTGCTTCGGATCGCCCACGACGAAAAGAGAGCCGGGGACGGGGCGGCAGCGCTTCCAGTCGTTCTCCGCGGGATCGTCGGCGGTGAGCAGGAGCAGAACCTCCGCCTGAACGGGATCGGTGTCCTGGAACTCATCGACGAGCAGATGGGTGAAGCGCTTCCTGAAGTACTCGCGAACGTGTGGGCCCGATCGGAGCAGGCCGGCGGTCTTCAGGAGTATATCCTGGAAATTGAGCAGACCCGCCGACCGCCGCAGCTCGTCGTAGACCGTGCCGGCACGCGCGAAGAGGCGCAGGATCGGTTCGTAACAGGCCGCCCTGAATTCCTTCACGTAAGGCTCCGCGCACTCCGCGGCGAAAGCCTCCCATTTCTGGAGCTCCTCCTTTCCCGTCTTCGATCTTCCCTTCTGGCAATCGGACCAGTACTTCTGGACCATCTTCATTCTCGTGAGGAAGAGCTCGAGAATCTCCTCGAGCTCGAGGGGATCGTCGAGATCGTTCTGCCGCACCAGGCGGGCCACCTGGCAGTAACGGTTCATGAGCTGGTCAGTCCCCCGGTCGAGGGGAAAGGTGGGAATGAGCGCCTCCATGCGGCGGGCATAGTCCTCGAGTTCCGCTTTGACCGGAGCCGTCTCCGGAACGGGCGTCGGGGGAGCGGGCCACTCTTCCACGTCGGGAAAATCGGCATACCGTTCGAATCCCGCGCTCAGGTCTCTCAACTCGATCCCCAGACGGCGCAGCTCGTCGAGCAAGGGATCATCGGCCGCGATGAGCCGCGCCGCGGTCAGCTCCCATGCCTCGGACCGGAGCTGCGCGTCGTCGTCATCCTCGATCTCGGCGAAATCGACAGACACCCCGGCTTCCACCGGCCGCTCTCTCAGAAGGCGGGAGCAGAAGGAGTGGATCGTACCGATGAAGCACCCCTCCACATTGTCCAAAGCCGCCGAAAGGCGCGACCTCCGCCGATCGGAATCGCCTCCGGAGCGGACCGCCTCCTCCAGCTCGATCTGAAACCGGGTACGCAGTTCGGCCGCGGCCTTTCGCGTGAAGGTGACCGCCGCCAGGTTGCGCACCGTGCACCGCCCCTCGGACAGGAGAGCCGTCATGCGGCCCACCATGCTCGTGGTCTTGCCCGTTCCGGCGGCGGCCTCCACGAGCAGGGATCTATCCAGATCGGACCTGATGAGGTCGCGCGCATCCTGGTCGGGTGGACGCCTGTCCGTGCCGCTAGACATATTCCTTCAACTCCAGGATGGGGCCGAGAGGGCTGTTCGCCCTGCAGGCCAGTTTTTTTTCCGCCGCACCCGGATCGGTCCCGCATGCGGGGCGATAGTCGCAGTATCGACATCGATCCGGCTCGACGGTACGCACGAAAGCCCCGCCCTGCACGACGCGGCAGAGAGCGTCGACCACGAGACGCCAACGGGAAAGTTCGTCACGCGTCCACGTCAGGCGCTCTCCCCGGCCGCGCACGCCGGGAAAGAAATATCCGAACCGCTCGATTTCGGCATCGGGGGCGACCCTTTCACGGAGCTGCCTTGCCGCCAGGGCGACGTAGAGAGCGTGCTGCACCAGGCGGCCTCCGCCGAAGATCTTCGCTGTCTTGTACTTCCCCAGACCGCCCGACTTGTAGTCCCAGAGCTCGAACGCTCCGCCCCGCGCACCGAGGAGTTCGTCGATCCGGTCGATGCGGCCCCGCGCCCGGATCGTGCGGCCGTCGATCAAGGCGAGCCGCACAGGATCGGCGCAATCGATCGCCGTACCTTCACCATGGGGGCTCATGCCGATCGAGGCCTCGAGAAAGATGGGGCGCCTCGTCCGGCAGTGGAATTCCTCATCCCGGAGAAAGATGCGCGCCGCCTTTTCCAGCTCGCGCGCCTGGGCCTGAAACACGCTCTCCGCACACACCGGATAGATGGCGCGGTAGGCGTTGATCCTTTCGACCACGATCGCCCGCAGCCGGGGCCAGTCCCGATCGAAGGTCGGCGGCAGTTCACCGGCCGCAATGCGCTCGCTCATGAAGGAATGGAAAACATCGTGAAGAACGGATCCGAAAGCGAGGGGATCGAGCCACCGGGCCGGGTCGATCTCGATCTCGTCAGGCGCTCTGACGCCGAGCACATACTGGAAGAAATATGCCCGCGGACAGGTTCCGATCCTTTCGAGAGCGCTGGCGGACAGGACCGGTCCCTCCTCGTGGAAAGGATCGTGCCTCGTGCCCGATATCCGCACCAGACCATCCCACCCGGTAAACTCCTCCTCCCCACGCGCCGCGGCCGCCCTGAAGCCCTGGCCGAGAAAGGGAAAGCTCGCGCCCACGATCTGGCGCGCGTTGTTGATCCGCCCGCCGCCGCAGAGCCGCCAGAGCCACCACTCCCCCCTGTCGACGGCCTGCGCGCCCCTGGCCGGCACGAACGCGGCCGGTGCGTCGAGCCACCTGTCGAGATCGCCATGATCGCCGTCTTCTTTACCGGACAGTGCACGGAAGGCGGCCAGAACCGCCGCGCCCGCGAAGCGGTCCCTGTCGCCAACCAGGTCGCGACAGGAGAAACCGAGATGGACCTGTCCGCGCAGCCGCGCACGAAGCCGCTCGAATTCGACCTTCTTCCTCTTCAGGCGGCCCTCGGCCGTATTCAGGTTGCGCGACAGATTCAGCCGTTCCTCGTCGAGGAGGAGCGGATCTTGTGCGGCCCTGCCCGGAAAACGCCCGTCGTCGAGACCGATGACGAAGGTGTGCGGCCGGCCCGAGTGGGCGGCCGCGCTGATGTTGGAAACGTGGATGCGCCCGGGGCGCGGGCCGCTCCCCTCGACGCGCACCCTGTCCGGCAGGCGCTCGAGCCACTCCCAGGCATCGAGATTCCCCGCTCCCCCTTCGCTGATCAAGGCGAGCGTGCGCGCGATCTCTCGAGAAAGCTCCTCCCGGGCGTTGCGATCGAAGCGGTTCACGCTCCGCGCGCGGTTCTTCAGGAAAGTGAGCGCTCCGTGAAGGATCTCGTCCTGGGCGGCATCGGCCCGGGGCGCGCCATCGAGCAGATCCGACAGGAGGGACTCGAGGAGAGCAAGGTTCTTCGAGTCGAGCCGTTCCTTCTCCTTTCTGTCCGCCCGGAGGCCGGTCTCGGCTTCTTCGCCGAATTCCCTCCTCCCCTCCCTCTTCTTCAGCGCGGCGATCGATCGGCGGATCTGTTCGATGTAGCGATCGCGCCCCATGCCGATCGGAACGCGGCCGAAGAGACCGGCCAGAAGGGAGAAACTGCTCACCGTACCATCGGGGGAAGCCACCTCGAGGAGCCCCTCGTGGATCATCTCGCTCAACGTCTTCTGGAGATAACCTTTTCTGATCCACGACACCCATCCGGCGAGGGCCCTCCCGGGCCGCATGAAACGGGCGGGCAATCCCTCGGCAAACGTGGCGGGCATGTCCATTTCGAAACCTGCGGTCTCCTCCGCGGTGCACGCCAGGGTTTCGTAGATCAGCCTGAGGTAGGTCTCGGAATCGGTATGAACCAGCTCGGCCTGATCGAGCGGAATCGCCTGTTCCAGACAGATTCGGAAGACATGGCGTACCTCGTTGATCTCGCCCAGTGCACGAAAGAGCGTGGGCTCCGCCGCATCGTCATCGGCAAGATCCCCGTCGTCCACGCGAAGTGGGTACAGGTTCGATCCGCTGAAAGCGTCGATCAGGTCGTTCTCGAGAACTGTTTCGAAACCGTCTTCGGGAAGAAGCAGAATCAGATCGGGAGGCACGCTGTCCGGTTCGGTCTTCAATCTGGACCGCGCGAGGCGCAACACTTGCGCATAGTCGGCCAGGCCGAAATCCTCGAGAGTCGAGACCCAGCCGGCAAGCAGCTTCTTGATATCGCTGCCCTTGGCCTCGACCTCGAAGCGTGCCGTATCGATCCCCCCGGGGCCGAGGCCCGCGAGCCTGAGATCCTTGATCGTGCTGTAGAGAGTTCGCGCCAGGCCCGAGCCGGGTTCGAGCCGGGAAAGATAAGAACCGGCCAAGCTGTCGCGCGCCCCGGCCCAGACCAGATCGGCGACGATCGGACCGAGCGATTCGGAAAGAACGTCGAGATCGTTCTCGGCGATCGAACGCCCGGCCAGATGGACGGCCATCCCCTTCAGGGTCGTGATGCGCACGTTCACCACCGGCGTTCCGAGTGCGACGACCCGTTCGATCCACTGGGCCCCCACCCTGCGCGACGGTGCAATGAGCCATTTTTCATTGAGAAGCGATTTCCGGCAGACAGAGGCCAGAGCGTGAGTGAGGCGGTTTGGGAGGTGGGTCTGTGTCGGAAGCTTGCTCATGGAAGACACTCAGCCCCCCCCGGAAAATACCGGAACGGGACTGCGAAATAGTCTCGATTCGAGAACCTAGTCTGAAACCTGATTCGGGTTCTGAAAGGTCATGTGAAGCAGTTCGTGGGTCTTCCGGGGCGGAATCTGCAATCTGGCGAGTGCAAAATGATGGCTGCTCGAACAGCCGTAGTTCCTGTACAGGCCGCGACTGTCGAAATCTTGGAGGTAGAAACCGAGCTCCGTCTCATGACCGTTCCTGAGAGTCTTCAGTTTGTTGAGTTGCGAGACGAGTTCCTCGTCCGTAAGCCCCCTGTGCAGGTGCATGTATCCATCCCCTCTTCGAGCTAAATATTCATTCTGGTGCTCGGTATGAAGCCCCGAAGCAGGCTTTTCCAACCGCGTGATAACGTCACAAAATATACCTAACACTCACCTAACTCACAAGCCAAAAAAGCGGAAGTTTATATAAGTAATTACCGAGACATTCCCATCGACAAGTCAACACCGGACTTACGGCCGTTCGTTTGTCTTTGATATTTAAATGTTTATGGTTGCCACGAAATAGTGATCAAAGATATCACATAGAACACGCCCTACTTCAGCGCTTCGGTCTTGGCCGCGTAGAAATCCCGGTCGTAGCGCCAGGCTTTGTGGACATCCTCTGGGAGGGTCGGCTTCCCTTTCACGATCATTGACGTGACGTTTTTGGCGATGCCCGGACCCATCATGAAGCCTTGACCGCACATACCAACGGCCAGAATCAGGCCCTCGATCCCCTTCACCCGATCGACGATCGGGATACCGTCGGGCGTCATCGGATAGCAACCCCGCCAGACGCGGCGGATGAGCAGGTTCTTGAGCCGCGGCACGAGAGAGATCATGCGGTTTGCCAGGATCGGCAGGAACTCGGAGAGACTCTCGCGGTCCTGGCCGATGAAAAGATCTTTCGGCGTGTAACAGAAGATGATCTGCCCTTCCTTGTTCTGGCCGAAATAGAAGTTGGCTGTCTTGCCTTCCGGTCCGGGGCGGAGATCGACGACGAGCGGTTCGAGAAAGGGCTCAACCGGCGCCGAGATACCGGCCTCATGCGCATCGGGGGTGACCGGAATGTCCGCGTCGATCCAGCCCGAGTGTTCGGCCGCGTCAGCGCCCGCGGCGAGGACCACGGTACCGCACGAGTAGGTCCCCTTGTCGGTGACCACGCCGGTGATGCGTGCGCCATCCTTGACGTACCCGGTCACGCGCTCGTTGAAATGGTAGTCGGCGCCCTTCGCCTGCGCCTCGCGTTGAAAAGCCACGGCCGCCAGAAGGGGCGAGATCTGGCCGTCTTCGGGGGAGTAGGTGCCGCCGATCAAACCCTCCCGGTTGATCCCGGGCACGATCTCGGCCACCTTGTCCGGATCGACCCAGTCGATGTTGAGGCCGAACTCTTTCTGGATCGGCAAGATCCCCTTGAGCGTCTTCTCGATCGTCTCGGTGTAGACAGGGAAACAGTAACCGCCCGGCTTCCACCCCACGTCGAAACCGTACGTCTCTTCCCAGGTGGTGAAGATCTCGAGACTCTCGAGACAGGTGAGGATCTTGGCCGGATCGGAATGGGTGGCGCGCACACCGCCGATCGCGGCCTTGTTGTCCCCCTGGCCCGAGGCGGGCCGCATCTCGAGGACCAGCACCTTGAGCCCTTCCTGGGCCAGAAAGCACGCCGTTGGACCGCCCACGCTTCCAGCGCCGATAATGATGACATCGTATGCGTTGCTACTCCGGGCCACCCTCACCTTCCTCCTTCTTGACAAAGTCGCCGAGATGCACCTCGGCGACGAGCGGTCTGATCGATGGCAGTGTCACCTCGGAAAGGTCCACGCCCTCTTCGCGGAAGATCCGCAGGATCTGCTCGGTGCACGTCTTTCCGCCGCACCCCCCCATTCCTGAACGGACCACGACCTTGAGCTGATTCATGTCGCGAACACCGTCGCGGATCTCTCTCACGATGTCGCTCTTGCGCACCCGTTCACAGCGGCAGATGAAGGGATCGTCCTCCCTCTCCACATCGGAGCAGGGAGCGCCGTCCGCTGGTTGGCGCATCAGAAAACCGGCCACCTTCAGCTTGTGCTCGCTCGGCACCTCGAGCAAGAGCAGCCTGCGCCGATCCTGGTCCTCCCGTTTGCGCATGGCGATCACCCGCCCTTCGCCGACGGCGTTCCCATCCATGTCGGTGGTCGTCACCGACCTGCCGAAAGGGATCTCCTGGTCGATGAACTCGAAGGGCAGCATGAGGAGCGCTTTCCGGCCGGTGGGATCGTAGTCGTTGACCACGAGATTGATGGCCAGGCCGGGGCATGCGAGCACGCACCGGCCGCATCCGACACAGTGGTCGGTGAACTCCGGCAGTGCCATGATCGACGGTTCCACCTTGATCAGATCGTGGGGACACGCCTCCGAGCAGGGATTGCATGGGATCTCCTGGACGCAGCGGATCACGGGAAAGACCTCGGCGTCGCGGTTCCACTCGTCGGGCACGAATCGGACCGCGTCGCCCGGTTTGCTCCGGAGGATCTCGGCGAGCGGTTCCCACTCCTCCGGAATGGTCACGTTCATGCCGAGGTCGCGCGCGATCTGGCGGCCCGTGATGCGGCCCGAAAAAATCGCCGCCGAGGCCTCGGCGATCTCGGCCGTGTCGCCCGCGGCGTAGACGTTCATGCCGTACTCGCGCGCCTTCTGAAGGAGCTCGTCCACCGGCGAGAGGCCGACGGCGATGAGCAGGGTGTCGACTTCGAAGGTGCGCGCCGTGCCCGGGACCGGTTGAAAATTCTCGTCGATGGCCGCGATGACCACGCGCTCCACCCGTTCGTCGCCCTCGGCGCGGACCACGGTGTGCGACGTCCAGACCGGCACGCCGAGCCGCTTGATCTTGTCCTCGTGAACCTTGTATCCACCGCAGTGCGGCAGGGCTTCGACGAGCCCGGCCACGTCGATCCCGGCTTGAAGCGCATGGTAGGCGCCGATGAGACCCACGTTGCCGCCGCCGATGATGAAGATCCTCTTCGACGAGCGGATCAGGTCGCGATTGACCAGTGTCTGGAACGCTCCCGCGCCGTAAACACCGGTGAGATCGCTCCCCGGAAAGCTGAGGCTTTTCTCGCGCGCGCCGCAGGTGATGAGAACGGTATCGGTCTTGACGAGCCTGTAGCCGTCGCGGCCCGCCACGCCGAACTTGCCGTCGCGAAAAACACCCACCACCGTGGAGTCGAGCCAGATCTTGACCGTGGGCAGTCTCTGCACCTCGGCGGCGAGGAGGTGGCCGATATCGATGCCGCGCATGCCGGCCCAGCAATCGGCCACCGATCCGAAGAAATTGTGCGTCTGCAAACTGAGCTTTCCGCCCAGTTCGGCCTTGTCGTCAACGATGAGCACGCCGATACCGAGCCTGCCGAGCTCTATCGCCGCGTTGATTCCGGCGGGGCCGCCGCCCACGACGAGAACCTGTACCTCGAATTCCTCGACCTCGGGCGTGGTCTTCTCGCCATCGGCGTCCCCGAGTTCGGGCCACCCCTCGCAACTCTTGACCTGCATGCCGGGGGTGACCGGTTGCATGCACGACTTGACCGGCTTGCCGTCAGCCACCACGGTGCACTGGGAGCACTGGCCGTTCACGCAGAAGATACCCTGCGCGCCGCCGTCCGTGTGGTGGTGGCCGAACACACTGATTCCGGCCGCATAGAGAGCGGACGAGATCACCTCGCCCGTGCGTGCCTGGAGTCTCTGACCGTTGAAGAAGAAGTCGATGTCCGGTTCGGGCATCGGGTGAAGGATCGGGTGCTCGCCGAGTCTGTGTTCCCCCCTTTGTCTGGTCATGATCTCCCCTCCACGTTGGCAGTACTGATTGCGTCCTGGAACGCCATGACCGGCCGAGGCTGCAGGCCCTTCTGCCAGGCCCCTTCGCGGTCGAGGATTGCCGACTGGGCCACCTGCGCCGGACAGGCGCACACCGCGCCCTGCGCTTCCAGCGCGTCGATCAGGTCGGCCCGTTCCGCGGGATCGATCCGGAACCGGAACTCGCCGCACCCCGCGGGCGGCTTGGCCGCCGACGGACTTGGCGGCTTGGCCGCCGACGTTTTGAGAACCACACCGGCGAGGCTGTCGAAGGTGATCAGCTCCACATCGTCGCCGAAGTCGGGCGCGCACTCCTCGGCGCAGAAGGCATAGACGCGCCGCGCACCGCTCTCGACCACCTGCCGGACAGTCATGAAAGCGGGAGCGTCGATCCCCTTCTGCCGCAAGAGTGCGGCGCTGTCCTCGAGAAGGGTCCGCAATCGGTTGTCGGTCACGATCAGCGACAGAAGCCTGTCCAGGGCGGGCAGGTCGCCCACGTAGACGGCCCCGTCGTCCGCGCCGCTGCCGAAGCGCGCGGCCAGGTCCGCCGGCAGGGAGGGATCGAGCTCTTTTCGTTCGAAGAGCCATTGCACGATCCGCCTGGCGCGGTCCATCCCGGCCGGAGCATCGTTGCCCCGCGTCGAAAATGTTGCCGCCAGCGGCGTGGCTCCGAACGTGGCTTCACTGTCGGCGCACGCTCTGGCCGGTCCGTCGAAACCTGCAGGCGGAACGATGAACAGCGCGCGGCCGGCGCCAAGGCCGGCGAGCGCCGCAAGCTCCTCGCACACGCGCACCCGTTCCTCGGCCATCTCTTCGCCCGGCCCGAACTCGCACGTTTCCTTGTTCCGACCGACAACGAGGACACCCCTCGCGCCGCGCGCCAGACACTCGAGCATATGGTCCACGGTGACCCGCCCCACGCAGGGAACGGAGACCGCGATCGCGTCGCCGGGAAGGATCGAGCGCGGGCAGGCGAAGACAACGACCTTGTCCTTTATCTCCTTCTCCGGAAGAGTTATCTCCGGGCGGCTTCTCCGGATCGCGCCGGTCGGACAGGTTCCGGCACAGAGACCGCAGCTCACGCAGACGTCGGGCGCGATCGCCGCCACGAGGGCGCCGGTCATGAAAAGCTTCACGCGCGGGATCGACAGGGGACAGACCTCCTCGCAGAGGCCGCAACCGCGGCAGTTCTCGGCCACCACCTCGTAGGGAGGCAGCTCGAATTCCCTGTTCCAGATGCGCGTCACGTTGCGGCCGCGGTCGAGCACGATCTCGCCCGTGGGGCAGACGAGCGCGCACGCGCCGCACCCGGTGCAATCCTCGCCGACCTTGTCGGGCCGCGGGCCGACCTCCTTTTCCGATCCCCGTCCGAGAGCGGCGATCGCCGCGGGGCCGAGATCCTGGCAGACGCGGACGCAAAGGCCGCACATGACGCATTTGTCCGCGCCCTCGATCGGCGTGAAGCCGCTCGCGTCGATTCCCTCGGCGTGCGCCATCTGGCGCACCACCTCGGCATCGGCGCAACGCGCGAGAAGCATCTCGAGCAGGGTGCGGCGTGTGACCACGACCCGGTCGGATCCTGTCGACACGATGAGCCCCGGTTCGACCGGATAGAGGCACGAGGTCACGAGGCCCGACCAGCCTTTCCAGTCCTTGTGCGTGATCTCGACCACGCAGAGACGGCAAGCGCCGGTCGGTTCGAGCGCGTCGTGCTGGCAGAGGGTGGGCACATCGATCCCCATGTCGCGGATCACCTCGAGGAGCATGGTGCCCTTTGCGGCCACGATCTCGCGGCCGTCGATCGTGATTGTGAAGGTTTCGGTCATCGTCTTTTACACCGTGATAATGGAATCGAACTTGCAGCTCGCCACACAGATCCCGCAGCGGTCGCAGAGCGCCGCGTCGATCGTGTGGGGTTTCTTCTTCTCGCCCGTGATCGCATCGCGCGGACAGGCTTTCATGCAGAGGTTGCAGCCGTTGCAGGTCTCGTTGATCGCGTAGGTGATCAACGCCCGGCACACGCCCGCCGGACACTGCTTCTCCTCGATGTGCGCCTCGTACTCGCTCCTGAAGTAGCGCAAGGTGGAACGGACCGGATTGGCCGCGCTCTTTCCGAGCCCGCAGAGTGAACCGTCGTCGAGCACCTCGAAGAGCTGTTCGAGACGGACGAGATCCTCGGCGCGCCCCTTGCCGTCGCAGATCCGGTCGAGGATCTCCTTCGTGTTGAGAAGGCCGAGTCTGCACGCCGTGCACTTGCCGCACGACTCCTCGTAGAGAAACTCGATGAAGTAGCGGGCCACGTCGACCATGCACGTGTCCTCGTCCATGACGATCATTCCGCCCGAGCCCATCATCGAGCCCGCCTTGGTCAACTCGTCGAAATCGACGGGAAGATCGAGAAGTTCCTCGGGAACGCACCCGCCCGACGGTCCGCCGGTCTGGACAGCCTTGAATCTCTTTCCCTTCGGGATGCCGCCGCCGATATCGAAAACGATCTCGCGGAGCGTGAGCCCCATGGGAACCTCGACAAGGCCCGTGTTGTTCACCTTCCCCACGAGCGAGAAGATCTTGGTGCCCTTGCTCCTGTCCGTTCCGATCGTGTTGTACCAGTCGGCGCCTTTTTCGACGATCAGCGGCACGTTGGCCCAGGTCTCCACGTTGTTGAGCACCGTCGGTTTGCCCCAGAGGCCGCTCTCGGCCGTGTGGATGTATTTTGCCCGGGGCTCTCCCACCTTCCCCTCGATCGACGTCATGAGCGCTGTCGATTCACCGCACACGAACGCCCCGCCCCCGCGGCTGATCCGTATGTCATAGGAGAACGCGGACCCGAGAATGTTCTCGCCCAGGAGCCCCGCTCCGCGCGCCTGCTCGAGGGCGATCTCCAGGTTGGCCACCGCCTTGGGGTACTCATGCCTCACGTAGACATAGCCTTCGGCCCGGGCAGGGTCGAAGGCACCGGCCCCGTCCTCGCGGTTCGCGCCCGGGGCCGCGATCGCGAACGCGCCGATGACCATCCCCTCGATCACCGAATGGGGATTCCCCTCGAGAAGGGAGCAGTCCATGAACGCCCCCGGATCGCCCTCGTCGGCATTGCAGAGGATGTACTTCCGGTCGGACACATTCTTGCAGCACGACGCCCACTTGCGCGCGGCCAGGAAGCCGGCCCCGCCCCTTCCGCGCAGTCCCGCGCGGCGGACCTCGTCGATCAGGGCGTCCGGATCGTTCGCCTCGAGCACCCCGGCCAGGGACCGGTAGCCTCCCGCGGCGATGTAGTCCTCGATGCTGTTCGGATCGAGATGGGCGTTCCGGCTCATGAGAAGGCGCTTCTGCCTGGCGTAGAAGGGGATCTCCTTCTCCAGCGCGATCGGTTCGCCCGTGGCCGGATCCTTGTAGACGAAGCGCTCGATGATCTCTCCCTTGCGGATCGTGGTCTCGATGATCTCGGCCACGTCCTCGGGCTTCACCCTCTGGTAGAGGATTCCTTGCGGTCTGATCACGACGAGCAATCCCCGCTCGCAGAATCCGTGGCATCCGTTCGACTGGATGCGCACCTCGTCCGAGAGCCGCGCCTCCGCGAGGCCGGCGCCGAATGCGGCGATCAGCTTGTCGGCACCCAGGGCGCGGCACCCGCTTCCGGCACAGATCGAGATGACCGTGCTCTGGTCTTCGCGCGACGCGCGGAGCGTCTTGCGCAACTCCTCGAGTCCGGCAATATCGACGAGCGGACCGGGCGCCTGGTGAAGGGCAGACGGGGCCGGGGGTGCGCAAGATCCGCAGCAACTCTCCTGGTCGGCGTGCTCTCCGGTTCGGCATTTCTCGATCGTGCGGGAGAGCTTTCGGGGAGTCATCTCGCCATGGATCTCGTCATCGACGAGGAGCACGGGACCGAGTGCACAGGCCCCCACGCAATGCACCGAGTTGAGAGAAAACTCGAGGTCATCGGTGGTCCCGCCCGTTCCCACGCCGAGTTCTTCCGAAAGCTGGTTGACCAAGCGGCCCGCACCGCGCACGTGGCAGGCTGTTCCGGTGCACACGTCGATCTTGTGCCGGCCGCGCGGCTCGAGAGAGAAAGCCTTGTAGAAGGACGCCACCGAGTAGACACGGCTCCGCGGAAGGCCGAGTCCGGCCGCGATGGTGTTGATCGCCTCCTCAGGCAAGTAGTTGAGGGCCTCCTGAACGTCCTGAAGGACCATGATGAGGCTCGATTCCTGCCGCTCGTAGCGGTCCAGGATCTCGTGGACGGTGGTGGCTTGCGAAGACATCACTTCTCCGAGGATCAGGATAAAAGGGCCCATTCTATTTTTTTATTAATCTCTGTCCATAGGGGAAATGAGATAGATGCTGTTTGCCGGCAGGGATCGAAAAAAAGCGCGGCTCTCGCGGGCCGCGCAGGATTTCTTGGGTTTTTCCCGAAGGGCGGTCCGGCTTACAGGCCGCCCACCTGAAATGCGTCGATGTAAAGGCTGAATCCATCGGAATTGGGATTCTTCGTGCCTGTCACCTCGATCCTCAGGGAGTGCTCGCCGGGCGGAAGTCCGGTGGTTCGAAAGAGTTCGGCCTGCCACTCGGGCTGGGCCGAATAGAGATCGACGGTCGTCATGAACACGCCGTCGAGATAGACTGCCGCGATACCGCCCGAGGGCGCTTTCGCACCCACCGCCTTGATCGAGTCTCCCAGGAAGAAGATCTCGGCAAAATCGGTGGGCGTCCGGGAGTAGCTCAGTCTCCCGCCTGATGCGAAGGAATCGTAGTAGATACCCCACGAACCGCTCAGCCGCACAAAATTGTTCCAGTCGTCATAGTACCTGATGTTGAGGACCTGAGACCAAATAGCCCCATCATCGGCCGACCGGTAGACTCCGTGCCAACCGCCCACGTAAACCGTCTTGTCAACAGCGTAGTCGGGGCTGAGCGCGATACACAAGATGAATTCGCCCGCAAGGCCGGACTGAAGCCAGGTCTGGCCGCCGTCGGTCGACTTGTAGATCCCGGTTCCCTTGCCGGCCATGAAAAGGGTCTGATCGGTGACGTAATCAGGAGAGAACACGACATCTCTGATCACGTCATTGCCGATCCCTTTCGAAGCGCGGATCCACGTGTTTCCACGGTCGATCGACTTGAAAAGCCCCTGACTCGCTGTTCCGGCGAGTACGAGCCCGTCGTTGGTAAAGTTGGGAGATACGGCCAGGGTAAGGACGGCGTACTGGTCGAAGACCTTGTCCCAGACCGAACCGCCGTCGACTGTACGGAAAATACCCTCTTTCGAACCGGTAAAGAGGGTCTGGTCCACTGGGTAGTCGGGTGATATGGCCAGGCTGTTCAGCGAAGTACCAGCATCGAGCGCCGTGAAACTGTCTCCGCCGTCTGTTGTTTTGTAGATCGTGTGGACCGCCTCTTCGCCGTTGCCGGCAAAGAGCGTCCCGTCAGTGGCAAAGCCGGGTGATATGGCCAGTGACTTGCAGTAGAACCATTCACTGGCGGGATCGAGTTCATACCAAGATTCGCCCTGAACGGACGACTTCATGACATCGTCCCAGATGCCGGTGAAAAGGAGGTTATCCTGGCTGAAATTCGGGCTTACGGCCAGCGCAGCCGGAAACATCCACTTGAGGCCGGTGTTGACCGCTTGCCAGCTGTCTCCCTTGTCTCTGGATCTGTAGACCCCGCCGCCGTAGGCAGCGACGAAGAGAGTCCCGTCGGAGGCAAAGGTCGGACTCAGCACGAGATCGCGGACCATGTTCTCGCCGAACAGGTCGAGGTGTCGCCAGTTGGTCATGCTCGAATGCAGCCTGTGCAAACCTTCCCACGCGCCGAGGAAGACAACATGGTCGTTTTCGAAATCGGGCGAAAACCCGAAGCAGAAGTAATGGTCATCGGTCTGCACCGCCTGGTAATCGAGACCACGGTTGAGGCTGTCGAAGAGATTCCCTCCGTCGCGGGAGATAAAGACTCCCACGTTCTTGGTCGCAATCAAAAGCGTCTGATCCTGAACGAACTGGGGCGACAGGCCGATGGCGTTGATCTGGAAATCGGTGATCCCGGCGTTTCGGTCTTGCCAGGTCCGGCCGCCATCGGTCGACTTGAAGAGTCCCCAGCCGTGGACTCCGACGAAAATGGTCTGGTCCCCCTCGAACCCGGGAGAGATACCGAGAGCGGCGACGTTGAAACCGGAAAAAGACGAATTGAGCGGATTAAACCAGAACTGACCGCCATCGGTCGATTTGTAGATCCCTTCTTCGGTCCCAACGAAAATGGTTTGATCCTGGCCGTACGACGGGGAGATCACGATGTTGTTGATCTTTTTGTTGGGCAGGCCGGTATTGAACGGTGTCCATGTCGAACCTCCGTCGACCGACTTGAACAAACCGGTGTTCAACAAGGCGCAAAAGAGGGTCTGGTCGGCTCGATAATCGGGAGACACGGCCAGGGCCGTGACGTTCCATCCGCTCAGCCCCGTGCTCGAATCATCCCATTGCGCTCCGCCGTCGGTGGTTCTGTAAATCCTACCGTGGTGGATCCCGGCAAAAATCGTCTCGTCAGCGCCGAAGTCGGGCGACATGGCCATGCAGATGACCTTGGAATAGGGCAGCCCGTTGTGGGACGGGGTCCATGTCAATCCTCCGTCCGTCGATTTCACGATGAATTTCGACATGTAGTCGATGGAGCAAAAGACTGTTTTGTCCGTCTCGAAATTCGGGCTCACGCTGACCGAGTAGACAACATCGTGAGGAGTATGCGCCCAGAGGCCTTGCAGGAAGAGCAGACTGAAGGCCAGTGCCAGGGTGCCAATGCGTTTACTCATTTCACGGTCTCCATAAAAACGTTCTCACCTCTCGATGCGTGGAGCCGAAGACCTCCGCGCGAGACCGATCGAAAAACCGATCCCTGAAATATTCGGTTGCTGATCTACGCGGATCGAGCTGCTGTCATCCAGCGACAGGGTCCGACGTTTCAGATTCATTCTTCATCAAGGAGATCGTCTCAGTACCCGTACTCGAAGGCATCGACGAAAACGCTCGTCCCCGTAGAAGAGCTGTTATTGGTTCCCGTCACCTGGATGGTGATCGTATGGGAGCCGTAATCGAGGTCTGTCACGGTGAACAGAACCTCCTGATACTCCATTGTGGGCGAATACAGATCTATATATTTCTGAAAGGCGCCATCGATATAAACACAGGCCCATCCCGCGAAACTCGATTTGGCGCCGATCCACGAGATCCAGTCGCCGTAGAAAGTGAACTCAGCCGTGGCAAAAGCCGTACTCGACACCGAGACCGTGGACGCACTGGTGAACGGGTCGTGGTAGCGCCCCCAGTCACCGGACAGGACCACGAACTCGGACTCGTCGTCGCGGCGGTGCAGGTTCTGCACCCGTTCCCACGTGGCGCCCCGGTCGGTCGATCTCATCACACCCTCCCAGGTGCCGAGAAACAGGGTTCTGTCATTGACGAAATCGGGCGAGATCGCCGAGGAGAGGATGAACTGGCCCTGAAGGCCGAGATAGGACCAGCTGGCAGCCCCGTCGGTCGACCTGAAAAGGCCGCGGCTCTTCGTGCCCGCGAACAGGGTCTGGTCGCCGGCGAAATCGGGCGAGATGAAAATCGTGTTGACCGTGACCTCTCCCATGCCGTTGCTCACCTCTGTCCACGAATTGCCGGAGTCGGTCGACATGTGAACACCATACTCGCCCACCCCGGCGAACAAGGTGCCGTCGACGCCGTAGTCCGGCGACAGGCAGATCGTGTGCACGAACTCGCCGTTGAGGCCGACCAGATCCCAGACGAATCCGCCGTCGGTCGAGCGGCAGACACCGAACATGGTCCCCGCAAAGATCGTCTGATCAGATGCGTAGTCGGGCGAGACCGCCAGGCAGCGCGCCATGGGAAAACCGGGATCGATCGGCGTAAAAGTCGTTCCGCCATCGGTGGTCTTGTAGAGCGCATAGGTTCCGTTCGAACCGTTGCCGGCGAAAAAGGTCTTGTCCGCGGCATAATCGGGCGAAATGGCCAGGGACCGGATGTAGATGAAATCGGAAGAGTTGACAGGCAGGACATACCACGAATTGCCGCTCAGCGCCGACTTGTCCACGCCCGCTGAATCAGCAGCCAGAACGGTCTTGTCGTTTTTGTAGTTGGGACTGATCGCCATCGCCGACGTGTGAATACTGCCGAGGCCGGTGTGCGTGGCCGTCCACGTGTCGCCGCGGTCGGTCGTCCTGTAGACACCCCCGCCATAGGCGCCGACGAAAAGGGTGTTGTCATTCTCGAAATCGGGACTGATCGTCATGCCCCGCGAGAGGTTCTGGCTGAACACATCGAGATGGCGCCAGCGGGTCATGTTGTCCACCGATTTATGGAGCCCCTCCCACGTGGCCAGGTAAACGGTCTGATCGTAGGCGAAATCGGGAGAGAAGCTGAATTTAAAGTAGTGGATCGAGGTTTGGTTGGTCTTCGTGTCGAGACCGCTACTCATGTTGTAGTAGCTGGTCCCGCCGTTGAAGGATCGAAATACACCGGCCTCGCGGGTGGCAACGAGAACCGTCTGGTCATTGGCAAAGTCGGGCGACAGCCCCACTGAGGTCACATAGAGTTCCGTCAGACCGCTGTTGCGGCTGTACCAGGTGACCCCGCCGTTGGTCGACTTGAAGACGCCGAAACCCCACGTTCCAGCGAATACGGTCCTGTCCTGGGCATAGTCCGCGGAAAGGGCGAGGCTGATCACGGGGACGCCGGCTGAACCGTAAAGCGGATCGAACCAGCTCGCCCCGCCGTTCGTCGATTTCTTGAGGCCCGACACGGTACCCACGAAGAGGGTCTGGTCGTTGGCGAAATCGGGCGACACGGCGAGGGAGAATATCGAGTTGCTCGTCATTCCCGTGTTGGCTTCATACCACATGTCCCCGCCGTTGAAAGTCTTGTAGACTCCCTGGTCTTCGGTTCCGACGAACAGGATCCCGTCATTGGCGAAGTCGGGAGAAAAGGCGATCGTTCTGATCTTCGACTTGGGTAAGCCGTTGGTAGCCAGGTGCCATGTGGCACATCCATCTGTCGAACGGAAAATGGTCGTCGACCTGGTCCCGACAAAAGCGGTCCCGTCGTTGGCGAAATCAGGCGACAGGGCCAGGAAGGCGGGCACGTGGTTCGGATAACCGATCTGCGACGGCACCCACGACTCACCCCGGTTGGTCGATTTCAGGATGTACTGGTTGTTGTGAGAGAGGCAGCAGAAGAGAGTGTTGTCATTCTCGAAGTTCGGGCTGACCGCCACGGTGGGAACGTTGTCGTGAGGGGAGTGAGCCCGAGTTTCGGCAGGACACGCGAGAAGCAGTACTATTATCGGAAGAAGAAAAGTTGCCACTTTTTTCATCGCGATTGGACTCCGGGGAATCGATTCTTTGTGAATATCGACGCAAACCACATCCTATGGTTATCGCCTCACATCCATATATAAATACAAAAGCATGTCACCACGCTATTTAAGTCACTGGATTGATCACAGGATGTCGGCTTGCGAGAACCATAAAGTAGTCCTCTATAACTACTTATTCTATTCTGTAATTATCAAAAAGCAATATTGTTTTCTAGATTTCCTGATCCCGCCAACCAAAAGAGGAAAAGATCGCTGCAGAACAGAATCAGCTGAATAAATAATACAACAACCAGCCCACATATTTCAACCGTATTGAAGGCCTTCTCCGGCGAGAAGAGTCGCCTCTGCCCGGATCGCCGCCTCTGGCGCCGTGAGCGACAACACCGGGCGCTCCTGATGCCTCAGAAGCACCTACATTGATACAAAAAATTGTCATATCTACGGAGCTTTACAAATATCAAAATTTACTGTACCGCGTTCTTGAAAATCGACTTACTGCCATTATCATTGACCCCTTACCGTTCTCTAAGGCGGACGTGCATTGCCATTCCTGATCTTGGCCCCCAGCACAGCGCCAGTCCACAAGGTCTCTGTCAACAGACACGAACGTTCCAGCAACGAGGCGAAAGATGACGCTGAAAATAACCGACGTGAGCCACGACGACGAGTTCATCCGCAAGCTCCAGGAAATCAGCGGAGAAGATGTGAGCAAGTGCATGCAGTGCGGCACCTGCACGGGCGGCTGCCCCATGACCGACAAGATGGACGGCACGCCGCGACAGATCATGCTCCTCTCCCACTACGGCATGAAGGACAAACTGGCGGCGGACAACACGGTCTGGCTCTGCGCCACATGTAACACATGCTATGCGCGTTGCCCACGCGGCATCGAGATTCCCAAGGTGATGGAAGCGATCCGGCAGCTGAAACTTCGCGAGAACATCAACGAGATCGAACCGAACCAGATCCCTGAAGAACTCCTGGAAGACGCACCCCAGATCGCCATTGTCAGTTGTTTGAGAAAAAACACCTCTTGATAATCGAGGATCGACAAGTCCTATGAAGATCTGTTACTACCCCGGTTGCACGTTGAAGACCAAGGCCCGTAACCTCGAGGAAGCAGGCATCGAAGCCTTGCGCGCCCTCGATGTGGAGTTGGAAGAGCTGGAGCGCTGGAATTGCTGCGGTGTGGTTTTCTCCCTCGCCGACGACGATCTGTTGCATCTGCTCGCCCCGATCCGCGATCTGATCCGCGTCAAGGACGCCGGTTACGACAAGGTCCTCACGCTCTGTTCCATGTGTTACAACACGCTCGCCCGCTCCAATCTGGTCATGAAAGACAACGAGGAGAAGCGCGATACGATCAACTCCTTCATGGAAGAGGAGACTGATTATTTCGGCGATGTGCAGGTGATGCATCTTCTCAACTTCCTGCGCGACGAGATCGGGTGGGACAAGGTCAAGGAGCAGGTCAAGGTGCCCCTCAAGGGCCTCAAGGTTGCCACCAACTACGGCTGCACCCTGACGCGTCCTGACGAGGTGGGAATCGATTCGGCCGAGAATCCGTCCGTGTTCGAGGACTTCCTCGCCGCGCTCGGCGCCGAACCGATCCATTTTCCGGCGGGAACCGATTGCTGCGGCACCTACCAGGTTCTGGGTAATCCCGAGGCGGCCGACGACGCTGCCGCGCGGATCATCACATCCGCCGCCGACCATGGAGCCGAGGCGATCGTGTCGAGCTGTCCCCTCTGCGAATACAACGTGGGCAAGCGCCAGGCCGCGCTCCTCGAGAAGAAGGACGGCCTGACCGAGCTCCCCTCCTTCTACCTCACGCAGCTGATGGCCGTGGCATTCGGAGCGGATCCGGACGCACTCGGCTTCGAGCTCAACCACGTGGGCTCGCTGCCCCTGCTCAAGGAGAAGGTGCTCTGACGAGAGAATATCAATCCGAAATGGAAACCATTGTTTAGTCGTGTTAGTCGACGTGAAGTAAAGAGGAAACCATGAGCGAAGCCGCCACAGACATGAAGGCAAATTTGATTCCCATCTTCATCATGGGCAAGAGGTACGACGTGCCCGAATCGCTGACGATCATGAAAGCGATGGAGTACGCCGGTTACCAGTTCATCCGCGGCTGCGGATGCCGCGGCGGCGTCTGCGGCGCCTGCGGCACTGTCTACCGCAAGCCGGGCGACTACCACATCCGCGTGGGCCTCGCCTGTCAGACCGTGGTCGAGCCGGATATGTACCTGACCCAGATCCCCTTTTACCCGGCCAACCGGGCCGCCTTCGAGTTCGAAAAGACCTCCGGCGATCCGGAGGACGTGTTCAAGGCGTACCCGGAGCTCTTCCGCTGCGTGGCGTGCAATGCCTGCACCAAGGTCTGTCCCATGGATGTGCCTGTCATGGATTATATCTCCGCCATAAAGAGGGGCGACCTCGAGAAAGCGACCGAGCTCTCCTTCGACTGCATCCAGTGCGGCCTGTGCGCCACGCGGTGCATGGCCGAGATGGCCCAGTACCACATCGCCCAGATGGTGCGCCGCATCCACGGCGCCAAGGGGACGCCCAATTCGGATCACACCGACGAGATGGTGGCCGACATCAAGGAGGGCAAGTTCAACGAGGAACTGGCCGTACTGAAGACGAAGAGCCAGGACGAGCTCAAGGAGATCTACACGTCGCGGCCGATGGAGCCGGCGATGGCGGACGAGTTCTGGAAGCCCGATCAAGAATAAAGCCCCTTAACGAGGCCCGAACACTGAAAAAAGAGAGTCAAGCCTTTCAGATAGATATTTCAGAAAGAGGTGCACAATGCCTTATCCCGAAGCACTCAAGGAGCTGATCAAGAAGGTCGAGGCCACCCGGCCCGAGCGTGTGGAACGGAAGAAGAGGGATGAAGAGGTCCCCTTCATGTCGCTCGACGAGCGGGGCGAGATCCTCAAGAAATTCCACCCCGACGCCAAGGACGAAGGCAGGCGCGAGATCCAGGTAGGACCTTCGAAAGGATACGCCATCGCACACGAGATGGTCGATCTCCTCGAGGCGCGCAGCCGCGTGGAGCCGGCCAAGGTCGACCTCTCCAAGGCCGAGTACGAGACGGACGTTCTCGTTATCGGCGGCGGCGGAGCGGGAAGCGCGACGGCTCTCCTCGCACAGGAACAGGGTGCCAAGGTGATCATGGCCACGAAGCTGCGCCACGGCGATGCCAACACCATGATGGCCGAGGGCGGCATCCAGGCCGCCACCAAGGGCGACAAGGATTCGCCCAGCGTGCACTACCTCGACGTGATGGGCGGCGGCCATTTCGTCAACGTGCCCGACCTCGTGGAAAAGCTCGTCACCGAGGCGCCCGACGTGATCCGCTGGCTCCTCAGCATGGGCTGCAACTTCGACAAGTTCGACGACGGGCGTCTCAGGAGCCTGCACGGCGGCGGCACGAGCCGCAAGCGCATGCACTCGGCCAAGGATATCACCGGCGCCGAGATGATGCGCACCGTGCGCGACGAGGTGCGCAACCGCAACGCCGACATCTCCGTTCTCGAGTTCTCCCCCGCGGTGGAGCTCGTTCTCAACGAGCACGGCCACTGCGCGGGCGCGGTCCTCTTCAACATGGAGACGGAGGAGTATTTCCTGGTCAAGGCCAAGGCCGTGGTCATGGCCACGGGCGGAAGCGGACGCCTTCACATCCAGAATTTCATGACAACCAACCACTACGGCGCCACGGCCGACGGGATCATCATGGCCTACCGCGCCGGCGTGCCGGTCTGCTTCCTCCACACCGTGCAGTACCACCCCACGGGAGTGGTCTTTCCGGAGCAGGCAGAGGGGATCTTGATCACCGAGAAGTTCCGCGGCGCGGGCGCCAACGTGCTCAACGTGAACGGCGATCAGTTCGTGAACGAACGCGAGCCGCGCGACGTGGAAGCCGCCTCTTTCATCCGCGAATGCACGGAACGCGGAGTGGGCGTGCCCACCCCGTCGGGACGCTTCGGCGTCTGGCTCGACAGCCCGATGATCGACGACCTTCAGGGAGTGGGATACGTGGAAAAGAACTTCCCCGGGAAGTTCATCCTTTACAAGCGCTTCGACATCGACATCAGCAAGGAGCCGATGCTCGTCTACCCCACGCTCCATTACCAGAACGGCGGCGTCGAGTTCCAGGCCGACGGCACCACCTGCGTTCCGGGTCTCTTCGTGGCCGGCGAAGTGGGCGGCGGAATCCACGGCGAAAACCGCCTCATGGGCAACTCGCTCCTCGACATCATGGTCTTCGGCCGCGTGTCGGGAACGACCGCCGGGCAATACGCGATGACCAGCGCAAAGGAGGGCACGCTCTCGCTCGAGCACGTGGCCAAGTACAACAACGACCTGGAGGCGGCAGGTGTGGGACTCGAACGGGTCGCGCCCATGCTGCTCCCTGACTACACCCTGCAGCACGTGAAGGACCGCCAGCTCACGTCCCACTACGTGGGCAATGTACGTTAAGAAGTGCGAAAAAGATCTGGGCGGGTCACCGGGATCATGATCCGGCGGCCCGCCCAGAAAGAAACCCCTGCCAGTACGACTGACAGGGGTTTTTCTGTTGTGTATTAACTTTAATTCCTTGCGATGACTATCGCGGCTCTTCGCGATAACTATCGCGGCTCTTCGCAATGGCTATCGCG
>CAZUHB010000027.1:0-84719 GCA_964620445.1 uncultured Phycisphaerales bacterium
TATGAAGCGCTAAGGCCGACGAATTGAGCCAGGCACCGTATTACTTCGGTATCGGAGTTTGTTCCATCAAACGGGGATTGAGGTAATTCGCATTGGATCTGGTATCAAAACGGGGGCAAGTTCAAGTAAATGTATTTACCCTGAAATAACTGGTATCATTCTCGGTGACAGATCAGATCGAACGGAAACGCTCTCGAAAGGAGGAAAAAATGGACAACCCCCAGGCCATGGCCGGCCAGGTCCCTGTTTCGATACTGAAAGCCGACGCCCGCGCGCGGTTCATCTCGCTCACCTACCTGCACCTGCTCTTTGCCGTTCTGGGATTTGCCGGCATCGAGATCTTCTTCTTTCAGTCCGGCCTGGCCGTCAAGATCGCCGAGGCGATGATCGGCGTCTCCTGGTTCCTCGTGCTCGGCGGATTCATCGTGGTCGGCTGGCTGGCGACCCGCATGGCGCACACGGCCCGGTCACCCGTGGTCCAGTACGTGAGCCTGATCGGCTTCGTCACTGCCGAGGCGATCATCTTCGTTCCCCTTCTCTACTATGCCGAGCTCGTCGCGCCCGGGGTGATCGAGAGCGCCGCACTGGTCACGCTCATCGGCTTCGTCGGTCTGTCGGCGGTGGCGTGGACCACGCGCAAGGACTTCTCATTCCTTGGCGGAATCCTCAGGTGGGGGTTCGTGGCCGCCCTGCTGCTCATCGTGGGGGGGGCGATCTTCGGCTTTCATCTCGGCACCTTCTTTTCGGTCGGCATGATCGCGCTCGCCGGCGGCGCCATACTCTACGATACGTCGAACATCCTGCATCACTATCCCGAGGACCGCTACGTGGGCGCGGCGCTCGAGCTCTTCGCGTCGGTGGCGCTGCTCTTCTGGTACGTGATCAGCCTTTTCCTCTCGCGGGATTGATCATGCCCATCGTCCCGCGGCGTGCTCCGATCGCGCTTGTCCTTGCCATGCTGTTCGCATCGTGTGCGGCCGACCGGCCGCCCGATCGGATGGAGGTAGAACCGCCGCGTGCGGTCAGAGTGGCGCTCTGCCAGACCGTCTGCCTCGACAGCGACCGGTCGGGCAACCTCGCCCGCATCGATCACGCTCTGGCGGACGCAAAGGAGGCGGGTGCGCAGATCGCGTGCTTCCCCGAGACCGCGCTCCTCGGCTGGGTGAATCCCGCTGCCCACGAGCGGGCCTGTCCCATCCCGGGCGAAGATTCGCGGACCCTGGCCCGACTCGCCCGCGGGCACCGGATCTGGATCTGCTGCGGCCTCGCCGAGAAGGCGGGAGAGAAACTTCACGACTCGGTCCTTCTCATCGATCAAGAGGGCCGCGTCGTGCTCACTCACCGGAAGATCAACGTTCTCACCCGCCTCATGGATCCGCCCTACACCCCGGGCGAGGAGGTGAACATCGCCGAGACTCCTTTCGGCCGGATCGGACTGCTCGTCTGCGCCGACTCCTTCAAGGAAGAGATTCTCGAGAAGATGGCCGCCCTGAAACCCGACCTCGTCCTCATCCCCTACGGCTGGGCCGCCCCCGAGGACTGGTGGCCCGGCCACGGCGCAGCGCTCGAAAAGACGGTCCGCGCCGCTGCCCGCGCGCTCGGCGCGCCCGTGGTCGGCACCGACCTGGTCGGCGCGATCTCGAACGGGCCCTGGCGCGGTCATGTCTACGGCGGCCAGAGCCTCGCCGTGGACCGGGACGGAACGGTCCTGGCCCGGTGCGGCGACCGGATTCGCGACGTGGTGGTCGTCGAGATCCCTCTTGCGGGAGCTTTTCCGGAGTGAAACATTCCTGAGCGGTACGAGATGATTCCCACCCGTCAATCGGAGCCGAGAACCTCGCCTATCTTGGCGCCGAGAGCATCCGTATCGAAGGGTTTCTGGAGAAAGTGCGTGCCCGCGTCGAGCACGCCGTGGTGGACGATGGCGTTGTCCGTGTATCCAGAGATGAAGAGCACCTCGATCCCCGGAATGGTCGTGCGCAGCTTCTCGGCCAGGTCGGTGCCGCTCATGCCGGGCATGACCACGTCGGTGATGAGCAGGTCGGGCTCGAGCCCGGATTTTTCGACCTCGACGAGCGCCTCGTCTCCATTGGCCGTGACCGTGCAACGGTAACCGAGGATTTCCAGCATCCGCTGGAAGAGCACCCGCAGCGCAAGATCGTCCTCGACGAGGAGAACGGTCTCCCCGCTGCCGCGTATAACCCGCGGCTTCTTCCTGGCGACCGATTGCGGCGCCTTTTCCTCTCTCGGCAGGTAGATCTTGAAGGTCGTACCCCGGCCGGGTTCGCTGTAGACCCAGATGCTGCCGCCCGACTGGCGCACGATGCCGTACACCGTGGAGAGCCCGAGCCCGGTCCCCTTTCCCCGTTCCTTGGTCGTGAAAAAGGGCTCGAAGAGTTTGCGCTTGACCTGCTCGTCCATGCCGCAGCCCGTGTCGGTGACAGCGATCATGACGTGGGGGCCGGTCTCGACGTCCACGTGATCCCTCGTGTACTGCTCGTCCAGGAAAAGATTGGCTGTTTCGATCGTGAGCTTGCCGCCCCTGGGCATGGCGTCGCGCGCGTTGACGGCGAGGTTCATCACGACCTGCTCGATCTGGCCCGGGTCCGCCGTCACGTTCCACAGATCATCGTCGAGAACCGTCACCAGGTCGATGTTCTCGCCGATCAGCCTGCGGAGCAGGGTGTCCAGGCCGGCTACCACGCCGTTCAGATCGAGAACCTCGGGCTGCAAGGTCTGCTTCCGGCTGAAGGCGAGCAGCTGCCGCGTGAGGCTCGCGCCGCGCCGCCCGGCCTCGGCGATCTGGTCGATATCGTCCCGCATCGGATCGTCCTTGTCGAGCCGCGGGACGAGAGTCCCGGAGTAACCGATGATGACGGACAGAAGGTTGTTGAAATCGTGCGCCACACCGCTCGCCAGCCGCCCGATCGCCTCGAGCTTCTGAGACTGCTGGAGCTGCAGCTCTGTCTCGTGCAGCTTCGCTGTCCGTTCCACGACGAGATCCTCGAGATCGTGGCGGTATCTTGCCAGTTCCTTCTCGGCCCGTTTCCGCTCCGTGATGTCATGAATGATGGAGTAGAGCAGCGTGTGGCCCTTGAGCTCGATCGGCACCGAATGAATTTCCACGTCCCTCATCTCGCCCGATGCCAGCACGTGCTGGAAAACGAAGTAGTTCCGTTCGCGCAGCCATGCCTCATGGCGGTGCCTGGAAACCTCCTCGGGACTCAGCGTGTTGATCTGATCGGTGGTCATGCGCTGGAGCTTCTCGACCGGATAGCCGTAGAACTCGGCGGCGGCCCGATTTGCTTCCACGATCGCCCCCGTCTCCGGCTCGACGAGGAGCATGACGGCCGAGTGGTCGGAGAACATCTGGCGGTAGAGCTGCTCGCTCTCGCTCAGAGCCTCCAGCTCCTCGCTCTTGACATCGACCTCCTGTCGAAGGCAAGACTCCCGGTGCACGGATGCCAGCCCCGTTTCCACGGCTTTACGGAACTGTTCGAGAAGCCGGCGGAACGTCCCCGAATAGTGATTCTCTGAACTGTCGAGCACGCAGATGGTCCCGAACAGTTCGCCCGTGGGCCATTTGACGGGCAGTCCGAGATAGGACACCATGCCGAGCGCGATGTCGGGATTGCGATCCCAGTCCGGATCTTTGCGCGCGTCGGGGATGAGGAGCTCCTTGCCGGAGTCCATCACCGTTTCGCAGTAGAGGCCCGTGCCGAGGTCGGCCATCTCGCCTCTCTCGTAGGCATTCTCTTCGTTCGTGCTTTTGGCGAAGACCTCGATCCGTCTCTCGTGCACGCGCATCACGAGTGCCGCCGGCACGTACATGACCTCGGAGAGGATGTCGAGCAATCTCACCCACGCGGCCTGGAGATCGTCCGGGATTTCGATGGAGGGCAGAATGGGGTATTTTCTCTGAGTGTTCACGATCAATTCCCGTCGAATGACACCCTGTGCGATTTGATGCAGGGATCGGTGGTGCGGTCCGCGACCGCTCCATTTCTCAGGTTTTTGATTATACTCCTCGAGATCGATTATGAGGGATATTTTTTTTCTGTTGCAGCTTCGCCGGATCAGCTCAGCGTGCACCGTGGTCCGGAGCGGAGCGCTTCACGCACTTCCCAACTCCGCGGAATTTTGGCATCATATCGAAGCAGGAGGAAATGGTGAGTACGTCCGGAACAGACAACTTCAGGGGAGCGGGTTCGTGATTCGGGTCCTGATGCTGATCCTCGTCCTCACGGGCTCTATCGCGTGGATCCCATTCGGCGAAGACGATCGGGAAAAGGGATTCCTTTCCGAGCTCAAGAAAACACAGCGACTGATGTCCCATTCCAACTGGACCGCCGCGAAGGAGAAGCTCGATGGCTTGCTCGAGGAACACGGGGACAAACCCTATGTCAGGGCGAAGCGGATCGAGATCGAGGAATTGTTCAAGACCTGCGCCTTCTGGGCGCAATACAGCAAACCGGAACCCGGCGATCTGATCTCCGGAAGGGTGCTCCGCTACAATCCCTCGAAGGGCGACATCAAGCTCAGATACGGTCCGGAGTCCCTGGCCGACTTCGAAAAGAAAAAGGAAGCCATCTTCTCGAACACCAAGACCACGTCCTACATTCACCCCGACATCTTCAAGGGTCCGTACACGATCGAGATCAGGGGAACCGAATACCCAGGGCTTTCCTACGCAAGGGCTCCCAGGCCGATGGTCCATGTCTGCCGGTGGCAGCCGGGGATTTATCAGGAGGAGTGCGGATTCGCCCTGGTCCCCGGTTACAAGGGAGTGGATACGGGCGCGGCGATCGAAGAGGACGGGCGCGACGAATACGCCCACCATGAGCTGGCCTGGCTTCTGTTCTATGCCGGACGGCCCGCGGAGACGCGGTCGCTGATCGAAGAAGCGCTCCGGAACGGGATTCCCATGGGCAATCTCGATCCGCTCAACCGGATACTGGTCAGGGCCGAGAAGGGCCCGGTCTGGGAGACAACATACGAGTTCAAATCGCGCCACTACCACATCCTTTCCGATATGGACGTCCGGACCTGCATGCAGGCCGCCGAGGTGCTGGAGAAATCCTACGACGCCTACACATTCAAGCTGCAAAAGGTGCGGGACCTGAAGAAGCGCAGGTTCCGCGTCTATCTCTTCTCCGGGGAGGAGGGTTACCGGTCGTACTCGATGGAAGTTCTCGGCTCGGGAAACAGGGATAGCTGCGGCTGCTACAGCGGACTGCTCAAGTGCCTGCTGATCCGGAACCTTCCAAAAAGGGAGGACATGATGGTGACCGTCCGCCACGAGGGCTTCCACCAGTACCTCGACCGGATCATGCACGATCCGCCGAGATGGCTCAACGAGGGGCTTGCCCAGTACTACGAGATCGCCCGGTACGAAAGGGGCGGTGGGTGTTGGGACAGATTCATCCCGATTTCCGGGTGCCGCTCAGGCTTGCCAAAAACCATCTGCTGCCGCTCGCTGAGTTTCTGTTCCAGGACGACGAGAGTTTCATGCGAAACGCGGGGTGGAATTTTCTCCAGAGCTGGGCGTTCGTTCACTTTCTGCGCCACAGCAACGACAAGAACAGCCGTCTCTTCGAGGAGATCTTCGAGAGGCTGCAGGAGGACAGGCCCGCGCGGGATATCCTGAAGGAGATCTTCGAGGACGTCGACTGGAAGGCGTTTCAGATCGAGTTCAACCTCTATCTGCGAAGGATCTCGCTGAGATCAAGAGGCCGTTGAAGAAGATCAGGGCCGGGTGCTTCCGGTTTTTGTGAGGCATCGTCAAACTCGAGACTGCAATCGGCCTTCTTCTCTCCCCGGAGTCAAGCCCGCGATCGAGCTCCGGAACCGGTCTCTCGATGGGAACGCCGGTCCACATCCGGACGTCGTATGAACTTTCGTGATTGTTTTACAGCAGAATCAGACGGCTCCTGGTAGAATCGAGTTCGTGTGGACACACGATTCCTGCTAGACCGTACGTCGCGCGAACAGGCTTTCGCAACGGGAATGTGTGGTGTCTCGGCCGATCAGGATCTCGTATCAGTAACCGGTTCTTCTGTCCTTTGTTCTGGAGTTTGCCATGAGAGTCTCCCTAGTCGCGGCCGCGGCCGCCCTGTTTTTCGTGACCACCGGTGTGGTCCATGCCGATGCTCCTCAACTCAATCCTCCGTTTCAGGTCTACGACGGCTCATTGCCGCTCGAAGTGGATATCATGTCCGCCTGCACGGTCGTGGACTGGAACAACGACATGAAAAAAGATCTCGTCGTGAGCCAGTTCACTCAAGGCAAGGTGTGGCTCTTTGTCAACCAGGGAACCGACACCGATCCCGTGTTCAACGGGGGCTCGGAGATCGAGTCGGGCGGCACTCCCATCACGACCAGCTATGGATGATGCATCGGCTCCGTTCCACGAGTAGTGGACTGGGATGAGGACGGAATGAAAGACCTTGTTCTGGGCGAGCGCGACGGCTACGTCCGGGTTTATCTGAACACCAACACCGACGCCGATCCTGTTTTCAACGGCTTCGACTATGTCCAACTGAGCGGCGGCACCTACGATGTCGGCGCCAGTTCCTCGCCGTACATCTGCGACTGGGACAACGACGGCAGGAAGGATCTGCTCGTCGGCGACGACAACGGCTATGTCTATCTGCTCATCAACACCGGCACCAATGCGGCCCCGGTTTTCACGAGCGCCGTGCAGATCCAGAACGGTTCGAGCGCCCTCGACGTGGGGACGCGCGCCAGCCCGGTGGTCTTCGACTGGAACCAGGATGGCAAGAAGGATCTTCTCGTGGGCGAAACCTATGGAAACCTCCATTACTTCGAGAACCTCGGCACCGACCCGGTGCCGGTCTTCAACGGATCCACAACCCTCGAGATCTACGACGGCACGGAGATCAATGTGGGTTATTACCCCCGCTTCGAGATCTACGACTGGAACAACGATGCGATCAACGACATCGTGTGCGGTTACTACGATACCTCTTCCAGTCCTTCAGGCGGGGTGCGCGTCTTCCTGGGCGGCCATGACCTCTTCGCCGACCTGGCCGTGGTTTCCTTTTCAGGGCCGGTGCAGGCCCTTCCGGGAGAAGAGATCGGCCCCGGCGTGGACCTGCGCATCGTGAATCAGGGGAACGTACGCTGCACGTCTTTCGAGATTCAATTCTATCTCTCCGACGATGCCGAAATCTCGAATACTGACGAACCCCTCATCGCGGGCAATGTGAATATCACGTCCCTCGACGCCGGCGAGGAGATCGACGTGGTCGTGAATCCCAGCATGGCGATTCCGGCGGACACGCCGATCGGTACCTACTACATCGGTCTGATCGTCGATGACGGGGACGCGATTCCGGAATCGGACGAGAACAACAACGATTCGTCCTACCAGATCTTGATCGACGCCATCGATCCTGTCCCCGACATCAAGGTCGACGGGAAGGACGGCACCGTCGTCATCCAGCAGACAGCGGTCGTGAGCATGACGGTGTCCCTGCTGGACGGCGTGATGCAAGGCCAGAGCCAGGACTGGTGGGTCATCGCCGAGAAGGGCGGCAACTACTTTTCCTGGGTCTTCACCGTGCCCTGGCACTGGACACCGGGCGTGTCGCGCACTCACGTGGGGCCGCTGTTCGACCTCGCCCCCTACGAGTTGCACAACGGCACCATTCCGGTGGGGACGTGGAACATCGTCTTTGCGGTGGACGCTCCCGACAACACGTACCAGGGAACGTACATCGACAAGATCAGGATCATTTCCTTCTAGCAGGGCCCTGCTCCCGGCGCCACGCGTCCGGGTCGGACCCATACGAAATATTCACGGGGGAAGAAACAGAGTGTGTTTCTTCCCCCGTGGCTTTGATCCGCCGTGGGCTTCCGCCTGAAAGTTGATTGGTCCAAAACAGCCGACGGGTCATGGGCGCCGCGAACTGCAGGTCGCTCCAGGGAGCAAGAACCGTCACCACGGGATGCCGGAAACGACTTCCTCGATGTTTTTCCGCTGATGATTTTTATGAACCAGCGCCAACGCGGAGCCTCGAGAATCGAAAAAAAACCTCAATGGACGAAAGGTAAGTTCTCGATATGAATTACGGAGATACTGTCAATTCTGGGCGCATCGAGTTCTTTCTGCCGATAGGGCTCGGGAAACCGGTGCCCTGGTTTCGTGATGTGGGAACGCCGCAGGTACCAACGGGAATCCCTAATGGATCCGATCAAGTTTTCGAACGGGGCGGCAAGCGGGAACAGTGTCAGTGGTCCGAACCTGGCTTGTAGGGAACGCGCTGACAGGCGACCGCCGCAAGCCGTTCTACCGGACGTCGGATTTCACGATCGCCGTGGAGACAGGTCGGGCAAAGGCCGGCACGGTTCCACGGGGTGACTCTATAATTTCTTTTTCTGTTCCGGGTGATCGATGTTTTTGAAACCGCACAAGATCAGGAAGCTAATCTCCCTCTCTCGAAAAATGCGCAGCGCAAAGAGCGGCAAGAACTGGTCGCCGCCCTCTCCGGCGCTCTGGGGCATGACGGCCCGCGTTGGCGGGGACCTGATGGTGGGCGGCTGTTCGTGCGCCGATCTCGCCGATCGTTACGGTACGCCCCTCCACGTGATGGACGAGGCGCTTCTGCGGGACTCCTACCAACGGTTCCACCGGGCCTTCGCCGATCAGGACTTGCCCTTCGAGATCTACTATTCGTACAAGACCAATCCGGTGCCGGGCATCGTGAAGGTGCTGCACGAGGAGGGATCGGGCGCCGAGGTGATCTCCCATTTCGAGCTCTGGCTCGCCCTCGAATCGGGTGTGAACCCGGACGCGATCATCTACAACGGCCCCGGCAAAACCGTCGAAGGCCTGACCCTCGCCATTCAAAGCGGAATCCGCAGGATCAACATCAACTCCTTTTCGGAACTCGACCTGATCGAGTCCCTGGCACGGGCTTTCGGTTCGAGGCCGCGCGTCGGCGTGAGGCTCTTCACCGGTCTGGGGTGGGGAGACCAGTTCGGGCTGGGTATCGAATCGGGCGAAGCCAGGAGGATCTTCGAGAAACTGGCCGGTTCGGACCTGGTGGAGGTGGATGGGATTCATTTCCATCTCGGCTCCCAGATCGGCCAGACGGGGCTGTATGAAAGAGCCGCTGCGATCACCCTGGAGTTCATGGCGTCGATCCGGGACGCATTCGGGATCGAGATCAGCTCTCTCGACATGGGCGGGGGATTCGGCGTGCCCACCGTTCGGGTCTATGACAGGGGTGATCAATGGCTGCAGGAGCGGCTTCAGAGCCCCTACGTTCCTCCCACGGGAGAGGAGATCCCTTCGATAGAGGATTTTGCCGGGGCGATTGCCGGAACGATCCGGGAGAGTTGCACGAAACACGGTCTGGAGATACCGACCCTCGTCTTCGAGCCCGGCAGGATCGTCAGCAGTTCGGCCGGGGTGCTTCTGGCACGCGTGACCGAGATCAAGGACCCGCGGACACAGAATCCGGAGATCGCCATACTCGACACGGGCATCAATGTGGCGTCTCCCGTCAGATGGGAGTATCACGAGGTTCTGGCCGCCACGAAGATCACCGCCGCCCACGAGCGGCTCTACCGCATCGCCGGACCGATCTGCACGCCCGGCGATCTGCTCTCCCCCTGCAAGCGGATGCCCGTTCTCCAAGAGGGCGACGTGATGGCGATCATGGATGCCGGCGCCTATTTCACCGCCTTCGAGAACAATTTTTCCTTCCCCAGGCCGGCGATCGTCATCGCCTCGGGCGGTGATTACACATTGATCAGGGAACGGGAAAAGTTCGACGATCTGCTGAAGCGTGACTGCTGGAAAAAGAAATCGGGTGAGACCCCCCGGCCCTGCCCGGAAACGATCCGTGAACCGGTACACCGGTGATCACCGGCGGGTATGGTTCTCGAGCGGCGTCCGCACGAGGAGTCTTCAGAAAGAGGCCGCCCCTTCAGCCTCGGCACCCATTTCGGGCCGGCAGATCGCGCAATCCATCTCTTTGGCGATAAGTGGGCCATATCATAATTGGTAAGAACCTAAAGTACTCAACACCTGCCCGTCGAAAAAAAAGTAAGGAAAACGAACCGCTCGGGGAAGCCGGACCAATCCGCCTAAACCGCCGCGCAACCCGAACGTCCGCATTGCGCCGCGGTGTGTCAGCCGGGATCGGGCTTCTTCCCTGGTTCATTGTATGGAGAGGTGACATGGAAAGCGTGCGCTGCAGAATTCTGTTGACCATCCTTTTTCTCCCCGGCGTCCTGCTCCTTCTTCCCTATTGTGGGAGCGGAAGCAGCGGCGGCAAGAAGTCGAGTCCACCACAGCCCTTCCTCAAGGTGAGCGGAATGGCGCGCTTCACCGACGAGAACAAAAACGCCACCTGCGACTCGGGTGACAAGATCGTGGTCCCCTTCAACCGGGACGTGACCGTCAACGGCGCCGACGAGAGCGACTTCCGCCTGCCCGTGACAGGCGACTCTCTCGGAACGGGCGCCACCGTCACCGCCGGGCCAGGGTCGGATGAGGTCACGATCACTCTCGGCACGGGGCCATTCGTTCTCAAGAGCCGCCAGAACTTTGGCGGGGGATCGAGAGCGGCGAACAATCCCTCCGGGATCGACGTGAGAGCCACCATGACTCCCAACGCGATCGAGACCGTCACGGCCGGACGCGATGCCGAGCCCTCGACGCCGATCGACATCACTCCCGCCTTTGTCGATTCGGGCCAGTCGCTCGGTACGACCTGGTCGATGGACGTGGAGGCCGCCGACGTGGACGGGGACGGCGATCTCGATCTGATCGATCCGGACAGGGGAGGATGGGGCAACAAGATCTGGCTCAACAACGGGAGCGGGACCTTTTCCGATTCGGGCCAGACCCTGGGAAGCGTCGAGACCCCCGATGTCGCGGTGGGCGATCTCGACGGAGACGGCGACCTCGATCTCTTCGTCTGCATCGTGGGCCCGAACAATGTCTGGCTCAACAACGGCTCCGGAACGTTTGTCGACTCGGGGCAGACTCTGGGCATCGGGATGTCCTACTACGTGGCGCTCGGCGACCTGGACGCTGACGGCGACCTCGACGCCTTCGTGGCCAATTACACCGGAGAGAGCAAGATGTGGCTCAACAACGGGAGCGGGACCTTCTCCGACTCGGGACAGACCTTCGGCACCGATTCCGCCAGCTCGGTGGTGCTCGGCGACCTGGACGCCGACGGGGACCTCGACGCGGTGGTGGGCTTTTTCCAGGAGGCGAATATCGTCTGGCTCAACGACGGAAGCGGGACCTTTACCGACTCGGGGCAGACTCTCGCCGACCACCAGACCGCGTGCCTCAGGCTCGGCGATCTGGACAGTGACGGCGATCTCGATCTCGTCGAAGGTAACTATGCCCAGCCGAACCGGATCTGGTTCAACAACGGAAGCGGCACCTTCACCGAATCGAGCCAGTCGCTCGGCAACGAGTACACCTACGACACCCCCATGGGCGACATCGACTGCGACGGCGATCTCGACTTCGTCGACATCGCCGACACGCACACCGCCACGGGCGATGCCAGCTACGTGTGGCTCAATAACGGGTCAGGGACCTTCACCGCGTCGGGCCAGGAAATCGACGGCGCCGAGAGCTTGAGCGGCGTCCTTGCCGACCTGGACAGGGACGGCGACCTCGACCTCGTCGAAGGGTGCCAGGATGCAGCGGGCAGCGGAGGCGCCGCGAACCGCATCTGGCTCGGCTCCCTCTGCGGCACCTGGGGTTCGGCAACACTCACCGATTCGGGCCAGACCCTCGACGACGAGAAGACCAGGGACATCGGCCTGGGCGACGTGGACGGCGACGGCGATCTCGACATGGTCGTCGCGCTCTGGGACGCCGTGGACACGGTCTGGCTCAACAACGGCTCGGGCACCTTCACCGCGACGGGACAGCAGGTGGGTGTGGCCTACTCGACGAGCGTGGTCCTCGGAGACCTGGACAACGACGGCGATCTCGATTTCTTCGTCGGAGGCGGCGGCACCTCTTCCAACGATTCTTACCTGAACGACGGATCGGGAACCTTCTCCATTTCCCAGGCGCTCGGCCAGTACGACACGCGAACGCTCGCGCTCGGCGATGCGGAGGGCGACGGCGACCTCGACCTCTGGTGCGGCAACGAGAGCAACTGGTCGAACCTTTTCTTCAACGACGGAAGCGGCTCGTTCACTTACGTGGGCGCGCTCAACATTCCCGGCGTGCGGAGCTTCGTCATGGGCGATATCGACAGCGACGGGGACATCGATCTCCTCGCCGGATGTGAAAGCCAGCCGAACAAGGTCTACAAGAACAACGGGGGCGGGAGCTTCACCGACACGGGCCAATCCCTGGGCGGTACGGCCAGCACGATGAGCATCGCCCTGGGCGATGTGGACGGCGATGGCGACCTCGATTTCGTGGAGGGGAACGCGGCTTCGGAGGCAAACCGGGTGTGGCTCAACAACGGAACCGGCACGTATTCCGACTCGGGACAAACACTGGGAAGCTCCATCACCTACAGTGTGGCTCTCGTCGACGTCGACGGTGACGGCGACCTCGATTTCGTGGCGGGCAACCTGGGAGAGGCGAACACGGTGTGGCTGAACAACGGGTCGGGCACATTCAGCGATTCGGGCGCGAGCCTCGGCACGGACGACACGTACTCGATCGACATGGCCGACGTGGACGGAGACGGCGACCTCGACTGCGTGGAAGGCGTTTACGACGAGGCGGACGCGCTGTGGCGAAACGATTGAATCGGGCCGATCACCGATCTCGACCATGCGAGGGCTCGGGAATCCTCCCGGGCCCTCGTCCTTTCCTCCGGTTAGTGTGTGTGTCGTCACCGGAAGGTCCCGGGCAATGACCGTCGAATAATCCGAAGCCTGTCACGAACAGGGAATTTTCCGAATAAGACAGATTGAAAGTAAAATATCCCGTGCGCTCACCTTCCTAAACACCTGAAACGCGAGTACTGGAAAGACTTCATTTGCGAAACCTGGGCTGATTCTCGATGTTATTGTGATCGTTTCCTCGACGCCCTGGATGAAAGCGTAGGATATCCGTCCGGTCGTCTGCTTCATGGCCTGAATGGTTTATGAAAATCAGACGAGCTTGGCCTGTCATTCCAAAAATTCCCGTCCAAGCGTGAATCATGAATCGGTGGAAGTTTCCCTGCGATGAACGGGAGAGCCGGACAGGCTCCGCCTCCGCGCCACGGACGGTTGTTCTTGTATCACTCTTTAGAATGATTGGAGAGAAAAATGAGTTCTCTGAAACAATGGTCTCTCGGTTTGCTGTTCGTCACGGCCATCCTGGGCACGGCGACGGGCGCAAAGATTTTCGTGGAACCCAAGGTGGGACAGGACATCCAGGGAAACGGCACGCTCGCCGCGCCGTACAAAACCCTTTCTCATGCCTACTATAGCAGCGACACCAAGGATGGGGACGTCATCATGCTGTTGCCCGGCGTTTACGGGAAAAACCAGGGCCAGAGCGGCGACTATTTTCCCCTCTTCATCACGTCGAAAGAGGTGGTGATTCAGGGAACGAACGCACTCAACACGATTCTCGACGGCGACGGTTGCGACAGAATCTTCTGGTTCGCGCCAGGCGAGATCAATGTGCATCTGGAAAATTTTCTCGTCGATTCGGTAACGATGATGAACGCCCAGGAGGCGATCTACTGCGGCGCGGAAGGCCCCACGGTATGGTCCACCTTTGCCAACTGCTTTATCGTGAACAACGGATACGGGGTTCACATGAATGCCATATGGGACGAAAGTTCTTCCTATATCGATAACGACTGGGACACCAACAATTATGTGGAGCAACGTTTCAGACTCGTCAACTGCACGATCGCCAACAACGGCATCGGGATTCTCGACGATTCGGTGATCCTCGATGATCCCGACGGAACGGTCAACGGCGAGGCGGCGCCCGCCGTGGTCAACTGCATGGTCTATCCAAACAGTCTATCCGATCTGGAAGGAGTGGACGGCTCCGATCTGCGGAACACGGCGTTCGCCACGTCCGACATGGCGGGTTTGAGTCAGATCCTGCCCACCAAGCCTTTGCCGGTCTCGATCATCAACGTGAACGGCTTTCCCCCGACCGCGCTCTACCTCTATCCCCATAATCCGAACGGAACGTCCTCGAACGATGTGGACTACCGACAATATCCGTCCTCGCCGACGATCAACGCGGGAACAACCGATCTCACGGTTTTGGCGAATCAAACACTGCCGCGGCAGCTCTTTTCCGGGAATCCGAATTTGATCGTCAATATCTGGGATCTCGACTGCGAGGGACACGGGAATCCCTATCCCGACTTTGCCGTCGACCCGATGGATATAGGCGCCGACCAGTTGGGTGATCTGATCCTGACCGGATTCAATCCCCAGACAACGGATTTCGGCGCGAACAGCACGGTCCATTTGCGTGTGACCAGGCCGGTCTCCGCCGGCGCTTTCAGCGCCATCTATCTCTACGGAAACGCCGACGCCTCCGCGGCCTGGGTCTACCAGCACGGTTATATCGACTGGGTCTGGCCCACGAAGCCGCTGGCCCAGCCGCGCTGGACCACGCACTTCCCCACGGCCAACCACGGAATCTTTTACCTCAACGGATACGGTTCGGTATTTCCGATTTACATGCCCGTGCAGGGTACGGCGCCGGTTTACACGCCGATAGCCATTTCGGCGCTGCAGGTGGCCGCGCCGGTCCGGTGGAATTTGCAGTCCCTGCCGCTCGACTCGGGAGCCCCGGTCGGCCCCTTGTCGAATGCGCAGACGATCTGCTTCGTGCCTTGATCCTCCCGGGAGAGGAAAGAGCGGGCGCCGATCCCGGTCATATCGAGGCGGCCCGTGGAAGGAGGCACCCCTCCCCGGTGAAATCGGCTTCGCGGCGCCAAATCGACAGAGGTTCGGCTTGACTCGACCTGGAGGAGAGTATACGTTGCCTCTCCTGTCGAGACGACTTTGCCAGACCGTCTACCCGCTATCGATGGGGGTACGAACCGAATGAACCACATCAGACCAGACCTCCGGAATTCTGCGCTGGCGCTCCTGTTCGGAGCGGCGCTCTCACTTTTTTCCATTCCCGCCTGCGACGGCGGAAGGCAAGACTCCGGCCGCGATGGGGGCACGCGGACCGAGCCGGAGAATGGACAAACGGATCGAGAGAATCCTTCGCCGGCCGATCGCGCCGACCAGCCGCCGCAACCGGAGCGGTCGGAAAAACCGGGCCAGAGCGAAGCCCCGAAAGCGGATCGGCTCGAAGGAATGTGGCGGCTCTATCATGACCGCACTCCCAAGAAGAAGCTCACCGAGGAACAGAAGAAGAAGATCGCCCAACTGGAGGCGATCGGCTATTCGTCCGGTTCCAAACCCCCTCCGATGAAGAGGAACGTGACAATCCACAAGAAGAGCGCCGCTTACCGGGGCCTCAACCTCTACACGTCGGGGCACGGTCCGGAGGCGATCCTGATCGACATGGAAGGCGAGGAACTGCACCGCTGGCGACACGAGTTCGACAGCGTCTGGCCCGACTGGGAGCACCCGGAGCAGGTCAAACCGGAAAACAGATTCTACTGGCGGCGCGCTCATCTCGCTGAAAACGGCGATCTCTTCGCGATCTTCGAGGGCTACGGGCTGATCAGGGTCGACAAGGATTCGAAGCTCCTCTGGGCGTATCCGGGAAAGTGCCACCATGATCTCCATGTCGTCGGCAACGAGCGGATCTTCCTGCTCACCCGCGAAGGCGCGATGCGCGGTCCGAACCGGGCGGCCCTGGTGGAATACATCACCGTTCTCGACATGGAGGGCAAGGAGCTGAGCCGGTTCAACCTCGAGGAGTGTTTTGTCGGCACTCCGTTCGAGCCGATGCTCGAGAAGGCGGCCAAGGGGGGAGATCGTTTTCATCCCAACACGATCGAGGTCCTCGACGGAAGGCTGGCGCCCCGCTCCGAGCTCTTCGCGAAGGGCAACGTTCTGGTCTCCATCCGCAACATGCACACCGTCGCGGTCATCGATCCTTCCAAGGGGAAAGTACTCTGGGCGGTGGCGGATATGTGGAAGTATCAGCATCAGCCCACGGTCCTCGACAACGGCAACATGCTGATCTTCGACAACCTCGGGTACGAGAATCACTCGCGTGTGCTCGAGTTCGATCCGTTCACCCGGGAGGAGATCTGGCAGTACCACGGCGAGCCCCCGGAAACCTTTCATTCCACCAATCTCGGCTCCTGTCAGCGTTTGCCGAACGGCAACACGCTGATCACAGAGTCCGACTTCGGCCGCGCTTTCGAGGTGACCGGCGAGGGAAGGATCGTGTGGGAATTCGTCAATCCCCATCGCGGCGGAAAGGACAAGATGTACATCGCGACCCTCTTCGAGGTGGTCAGGTTGCCGGCCGATTTTCCCACGGAGTGGTGACGGCTTTCCCGCGAGGCTTCAAGACGGCGGCGTCCTCTCAGGCGTGGTAGGCGACGACGTCGACCTTCTCGATCGTGATCAGCCCCTCGGGCCCGACCATCTCGTCCAGGACCGGCAGGACGGCGTCGATCTTCTCCTTCCTGTCCACGATCTCCACGACGACGGGAAGGTTTTCGGCGAGGCGCAGAATCTTGGTGGTGTGGATACGGCTGTTCTCGCCGTAACCGAGGATCCCGCGCAGCGCCGTGGCGCCGATCAGGCCCTTCTCCCTGGCCGTATGCACGATCGCCTCGTAGAGGGGCCGGCCCTTGTAACGGTCGGCTTCGCCGACGTAGATCCTGAGCAGGCGCCCTTCTCCCTCGAGCTTTCCTTCTCTCGAACGATCCTTCTTTTTTTCCAGCGTCACATTATCTCCTCACACGTTGAGCGCCCGGAACAGGTACCGTCCCAGCCAGACGGCGAAGACGCCGAGTAGCACGTTGGCGCCCACATTCGCGAGGGCCGGTCCGAAGGAGCGGTCGCGAATGAGCTCGACCGTTTCGTATCCGAACGTCGAAAAAGTGGTGAAGGCGCCCAGTATTCCGATCTGCAGGAAAAGCCTGACGTTGGGGGAGAGCACCGCCCGATCGGTGGCGAAGTAGACGAGGGCTCCTATCAGGAAGCAACCGGTAACGTTGATGGCGAGAGTTCCCCAGGGGAAGAAATCCCCCCCATGGCGGTGAACGAAACCGGTGGCGCCGTAGCGCGCCACGGCGCCGTAGCGCGCCACGGCGCCGATAAATCCTCCCATTCCAACGATGAGCAGCTTGAGCATCGAACGACTCCGAGAAAAGGATCCGGCCCGAGTGTAACCACTGGCGCGCGGGCCGATGAGCTCTTTTCCACGGGGCGGCGTTTTTTTCTCTGCCGTAGCCGCGCGCTGCCAAGCGCGGGCGTTCTCCGATCATCTCGAAAGCAATCGGCCGCCCAGCCGCGAGAGCATCATCTCCCTGTACGATTCGGCCATCCGGGCCTGCTTCTTTTGAAGGGGATTGAAATCGTCGGTGATGACGGGACCTCGTCCCGGCTCGAGTCTCCGTTCGAGGGAGTCCAGGCGGTGGAGCATCGTTCGAGCGTGCCTCGAGAGTCCATGAACCCTCGAATTCGTGTCGACCGCGATCGGCTCCATGGAAGCCAGGTAGATGTTGTCGATGAGGTTTTCGCCCGAGTCGGCGACGTATGCCTTCTGCCACGCAAAGACGGCTGCCAGGGTTCTGTCCACTGAGGCGAGCGCCTCGGCGCGGTCCCCTCTGGTGAAGCCGACGAAGTTGAGTGCAAGAATACCGTCGTCCTTCAGGATGGACCTGATCTCGCCGATCATTTCGACGCTCAACAGGTGGGGGGGGACGGACGAGCCGCTGAAGCAGTCGTGGATGATGAAATCGTATTTCTTCTCGATCTTCTTGATCTCGTATCGAGCATCGCCCACGATCAATCTTCCCGGCTGTTCGAAAGCGAAATACTTTTTTGCCGCGTGCGCCACGGCCGGATCGATCTCGATCACATCGGTCTCGATGCCGAGCTCGTTCAGTTTCGCCGGGAGGTAGCCGGCGCCCAGGCCGATCATGAGGGCGGTGCGCCCCTCGGGGTGGAAGCAGGGGAGGATCTCGAGGAGGGCGAGGTAGGGAAAGACCGGTTCTCTCGTGCTCATGTGCACGGCGCTGATGGCGGACATGTCGGACAGAAGCCACCTGATTCCGCATTCCGCGTCGTCGATGACGCGGATCTTGCCGTACATGCTCTCGGATTCGCCCACGACCCGGAACCGTTCCGTCCCTGTTTGCGGCTGTCCACCGCCGGTCGCGATCGGAATCCCCGCCGCGGCAGCGAGACAGAGAATGAAGAGGGGGAGCACGATCCCCTTTCGGGCGATGGCGCGCCGGGTCGTTCGGCGTTCGGACCCGCTCCGTTCCATGGTCCAGAGAACGAGGGCGAGAGCGAAGAGCGAGATGCTGATGCCGCAAAGGATGAAGCGCGTCCCCAGCGCGGGAAGAAGATAAAATCCCAGAAGCAGCGTTCCGAAAACACTGCCCACCGTGCTGAAAGCGAAAACGGAGCCCGAGACGCGCCCCACCTTCTCGACCTCGTGCGTGAACAGTTTGATGATCCGGGGGCCGATCATGGCGAGCAGCGTCAGCGGAATACTGAAGAGGCCGAGGGCGCTCAGAAAGGATCCGATCCGGATGCCGAGCGGGTTCGTCAGGGAGAGGACCGGGCCTTTGATCGCGAGGATCAGCGCCGTGAAGAAACCGGCCAGGGCCACGATCCTGTGGAGGCGGAACGAGTCGAACTTGTCCGCCGTCAGCCCGCCCAGGTAGTATCCGACGGCCAGCGAGATGAGCGTGACCGATATGAGCGAGGACCACACGAAGAGGCTGATGCCATAGAAGGAACCGATGATTCGCGTTCCCAGGATCTCGAGCATCATGATTACACCGCCGGTGATGAACACGGTGGGATAGAGCGTCAGGCGGAGATGGAGCGGTGTGATGGCGGCGGCGGATTCAGGAAGAGGCTGTTCCCCGGGAGCGGGCTTCGTTCTTGTCTTTCGGCGTTTGTTGTGGCGGGTTGTGTTCATGGCAGATCAAAAACCCAGCTCGATCTTCGCTCGACGACTCCCGACAGCCGTTTCTCTGCTTCCTCTGGAAACTCGGCCGACACCTTTTACTAAGCAAAGAGCGAGTTGCGGTAACACGCGCCGGTAGGCTTTCTCTTTTTGCGTTGTTGCAGCGGATTACTCGACAATTCGAAATGTGCCGGCTACTCGTTGAGCCAGACCACGTTCCTGTTGTTGTCGTTGCCGGCAACGAAATCGAGATCGCCGTCGTTATCCACATCGCCGACTGCCACGGCGAGGGTATAGATGTTGCCGAGGTCGGCTCCGGAATCGGTGAAGGTGCCCGAGCCGTCGTTGATCCAAACCTTGTTCGGATCGCCCGGCACACCGCCCCCGTAGTTGCCCGCGATGCAATCGAGGTCGCCGTCGCAGTCGATGTCCTCGAGCTTCACCCTGTAAGTCCACCACGCCTCGAACCTCTGGCCCGAGTCGACGAATCTCGCGGCGCCGTTGTTGCGATAGACACGGTTCGCGCTGCCCGGACTTCCGATGCCTTCGAAGAAATCGAGATCGCCGTCCCCGTCCACGTCGCCCAGATCGACGCACAGGGTCAGGCTGGTGCCCAGGTTCTGATAACTGCGGCTGAATTTCCCCAGGCCGTTGTTTAACCACACCACGTTGCTCATGGCAAAGACCCCCTCGACGAGGTCGAGATCGCCGTCGCTGTCCAGGTCGCCGAGTGAGAGAAAGGTCGTCGAGAAGGGAGCGGTCCCGAGATTGGACTCGGTGAACGTTCCGGCGCCGTCGTTGATCCAGGCGATGTTCCTTCTCTGATTCCCGCAGAGGATGTCGAGGTCGCCGTCCCTGTCGATGTCGCCGAGGGTGGTGACGAGGGTCTGATCGGTTTGACCGAGCAGCTGTCCCGAATCGCTGAAGGCGCCGCCGCCGTTGTTGAGCCAGACACGGTCCGGTTCTCCATAGTTCCCCTCGGCGCAGTCGAGGTCGCCGTCGCCGTCCAGGTCGCCCAGGGAGACCGAGTAGGTTCCGTAACCGCCGAGAGATTGCCCCGAGTCGACAAAGAAACCGGTGCCGTCGTTGAACCAGACACGGTTGCCCTGCGCGAAGTTCCCGCAGACAAAATCGAGGTCGCCGTCCCTGTCCAGGTCGCCGAGTTCGAGGGCGAAGGTCCTCGTGGCGGCAAGTCTCTGCCCCGAGTCGACAAAGGTCGCCGTGCCCCACGTCCCGCTCAGGGAGTTCGACCAGATCTTGCCTGGCGAGCCCTGGCCGGCCGTGACCAGGTCGAGGTCGCCGTCGCCGTCCACGTCGCCGGGGGTGATGAAATCCGTATGGTCCCCGTGAAGCTCCTGGGTGGAATCGATGAACATCCCCTGGCCGTCGTTCAACCAGACCCGGTCCGGTCCTCCGGAATTTCCAGCCACGATGTCCGGGTCGCAGTCGCCGTCGATATCGATAACCGCCACCGAATCGGTTCCGATGCCGTCGTTGCCCGATTCGACCGCGTCCCCGCCGAGCAGCTGTCCGGAATCGCTGAAGGTGCCGCCGCCGTTGTTGAGCCAGACGCGATCCGGCTGATCCTGATTCGCCGTGACCAGGTCGAGACTGCCGTCGAGGTTGACATCGCCAAGGGCGACCGCCGTTGTGCGGGAGTCGCTCTTCAAACTGCCGGAGACGGAGAAACCGCCCGCGCCGTCGTTGAACCAGACACGGTTCGGTTCTTCCCAGTTCGCGGCGACGATATCGAGGTCGCCGTCCCTGTCCACATCGCCGAGCGCGATCCCGAAGGTCCTGCTGTTGCCGAGATCCTGCCCGGAATCGGAAAAGGCTCCGCTTCCGTCGTTGATCAGGACACGGTTCGGATCTTCACGGTTTCCGACAACGATATCGAGGTCACCGTCCCTGTCGAGGTCGCCGACGGCGACGCTCGTCGTGGACGAGGCGCCGAGCGTCTGCCGTGACCGGCTGAACGCTCCCGAGCCGTCGTTGACATGGATGCTGTTCGGTTCCAGATAGTTTCCGGCAACGATGTCGAGGTCGCCGTCGCGGTCGAGGTCGGCCAGCGCAACGCCGGCCGTTGCCGCACTGCCGAGTTCCTGCATCGAATCGGTGTAACCTCCGGAGCCGCTGTTGAAAAAGACGCGATTCGGTTCCTTGAAGTTTCCGGCGACGATATCGAGGTCGCCGTCACTGTCGAGGTCTCCCAGCGCAACGCACGACGTGGCGGAGGTGGTCGGAAGCGGGCTCGCGGCCACGAAGGCGGGGATGATATCGATCGGACGGGAATAGGACACGTCGGCGCCGTCGACGGCGCTTTCGATCGAATCGGGGATCATGAACTCGTTCACGTCGATACAGGAAGGATCGTTGGAGTCTGCGCCGTTCCACGAAATGCTCAGTCTCGTCTTTAGAATGGGATTGTCACCGAGGGTGACGGTCACCTCGTTCGGTGCGGGGCCGGCAGCGACGGTGGCTCCCAGGCCGAACGAGTTGCTTCTCGCCGTCAGTCTCAAACTGGTGGCTTGCGGATTGTTGACGACTACAGAGCTGTCGAAGGGAACCACGATCGTATCCCCGTTGTCGCAGCGGCCGTTCGAGTTGTTGTCGGCAAAGCGGGCAAATCCCGTTACCCCGGGTCCGCGGGGCGCGAGGTCCTCGTCGCTCCCGCTTCTTCCTCCGCCGCATGCCGGGAAAGACGGGCAGAGGAGCAGGGCCAGGATCGGAACCAGTATGTGGATTGTAGTTTTCATCGGATCGCCTCCAGAGTCGAAGAAGCGCAGCAGGCCGATGATCGTTTCGCGGATCGCGGGGGCGTATAGGCGTCAAGAAGACCTGTTGCGGCGACACCTGCCCTGACAATTTTTTATAGCTGGATTTTCGAGGCGGAGTAACAGGGAAGATGAAGCGCTGTCGCCCCGGAAGATGAGCAACACCGCCGTCCACGATGGAAGATCCCCCGATCCGGCGGGGATGAACGAAAAAACCGGGGCCGGAAGAAGTTCTTCCGGCCCCGGCACTCATCCTCCTTGCTGAAACCCTGCTTTGCTGAAGCGCCGCTCCTCGAGCGGCTGTCTACTCAACGCCGAGAATCATGAGATTGGTCAGGTGCGCCAGGGGGTCGCTGAAGTTCCCGATCAGCGCCTGCGTCGGGTGCCAGTCGCCCGGCGCCCACGTGGTCGGTACGGTCACGTTGACACTTCTGATGCCGCTTGCCGGGATGTTGCCCATGCTGCCCTGCCAGAGGGTCGGCCAGGGAAGATAAAAGTCTCCCCAATTGGTGGACATGGGCGGATCGAGAACGCTTGCGCCGAGATAGAGCGTGGTCGGCATTCCGGGGCCTCCCACGAACCTGAGGGTCAACGTCTGGCCCGGCACGACTGGCCCCAAGTGGTAGAGGTGGTAGTAGAACTCGTCCGCGCCCAGGTCGACCGTGCCGAGCGCGATGCGCGGGTCGCTCTCGAAATCCTCGTCGGGAAGACCGGCCGCATTGTTGTCGCCCGCGTCGCGGCAGCTCGACGCCCACTTGAGGTGATAGTCGCGATTCGGGGCGTCGTAGAAGAGGGGCATGACAATCATGTTGTTCGCCCCCCAGTTCAGGGTGCTGGTCCCGTCCACGTTGGCTCCGGCCTGACCTCCCTCCACGTCGGAGTAGTCGATGGTGAGGGTCGACGAGGAGAGGAGCGAGATCTCCGGCCCGGTGGGCGCGTCATTGTCCCACAGGATCGAGTTGACCACGGTGGGAGCCGCGCTGTAGCAAACGATACCCCCGCCGCCGGTGGACGTGTTGTCGGCGACCGTGCAATTGACGACCGTGGCGTTCGAGCCGTAGCTGAAATAGAGCCCGCCCCCCCACGAGTTCTGGGCAGTGTTGCCGGCGAAGACGCAATTGACGATCGTTGCATCGGAGTCGTAGGCGCAATTGTATCCGCCGCCTCCGCGGGTGGCCGTATTGTCCACGACCACGCAGTTTTCGATGAGCCCATCGAAACCGTCGCTCACCAATCCGCCGCCGTCCCTGGTCGTGTTCCGCGCGATGTAGCAGCCGGTCACGACCGCCTCGCAGTACTCGAGCCGGATGCCGCCGCCCGATTCATCGGAATGGTTCTCGGTGATGACGTTGTCCTTGATGAGCGGATCGCGGTAGAAGCAGTAGATTCCACCGCCGCCGTAAGCCCCGGTGGAGGTGTTCAGGGTGACGATATTGTTGACGATCGTTGGGGCGGTCATGTAGCAGTAGATGCCCGCTCCAACGCCGGTTGTGTATCCGTTCGTCACGGTGAATCCGTCGAGCACCGAATCCAAACCCTCATCGTTCATGAACTTGACGACCTTGTCCGCCTGGTCTCCGTCGATGATCGTCACGTGGGGGCCTTTCTCGCTCACAACGGTCACGTTCTTTCCGTTGAAATCGATGTTCTCGTAGTACGTGCCTGGCCTGACGATGATCGTCGATTCGGCCGGAACCGCGTTGATCGCGCCCTGGATCGTGGTGTAGTCGTCGGGCACGTGGTATTCGTCGGGCGGAACGGACGAGATGGGATAGTGGAATCCCAGATCGAGAATCCCATTGTCCTGGACCTTGTCAGTACGCGTCGTGCCGGTGATCATGGGCGATAAAGGATCACCCGCGTCCACGCAGGGGCTGTTGAGAGCCTGCCCCGCGGCAACTTGACTCAGATAGTAGTCGTTGTATGCGAGGAGGGGGCCCGTGACGAAGAGCGGGTTCGCAGCGATACAACCCGGCCCGAACCAGGGATCCGCGGGATAAGAGGCGTCTTGAATATCGCTGTAGTAGGCCATGGTACCGCTCACGGCGTTAATTTGCGGGTCCATGGAGGCGATATTTCCCCAAATGATACTGTCGTATATATCGGCCATGCCCCAATCGCAGACACGAATTCCTCCACCTCTACCGGAGGACGCGATGTTGTCACAGATCGTGCAGCTGCCGATGTAGGCATATCCGTGAAAGACGTCGATCCCGCCTCCGCTTTCGCCCCATTGATCATCGGTTTCGTTCTCGACAATGAGATTGTTGATGATATTTACACCCGCGGAGTCGAGGATACCGATCGAGATTCCGGCGCCGTCGTCGGCGGACCAATTGTTCATGATGAAGTTGTTCTGGACCAGCGGCGTCTCGCTCGGATGATAGAAGTTGAAAGAGAGCCCTCCGCCGAAACCGGCCATGTTGGTTGTGTTTCCCACCGAATTGTCGATGATGAAGTTGTTGATGATCGTGGGCGCCGCCCCGAGTACAAAGATACCGCCCCCGAGGAAGAAGCCTCCCATGTCCGTGCCCTTGCCGTTGGTGATCGTGAACCCGTCGATGATCGAATCGTTGCCTTCACCGCTTTGGAAATAGACGGCGCTCTCGAATCCCGGCCAGGGTGAGGTCCCCCCGTCGATGATCGTGGTCAGGGGGCCATCGTTGCTTTTCACGGTGATCGCCTTACCGCTGAAATCGATGTTTTCGGTGTAGGTCCCGGGCATGACCAGGACCGTGTCGCCATTGAGCGCCGCGGTGATGCCGTCCGTAATCTCATCGAACGGATCGGCCTGGGTGCCGAGGTAGGGCGGGGTCGTGTTGCCGGCGTCCACGTACCAGGTGGCACCGCTCGCGGCACCCAGAACGAGCAAGCTGAAAATCAATCCATGGAGCGTTTTCGTCGCGTTCATTATTGAACCTCCTTAATCCGAGAAAAGGTGATCCTTGCTTCCGAGGGGCGCGGGCTCTTCCCGCCTCGCTCGGTTCAGAACCGACGCATGGCGCCGATTCGGCTGGTTCAGTGCGAAAAGGGCGGTCCCGGGCTCATGAATTTCAAAATATTTTTTACCGCACCCCTGGAAGCAGCCGATCGGCGGGTGTTGGAGGGAGTTGTGGATCGGGCCGTCTAACCTACCGAAAAGACCAGAAGGGGATCGTGATCCGACGGAATCGAGAGCGCGGCGATCATGGCGCTGCGTTCGCCGGTGGTGAAACCGGCATTGAAGTATCCCTGAAGCCCCAGAGACGTGGCCTGAAGAAGGGCGCCCGCTCCGCAGTAGCCCGCCTCGAGCAGGACCTTCCGCGACGTGTCGCTTCCGCAAAAAACGAAGTAGTTGGGCGCTGTCTGCGGCAGATCGGGCAGAGCCGACCTGAGCTGCGGCCTCCGGTCGCCCGACGTGACCGTCTCGATCCGATGATCTCTCGATGACTCGTTCCCCGACGGGAGCCTGACGTGATAGCGGTCCACTCCCGACGACCGGACGAGATAGATGCGCCCGGTGAGGAAGTACCGGGCCACCGACGAGGCGGCCGCGAGCCCGGCCTTTCCGTTGAAAGCGTGATGGGCAGTGCACCCGTAAGATGCCCACGCGATCTGGGAGAGCTCGGTCAGCGTGAGCTCGCCCGTGGAGAACTGGTCGCCGTACACGAGGTTCGCGAGGCCCTCCTCGAGAAGGGTCGCGCCGTCGGTCGCAGGGTCGGGCAGGCTCCCGTCCGACGACTGCGCCACAGCCTGTCCGGTGATCCCGCTCACCGTTCCCATGCGTCCGTAGCTGTTGACCATGTGGACGCTCGACTGTGGATTCCACGAACTGTTGGCCCAGGTCGCGGCGCTCTCCTTGGGGCAGCACGAGGGCTGGTCGCTCGTCGTGACCCAGAAGGCGCACGCCGCGAGGTGGGCGTAGTGCAGCGCGATCCCGGCATCCTCGATCAACTCTCCCGCCACGCCGACCTCGAAGGCGAGGTTCGGTTCCGAGAGATGATTGCCGGTCTCGTGAACGAGGAGAGTGTGCGTCGTCTCATCGTACCGGTACACGTTCTCGGGAAGGGCCGCGTAGATGGTGCGCGTCGATCCCGCCATCGGGGCCCGGGCCGCCGCCCAGAGCACGTTCGACAAGATCTCGGTTGAGAGCGTCCCGCTGTACCCGCCGTGGTAGGAGATCCGGCTGTTGATCACGATCTCCGAGGAAAAGGGATTCGGCCGAACGGGCGGCAAGGGGATCGCACCGTGGGGAATCGCCGTGCGTCGGGTCTGGGACGGGGCGGGCGTGGCGTCCTGGGCGAGGAGTCTGTCGACGTCGAACAGGGCTTCCGAGACGCCGAGCACGAGCAGCGTCTTGAGAAAGTCTCTTCTGTCTTTCATGGCGATCCTCCCGGGTGGCAATCCGATCTCTGTTTTCGGGCTGCACGGATTATATCAAAACAGGACAGATTGATCGACTCCGCTCTCTGCGCCTCTTTGAGTTGAAAATCGACGCATACGGCCGTAAGTTACGAGCTTTGACCTGCGAACGCTTCCACTTCCCGGTTCACGCGGGCTCCCGCGGCAAGAAAGAAGATGCCATGATCAAATACCGCACAGCGCACCCTGGAGGACGGCTGTTTCTCGCGGCGACCCTTCTCGTTGCACTCGGCTCGATCGGATCGGGTCAGGAGATCGATCCCTTCCCCTCGGGACCGATCAGGGCGGAGATGCTCCGCGCGTGGACCTTCGACAGCGGTGTCGAGGGATGGACGGCGTGGCACGACTGCGCGATCGGAACGGTCGATGGCGCACTGGCGATCGAATCCACCGGCGACGATCCCTATCTGGGCGTGCGGATCGACGCGGCCGGACCGGTTCTGGTCGTGGTCGTGCGCGCGCGCTGCGCCACGGCCGGGCAGGGTCAGATATTCTGGGCCACCGGGAGCTCCCGTCACATGGCGGAGGAACGGAGCGCACGCTTCGACCTGGTGCACGACTGGGAGTGGCGCGAGTACAGCATTCCGTTGCACGTGGAAGGATCGCTGGCCGCGCTGCGCGTCGATCCCGGTTCGGGGCGGGGCAGGGTGGAGATCGACCGCCTGGCGATTCACCGCGGAATCAGGTACCCACTGAAGATCGCATCCCTCGAGGCGGGCGCCTCGCGCGTACGGGTTCGCGTCGACAACGTCGTCGACGAGCCGGTTCCATTCTCGTTTGCAGGCCGATCGCATCTGATCGGAAGCCGCGAATCGATGACGGTGGTGCAAGAGCTCGCCGGCGCGGCACCGGTCGAGCTCGTTCACCTCCGTCTGGAGCCGGAAGGATTCCGGCCCATCGACCGTTGCGTCACTGTCTATCGTTCCAGCCCCGGCCAGGGGTGCGTCGAACTCGAAACCGATCTCCTGAAGGTCCACGTCGCGCGCGACGGCTCCGGCGCCTGGATCGATCGCGAGGGTGAACCGGTCGCGGTGCTGGCGCCGATCGTTCTCGACAGCGGATCCATTCCACCGTTTCGCATCTCGGCGCGCACGGCGCGGTCGGTGGAGTTCGAGGGCGACCGGATCGGGGTTTCCGTCCAGGTCCGCGGGGATGAGATCGAGGTGTCGATCCGGGCGGAGCGAATTGTCGAGGGCCCGGTCCTTCGCGCCTTGGGAAGCCTGGAGCAGGGCCTGTTCGCCGGGCTCGAATATCTCGGACGCCGGGAGCGTTCATCGTCGAAACTCGACATCGAAACGGAAGCCCATTCGAGGTTTACGCCCGATCCCTTGAAGGTCACCCTTCCGCTGATGGCGTGCCGCACCGAAAAAGGTGTGACCGCCTTGACCTGGAACGACATGGCGCTGAAGCCGGTTTTTGCGAGCCCCGACTTCGTCGACGGAACGGGCGACCATCGCATGGCGCTGCGCGGGCGATCGATCGATGCCACCATCCGCTGCACGGGCGCCGGTTTCGAGGAAGCGATCTCGTGGGCGGTCGAACACCGCGGCGGTCTGCCGCCCCTGCCCGAGGCGCCGCGCGACACCGAGGAACAGAACGCGCTCTGTCTCGATGCGATCAACGGACCCTTGCGCGGGGACGGGGGCTGGGGCCACTGCGCCGAGGAGCGCTGGCCGCGGCACCCTTACGCCGACGTGGCATCCACGATCTGGAGATTGACGGGAAAGGTTCCCGACGTGGGGCCGCTCGTCCCCGGGGGAGCGCACATTGCCAACGACGCGATCTATTTCGTCACGGGACGCGCGGGGGAGTGGCTCCAGGTTCAAAAGGGCGCCGTGCAGACGATCATCGCCTCCCAGAAACGGTCCGGCGGTTTCGACTACGCGGGCGCCTACGAGCGCGGCCACTTCGAGAGAACGGCAAGCGGTTATTGCGCGCTCCACGCTCTGCGCCTCCTCGAGTTCGCTCGGATCACGGGAGATGGGGCCGCGCTGAAAGCGGGTGTCAAAACGCTGGAGTACATGAAGCGATTCCGCACACCACGCGGCGCCCAGACATGGGAACTCTCCCTGCACACACCCGATATCCTCGCCTCGGCCCATCTCGTGCGGGCTTACGTTCGCGGCTTCGAGCTGACCGGAGACGGGACCTTTCTCGCGGCGGCGCGCAAGTGGGCTCTCTCGGGAATTCCCTTCGTCTATCTCTGGGGCCGCTATCCGATCATGGCCTACGCCACGCCGCCCGTGTACGGGGCCACCAATTACCGGGCACCGCTCTGGATCGGTCTTCCGGTGCAGTGGTGCGGCCTGGTCTACGCCCACGCGCTCACCCTGCTGGAGGATCATGACAATACTCTCGACTGGAACCACCTCGCCCGGGGAATCTTGATCGCCGGCCAGCAGATGCAGTATCCTTCCGGCCCGTTGAAGGGCTGCCTGCCGGACATCTTCGAACTGGCCGCGCAGCGCAGGGCCGGGCCTTCGATCAATCCTTGCGCCCTCGTCAGCCTCGAACGCGTCCTTGCCGGAAAGGTCGATTCCGTCGACGTGGCGATCGGCAGCGGCCACCGGGTGGCCGCACCCTTTCGGGTGACAATTATCGAAAGCGAAGCCCATATCGCCGGAGAGGCGGGCTGCACCTATCAGGTGCTGATCGATGGCGAAAGGATCGTCGACGTGATCTCGCGAGGGCTTGATATCGTTCCGCTGAACTGAAGGGGCCCCTCTCCCCTGTTTTGTGGGTTTTTGTCCTACGTGTATGCGAATTTCACTTTCTTTAAAGTAGGACATCCGTTTGGTTCGATATAGATAAAAGAATAATGATATGTAGGGCAAAAATATGTTCTATCTTGATGTTTTAAAGTGAGATAGAAACATACAGAAATGTTAGTTTCTCAGGAGAGATTAGGGGAAGTGGACAATCGCACCATTGCGGCTGCTGGAAAAAAACAGAGTGCCGCACGACAGAAATGCAGGCAAAAACCGGAACCGGTCCCAGCCGAAAAAAAGATTCTGCTCATCGAAGATGAGCCACTGACATCCAAGATCATTTCCAGGAGCATCTCGGCCTCTCTCGGTTTCGACGTGATCAGCGTGGATTCCTACGAGGAAGCGGACCGTATGCTGAGCACGGGCACCGGCGATTTCATGGCAGCCGTGACCGATCTGAGCCTTCCAGATGCACCCGATGGCGAGATCATCAACCTCACGAACCGATCGGGCGTGCCCACTCTCGTCTTTACCGGGACTTTCGACGAAAAGATCCGCGCCAGTATCCTGGCGAGAAACGTGGTCGACTATCACGTGAAGGGTTTGCTCGGTCTCGAGGGCATCAATCGATCACTGAAACGGCTCGACAAGAATCCGGCGGTGAAAGTCCTCGTTGTCGACGATTCCAGAACGATCCGCACAATGGTCACCAGGCTGCTGAAGGCGCATCTTTTCCAGGTGATCGAGGCGAGGGACGGGGCGGAGGGGTACGCCCTTCTCGAGGAGAATCCGGATACGGCCCTGGTGCTCACCGACTGCGAAATGCCGCACATGGACGGTATCGAGATGACCCACCGCATCAGGAGCAGCCGCGGCCAGAACGATCTCGTCGTGATCGGTATCTCATCGCTCGGCACGGCGGTCTCCGCCAGGTTTCTCAAGAATGGCGCCAATGATTTCCTGAGCAAACCGTTTCAGAAGGAGGAGTTCTACTGCCGCATCTACCGCTGTCTCGAAACGATGGAGCATATCAAGACGATCAAGCGGGCCGCCTTCACCGACAAGCTCACCGGCTTGAGCAACCGCCTCCACTTCTTCAAGATCGCACCGCCCCTTTACGAGACGGCGATCAAGGAAGAGATTCCTTTTGCCGTGGCCATGATGGATATCGATTTTTTCAAGAGTGTCAATGACACCTACGGCCATGCGGGGGGTGATCTGGTTCTCGAGGAGGTGGCCCGGATCTTGAGAGATCGCCTTCCGGGCGAGGTGATCACCGCCCGTTTCGGTGGAGAAGAGTTCTGCTGCTTTGCGCCGGGCACCGGGCGCGACGAGGCTGTCGGGCTCTTCGAGGGTCTCCGCGCCGCGGTGGAAGAGGCGAGGGTTTCCTACAACGGCCGGACCATCAAGTTCACGATCAGCATCGGCCTGTCCTTCACCGGGGGAAGTACCATCGACGACACGATCAACCGTGCCGACGAGAATCTCTACCTGTCGAAGGACGGAGGCCGCAACCTGGTGACTGCCGAACCGGCCGGAACCGGGGAGCGGGTCGCGGCTCTCGTTTGACTGGGAGGGTCGAATATCCTATTCTTTGGCAACGCTGTTGCCTGGATGCGAAAAGGAGACCATGAGCCCACAGTCACCGATCCTTCTGCCGCGAACCGCCGCGGCCGTGCTGGTCTTGTGCGCGGCATTCTGCATTACCGGCTGCGGCGGTCCGACAGAGCCGCCGTCGATCATCGTGATCACCGTGGATACGCTGAGGGCCGATCATCTGAGCTGTTACGGGTACTTCCGCGAGACGTCGCCCACCATCGATTCCCTCGCCGCCGACGGAGTGCTCTTCGAGAATGTCATGGCGCCCATGGCGTCGACCCTTCCGTCGCACTTGACCCTGTTCACGTCGATGCTGCCCATTCACCACGGGATTCAGGGGAATTTCCACTCCTTCCACATCCCCTTCACGTCGCAGGACGGGATTCAGACCGCCGCCCAGCTCTTCAAGAGCAAGGGGTACACCACGGCGGCCTTTGTGAGCGCCACGCCGCTCAGCCGCCTGACGGGGATCGCCGCGGGATTCGATGTCTATGACGGAACGAAGCGTCCCCAGAGGCTGGCGAGCGAGACGGCGGATCGCGCCCTGGCCTGGCTCGATTCACGGCCCGAGCAGCCGGTCTTTCTCTGGATCCATTTCTTTGATCCCCACGCCCTCTACTCGCCGCCGCCGCCTTATGACGAGATGTATCGGACCGACGACGCATTGCGGACCTTCCTCGCCGACAGGGGTGTCGACTACAAGAATCCCAAGGCGCTCGATGCCAACAACGGCTACGACGGGGAGGTGCGCTACGCGGACGACCAGATCGCCCGTCTCCTGAAAAAGATCGAGCAGCTCGGATGGTACGATCCAAGCGCCATCGTGTTCACCTCCGATCATGGTGAAGGGCTCGGCCAGCACAACTGGCTCGAGCATGGCCGGATCCACAACGAACAGCTCTTCGTGCCCCTCATCATCAAGTTTCCCGAAGGAACGGGATTCGAGGGGGAGCGCCGCCGGAACCTGGTCAGCCTTCTGGATGTGCTCCCCACCCTGGCCGAGGAGCTCGACCTTCCCCTGACCGCGGAGGAGAGGCGCCAGTTCGAGGGGGTCAACATCCTTGCCGATTCCCCGGGGGAGGCGAGCGTCTTCTCCCAGCGGTCGGTCAGCGACACGCGCCACGGCCCCGGCGAAAACTACGCTCTCACGAACCTCGAGTGGAAGTACATGCACTTCACCAGGGGCAGGGACGCTCTCTTCGACATGAAGGCCGATCGGAACGAGAGGGTCAACGTGATCGCCTCTCATCCCCGAACGGCCAAGAGGATGAAGGCGCGGATCGACGCCATCCTCGAGAATGCCAGAGCACGAGCGCCGGCGCTGCGCAAGAAGGACCGCATCGATCCCGACCACGAGAGAAAGCTCAAAGCTCTCGGCTACTGACCGCCCTCGCCGGTCGGTTCATTTCAAGACCTGGAGGAGCTCCACGTGGAAGACGAGCGTGGCATTGGGCGGAATCGTTTTTCCCGCCCCGCGTTCGGCGTACGCGAGCTCGGGCGGAATGACGAAGATGTAGACGGCGCCCTCCGCCATGAGCTGCAGCCCCTCGTTCCATCCCTCGATGACCCGGCCGATTTCGAATGTGGCGGGCTGGTCCTGCTCGTGGGAGCTGTCGAATGGTGTCCCGTCCGCGAGCCAGCCCGTGTAATCGACGATCACGTCCTGTTCCATCTCGGGCGAGGGGCCGTCGCCTTTCTCGACGACGTGGTACTTGAGGCCGCTTTCCGTGGTGACGAGCTCCTCCGCGGAAGGCATCGTGAATCGCGGACTCTCGACGAAACGGACCAGTTCGAGTTCCCAGACCGTATCCGTATCCCCTTTGACGAGATTACCGAAGCCGCGCGATCCGAAGCCGAGGGCGGGCGGAACCTCGAAGCGGCACCGCGCGCCCGGCCTGAGCAGCCTGGTCCCCTCGTTGAAGACCTTGAATCTCTCTTTCCCCACGACGAATCTCTTCGGTCTCCGCTGCATCTCGGAGCAGTCGACGAGCCGGCCCTCCGTTGTCCATACGGCGAAGATCACATCCACGCGGTCGCCGTCGCCGGGCGGTTCTCCCTCGCCCGGCTCGAGCATTTCGTGGACGAGGCCTGATCCGGTCTTCTTCTCGGCGCCGGGATTTCTCGGATGGAAGGGCGGGAGCTCGGGGCCCTGTTCGAATTCGATCAGCTCCACCTCGTAGATCAGCGTGGCATTGGGCGGCACGTGCGGCGGATTTCCTTTTTCACCGAAGGCGAGGTGGGGGGGGACGACGAACTTGAATTTCGAACCGGCCGTCATGAGCCGCAGGCCGTCCACCCACCAGGGGATCGCCCGGCAGAGTACGAAGTTGATCGCCGGTCCGTACTTCTCCGACGAGTCGAAGACCGTTCCATCGTCGAACATGCCCGTGTATTTCACCCTGACCGTGGCAGCCTGATTCGGTTTGGGGCCGTCGTCCGCCGCGTGGATCACCTCGTACTTCAATCCACTGTCCGTGGTCGAGAAGGACGCCCAGCGATCGTCCTCTACCGCTCCATCGTGACTCCGGGTCTCCGGCTCAACGGGTACGGTCCCTGTTGGGGCGTTGTTTTCGGCGGTTCCCTTCGGCGGTTCGGCTTCCCTGTCGCCGCAGGCGAACAGGACGGCCGCCGCGATCACACCCGCTGCAATGAAGACCAACCTGTCGTTGCCGAGCATTGGAAACTCCCTTCTCCTGTGAAAGAGGCCGTACGTCTCTCGATCTCGACCGGTCGATTCTACCCGGCCGGCGAGGAAAACCAAAGTTCCCTCCCGGCCGAACCGTTCACTGACCCAGCATTTGCGCACCGATGTCGATCACCCCCTCATGAACACCCAGAACGCGCCCGGCTTCCACGTCGATCACCACGGTGTGGCAGGGAATCCTGCCCCCCGGCGAAGACTCGGCAATGAGCATGAAGGGGATCAGGACCACATGCCCTTCCGGTTCCTCCGTGATGAACGCGTACTCGTCAGCCGTTGGCCGGCCCGATCGGTGGAGTGGGAGGATCGACTCGACGATGAACCAGTGCGGCAGCCACCGCACGTGGCCCGTGAGCGGCTGCACGTATCTCGGGTCGCGTTCTCTTGCCAGGGTCGTCGCCTTCTCGAAAACATCGGGTGGAACAGACCGGCACTGGCCGCCCATGAGATCGACGCCGATCACTCTCCTCTCGACCGGCTCGAACAGAAGGCCGCCCACGTAACCGTCGTCGAGAAGATCTCTTGTTCCCGAACCCTTCTTGGGGACCATCCGGGCATCGGCGGAAACGTTGAAACAGATGGCATCTCCCCTGGGCGCCAGCGGCTTGGCGTAGACCGAGACGGCGATCTGCGGGTAGCTTTCCCCATCATAGGTCACGAGGTAGGGAGCGAGAGCTTTCGCGATCAGGGATTTGTTCTCGTCGAAGAGGCGCACCATCTCCTCGGGATCGTGCTCGGGGATGTGGCAGTTCTGGTTGAGCTCCGCGCCGAGATAATTGTACTCGATATTTTCCAGGATGAAGGCGGTGCGCGCCGCCTGTTCCGGTTCGACAATCGTGCACCCCGCACAGATTGCGAGAATCGCACAGATTGCGAGAATCGCACAGATTGCGAGAATCGCACAGATTGCGAGAATCGCGATGGCGCGCGTTGCGGACGTGATCAAGGCCTCGACCATGATTCCTCCAGTCGTTCTACGCTGATCCGCCCGGCGTGTTGGCAACAGAAAGGAAAGCCCTATTGCGCTCGCATCACGACCAGATCCTTGCGCCGTTCGGCAGGTTCGACGACGAGATCGGTGATGCGGCCGCCCGTCACGCGCCCGCTCACGATCGTGTTGTAAGGCGCATGGAGCTTGAAGTCCGCGTCCCAGTCCTCGGGCCACGCCGGCAGAAGATAGATCTTCCGGCCGTCGGTCTGCATGATCATCGCCTGCAGCGCCTTGAGCACGATGCTGCCATGATCCTGGTCGGGTATCCAGTCGTAGTTCGGTCCCCAGAAGGCCCGAAATCGCGAACCGGAGTGTTTCTTCGCGGCGCGGCCGGCCAGAAAGTGCCGCGCCTCGTCGGCGAGCCCGAGGTAGGCCATGAAGATGTCGTCCTGCCGCCACCCGAAGTTGCCCCTGTCCCACCGTTCGGCGAGCGCCCTTTTTCCCAGCTCGATCCGCGGCTTGCCCACCGCGATCAGGCGGAAGGGGAACACGGCATAGAGCTCGGGATTCTCTATGTTGCGCTTGTTCTCGAACCGCGCCGCGGGCGCGAGCATCTGCTCGCCATCCTTCTCGCGCAGCGGCAAGGGGGGGATCTTTTTCTTGAACGCCGCCCAGAAGGCGCGCTCATCATCGCCGGTCAGCCCCTCGGGCAGCGCCAGGAGACGGTCGGTCACCGCGCGCAGGCCGGCCACCTCGGGCATCGGGTTGGTGCAATCCCACCAGGTCTCGACCGCCTGCGAGGGAAACATGACCAGCTTGCCTTCCTCGTCGGTTTCGTAGTGCTCGTCGAAAAAGCGCAGGATCTCGCGCGCCGCGGGAAGCAGCGTTCGAGCGAGGAATTCCTCATCGAGAGTGTGTTCGTAGAAGTCGAGCATCATGAAGATCAGCTCGGGCCCCGCAACCCACTCCCACTTGTGCCAGCCGCTCGTCTGGAGCTTGTCGTCGCGCTCCTCGAAAGGCGTCCACCCGTAGGTCTCGGTGAACACATCCCCCCAGAAGTAGATGCACTCCGGGATGAACGCGCCGCCATGGTCCATGTAGAGCCGCGTCCGATAGACGAAGAGCGGCATCAGCTCCTCGGCGTACATGCGAAAGAGAGGCAGCATCAGATCGAAGTCGCCTGACGCGCACATGCTGATGTAGGGCAGGCGCGTGTTCTGCCACCAGTAACCGGGCCCCCAGCGGCGGTAATCCGCGTCGCCCGGCTTGCCCGCGTGAGGCACGGTGAAGATCGACCCGTTGAACTTGATCGGGAAGCGCCCGCGCCCGGCGCAGGCATTGACGAACCGCTGCAGCGCGTAGGCGTGGCTCACCACGTCCGCGTCGTCGCCGCTCGTCACTTCCGCCTCGGCGGCGAGCGCGCCATCGACATAGAGCCGGAGCCGGCCCAGCGCGGGATCGGCCACGGCGGCCACGTGCGACCATTTTTTCGCGGGCAGCGCGTTCTCCTTCTGCAGCACGGTGTCGCCCACGATGAAGCGCAGGCTGTTCCCCGGCCACGTGTCGAGCAGAAAACCATCCTTCCCGCCCGGCGTGATCCTGTCCACGAGCCGCGCGCCGCTCGCGGGGAGTTGATCAGGCTTGACCCACGCCTCGATCGTCATTCCCCGATCGAAGGAACGGGTCTCCACGTTTTCCATGGTCGTCGGGGCCCGCGGCACGCTGCTGAACAGAAGAGCCTCCTCCCCGGAGAGGGCCCGCGCGCGATCGGTTCCGGCCAGCCGCCCGATCGCCTCGTCAGCCAGGGGCGCCTGAAAAACGCTCACCCGGCCGAGCTCTCCCGCAAAGGGGTTGTGGCCCTGTTGATCGATCCCGATCCGGATCGGATGGCCACTGGGCGGAACGATCGATCGCGGCCGTCCCGACGCGGACCGTGTCACGTGGATCCAGCTGCGGTTCCAGAAGCGGCGCCACCACTTCTCATGAGCGGCGCGCCGCGCGTCGAAGGAGATCGCTTCCGTGGAGTCGATCCTCTTCTCCATCGCGTCGAGCCACTGCTCCGGCGTGGCTGGATGGACGGTCAGCACGTGGATGCTGATGCGATGGGACGCGGCGCGCACCGACCGGAGACGCCTGTCGTCGATCCGCTCGGCGTGGTCGGCCGTGATGACCGCGCCGAAGGTCCGGTGGAGGAGCGGATCGGACCGCTCGAAATCCTGCAGCCCCTGGAGCTCGGCTGTCAGCGCCGGGCCGATCGATTTGGTATTGTGATGGTACCACCCGATGCGGTCGCCCAGGTTTTCGACGAGACAGTCCGGCTCGATCACGGTGGGGGCGTGCTGCTGGTCGGGCCTGGACCGATCGAGCATCACATCGCTGCACTCGATCCCGGGCAGGGTGAAGGGCTCGGTGCGCCACAGGTCGATTTCGGCGATCGCCTCGACAGGCCGCGGCGCGGCGATCTCGACGTGCACCACGGGATGGTTGGCGTCGACCCAGAGGCGCAAGGAGACCGCGCCGTCCCCTTCGCCGAAACGGGCGTTCATCGTGGCGTCGGCCAGGCTGAGCGTCTGGCAAAAGGCATCGGTGCTTTTGAAGGGGCTCGGATCCATCGTGATCCGTACCCTGCCGACCTTGAGAAGGCGGCTGTTGTCGCCCCAGCTGTCCGTCTTCGAGATGTAGAAGACGAGAGTGCCCTCCCGGTCGACCCAGGCGTTGAGGCCGATGTCGCCGTTGCCGAGCGGCATGGTGCCCGATGCGTCCGCGCTCGGGACGAGCCATGTCACGTCGTAGCGATGGGGCGCGCTGCGCGTCGCCGTCGGTTCCGTCCCCTCCGCGGCAAACAGGCCGGCCGTGAGACAGACCGCAAGCAGGAGAGTTTTTGCATATCGGGTCGCCACTCTTTTCTCCAATCTGCACCTGAAAAAACGCATGCGTCTAATGATCACCTTTTTCGTTGGCGGGAAGGTCCTTCCCGGGCCCCGCCAGCACCGGTCCGGGATGATTGATTTTCGTGGCGCCCTTCTCCGAGCCCGGCATGGTACCCCGCTTGTGATCGGCCTTCTTTTTTCCGGCGGCATCCTGCCGGTCGTTGGTCGGATCTGCAGGCACCGTGTCGCCTGTCTCCTCGGTCCAGCGATCGAGAAGCCCGCGCAGAAAGCGAAGCCGCTGCCCGTTGCGCGGATCATCAGCCACGTTCTTCAACTGGTGGGGATCGTCCTCCACGTTGTAGAGCTCCTCCGCCGGCCGCGGCACCAGAAAGATATCCCGCTGCTCGGGCGCGAGCTTTCCGGCCGCTTCCATTTCCCACAGCTCCCTGGCGGCCGGCATGGAGGGTGTGTCGGCGCCCTCGACACAGAGATTCTGCCGCTCGGGCCACGCGTTGCGGATGTAGACCCAGTCGCCGTGGCGCACCATGCGCTCGTGAGCCTGGAACACGTGCCAGTTGTGCTCGGCGAAAACGCAATCCCTCACCCTGGCCGCGGGATCGCCGAGCAGGGGCGCGAAGCTCTTCCCCTGGATGCGCTCGTCAAGAGCCGCGCCCGCCAGGGAGAGAAAGGTCGGCGCGAAATCGACGGCGCTCACCAGGGAGTCGGTGACCGCGCCCGCGGCCACGCCGGGCCCGGCGATGATGAGCGGTGTCTTGATGCCGCTGTCGTAGAGCCGCGTCTTGCACCGCGGAAAGGGCCGGCCATTGTCGCTGCAGTAGATCACGTACGTGCTGTCTTCGACGCCTTGACGCTTCAGCTCCTCCATCAGGGCGCCCACGAAAAAATCGGTGCGGCTCACCTCGTGATAGTAGTCGGCCAGATCCTGGCGCGTGCGCGCGCCATCGTACAGGTAAGGGGGAACATGCACGCTCCCGGGATCGTAGGTGGGACTCTGCCGGCTCTTTTTCCATCCGCGGTGAGCGTCCGACGAGGCGAACCAGAAGAAGAAGGGTTTGCCGGCGGGACGATTGCGCACCATGTCGACCCAGTCCGCCTCCCGGCCCGGTCCCTTGCCGCCGGAGATATCATCGAAGGCCCGGGACATCTCCCCCATGTGGTTCTTGCCCGACAAGGCCGTGTAGTAGCCCGCCTCCCTGAGGAGCTCGGGGAACCTGACCTGGTCGTCGGGAAGGGTCGTGTGCAGTTCGGCCGCGCCCGTGTTGTGCGGATATCGGCCGGTGATGATGCTGCACCGGCTCGGACTGCAGCTGCTGATCGACAGGTAGGCGTTGGTGAAGCGGACGCCTTTCGCCGCGAGCCGGTCGATATGAGGCGTCCTGATCGCCCCGTTGCCGTAGCAGCCGAGGTCCTCGGGCGAAATGTCGTCGGTGATGATGAAGATGAAGTTCGGCCGCTGGTCGGTGCCGTCCGTCCGATCGGCTCCCCGGGCAGCGGCGCTGCCGGACAGCACCGTTCCGATCACCCCTTTCAAGAAATCCCGTCGCGTGGTCATGGCATGCGGTTCCCGGTCTCGTCCGCTCGGAATCCCGGGGCCGGCGCGGTGCCGGCCCTCTCACGACAGAGCGTGGGCGAATGAAAAGATACCACCCAGAAACCAGACCAGCCAACCCAGAATCCAGAACGCCCAGCGGATCGTTGCCGCCAACCGTGTCCGGCGCAGCCTGACGAACTGCGCGGCCACGCCGATCACCAGCGCGGGCGCGCAGTAGATCATGACGGTCAGCGAAAACCTGGTGCAGCACCTCTGAAAGTCCCTCGCGATCGCCCCGGTCAGGGGACCGGTGATCGTACCGATCGTGGCGCGCACGACCCGTCCGAGATGCTCCGGACCCTCATCGACTCCCTCGAAGGTGATCAGAAAGGTCCAGCCAGAGAAGAAGAGAAGCATCAAAACGAGGGCGATCATCTTCTTCCGGGTGAGGCCCTTCTCGAACAAGGTCATGGCTCGATTCTCCCCGCGGTCCGTTTTTCGGGCTGCAGAAGCCTCGGCCCGAGCAGGCTGCCCACGAGATCGACGATGAAGTGGAGCACGATCGGGATCCAGAGCGATCCCGTCACCTCCAGGATAGCGCCGAAGAAGCCGGCCAGAACCAGAATCTTGAGCACTGCGCGGACGCCCTGGTAGAAGTGGCACACCGCAAAGACCGCTGCCGGAAGGCCGATCGCCGCGCACTGCCCGGCGAGCGACGGACCGGTGAAGTGGCCGCAGTAGGCGATGAGAAACCCGCGGTAGACGATCTCCTCGCAGAAGGCGGCGCTCGCGACGAGAACAAGCGAATGACGAATCTCGAGTCCGGTCCGCGGCATGAAGGGGGTGTTGCGTCTCCACCGGGCGCGCGTTTCGGCGAGACGCCGCGGCGTGGCGAGCTGCAGCCACGTGTCGTTCGCGTAGACGGCGAGGAATATCACACCGAGCGTGAGGCCGAGCCCGACCGGCCGCGGCGGCGCGAGCAGCCCGAGGTCGTGCAGCGTGCGGCCCCCGAGCCACCAGACGAGCCCGGTTGCGACGGCGAGGATCCAGAGGATGAGACTGTTGCTCCAGTAGAGCGCGATCTTCTGCGCGCTGTCGAAACGGAGCGGCTCTGCCTGGCGGCGGCTCTTCCTGTTGACCAGGGCGAGACCCAGGGGCAGGACGAGCCCGGCCAGGATGGCGAGCGCGTGGTCGTAAACGGTGAGGCCGTTCATCTTCGCTAAATCCAGACATCCTCTTCGGCGGTCCGGTCACCGCCGGCGTCGCCCGTGTTCCTCGTTCCTGCCGGCTCGACGATCATGACCTTGCATTCCGCCGGGGCGGAGGGCTTGTGCTCCACGCCTCTCGGCACGACAAGGAGCTCTCCCTCGGCGAGTTCGACGCGGCCGTCGCGAAAGTCGACGGCCATCGCTCCCTCGAGCACGAAAAATGTTTCGTCCGTATCGGGATGGCTGTGCCAGACGAAGCCGCCCCGAAACTTGACCAGCTTGAATTGAACCTCGTTCATCTGGGCGATGATCTTCGGCGACCAGTGATCGGAAAAGGCGGATAGCTTCTCTTTCAGATTGATCGCTCTGCGCTTCATGCGTCTTCCCGGGCGTCCGTTGCCGCGCCGCCTTTCTTCTTGTACTTCTTTGCGATCTGTTCCACCTTGCGCTTTTGCTTGATCGTTGCCACGATGGCGATCGTGCCGCCGACCACATAGGCCACCATGAGAAAGGCCGACACCGCGGCGAAATAGGATCCGTCCGACTTCAGGTCGTCGACGAGGCGTCTCAGCTCGCAAAGAACCAGGACCGGCATGATTATGGCGATGGCGAGCGTCCCGCCATGAAATTTACGGATCAGTTTTTCCGCGAGCTCGGCGCCCCGCCCTTCCCGGTACATTCTCCAATCGGCCCAAAAAAAGACGCGCCTGAATTGGAGGAGCTCGGCAAGCATCGGATCGGAATCGGCCAGTTTCTGGATATCTTTTTTCATGAAATCTCGAACCTCTTAAAATTGATGACCTCCCTTTGATCACCGTGGGATAATCATACTGGAAAGCGAGCACGGAAACAGCCCTGCTGTCGAGATCAAGGAAGTCTCTTCTCATGGATCCCGAAGTCCTTCTCGAACATGCCGATTTCGTCCGGTGCCTAGCGCGCACCCTGGTCTTCGACGAGAACAGTGCGCGGGACATCGCGCAGCAGACCTGGCTCACGGCGCTCGAGAATCCGCCCGACCCGCGCAAGCCGGCGCGTTCCTGGCTCGCCCTGGTGCTTCGCAATTTCGCCCGCCGCGCCCATCGCGGCGACGTGCGCCGGAAGAGGAGGGAGCGCGCGGCGGCTTCTCCCGAATCGATTCCGTCGGCGGCCCGGATCGCGGAACGGGAGGAGGCGCGGCGGCAGATGATCGACGCCGTGCTCCGACTGACCGAGCCGCTCCAGACCGCCATCCTTCTCCGCTACTACGAAGATCTTCCGCCCCGTGCCATCGCGCGGCGCCTCGATCTTCCCCTGGGCACGGTCAAGACCCGGCTGAAGCGCGGGCTGCGGCAGCTCCGCCAGAGCCTCGATGCCACCCACGGGGGGGACCGGAAGGCGTGGTGTCTCGGCCTGGCTCTTGTCGCGGGATTGACGCCCGGGGCGCAGGCGGCAGGATCGGCCGGCACGATCGCCGGTATTCTCAAGGGAGGCCTCGTCATGAGTTCCAAGGTCAAAGCGGGCGCCGTGGCAGCGCTTCTTCTCGGGACGACATTCACGCTCTGGCACCTGATTCCGGTCGGCACGGGCGACGACGCGGCGCGGACGCCCGATCGCGCGATCGGCGCGGTCGGCAACATTCCCGATCGGCCGCCCCTGGCCGCGGATCGCGACGCCCGGACGGAATCGGCGCGGTCTTCCGAACCAAGGAGCGGGCAAGAGAGGGCGCGGGTGCCCGTCGATCCGACGCGGCTGACCTTTTCGGGCCGCGTCGTCGACGCGGTCACGGGCGATCCGGTGCCGGCGGCGTTCTTCTACATGGTGGGGCCGAACCGCGCCGGGCATACCTATACGGCGATCAACGAGACCATGCGCGGCGACGATGGCCGCTTTTGCTTCTCCCTCAATCGGGGAGGCACCTTCCTGCTGAACGTCTACACGGCGCGCCATCTCAAGAAGACCTTCGTCGATCTCGAGATACCGGACAAGAAAGGTCTCGTCGATTTCGAGATCGCTATGGATCCCGGTCTCAGCGTCGCGGGCCGTGTGAAACAGAAAGCGCGCGATCTTCCCGTCGAGGGCGCCATCGTCGGCGTCAGGGCCTGCGGTTACTCCACGGGCAACGCCACGCCGCACACCGACCTGCAGATGCTCTTCGACGGTCGTGATGCCAGCTGCGTTCATACCGTGACCGATGGAACCGGCTCGTTTCTCCTGAGCGGACTCAACTCGATGCGCCAGAAGATCGTGGCTGTCCACCCCGACTTCTGCGAGGGGTGGGTGGAGCACACCCCGGGCGACGGGCAGGAGGTGGAGATCGTTCTCGAGACGGGCGCGCACATTTTCGGAAAGGTATACGACGATCGCGGCGAGCCCCTCGAGGGGGTGACGATCGGGATCGGCGGAACGGCGATGCCCCTTTCGCGGTACGTCGAGTCCGGCCCCGGCGGGGCCTATCGCACCCCGCCGCTGAAGCCGGCCCGCTGGTGGCTCGATGCGCAATCGACGCGCGCCTCGAGGTCGGCCGGTGCCGGCTTCACCCACGAGAGACGAAGGGTCGATCTGGAAGGGAGCGACCTGGAAGTCGATTTCGGCCCCTCGCCTTCCGAGTATGTCACCTGGCAGGGGACCCTCTACGACCTGGAACACAATCCCGCCCCGGGCGGAAGGGTGACCGTGTCGCACACCGGTCCCGACAGGTCGGAAGCCCGTTCCTTCATGGGATTTCGCTCGGCAGACTGCGACCGCAACGGGCGCTTCGAATTTCTCAAGCTGACACCGGGCGAGTACAAGGTTCAGCTCAGGTTCAGCCCCCCGTCGCTGGGGATGCGGTTCTTCGACTTCGGAACGGTGAGATTCGACAGCGCCGGCCTGGCGGAGCGGGACATCCGCATCGAGGGGGGAACGATCGCCGGCCGCGTTGCGCGCGATGCGCACATCAGCGCTGGGCGCGTGAACGCATGGCTCGTCTCGGTGAATTCGAGGAAGGTTTTCGGGACGACATTCGAGAGGGACGGCTCCTTCCGTCTCAACGGTGTTCCGCCCGGAATCTACGATGTGACCGCCTCGTCCTTCGACTATGCCCTCGATTCGAACACGCAAAGGGTCGAGCTGTCCCGGTCGGGAATCGTGAACAACGTGCGCCTCGCCTTCCCGCCCGCAGGAACGCTCGAGCTCACCCTGACCGGTTACGCGGAGACCGGGTGGCGTGACGTGGAGTTGATCCTGACCCGCCGCGGTGCGGCCGATTCGCCGGCGCGCTTCACCCTCGCTCTGCCGCTCACCGGAACGCTCGCGAGGTCCTTCAACCTCGAGCAGGGGGAGTGGACCGCAACGCTCTCGGCAAAGGAAGAGGGAATGATCGACCGCGCTTTCGTCATCGGTCCCGGGGCGGTCTCCGTCCTGGCCATCGATGCGAGCGCCCTCGAATTCCCCGAGAAAACGATCACCGTGCAGGGCCTCCTCACCCGGTTCGATTGCTCGCCGCTCGCGGGCGTGTCGGTCGATTTTTTCCCCTTCAACGTTCCCGCGATGCGCGGTCCGCGGTCGGCGCAGACGATCAAGGCCGACACCGACGCCGACGGGCGCTTCTCGAAGAAAGGATTTCTGCCGGGGACGTGGGCGGTCAGGATGAACCTCCCCGACAACGTGTTCACCGAACTGGCCAGGATGACCATTCCCGCCGATCCTTCCGATCCGATGACGGTGAACCTCGTTTTGCCCGCGGGGAGCGTGTGCGGCACCTTGACCAACAGCAGGACCGGCCTCCGCCTCGACAGCCCCGATACGCGCTGGTCGGTGCGTATCCTCGACTCGGTCGGCAAGCATCGTGTCGGCAGCCAGCACGGCACGGGCGGGGGGCGGTTCGATGTGGCCGCCCTTCGCGCGGGGGACTACATGCTCGAGGTCGATGTCAGGGGATACAAGACCTTCTTCTCCAGGCCGTTCCCGCTCGGCCCGGCGCAGCGCGTCGATCTGGGGGATCTGAATCTCGAAGCCTGCGGCTGCCTTCTCCTCGTGGCAGTCGACGGACAGGGCGAACCGGTCCCGGCCTACACGGTCCTTTGCAACGGGGAGAGATTCGGATCTCCCGCGACCGGACCGCATTCCCATCGTTGTTACATGGACGAGCTCCCCACCGGACCGGCGGCGATCACGGTCCGGAAAAAAGGTTTCAGGGACCTCGAGTTCGCCGTCGACCTCGAGCCGGCCGAGCTCGTGGAGCGGCGCATCGTGCTCGAGCGGGAGTAGGGCGAAAGGCTCTTCCGCGTCAAAGGAGAAGATTGACGTAGTAGTCGGTCTGCTCCTGCCTGGTCCAGTAATCGCTGTGCGCCTGCGCGTGGAGTTTCGGATTGATGATCGTCGTCGATTTCGGACTGAAATCGTGGAGCTCGAACCGGAATTCGGCCCCCTCCCCGAGCACCTCTCCCACCCTGCGGGACACCGATTTGAGCGGCTTCATCGACTCCGGGCCCGCGTAGCCGAGGGCCGCATCGAACTCGCTCACGCTGTACGCCTTCTTGAGCACCTCGTCGGCGCGGGAGGCGAAGATGTGCAGCCGCTGCGCCGCGAAGGGTGCGTCGGGAAAGTGGTAGTCGTCAAAGAGGTGGGGGCGCTGAAACACGTCGTTCTCCACGGCCGGTGCGAGGAGAAGGACGTTGTCGAAGCGCGCCTCGGTCTTGCGGCGGAAGAGCCGCTCCGCGTTGATCGACGCGCTGCGCAACCCCACGTGGGCTCCGAGCGAGTGGGTGAAGAGCGTCGTTTTCGCCGCGCCGTACTTGTTGCGCAGCGCGCGTACGAGCCGGTAGAGAGCCACACCCGAGTGCTGGGCGTACTCCTGGGCCGTGCTGAACCAGAGCGGTCCCACGTCGCCCGGCCAGGTGAAGAGGATAAAGGCGTAGTCGTCGATCGATTGGCCGTCGCGGGTGAGCGATTTCTGCAGGTTGCCGAAGAAACCGGCCGCGCTCGTGAGAGCCTCCTTCCTGTCGACATTGTAGCCGTGAACGAAGATCACGGCGTGCTTGCCGTTGCACTCGTCGAAGTTTCCGCCGGCCAGATCGAGCACGCTGTGCACATCGAAGTCGGGTTTCCGGTTCTTCGCTGATTTCGTTCCGCGGCTTCCGGCCACGAGAAAGGGTTTGTCGATCTTCGCCGTTACCCTGTTGATGGCGTTTTGATTCGGCATGGTGCCTGGTGTTCGCCGTTTTGCCTCGCCCATTTTTTTCTCCTTTCTTCGGGCGGCCGCGTTGCGGCAGGAGCCGCAACACGACCGTTCACCATGTGGTCTCTACTTCGATTTCTTCTTTCGCGCGGGCGGCTTCGTGCGTCCGCCCGGAAGCAGACGCCACGTGACCCGGCCCACTTCGAAATCATCCCAAAGCTGGCGCACGAAGACTTCGTAGCTGTTCTTGCGATATCTCTCCGGAATCCGTACGAGCAGCTTGAGCTCGGCGCGGGACCTTGCCTTGAAGAAGAGCTCGCCCAGCGTGAACTCGCCGTGGGGATTCACGGGCAAGCGGGCCACGCCGCGCTTCGCGTCGAATTCAACGAAGGGGGGGCGGAATTCGAGGGCGTCGGCCATGTAGGCCGGTATCTCGAGCTGCACCTTCGATCCTCTCGGCAATTTGGCGACCACGTCGAGCCGCATGTCGCGCCCCTTGTCCGGCGCGCCCGGCGCCAGGAAGGGCAGGGCGGCAAATCCAAAACCTCCGCCCGACCAGAAACCGTCCTTGACGACATTGAAGTTTCGCCAGGTCACATTGTTGTTTTTCCGGATGAACTGCTTGAAGTTGTTCATGTCTAGAAAATCGGCCGGATCGGGGCCGGGATCCTGCTGGGTTCCGGTGATCCCGACGAAGCAGTAATGTCCGGGTCCGGGTATCGCCGCAGCGGGCCAGGTGATCGGATCGGATACGGTCAGGATATCACCGGTGGGAACATTGGGGATCGTGACCTCTCCCACGTAAGTCCAGAGATCCGACGTGATCAGTGTGGCCACGGGCGCCCAGTAGATCCGGGTCTTCACGTTCGGGGCGTCCGAACCTCCCCGGTTGCGCAACCGGACGTAGACATGGTTGTCCTGATTCTCCTTTGCCGTGTAGCCAAGATTCTTGTCGTTCTCGGTTCCGCTCCCTTCGCCGAAGGACGCCTGGGGATCGGCGACCGTGTCGGGACGCAGGATGATGTCCGGACTCGCCGAGATCGAACCCGAATGAGGATCGCCCGTATCACCGGCGAAGTCCCTGATATAGACGTCGGGAGCGAGGTTCAGGACGTTGCCCTGTAGAATCGCGCGGAGGTCGGGCATCACGCCGATGCGATCGGTCGCCGGATCGGCCGAAAGGGTACCGGTGGCCGGATCGCTGAGGATGGCGCGCATCTGCCGCGGACTGAAGCGGTAGAGCAGGTTCGCTTCGGCGATGCCCTGCACGACCAGGGCGGCGCCGGTCACGATCGGCGCGGCGGCCGACGTGCCCTTGAATGTGGAGGTGTACATCAGCTTCGAGCCCACCGAGTTGGACGCGCAGGTCTCGACATTCTCGCCCCAGGCGTAGCAATCGACACGACTGCCGTAGTTCGATTTTTTCACCCGTTCATGGGGAACGGTGGACGTGGCCGCGCCGACCATGATCGCTCCCGAATCGCGAAAATCGTCGCTTCCACGGTTGAGGATCGCCTTGCCGCCGGAGGTGAAGGTGTCGAGATCGTTTTTCCCGTTGCCGGCTGTCTCGACGACCACGATACCCAGGGCGGTAGCGAGACGGATCGCTTCGAACTCGACTTCGAAAATCTCGATCGGCATCGCATTCCAGATCCCCTCACCTGTGATCACCTTGTCCTGGGCTTCCAGCAGGAGCACGTCGCCGAACTGCAGATGCCCGATCGCGGCCAGAATCGCGTCCGGCCGCGAGCTTCCGTTGTAGGAAACGACGTTGACCGACGCGATGCCGGGCGCAACCCCGATACAGCCGATCTGGTTGTCCACGGCGCAGACCTCGCCGAGGACGCTCGTACCGTGACTTCTGGCGTGGTTGCCGATGTTGCCGTGCAGGAGGGTCGCACCGTGGGCAGCGAGATCGTCGTGGTCGAGGGTCCACCCCTTTTCCATATCGATGAAGTTGATTCCAGCACCGTCCCCACCGTCGAATCCGCTGCCGTCGGCGCGCGGCCAGGCATACTCGGCGTCGATGCCGTCCGGTGCCGGGCCGAGATAGCCCTGGTTGGCGAATCGGGGATCGTCGCTCGGATCGACTGTCGGATCGGAGCCGGGCGGATCGAAATAGGCACACTCCACCGTCGGCCACCGGCCAAAGGCTTCCACCAGCCTTTCGGGCGCCACGCCGGGCGGGCAGTCGGCCACGAAAAAGCCGAACAGATCGGGTGGATCGTACGTCTTGTCGAGTTCCCTGGCCTGATCGACGAGTGAACGGATCCGATCCGGCTTCAGCGCGGTGAACAGCCGTCTCAGACCGAGGCCCGGAAACTCCTTGACCATGCTCTCCCACGACCCGATCCGTTGCTTTCCGAGATAGCGCTCCACCCCATCCTCGTAGGGAAGTTCGACGTAGTCGTGGAACTTGATCACGATCCGCGGCCAGTATCCCTGCCTCTCTTGCTTGCCCTTTGGTCGTTGCTTGATTTTTCTCTTGGCCATTGTGCCACCTCTCTTTTCAACCTGTGTCAAATATGATCGATGCGCAGCAGCGCGCGCGGAATCGCGATGGAATCTGGGTGTTCTCGATCGTGGAAAAAATCCCTGCACTCACTCACTCGCGGCATTGTATCAGGCTCGAACCGGCTGTCATCCAAAAAGAATTGCCCTCTCCCGCCAAGAGCCGCTGGGTTCCGCGAGCCGGGGCCGCTATATTTCAGTGGTCCGACCGGTGGAATACGCGGCGAAGGTCGGATTGCGGCACCGCGTTCGTTCGAAGGACCGGATGGAATGAAGGGATCGAGATGAAGAGACGGGATTTTGTTCGACTCATGGGCGCGGCGGCAATTTTTCCGGGCTCTTTGAAGGCGATCGCCGATGGTCATTTGCCCGTTGCCGAGCAGCCCAATATCGTGCTGATCATCGCCGACGATCAGGGCTATGCCGATCTCGGCTGCGCAGGCCTGGCCAGGGACGTGGCCACGCCGAATCTCGACCGCCTCGCCGCGCGGGGCACGCGATTCACGCAGGCCTACGCCACGTCGCCGATCTGCAATCCGTCGCGCGCCGGATTGATCACCGGTTGCTACCAGCAGCGCTACGGCACCTTCTGGTACGGCGGCAAGGGGATCCACGATCCGCGTTTCGCCACCCTGCCCGAGACGCTCGCCAAACAGGGCTACGTGAACGGCCTCGTGGGCAAGGTTCACTACGGCTCCCACGATCACAAGGTCGAGAACCGGAATTTCCCTCTCAACCACGGTTTCGATGAATTCTACGGATTCACGTCGCCGCGGAAGCACTACATCAATCACCGGGCGGAGGCGGAGGCCGAGTTCCAGCGGATCAAGAAGGAAAACGGGAAGAGGGGCCAGAGCCTGCGCCAGGGGCCGATGTGGGAGGGCAGGGAGAAGAAGGACACCACAGGTTTTTCGAGCGACCTCTTCGGACGGAAGGCTTGCGAATTCATCGAGCGGCACAGGGAGGAGAAGTTCTTTCTCCAGATCTCCTTCAACGCCGTGCACAACTTCACCCACCAGCTGCCCGAGTCCTACCTCGACGAACACGATCTCGAGGGGTACACCGACTGGGATCCGGCGAAGGAGGAGTATTACGACTGGTACAAGAAGGGGCGTTTTCCCAACAATCCCGAGGGCCGCGCCCACTATCTCGGCCAGCTCCACTATCTCGACAGGGCCGTGGGCCAGGTGACCGACCGCGTGCGCGCTCTCGGCCTCGAAGAGAAGACGATCATCCTCTTCGTGGGCGACAACGGCGGCTCCACGCCGATCTACGCCGACAACGGCCCCCTCCGGGGGAGCAAGTACACGCTCTACGAGGGCGGGATCCGTGTGCCCATGATCGTTTCCTGGCCGGGCCGCTTCGCCGAGGGGGCGGTGTGCGACAACATGCTCAGCGCCATGGATCTCTATCCCACGATCTGCAGCGCGGCCGGGGCCGAGATTCCGGGCCATGTGGAAGGCGTCGATCTCGCGCCCCTGCTTTCGGGCGAGCGGCCCGCGCTCGCTCACGACACCCTGATCTGGGACACGGGGCAGGAGGTCGCGGTGCGCCAGGGTAAGTGGAAGATGCGCGTGGCCAGCTCGAACCGCTACGCCCGTTACGAGATGGTCGAACTCGAGGAGGGCGAGTTCCTCCACGATCTCGAGGCGGACCCGGGCGAAAAGACGAACCTGGCCGAGGAGCATCCGGAGATTCTGGAGCGGCTCAAGGGCGTTCACCGGAAGTGGCGCGCATCGCTGGGAGAGAAATGAACGGAGCCGATCTGTCATTCCTGCGCGCGGCGGACAGGCCCAGTTCCTTTCGATCGCTCTCGGTCCCGGCCGGACGGAAGGTGCTCCTCGTCGGTCCCCATCCGGACGACTTCGACGAGGTGGGCGTGACCCTGCGCCTTCTCATGGAGAAGGGGCACGCGATCGCGGCCGCGGTGGCGCGCACGGGGAGCGGGGTGGAGGACTCCTACTGCCCTTCGCCCACGACGGAGCGCAAGGCGGCGATCAGGGAGGACGAGCAGCGCGCGAGCTGCCGCTTCTTCGGTTTGCCCGACGAGAACCTGGTCTTTCTCGACCTCGACGAGGACGCCGGCCAGAATCCGATGGAGTCCGCCCGGAACGGGATGATCCTCGAGAGGGCGATCGCGCGCCATCGGCCCGATCTCGTTTTCCTCCCGCACGGACGGGACACGAACAAGGGTCATCAGAGGATGTACGCCATGTTCAGACGGATCGCGGCGAGCCAGAGCCGTCCGATGGCGGCCCTTCTGTTCAGGGATCCGAAGACAACGGGCATGACGGTCGATCTCTATACCGAATTCGGCGAAGACGAGGCGGAGTGGAAAGCGCGGCTCCTCCGCTTTCACGACACGCAGCACCAGCGGAATCTGAACACGCGCAATCGCGGCATCGATGACCGGATCCTCGAAGTGAACAGGACGATCGCAAAGGAACTGTCTCTCGACGCCCCCTATGCCGAGGCGTTCGAGGTCGAATTGTACGGGGTGGAACCATGAACAGGGTGACGCGCAGGAACTTTCTCAAGTCGGTCGGATTGGGAACGGCCGCGGCGGCTCTTCCATCCCGGGTGCGGGCCGCTGCCCGGAGGGAGAAGCTCAACTTCGTTTTTTTCCTCGTCGACGACATGGGTTGGACCGACGCGGCCTGCTTCGGGAGCTCCTTCTACGAGACGCCCCACATCGACGCTCTCGCCCGAGGCAGCATGCGGTTCACCGCCGGATACGCCGCCTGCCCGGTGTGCAGCCCCACGAGGGCGAGCATCATGACCGGAAAGTATCCGGCGCGGCTGGCGACCACCGACTACTTCGGCGCGCCCCAGCCGGACAAGGTCGGCAAGCACTGGACGAAGAAAAAGCCGCTCCTTCCGGCGCCCTACGAGGACCGGCTGCCCCTCGACGAGGTCACCCTGGCCGAGGCGTTCGGCGGATCGGGCTACAGGACCTTCTTTGCCGGCAAGTGGCACCTCGGTCCGGAGGGCTTCTTTCCCGAGGACCAGGGTTTTGACGTGAACAAGGGCGGCCACCAGCGGGGCGGTCCCTACGGGGGCAAGAAGTACTTTTCTCCCTATGGAAATCCGCGGCTCGACGATGGACCGGAGGGCGAACACCTTCCCGACCGGCTCGCGGCCGAAACGGTGCGTTTCATCGAGGACTGCGGCGACGATCCCTTCCTCGCCTATCTCTCCTTCTACTCGGTTCACACGCCGCTCATGGCGCGCGACGACCTGAAAGCCAAGTACGAGAAGAAGCGGAAAGCGGAGAAGCGCGACGTCGCGGCGTGGGGCAAGGAGGGCGACCGCAAGGTGCGCCTCGATCAGAACCACGCCGTTTATGCCGGCATGATCGAGGCGATGGACCAGGCCGTGGGCAAGGTGCTTGCCGGCCTCGATCGTCTCGGGCTCGCCGACAGCACGGCGATCGTCTTCATGTCCGACAACGGCGGCCTGAGCACGTCCGAGGGGCACCCCACGAGCAATCTTCCCCTGCGCGCCGGAAAGGGGTGGCTCTACGAGGGCGGGATCCGCGAGCCGTGGCTGATCAAATGGCCGGGCGTGACAAGGCCCGGGACCGAGTGCGACGTTCCCGTGATCAGCACCGACTTCTATCCCACCATGCTCGAGATGGCCGGACTGCGCCCGAGAGACGATCAGCATGTGGACGGACTCAGCCTCGTTCCGCTGCTCTGCCGAGAGTCGGGGATCGAGCGCGACGCCCTCTTCTGGCACTATCCCCACTACGGCAACCAGGGAGGCAGCCCGGGAGCGGCGATCCGCGCCGGCGACTGGAAGCTGATCGAGTTCTTCGAGGACAACCGCGTCGAGCTCTACAACATCAAGAGCGACATCGGCGAGACGAACGACCTCTCGTCGGCTGAACCGGAAAGAGTCAAGACGCTCCGCGCCCGGCTCCACGCCTGGCAGAAGGAGGTGGGCGCGCGCTTTCCGACACCCAACCCGGCATTCGAGAAAAAGTGACCGCGCGCGGGAGGAATGTGCCGTGGGAAACTACGCCCGCATCTACGACATGGTCAAAAGCATTCCCAGGGGAAAGGTCGCCACCTACGGCCAGATCGCCGAGCTCGTCGACCTCCCGGGCCACGCGCGCCAGGTGGGCTACGCGCTCAACGCCCTTCCCGAGGACCACGACGTTCCCTGGCACCGCGTGATCAATGCCCAGGGGAAGGTGAGCCGGCAGAGCGATCCCTTCTTCGAACGGATCCAGCGCCGGCTTCTCGAGGAGGAAGGTGTGGTCTTCGACAAAAACGGCCGCATTCGCCTCGATCGCTACCAGTGGCGGCCTGGGTAGGAGGAATTCGACTTGTACCTTGCGGCGAGCGGTTTTGTTGGCAAAATACTGCAGTCCTCTTCAGCGTCTCGAGTTGACGGCAGGTTGTTCGGGTAGAGCCGCGGGAATTTTCAGAAACCCTTCTTCACCCCCCCTGGCGCCGGAGGTGAGTATGAGCGACAGAGAGAAGAAAATCGAAGAACTCTCGCTCCATGCCTGGCCCGCGTCGGAGACGGTGAGGCAAGGGGACTGGATCATGCGTTTCGAGAAGGGCTATTCGAAGAGGGCCAACTCGGTCACCACCCTCGGGGACTTCGAAAGCGGTCTCGACCGGAGGATTGCAGAGTGCGAGGAGATGTACAGATCGCGCGGCCTGCGGCCGATCTTCAGGCTCCCCTCCTTCGCCGAACCGGCGGTTCTCGATCGCGCCCTCGAGGAGCGGGGCTACGAGATCGTCGATCCCACCCATGTGATGACCGTTCCCCTGGATGGCGCGGGTGCCGGGAGCGATTCGATCGGCGAGGAGAGCGTCGACGATTGGCTCGACCTGCACAAGGAACTTCTGGACGACACGCGCAGCAAGGAGCTTCACAAGCGGATTCTGGACAATATCAGTACGCCGAAGTTCTTTGCGTCCCTGGAGCACGACAGCCGGAAGGTGGTGTGCGGCATGGGGGTGCTCGACGGCGAATTCGTCGGTCTTTTCGACATCGTCACCCTCCCCGAGATGCGGCGGAGGGGCCTGGCCACCAGGCTCGTGTTCGGCCTGCACTCCTGGGCGGCGGACCGAGGCGCATCGACGGCCTATCTCCAGGTCATCAAGAGCAACTCGGGCGCGGTGCGCCTCTACGAGAAGCTCGGTTACACATCGCTCTACGACTACTGGTACAGGGTATGGGCCGGGTAGGCGGCGAAAGCCGTTCCATCGCGGGGAATCAGAATTCCACGGACAGACTTTCCCCGGTTCCCGTTCCCGGCTCGAGGTGCTCGACGACCTTCATCGCGCCCCGGTTCGGGTCGGATATCCTGATCGAGTATCTGCCCTCTTCGAAGACCTTGGCCTTCCACGACCTTCCCTCGATGCGCAGCGTGTAGACGATCGCGCCCGTTGCCTCGTCGATCACCTGCACCACCGGATCGATCGCGCCGGTCACGTCGATCGGGGGAAGAAACCCGATCGGCTCGCGCCCGTAGTTCTCCTCCTGATGAAAGACGACCGGCCACCCGTCGTAGGGTTTCGCCCCGGGCTCGGACGGATCGGCCCAGCGCGGCCAGCACTCGACGGTGACCTTGCGGCTCCGCTTGTCGAAGCGGGCGATTCCGTAGCCGGTGGCGCGGTCGTGGAGGTTCGACGGTTCGAGCCCGGTGAAGAGGGGGTTGGCCGCGGCGTGGACGGTCATCCTGTTTCCGAATCCATCCACGAACCGGCCCGTGTAGGGCGGCGCTCCCCGCGCGCGTCCCTGTCCGGGCGCGGCCGGACACCAGCGCCGCGGCCAGAAGTTGGAGATCGACGGCACGCAGAGGGCGAAGGGAGCGTCGCCCCAGCTGTCGACGCCGTACTGGATCGTGCTGCCCAGGTGCTGGTCGCCGGCGATGTGAAAGGCGAAGCCGCGCCTCATGGCGCGCAGCGCCCGGTTGCGGCCCGACTGGGGCCAGCCGTTCGAGTCCATGTCCGCCACGGGGAGGTCGTCTCGAGGGTAATCGCCCTTGTGAAGGATGCGCAGCCGCGGGACCACCTTGTCGCTCGCCGCTCCGGCCGGCAGGGTGGCCACGTTGGCGAAAATCGTCTGCGACAGAACGACCTTCATCCAGGCGCCGTGGCTCCAGTCCGCGGCCCAGTCGTCGAGAAAAGCGAGCTGCCGGCCGCCGAGCAGCACCGCCCCGTCCACGTCGCCGCCCTGCGCCGCGTCGAAGGACTCGTTGAGCGCCCAGCCGTTCCAGACCTCGGCCTCCGGGAGCAGGACCCTCGGGGGCGACTTGAACTTGCGGTCCTCGAGAACGGCGAAGCTGATTCCCCCGTAGTTCATCCGGCAGAAATAGACGCCGATGCCCTGATCGGCCGGCTCGGGATCGAAGGGATCCGGCAGGTGGCTCGTCTGCGTGCGCTGCACCATGTTGACCCACGCCGGCGGCATCCGGTAACCGCCGCTGTCCTGCTCGGCGGCTCCGCTTCCCCTGGCCTCCGGATGGAGGGTCGATCCGCCCGCGCCGCGTTCCGTCTCCTTTGCGGTCGGCCGCCCGCCCGCGCCCCAGAGGTTGCCATGGTAGACGTCGTGGTCGTCGGGGATGGCCACGCAGGGCCGGTCGCGGAGGAGCTCGCCGTAGGCCCAGCCGAAGAGATACCACTTTCGCAGATAGTCGAGGGCGGCCATGTCGAGCGGCGACCGCTGGCACCCGTATCCGCCCACCGTTTCGTAGATCTGGTCCCCCGAGAAGAAGAGGAGGTCCGGGTCGTGGGCCTTCACATGGTCCACGAGGTCGTTGTGGGGGAAGCCGAGGTCGTTGTTGCCGGTGAATGCCGCCACCACGATCTCCTCCCTGTCGAGCGGTTCCTCGCGGATCGTGCCGTCAAGATAGCAGGTCCTTGTTTTTCCGCCCGCGGCGGCGAGGTCGTGGGCGAGGCGATAGGCGGTTCTCTTTGTGCTGTCCCATCCCTCCACGCGAAAGGTCGCGGTGCGGGACAGCGGGTCGATCGGCGCGGCGGCGATCGTTTTCCACTTCGCCGATCGCCGGTCGCGGACCTGGAACGACACGGTCTTCGCGTCCCGATCTCCGAGGGGCGGCATCTGGGCGGTCATCTTCAGGATTCCGCGGCTCAAGGTGTACTGGGAAAAGAGGATCGGTCCGAAGGCTCGTTCGTCGTGTTTGTCGACCTTGCTCCCGCTCACGCGCCAGTTCGAGAACCACGCACCCCGGCTTCCTCCGGAACGGCCAGGCTTCTTGAAGCTGCTCACGAGTGCGAGCGAACCGGCCAGGTCGCCGGGCCGGATGCCGCCCCTGTTCGCGCCGGCCAGCACTCTGTCCGTTTCGGGATCGAGAAGAGCCAGGTCGAGACGGTAGTGCTTTCCGTCCCGCTCGGCGGTCAGGCGGAGATCCACGCCCCGAGCCAGGGAGGAGAGGGGAAAGGATCGGGCCGCTTCCGGTTTGTCCTGGGCGTACTGCCCGATGAACAGGCCGCCCCGGTCGGTCACGCCCGCGTGCAGCCCCTTGCCGTAGATCGCGCTGTCCCGATAGTCGTCGAATTCTCCCCTGGCGCCGACGAGGAAACCCGCCCAGCCCGTCAGCGCGGGCGGGTCGGTTTTTCCGGGCAGTCCCACTCGAACGGTCAGCGAGAACTCTCCGCCGCGGTCGGCGAGCGCGCGGGTGAGTAGAAAAACCGAGCGATTCGGGGCGCTCGTCAGGCATTCGACACGTCCCGAGGCGAGCCGCCAATCCTGAAGGCGGTTGGTCCAGTACTCGGGACCGATCCAGGTGCGCGTCACCGAATCGGGCCAGTTGCTGGCAAAGACCTCGCTCTCGGAACTGCAGCCGATCGGGATCAAAGCCGCGAAGATCGAGACGAGAACGATTCCGGTGCCGTATTCGATCCTGTTCATCATCGGTCTGCGCCCCGGAGAATGTCGACGTTTGCCTCGGTACCGCGAGAGGGCACACCGGTGGAGGCCTATCCTCGAAGATGCGAGGTGCCCTCGAAGATTTTTATCATAAGAGGCGGCTTTCGAGCGGCACAAAAAAAGGCAGGACCTCGACGGTCCTGCCTTTTTTATCGGTTGATCCTGGATCAGCGATTACAGATTGGGATTGTTGGGATCGGCGGGGATCATCTCCGCGGTGGGCTGTCCGCTGCCGATGCCGAGTTTGACGCTCGGCTGCCTGTGCACGGTGACATTGTCCCATTCGCACGTGGCGTAACCGTCCGGATCGTAGACGCCCACGCCGATGTCGCCGCTGGTGTAGCTGGTGTCGTAAATCGTGCCCATGGAGGTTCCGTTACAGAAGAACTCCATGTTGCCGTTCAGGGTTTCGACCCTCACGTTGTTCCACTCTTTCGAGGGATTGACAGCCGGATCCTGGAACCAGGAGATCAGGGCTGTTGCCGATCCGGAGGTGTATTTGTAGACCGAGAAGAAGTTATTGCCCGAAGTGGCGTCCGCCAGTTTGACAACATAGCAGTTCCCGGTCGGGCCGGCGGGCGTGTTGGCGAAGAAGAACATTCCATAAGCCCAATTGCCTTCGTCATCGGTTCTGCGGATATCGACGTTGTAGGAGAAGCCGTAGGAAGACGAGTAGCCCCAGTCGTAGGTGGTACCCTTCCAGCCCGTGCCCACGCCGTTTCCTGCGTAAGAGTAGACCCTGTTGTCGATGTAGTTGCCGGGATCGGAGTCGAACATCATCGACCAGGTCGAGTTTCCGTCATCGGTCCAGCCAACACCGCCGGGACCGGTCATGACGCCATCGAAGAAGCTCTCGTAGAGGGAGCCGCTGTAGTAGGTTGCCGGGGTGTTCATCGTTCCCGATCCGGAGGCACCCCAGGCGTTGACGTAGGTGTAACTGGAGAAGGGATAGGGAGAGGTGTAAGCGACTTCGCCGGAATAGGCCCAACGCGAATATCCCATGGTCGCCCAATGGGCGGTGAAAGCAGAATCAACATTTCCCCACTTGTCGACTCCTTTACTACTGCCGGGCATAATCATCCAGCCGAGGATCTTTCCGGCGTTCACATCGAAATACTCGAGGTAGGTACCGCCCGCACGCTCGCGCCAGTGCTCGGCACGCGATCCGAGGGGGCCCGGATTGGGCTGGATCGCGTCGAAGTCGCTCATCGGGCCGGCCACGGTCGCCGAGGGCGCCGCAGGCGGATTGGGAGCCACACTCTCGTTCTGAGCGAGGCATACGACATTTCCAAAGAACAAGGACAAGCAAATGGTCAGCACTGCAAATTTCACAATTCTCTTCATGATTTCCTCCATAGAATTAAGAGATACAAATACCCGGGTCACTGCATCGTCGAATACTGTTTGAATCGAAGCAAAAAACCCCGAGAGCGAAACAAGGAATAAACAGGAGTAAAGGTTCGAAACCGGACGGGCCTGGTCTCTTCGTTCCCGGCACAGCGGTTTATTGAAAGAGCCTCTTCTGATCTCCACAGTAAAAGGCGACAAACCGGCGGGATGGGGGCACCGGTTTTTGAATTTTTCCCGATTTAAAGAATCGGTATCGGATCGTCGCGGTGTGCCACGCTCTATCAGGCTCCTGGATCCCGATCGGAAAGGAGCGGAATCCGGCCCCGGAAGGGACGAAACGGGCCCTGAGACCGGATTTCCGCCGTTGCGAGCGGGTGGGATTCGCGATTCACGTCAAGGCCTCTCGATGCGGGCGTGCTCCTTCCAGGTCGGCAGGCTGTTCTTGAGGTGAAGCACCTTCTCCTCGACGATTACCGTCCCGGGCGATGGGGGAAGAACCAAGATGACGAAGGGCGTGGCTTTCTCTCCGCCCCCGTCCGGACCGAGGGTCTGGTAGGACTTGTTTTCGTACCTGACGCGGAGACCGTCGCCGCTCTCCTCGATCGCGCAGAGGGCCAGGCCGGCGCTGTTGGTGCACTCGCCCTGGAAAATGGCGATCACCATGCACTCCGTGAAATTCACGTGCGGCACGCCGGCTGGATTGTAGAAAGTGCTGTACGTCCCTTTCCACTTCCCGGCCACTCCCTGATGGCGCAGCCAGACGTCGATCCATTCCTTCTCCGATCCGGCGAGAAGAGCGCACCGCTCCCCGATGGCGCTTCTGGCTCCCGACCAGGAGACGTACGGTTCGATCTCCCTCACACGCGGTTCCTCGCGCGAGATCGCATTGAAGAGATTGAAGAGGGAAAAGACAACAACCAGAGCCGCGCCCACTTTCATCACCTGCATGGGAATCTCCTTTCTCATTCGATCGAGTCGCCCCTGCGCTACCCGCCCGTTATACACCGGGGAGGGGCCGATCGAATGTAAGGAGAAAGTAATAGCGCCACCGGTGAGCGGTTCGTGCTATAATGTTGATCGATCAAGATGACTCACGATCCCCGTCACGTTGGCATACATGTTCATTGAAGGAGAAAGACGATGTTGAGGCGCGCTTTTGTCCTGAGCTGGGTGCTTGTTCTTTTCGTGGCTCCGGCAGCGATGAGCCAGGCCGATCTGTCCGAGGTCGTCACCTTCGGCGACAGTCTCACGCACAACGATCTTCTCTGGACCTACTACGGCAATCCGAAAGACCTGTACGGCAAGGATCCGATGGAAGCGGCCTGGAGCAAGGGGGCCGTGTCGGGCGACACGATCACGAACTATGCCGTCGCCGGGTCGGAGTCGTCCGAGCTGGACCTCCAGGTCGACCTCTTTCTCTTTCTCGAGCTCATCGGCACCCAGGACCGGGCGACACTGTTCAACGTGGAGATCGGGGGGAACGATGTCTTGAACAACATCAACCTCCTCGCCACCTATCCCCCGGGGCAGAACTCTTCTGCCGACGCGGTGATCGACGGGATCATCAACAACCTCAAGGACGCCCTGGTGCTCCTCAGAACCACGCACTGGGACGCCCAGTTCGTGGTCTGGACCGTGCCCGATGTGACCGTGACCCCCGACCAGTGGAATCATCTCGATCCCACGCAGATCGGCAACGTGCGCGCCCACCTGGAGCGGGTGAACAGCAAGATCAGGTGGCTCGACAACCTGCCGTTCGTCGTGGTTTTCGATACCTACAACTTGCTGCAAATGGCCGTGGCCAATCCGCCCGTGCTCTTCGGCCACCAGCTGGTGGGGCCGCCCGCCTCGGGGGGCTACGATCACATCTTTGCCGATGACATCCATCCGACCGCGGTGAGCAATGCCTTCTTTGCCAACTTCATCATCTACAAGATGAACAGCAAGTGGAACGACGACATTCCCGGCTACAGCAACGAGGAACTTGCCGACCTGGCACACATACCGCACTAGAAACCTGTCGAGAATCCGGCGGAGTGCGTGCCGCCCCCGGCGCAGGGCGGATTCCCTGAAAAGGAAATTGTATTGACCCGGATTGGACCAGGGTTATCAATAGCCGTTTGAAAACGAAAACGGTGGTCGATCAGTGTATCTGTCTTCCGGATTATCGAGATGGAGCGATCCGATCTCGAACGTTCAAGAAGGAGAATATGATGAGAAGTTTGACTCTGGTTTTTCTCGTGGTCTTTGCCTTGGCCGCGGCGGGATGTTCCATGACGAGCAAGGCGACCAATTTCAACGGTCTGAAAGATTTCGACGGCAACGAGGTTGAGCACCTGAACACGACGAACATCGCGCTGAACGGGCTCTTCGTCTACCCCCTGCTGGGCAACGCGTCTCTCGAGGAGACCGTCGCGTGCCACACGCAGGAGGCGAAGGAAGCCGGGGCGCTCAAGGTGAGGCTCGTCCAGTCGGACAGCAGCACCTACTGGTGGATCCTCCCTCCCATCTCGTTCTTCATCCAACCCGTGGTGACCACCGTCGCGGGCGACGCGATTACCGACTGACAGCGACAGCTGCCGTGGAACGGCCGTGTCCCCGGGGCGCGGCCGTTCCCCGAAGCCGGACAGAACTCTCTGCCAGCCCCCCTGATCACTCCTTTGACAAGAGCAGGTAGTCGAGCCCGAACATGTGGCGCTTCTCTGCAGCCTCGTTGGCGCCCGCGATGGTGATCCTCAGCCGGTTCCGGCTCTTCTTGAGCTCGAAGACGCCGAGATCCACGTCGCGCGTCTCCACCTCGTGATTGTAGAAGTCGAGATCCTTCGTGAGGCTGCGGCCATTGACCGCCACGCGCACGATACCGTAGTCTTTTGCGAACGTGAATGCCCCCGTGATCCGATAGGTCCCGGTCCGGGGCGCATCGAGCTCGACGACGAGCGTGTCACCCGGTTTGGCGTCCTTCCACCAGAGCTGCCTGTTGCGGCTCCAGCCGTACTTCTCCTCCTCCTGAATTTCCGTGGTCCCGCCCTCGTGGTCGGCGATTTTCATCGTTTCACCCTCGACGGCGCCCTCCACGCCCACGACGAGGTTCACGTCGTCGCGCGACCTGGGCACGGCTCGCCGCGCCTCGTCGATCGCGGGCTCGGCGTTCCATGACGCTCCCGGCATGGCGTACCAGATCGTGACCGGCGCGAAGTTGATGCGCGTCGCGGCCCAGTGCCAGAGCTCCATGTCGAAGCGCAGCGACCTCTTGAAGGGAATCGCGTCGAGAGACCGGAAGCGGCAGTTGACACTGAATCCCCCTTCCAGATTCCCCCCGCCCTCGGGCTGGGCGTGAAAGGGTGTCTCGAAGAACTCGGGCCGGCACCACGCATAGCTGTAGTAGTCCTCCGTGCCCGTGCCGATGTGGGACGGAAAAGCCTCCGAGTCGACGTAGATCTTCTCATCCCCCTCGCCCCACCAGGCCTTGGCGCCGTTGAAAACCGCGAGCGCATCGCCCACGAAGCGCCCCGCTCCGCGGATCTCGATGTAGTTCAGGTCCTCGGCGTGTTCGCCCGACATGCCCTTGTGGGCCCTCGTACGCCTGTGGGCGTACTGGCGCCAGGCCGCGTGGAAATAGAGCGACCGGTCGTCCCACGTCCATTCTCCCGAACGGACGAGGCCGAGGTTCACGTCCACCGGCTGATCGCCCAGGTTGCGAAAGGCGATGCGCGCCGATTCTGCGAAGGGCATGACCCAGTAGCAGGCCATGGTGCCGTCGCGGGTGACCTCGGTGTACCACGTCTTGTAGGGGCTGAGGCGGTGGCCCGTTCCGAAGAAATCGCCCACCGGGCACCAGACCGTGCGCTTGCCGTCGAAGGAGATCTCCACCACGGTGGAGCGCAGCGTCTGCTCGCGGTCGGCGGCGCCGAGATTCAGGGCCAGCTCGCGGATCGCTGCCGGTCCCTCGAGCTCGAACTCGAGAGATCCGCCCGGGGCGAGGCGTTGCGCTCCGATTCGATCGTCCAGCTCTCCGGCCGCGCCGGGCGACCGGGCCAGGTCGCGCTGAACGCGCGCGAGCAGCGGTCCGGCCCGCTTCAGGTCCTCGTGGGAGAAGGTTTTCACCTCCGCGCTTCGATCGTAGGTGCGGTAGTTGATCTGATAGTAGAGGGCTTCTCCCTCACGAGCGCCCGCGTCGGTGATCGCTTCGCTCTCGTAGGTGATCGTACAGTGCTTTGCATAAGGGATGGGGAGGTAGAGATTGTGTGCGCGGCGCTTGAATTCGGTGAGAGGCGAGCAGGAAGCGCTGAGCGGCTCACCGGTAAGGGCGCCGCCGCTGATGATCTCCACGATCGGCCCCTCGATGACCGGTGCGTCGCCGTTGTCGAGATAGACGCGCAGCGTGCCGTTCGTGAAGGGCCTGCCCTTGGGTCCGTGCCAGGTCCCCCAGAAGCGGACCACGGCGCCCGGACCGTCGGCGTCCATCAACACGTGCTCGGTCCTCTCCCCTTTCCTGTCGGCGCGGATGAACTGGCTCCGGTCCCAGTTTGCGAACCACCCCTCCTTGTCCCGCTCGGTCGAGTCGCGATCGTAGCTGCTGAACTGGAGGCACGTGTAATAGGGGGCCGGGAATCGCGCCAACCGGTCGCGGTCCACCATTTCGCGCAGGAGGCTTTCGAAGGAGATCTCCTCCGCCTGCGCGGCGGGTGCGGCGATCCAGAGGATCGCGGCGAGCACGATGAGGAAGCCCGACGTGCGGGTTGCGTTCTGCATGATCTTATTCCCCTTTACGATCGATAGTGGTGATCACGCCGATTTCGGCTGCCGAAGCCCAGGGCTTGCGGTCCACCGCCTCCAGGCTCTTGAATTTGATGAAGCGCCCTTCGCAAGCACTGTCGAAGGTCACACGCTGTTCAACGGGATTGTTCCGGATATTGGCGAAGAGGCCGGCGGCAGCCGGCGTTCCCCACCGCGCGCCGTCGGCGCTCACGTAGAACTCGTAACCCACCACCGTTCCGTTGGAGCTTCCCGATCGCGGCAGGTAGGTGAAACCGACCAGCTCGATCTCCTCGCCCAGGTCGATGACGATGTGGTGGGGGTGGGGCGGGTTGGACGCCGCCCACTCGGTGTGCCAGATCGTGGCCGGATCGCCATCGATGGCGTTCCGCGCGACCTCCCCGTGGCCGCTCTCCTCGCTCGACGTCTCGACCACGCTCCAGAGGGTTTTTGCGATATCGAACCGTGCGCGCGCGGTACGGCTCCCGACCCTGTCGCCGTCGAAGGCGCGCGCGCATACCGTTCCGCCCCGCCGCAAGGGGATCGGCCCGGAGTAGAGGGGCGAATTCGGCCTCGGCACGGAGCCGTCGAGCGTGTAGCGGATGGCCGGGCCGGGCGGGTCGCATGTGATGAGAAGGTCGCCCTCCTTGGTGCGCTTGATGACAGGCGTGCTCAGGCGGACGAGCTCGAAATAGAGACCGAATGTGCTCAGGGTGGGGCAGAGGCGCGCGTCGAGGATCCTGATCCGCACCCTGTCCGATTCGACCGTGTTGAACCGGCAGATGCGCTTGTAGCCCACCGTTGTCCCTTCGGCCAGCTCGCGCCACTCGCCGTCGATCGAGGCATCGAACGCGAAACGCGCGATGCGCTGGCCAAAATCCCTGATCTGCTCCTGTAGCATGACACGGTTGAATCGCACCGGCTGATCGAGCGACAGGACGATGTCGGCCGACCTGGTCCAGTCGTCCGGCTTCCAGCAGGTGGCCGGGTCGTTGTCGAGGATGTTGTCCGCTTCGAAACTGACCTCTCCGTCGCCGCCCCGGGCCGTGGCCGTTGCCGTGACCGTGGCCGCTCTGTCGGCCGTGAGGCTCTCGGCGAAGGTGCGGCGCAAGATGGAGCCGACCGAGTGCAGCACGCGCACGTCGCGCTGCGCAAAGAGCCCGTCACTGTTGGGCGGCACGTTGAGCAGAAAGAGGCCGTTCCCGCCCACGGCGCGATACCAGATATCGATGATCTCGTCCACGGAGCGAACGTGCTGCCGCTCGTCGCGCCAGAACCAGCCGTGCCGGATCGACGTGTTCACCTCGGACGGGTACCAGTGCAGGTGGCCGCCCTGGCCGAGGATCGAGCGGATTTTCTCCAGGCTGCCCAGATCGCCGGCGGTCATGTCGGGCCAGTGCCATTCATCGGGCGTGCCGCCGATCGGAATGACGCTCCACTCGGCCGGCCGGGTGCGCCCCGCCTCGTTGCCGCACCACCGCACATCGGGTCCCTTGATGGCGATCACCGCGTCGGGAGCCAGGGTGCGGATCAGCTCGTACCACTGATCGTGGGTGTACTGCTGGTTGCCCTTGCGTTTCGGATGGGCGCCGTCGAACCAGACCTCGTGCACCGGACCGTACTCGGTGAGCAGCTCGTGGAGCTGGTTCATGAAGTACTCGTTGTAGTCGTCCACGGAGTAGGAAAAAGTCCGTTCGTCCTCGAAAGGGCGCCCTTCCACGGGGCGCGGTATGGTGCGCACCGAGTAGCTGCTGCCGTTGCCGTAGAGGCCGTCAGGATGCTCGATCTGGTAGAGATCGGCCGGCGAGAGGTAGATGCCGAGCTTGAGCCCCTCTCTGCGGCACGCCTCGGCCACGGCTTTCACCACGTCGCCCTTGCCGCCCATCCAGGGGCTGGCCGCCACCGAGTGCCGCGTGTAGCGCGATGGCCAGAGACAGAATCCGTCATGGTGCTTGGCCGTGAGAAGGATCATCTTCATGCCCGCCACCCTGGCGGTGCGCGCCCACTGGCCGGCGTCGAACGATCCCGGATCGAAGACGGCCGGGTCCTCCTTGCCGTTTCCCCACTCGACGCCGTTGAAGGTGTTGACGCCGAAATGGATGAAGCAGGTGAACTCCATCTCCTGCCAGGCGAGCTGGCGCGGGTGGGGGACGATGCGCGCGGCGCGTTCGATGATGCCGCGCGCCTCTTCGGCCGGGGGCGCCTCCTGTCCGGCAGCCGGAATGGAGAGGGCCCAGAAGGCGAGGATCGCACGGGCCAGCAGAGCGCCGCAGCCTGCGCGCCGGATCGGAAAGGAGTTGCCCATCTTTTTCATCGGTCGGTCCCGCGTGAGAGTCGTGCCGGTCGAACCGGCCCGCAACGGTTGCGGCCGGTCGTCTCAAATCTCACAAAAAGAGGGGATTCCTTCAACAGTCAGCTTTGATTATCGGCCCGCCTCGAAAGGTGGAGCGCTGAGGTTGGCGTGCCGCGTTCCGGCCGATGTGCGGTCCGATGCGGTTCATTTCTTTCGATAAAAGACCTTGCCGTGAAATTCCTCCCTCTCGAATCGCGCGGAGAGATTCGCCAGTGTCTCGGTGGAGCCGATGATGAGCACCCCCCGCGGCGAAAGGAGGTTCGCCAGACGGTCGAAGAGGAGCCGCCTGTTCTCGAGGGAGAAGTAGATCGCCACGTTGCGGCAGAAGACGAGATCGAATAGGCCAGAGCCGTCGAGCGGTCCGATGAGGTTCTTCTTCTCGAAATAGACCTGGGCGCGGAGCTCGTCCGCGATCTTCCAGCCCTCCCCGGTCTTGTCGAAATGACGGAAGAGCCGGTCGGCCGAGAGCCCGCGCGAGAGTTCGAGCTTCGAGTAGACGCCGCGGCTCGCATGGGCGAGGGCGGCTTCCGAGATGTCGCTCCCCACGATCCGGACCGGCGAGCGGTCGAAGTCGCCCAGAATCTCCTTGAGAGTCATGGCGATGCTGTACACCTCCTGCCCGGTGGAACAGGCGGCGCTCCAGATCCGGAAGGGGACCTTTTTGTCGAGACCGCTCCGTTCGAAATGATCGGGCACGAGCTTGTGGGCGAGCAGTTCGAAGGGATGGCTGTCGCGAAAGAAGGAGGTTTCGTTGGTGCTGATCCGGTCGACGATCAGGTCGAGCGTCTTTCCAGATCGGTCGGCTTGCGCCTTTGCCCGAAGGCTGCTGTAGCTCGTGCAGCGCAGTTCGTGAAGCAACGGCCCCAGGCGGCTCTCGACGAGATAGGATTTGGTCTCGTCCAGCACGATGCCGGCGGCGGCCTCGATATATCGAGCCAGGACGTTCAGCTCATTCAGACCCACGGTGAGGTTCACTTAATCTGTCACCCTCTCTACTATCAGGTCTGAAATGGACTCGAGAGGCGCCACGAAATCCACGATGCCGGCCTTGACCGCTCCCTGCGGCATGCCGAAGACGACACACGACTCCTTGTCCTGGGCGATGACCGTTGCGCCCTCGTACTTCATCGATCGGAGGCCCTGGACGCCGTCTTCGCCCATGCCGGTCATGATCACGCCGAGCGAACGCCGGCCGTAGATGTCGGCCACCGATCGCATCAAGTAATCGGCCGAGGGCCGGCAGTGGTTTTCGGGCGGATCGTCGGTCACGCGCAGAACGGGATCGGCACCGCACGGGAGGGTCTCGACCTTCATCTGCTTCCCCCCGGGAGCGAAGTAGACCGTTCCAGGTCGGAGCGCCATGCCGTCCTCTCCGATCGATACGGTGACGGCGCTCTTGGTGTCGAGCGAGTTCACGAGCGCCGCGGTGAACTCGCTCGGGATGTGAAGCACGACCACGACGGGCACGGGAAAGTCGCGCGGCAACCGCGGGATCACATCGGCCAGAGCTCTCGGACCGCCCGTGGACACGGCGATCGCCACGATCTCCGGGATCGGCCAGGCCGACGCGTCCTGGCCGCGGCTCGAGCCGGCCGCGGCCGGTCCGGGTCGGGCCCGGCCCGCGGCGGCGTCTACCGGGACGGCGGCGGCGGACGCCTTCGATCTCGCGTTCAGACCGGCGAAGATCGTACCCAGTCTTTCCAGAAGCTGCCTCTGGCTGTCGTCCCTGTTCACCCCCTCCGGTTTGGTGATGAATTCACAGGCGCCCGCATCGAGGGCCTCGATCGTCTTCTTTGCCCCCTCGCGAGTGTGGGAGCTCACAACGATCGACGCCGGAGCAGAATCCCAGGTCTTGAGGATCTTGAGCGTTTCCAGTCCGTCCAGAACCGGCATCTCGATGTCGAGGGTGATGACGTCGGGCCGGATTCGCTCGATCTTGTCGAGCGCGATCTCTCCGTTGGGGGCCGTACCCACGACCTCCGCGCCGGGTATCTCGTCGACCAGGTCGCTCAGGAGCTTCCGGTACAGGGCCATGTCGTCGACGACCAGGACGCGCAATGGCTTTTCCAAGAGTTCTTCCCCTTATTCCTGCTTGAACTTCTCGACCAGTTCGGTCAGCTCGTCGGTCGTGGCCTTGAGCTTTCCGCCGCTGATCGCGAGAATGGACGATGTTTCGCTGATCGCCTCGATGTCGAGATTGACCGAGCTGATGTCGGTGGCAACCGTTTTCGCCACGCCCGCGGACTGAACCACGGTGGACGTCATTTCCGTGACACCGCCGGAGGCCTGGGAGATGTTCAAGGCGATGTCCTTGGTGGTGATGCTCTGTTCCTCCACCGCCGTCGCGATCGAGGAAACGATCTCGTTGACCTCGTTGATCACCGTGTTGATGGTACCGATCTCGCTGACCGTGCTTTCCGTCGAATCCTGGATCGCCTCGATCTTGCTCCGGATGTCCTCGGTGGCGCTGTTCGTCTGCTTGGCGAGTTCCTTCACCTCGCTGGCGACAACGGCGAATCCCTTGCCCGCCTCGCCCGCGCGGGCCGCCTCGATCGTCGCGTTCAGCGCCAGCAGCTTGGTCTGCTCGGCGATCTCCACGATCGTTTCGATCACCTTGCTGATCTCCTTGGCCGCCGATCCCAGCGTGTTCACCTTTCCCGATGCCCCGGCCGCGCTCTGAACGGCGTTTTGCGTCATCGTGCGCGCCCGCTCCGAGTTCCGGGCGATCTCGCCCACGGTGGCGGTCATCTGTTCGGTGGCGGTGGCCACGGCGCTGATATTGGCCTGCGATTGCTCTGCCGCCGTGGAGACGGCCGCCATCGACGTGCTCATTTCCTCGGCGGCGATCGATACCGAACCGGCCCGCTCGGTGATGTTGCCGGAGCTCTCGTTCAGCTGGACAGCGATGTCGGCGACCTCCTCGACCACCCCTCCCAGGGCTTGCGCCGTGTTCACGATCCCCCTTTGGGCCTCCGTCTCCTTGGTGACGTCGATCATGAGTTCGGTGGCGCCCACGATCTCTCCGTCGTCGTTCCGGTTCGCGCTGGAAACGTATTTGACCGGCAATTCGCTTCCGTCGAGATGGGCGACCGTTTCGCCCGTCTGCGTCGAACCGGTTTCCATCGCCGAACGCGTGCGGCAATCGGAGCTCTGGCAGTGGGTCGTTTTGAAGAGCTCGTAGCATTTCTGGCCGAGCGCCGTGTAGGGCGATTCGCCGCAAAGATCGGCACCCGCTTTGTTGATGAACTCGACGTTGTACTCCCTGTCCACCCGGAAGACCGGGGTGGGGATGTTGTTGAGATCGTCGATGTTTTTCTGGGCTTCCTTGAGGATCACGCTCATCTCGGAAGTATCGACGATATGCTCGATGGCGCCGACGATCCCGCCCGAGCCGTCCTTGATCGGCTTGGCCGTGTACCGGAAGGGGAAATTCCGCCCTCCCACGTCGCCCACGTTTTCGGCGGTGAACACGTCGTCGTTCTTCATCGCCTGGGCGCAGCAACAGTCGGCCGTCCTGCAGTGGCGTGTGTTGAAAAGATCGTAGCATTTCGTGCCCACGACCTCGTCGTGGTGGCGGCCCATGAATCGAGCACCCGATCTGTTCAGGTAGGTGATCGTGAAGTCGCAGTCGATCTTCATGACCGGGATGGGTAGATTGTCCAGGTCGTCCTTGTAGGATAGCGCCGCTTCCTTCCAGGTCGCGTAGCCTTCAGGGACAGCCCCCGTCCGTGCGGGATTTTTTCTTTTCGTCTTCGTCGTCATCGGTCTCTCCTCGAACAACTATTTATTGAATTCCGATTCGTCAGAATGTATTCGTCCTTTGATGATCCCTTTCACTCCCTCTCCAGGATCCGTTCGACATCGAGTATGGCCACCAGGTCGTCGTCCAGCTTGTAGACGCCCGAGATATATTTGACGACGGCGTGCTTGACATGGGGCGGGGGGCGCTCCATCCGCTCCGCCGAGGAGGGAATGATGTCGCTCACGCTGTCGACGAGAAGCCCGATGTCCTCCCCATCGGTCCGCACCACGATGATGCGCATCCGGTTGTCGAACTCCTGGGACGGCATGCCGAACTTCCGGCGCATGTCGACGACGGTGACGATCTGCCCTCGAAGGTTGACCACGCCGCGGACGGAGTCGGGTGCGAGGTGAACCCGGGTGATGTCGAGTTTCCGGTTGATCTCCCGCACCGATCCGATCTCGAGGCCGCAGAGAATCTCCCCCACCTCGAAGATAGCGTACTCTTTCGATTTCTCGCTGATCGCGCCGCTTGGATTCATCATCTCTTGGCTCCCGGCTTTCACTGGACCGAGCCCGATCCGATCGCGCCCGTCCGCGGCGATCGTCGTCCCGAGCCCAGGTGGTGTCTGCATCGATCCAGAACCTGTTCCTTGTCGAGTTTCACGAGATACTCGTCGACGCCTGCCGCCAGACCTGTCGACCGCGACTCGCTGTCGAGAAGCGACGTCACGGCGACGATCGGGATACCCTCGAACCGCCGGTCAGCGCGGATCTGTCTGGCCAGCCCGAATCCGTCGAGTTCGGGCATCTCGATGTCGGTCAGCACGAGATCGATCCTGCTCGAACCGCTCTTCAAGGTCTCCCACGCTTCCAGGCCGTTCGCCGCGCGGAGCACTCCATAGCCCGCTTCCTCGAGCAGGGTCGCGATCTGTTCCAGGAAGAAGGGCGAGTCTTCCACGACGAGAATGGTGTGGTCCTCGGCGCTCTCTTCCTCGGCGTCGGCGTGCGTGTCCGTGCTCTCCTGGACGCCGGTCTCGTCCAGGCCGCCATCCTCGTAGAGGACGGAGGCGGCAATCTCCTGAGGATTGATCACGAGGGTGATTCTCTCTCCCACGATCAACGATCCCAGGATGCCGCGCTGGCGGTGCGTGGCCCTGTCCATGTCGACGTCGGACCGGGTGATGTCGACGATCCGCGATACCAGGAGTCCCACGTCCCTGTCCCTGGTCCGGAACTGGATGACGTAGGGGTATTCCGTGTCCTCTCTCGGCTGCACCGGTGCAACGTCGTCCACGGCCAGGAGCTGGAGGGTGCCGCCGCGGTATTTCATGACCCTCCGTCCGCCGACCGTTTCGATCTGGGACTGATGGATCCTTTCGATGCGGCCGACCAGGCCGAGGGGGATCGCCAGCTGTTCGCCCGGACCGTTCCCCGCCACGAGGAGGGACTGAATTTCGTCGTCGCGATCGGTCTCTTCTCCGTTGCGCTCCTCGCGCTCCGACTCGATCGCCTTCTGCGCACCCGTCCGGATCTCCTGGCTGATGCCCAGGATGTCGAGGATCAAGGCCACCCTCCCCGTTCCGAGTATGGTCGCGCCCGCATAGACGCGGCAGTGTCTGAGGTGCTTTCCGAGCGGTTTGACGACGATCTCGGCCGAATCGAGGAGTTTCCCCACGATCAAGCCGTACTGAAAATCCCCGGCTGCCACCACGGCGATGTAGACCGCGTCGCCGTCGATTCCGCCGAATCCTTTCGATCCGTCAGACCTGCCGAGAAGGTCTCGCAGGTCGACGAGCGGAAGCAGCTCGCCGCGCAGCCTGAGCACGCTGGCGCCACCGATCTTTTCGATCTTTCCCTCGGCCTCGTGGATCGGCATGCGCACCAGTTCCACGAGATTATGCTGCGGAATGGCGAACTGCTCCTCTTCGGCCGCGACGAGCAGTGCCGGGATGATCGCGAGCGTGAGGGGCAGGGTAATCCGTACCGTGGTCCCCTTGCCCAGTGTCGTTTCCACGTCGATGGCGCCGCTCAGCTTCGAGAGATTCGCGTGAACCACGTCCATGCCGACACCGCGTCCCGAAATGTCGCTCACCTCGGTGGCCGTGGAAAAGCCGGGCCTGAAGATCAACTGTATCAGGGCATGGTCGCTCATCTCCTTGAGCTGTGCCTGTGTGTAGAGTCCCATGTGGGCGGCCTTCCGGCGGACCTGCGCGGGGTCGATGCCGGCGCCGTCATCGGTGATCTCGATCAGGACCTGCCCCGCCTTGTGAAGGGCGCTCAGCTTCAGGGTCCCCGCGGCGGGTTTCCCCGCCCGCGCGCGTTCGTCGGCTGTTTCGATCCCGTGATCGAGGGCGTTGCGCACCAGGTGGATCAGGGGATCGCTGATCGCCTCTATGATCGTCTTGTCCAGTTCCACGTCCTCGCCCGTGAGAACGAGATTGACCTCTTTCCCGAGATTTCGGGAGATATCGCGCACGATGCGGCGGAACTTTCCGAAGACCATACCGATCGACTGCATGCGCGTGGCCATGATCGCGTCCTGAAGATCGGTGGTGACCAGGTCCATGCGCTGGGAGATCGTCTCGATCGACGTCATGCAGCGCGCCGAAACGCCCTGGAGGAGCTGGTTCCTGGCCAGGACGAGTTCGCCCGCGAGACTCATGAGCTGATCGATGACCTCGACGTTGACGCGGATGCTGCTTTCCTTGTTTTCCGTCGCGCTCAGCGAGGGAAGGTCGGGTTGAGCGGTCGGCTCTGTCGGCTGCTGCCCGGGAGGAGATCCTGTGCCGCTCGAATCGATCGCGGCGGGAGAGGTCCGCCTTTCACGGCCGGGTGCGATCGGGTGGATCCTGCTGCTTTCGATCCCCAGGAATTCCTCCACCATGGGGGTTTCCATTCCGGTAGCAACAAGAAGGTAGAGCGGTTCGTGAACGCCGTCGGGAAGCGAATCGAGAGATTCGGCCATGTTCTGATCGAACTTGGTCTCGATGAGGCTGGTCAACTCCGACGTTTCGGAGATCACGTCCCAGGGGGTTTTGGCCTTCTGCCTGATATCTTTGATCAGGTCGAAGGCGAGGAGGTAAACGAATTCGCCGCCATTGTCGCCCGACCTTGCCTTTTCGAGCTGAGCCTCGGTCACCGTGAAAACCGGATTCCCCCCGGGCGGGCGGATGTCGACCCGACCCCGCGAGGATTGCGACGACTCCCCTTGCCCGGCGTCTGAAGGAGGCCGGCTCTTGTCGGAAGATGGTGGGGGCGCGCCTGACAGCACGAGATTCAGCTTGGCGAGCCCCGGGGTGACGTCGAAGTGATCCATCGTTTCCGGTTCGTAGATGATCTGCTTGAGGCTGTCGGCGCTTTCGAGCAAGAGACTGACCAGGTCGGGATTCGGCAGGAGCTCTCCCTTCCGGATCAGGCCGAACACGCTTTCCATGGCATGGGTGAGATCCTTGATCTTCTCGAAGCCGAAGAATCCCGCTCCTCCCTTGACCGAATGCACGGCGCGGAAGAGCTTGTTCACGATTTCCTCGTCCGCCCCTTCTTGCGATGCCTCGATCATCAGGAGGTCCGTTTCGATCCCCTCGAGGTGTTCGCGCGCTTCGTCGAGAAAAAGCCTCAACGTTTCGTCATCATAGTTCATGCTTACCGCCTCTTCGTCGTCGTGCTCCCGACAGAGAGCAAGGCACGGCCGGCCCGCCGCGAGCGGCCGGTTTGCGATCAATATCGAACGAGGCCTGAACATGGTACGCCATGAGCCAGGGCCTTCTAACCACCTTCGGCATGTGGGGTGCTTTGAGATTAGCCGAAAACCCTCAAGTCCATCGGCCAGATGCCGATAATCTGTGTAGGAAGAAGTGGAGTCTCGCGGGCATTGCGGATTTCGCGGCGGCCGGCCGATCAGAGCCGTGTCCCGGCGGGGATGAGATGCCGCGGGTGGGAGAAAGGATCTGAACGCGATGAGAGTACTCGTTGTAGACGACAGCGCTACCATTCGCAGGATCATCCGGAGTGAACTGTCCGCCGAGGGCTACGAGGTTCACGAGGCTGTCGACGGCGTCGACGCCCTGGAGTGGATCCTGTCCCATCCGCCTCCCGATCTGATGACACTCGACGTGGAGATGCCGCGTCTCGACGGATTCGGCACCCTGCGCGCGCTGAAACAGGAATCGTATGCGAATCGCTTCGTTCTCCCGAGGGGAGACAAGGTTCCGGTCATTTTCGTGACCGGCAATGATACGATCGATGACCGGAAGACCGGTTTTTCCCTGGGCGCGGCCGATTTCATCACCAAGCCTTTCCTGAAGGGGGATATTCTCGCCGCTGTCGACAAGGTTCTTCGGCCGAACAAACGGCTCGAGGGGCTCACCGCGCTCGTTGCCGACGACAGCTCGACCGCGAGGATCATCGTGGCCGACACCCTGAGCAGGGAGGGGATCGACGTCATCACCGCCAGTGATGGACTGGAAGCCTTCGACACGATCTGCAAGCGGATGAACGAGATCGACGTGGTGATCACCGATCTCATGATGCCCGGAATGGACGGGCGCGAACTGTGCCGACGGATCCGGCAAGAGCTCAATCTGCAAAGCCTGCCCGTGCTCTTCCTGACCGCGGTGCCCGATCATGAGAATCTTCTCGACGTGTTCAAGGCGGGCGCGACGGATTACCTGATCAAGCCGTTCATCAAGGAAGAGCTGCTCGCCCGCCTCACGGTCCACTTCGACCGCACCCAGATCAGCCGCCGCCTCAGCGCCGCGGTCGGCGAGCTGCGCGACCTGAACGAGATCAAGGACAGCCTGATCACCATCTGTTCCCACGATCTGAGAGCGCCCCTCAACGGGATCCTCGGTTTCGCCGAACTGATCCTGGAGAAGCCGTACCTGAAGGACGAGGACCAGGAGAGCATCAGGCAGATCAAGCTTTCCGGTTCGTTTCTCCTCAGCTTGATCAACGACATCCTCGATCTGAGCAAGTTGCAGTCGGCCGGATCGGAACTGTCCACCGAACCGGAATCGCTCGACGAGCTCGTGGAAGCGAGCGTCGGAGCGATGCGTTTTCTGGCGGACAGCAAGAGCCACACGGTCACCTTCGAAAACGGGTGCGCCGACAGCATGGTGTCGGTCAACGCGAACAGCATCATGCGGTTGATGAACAATCTCCTCTCCAACGCCATCAAGTACACGCCCGAGAATGGCCGCATCGAGGTGGCTGTCAAACCGAGCCCGCCCGATCACGTGGCCGTCACCGTGGCCGATTCGGGGATCGGTATCCCCGAGGAGAAGATTCCCTATCTCTTCGACAGGTTCACAAAGGTGTCGCGGTCGGGCACGGCGGGTGAAGAAAGCACCGGCTTGGGCCTCTCCATCGTAAAGGAGATCGTCGACGCCCATGACGGGACAATCAACGTCACGAGCGAGGTGGGAAAGGGAACGACCTTCGAGATCCTGTTGCTCCGCGCCGTCGATTACGTGGAGCAGACCGATCCCGAACCGGAAGCCGTCGGGGATCGAAATTCGGATCACGTCGCGCCGTGCAAGGTGCTGCTCGTCGAGGACAATCCGGTGAACATCAAGCTCGCCCAGAGGTTTCTCGAGCGCGACGGCCACGTGGTGACAGTGGCCGAGAACGGGCGGCTTGCGCTCGAAGCGGCGGCGCAGGATGTTTTCGACATCATTTTCATGGATGTCGAAATGCCCGAGATGACCGGTCCCGAGGCGACGCGCGCCCTCCGGAAGTCGGGTATGATCGACACGCCGATCATCGCGCTCACGGCCCATGTTTCGGCCGGGGCGATCGGTCAGTGCCGGTCATCGGGCATGAACGATTACCTCAACAAACCGATCGCTGCCGAGGATTTCCGCACCATGATCGGAAGGTACACGACCAGGGTCGGCAGCGGAATCCCGTCCCGCTGCTGAGAAGGTCGCAACTTCTCATCGGTTCCCCTGCCGAAGGGCGCGCCCGATCCTGTTCGCCTCCGCCCTGTGGCGGGCCGCGTCCTGACGGCGGTCGAGCCGCTCGAGTATCGTCGCCATCCTCGCGTGAAGGGATGCCTTCTGCTGGGTGTTCGGCGGCGCGAATCCCAAGGCCTCGGTGAAAGAGTCGAGCGCCTCGGGCAGGCGATTCTCCTTCACGAGCAGCGACCCGTCGACGAGAAGGGAGTTCAGGACGATCTGCGCGGCAAGTGTCTTCTCCTCGCGCGGGCCGTCTTTTTCGAGCGTGGCGCGCGCCGACTTCACAGCGCGGTCGAGATAGGCATGCGCCCTGGATAGATCACCCTGCTGGGCGAAGCTGGCGCCGATCGAGCCGTAGAACTTGGCGCTCCCCTTGTGAACACGGCCGAATCCCGCTTCGGGAACGTAGAGAACGACGGCGAAGAGGACGCAGAGCGCACCGAGGGCGCAGGCCAGAGGGCGGAGCTGACGCAGCTTGATCCTCGCGGCGAGCCATTCGATCGCAAAGGCGCCGTACACGATGAGCACGGGAACGACGGGCACCCGAAAGCGGGCCGTGATGAAGAAGGCGATCACCGAGACCGAGTAGGCGGCGAGGAACCCCCAGAGCGGAAAAAGCCGCGCCCCACCTCGCCCGAAACCGATGAGAAGGCCCAGAAATCCGAGCGGAGCCACGAGCCAGAATCCGACGAAGAGCCATCCGACGATCGGCGTGAACTCCTCGGTGAAGGTGTAGATGCACTTGTTGTTGGCATACTCCTGACGGCAGAGGAACTTGTGCGTCTTCTCTCCGAGGAGCCCGAGCGCCGCGCCGCGGTCCTCGTTCCAGAAGCGCAAAGCTTCGTCGAAGAAGTATTCCGACACCTCCGACGGCTTGGCCTTCCGGCCGAGAGCGCGCTCGGCCATGGCGTGAGTGGCGTCGTAACCGCCCCACCAGTCGTTGGGCGTGCCCGGTACGACGGCGGTCACCCCGTCCGAATGGGGATTGTTCCCGATGTAAAAGTTCACTCCCCCCTGGGAGGCGACCAGAACGAGGTCGTCGCCGACCGTGAAATTGCGCACCGTGATCGGGAGGATCGGAAGGAGGAGGGCGAGCCCGAAAGCGAAGCAGCGCGCCACGCCCTTCGTCCAGCCTTTCGGCTGCTTTCGATAGACGAGGAGGATCCAGACGCAAACGGCCGGCGCGAAGAGCAGGATGTTGGGCCGGGCGATCGCCGAGAGGCCGAGGAAGAGTCCCGCCGCGGACCAGTAGGGCCAGGCGCTCTTCTCGTGGGCGAGAACGAGGAAGAGGAGGAGGAGGAGGTCGAGAAAAACGATGAGCGGTACGATGAGCAGCTCGTTGTCGAAGTAGACGAGGATCCAGTAGATCGCGGCGCCGAATCCGGCGATGACACCCGCCCTCCGTCCGAAGAGCCGCGCGCCGAGCAGGAAGACGAGCCCGCAGCTCAACGCGCCGAGCAGGCTCTGGATCAGGCGGGGCAAGAATCCGGGATCGACACCGAAGAACTTGTAGATCGTCCCCACGAACCAGATGTAGAGGGGGGCGCGAAAGTAGGGGAGCACTTCGCCCGTTTGCCGGTCGGCCGACCACTCGTCGCCGGCGGCGAACCGGGCCGCCCACTCGTGGTGGATCTGCTCGTCCAGGTTGGGGTGTTCGAAGAAGGGATTGTGCGCGAGCTGGGAGAGATAGACGAGACGGATCGCAAAGGCTGCGACAACGATCAGCAAGAACCAGGCGGGGGTATTCAGCCTGATGCGGGCCATGAAAGACCTCCCACTCTGGTTGGAGATGAAGCTGTCGCAGCCTCGCTCGGATCGGGGCGCGATTATAGCTGCGCCCCCGGAGGGGCGCAATGTTCAATGGCCTCTATAAAACGGTGATATTCACCGAGTCAAAATACATCAGTCCGAGTTCGAGCACGCCGTTCATGACCATGTCGACGCCGAAGTAGAAGTTGTAGTTCCCCGCGGGAAGGGTCGACATGTCGAGCACGGTGAACGGAACCAGATCGAACACCGGTCCCATGTAGGTCACCTGGAGGCCGGATTTGAAAGCCAGGGACGGCAGGCGGTAGTAGTACCAGCCGAAAGGCGTGTCGGCCAGAACCCACCAGTCCGCATTGTTCCCGAGCTCCTTGCATCCGGCGAGGGCGAGATAGATTTTCAGGTTCTCGCCGGAAGAGATCGTCAACGGTCCGTCGGACCCGTTCGCCATGATGTCGGGGATCGGATTGACCACGGCGGTGATGTCAAGCATCTCCACGGAGGCGAGGGAGGTGGCCGTGTCGTCCCGCCCGCCCACGGCGTAGATCCTCTTTTCCGACGGGAGATAGACGGCTTCGAACTGATAGCGGCCCGTGTTCAGATCGGGCCCGGTCGTCCACGTATCGGTGAGTGGATCGTAGATCTCGACCGTTTTGAAAGCCTCGTAGATGTATCCATAGTTGCCGCCGATCAGGTAGATCGAATCCTCCACCGCGACCACGCCTCCCGACCTGCCGTGGCCGCTGGGCGGGTCGGCGATCGTCGACCACGAGTCCATGACAACGTCGTACTTGTACATGCTGCCCGCCCCGCCGAAGACATAGATGTGGTTGCCGAAGATGCACGATGTGCTGATCTGAACAGCGGACGGCATGGGTGTTCCCGTGGACCACGTGTTCGACACCGTGTCGAGGATGTTCACCGTGTCGAAGGCGCCGTAGCCGGGCTTGTACCCGCCAAGGAGATAGATCTTGTCGCGGATCGCCTCGGCCGTCGACCAGTAGATCTGCGTGGGAATCGTCGGCCCGGAGGACCAGGTATCCGAGGGGATGTCGTAGATCTGGCACGTATCGATCGGGCCGTACCCCCCGAGAGTGTAGATCTTGTCGTCCACCAGAGCCGCCGTGCAGCCCTGCTGGCTCACCGGCATGGAAGCGAGCACGGTCCAGCTCGTCCCGCCCGAGTAGAGCACCTCGAGCGACGTGCCGGCGCTGAATCCGCCGGCCGCGTAGATGTCGCCGTCATGCACGACGAGGCCGTTGAAATGGCGCGCGTTGTTCAGGCTCGGACCGAATGTCCACTGCCCGAAAGCGGGCGCCGAGAGAACGAGCACCAAACCGAGTAGAACTATCCATTTCCTCATGATCATTCCTCCTTCTTGTTTCGGCTCCTCGAAAAGGGATCGCGTTTCCTTCCGTCGCCGCGGGCGACGCGCATCGGTTTCATCGGTACTGAATCTGTTTCGATAGGTATCTGTGCCGGTCCTGCTTGCCGATCAGCTTACCCGTTTTTCGCCTGTTTATCAAGGGAGTCGGTCGCCGAGGCTTGACGGCTACCGGCAGCGCCTGCCCGTCGATTCGAGCACGATCTTCTCGACGATCCCCTTGCGGTCGAAATCGACCGCCGCCGTGAACCACTCGTGGCCGAACTGGATGGTGATCCGGCTGACCCTGTTCTTTTCTACGGTGTAACCGCTCCGGTCGAACCAGTTGTCCGGATCGTTCTTCGCGACCGTGCGCGGCAGAAGGTCCGTGGTGTGGGCCTTGGCGTGCTGCAGCCGCACCACGGTCATGCAGGCGCGGGCGCTCTTTGCCTTGTCCGCCTTGAATTTCAGGGAGCGCAGGAGCGCCACGATCGATCGTTCGTCGGGAAGGAGCTCGATTCTCGAATCGCCATCCGTCGTGATCGATGCGACCACCATGCGGGCCGGATCGTCGAACTCGTTTTTCGGATCCCTTTCGAACGCCACCCAGAGCTCGACATCGGGCAGGATCGCGGCGAACTCGCTGTCCTCCACCTTGTGGATCACGTCGAGCTTTTTCGTCTCCTTCGCGTTGCCGAGTTTTTCTTTGATCTTTTTCCTTCTGGTCGCGGCCGTCTCCTTTTTCGCGGGCTCGTCCATGGGAGATGCGAGTTCGATCTGCCAGGCCGGGCACCAGCCGTGGCGGATCTTCTTGAAACCGAGGTCGCCGAGGCGGTTCTCCATGTCGGGCATGTGGGCCGCGCCGTAGAAGATCCCGATTTTCTTGCCTCCCTCGGCCATCTCCCGCTCGAGAACCGCGATGGCGGCCTTGTTCCGCTCGCCCACCAGGATCGAGCCCTTGCCGTCGCCGCCTTTCTCGAGGCCGGCGAACATGGCCTCGATGCCCTCGAATTCCTGGGCGAGAAGATATTTGAGCCTGGCGGCGCTGTCCTCGTGGCGGAGCGCGCTGAAGAGGGCCGCGTGGTTGAGGTGCCCGCTCTTTTTTTCCTGCATGGCGGCGAACTGGGCCGTCAGCACGCGCAGGATAATGCTCAGCAGGGTTTCGCCCCGCTCCTCCATCACCTGCACGAACGCGGTGGGTGTGAGGTCGGCGTGGACGAAGTTGGGAGCATGGTAGTCGATCGCGTCGAGCTGGAAGGCGAGGTCGAGCGCGCGGCAGAGGTTCTGCTGGAACAGGCTCAGGATGCTGTCGTCACTAGCGCCCGGTTCGGGCAGTGTGCCCTCGGGCGCGACCAGCTCGTAGAGAAGCGCATCGTAGCCCGAAAAGAGGAGGTTGAGCGTTTCGTAGTAATCGGGATCGGCGAGGTGAACGGCGGCGATCAGGTCGACGCGGCATTTCTCGCCGTTCTCGTAGGCGACGATCGCCGTTTCGAGCGCGCCGCTCAATGCATCGCGCTTCGCGAAGCGGATGAAATCGGTTCCTTCCGGCTCTTCCGAGACATCGCACGCGCAGGGCAGCGCGCAGCAGATCAGGACGAGGGTGAGGAGGAATTTCGGGTCGAACATGGTGGTCGTTCCTTTCGATGTGCCACGCGAAACCGGGCGATCGTTGGCATTCGAGACTCTATCCTATCGGCCGTTTCGGGACAATGTCCGAATCGAAAGCCCGCGTGCCGCACGATATGGTATCATGAAAAACAAGTGAGCCTCATCAGGACGACCCTGCAAAGAAGAGCGGGTGCGGCGCGCTCCGTCACCTTGCTCGGGGAGCAGGCCCATGGCGAACAACTGTGTCATCGTGACGAGGAGCTTCTTTGTCCAGGATGCGCACGTGGACAAGACGCGCCTCGAACTGGAGGGGATCCGCGTCTTTCTCTGGGATGAGAATTTCGTGAATCTGCGCCCGCTTCTCTCCCCGGCCGTGGGGGGCGTCAAGGTGGTCGTTCATGTTCGAGACGCGGAGCGCGCCGTGCAGGTTCTCGCAACGCGGGACCCGTTGTTCGACAGCGACGATCCCGAGGTGGCGGCCACCCTGGAGACGCTCTGGTTCGAGGACTCGGTGGCAGAGCTCGCCGCGGAGGAGGCGCTGAAAGAGGAGCGCAAGAACGCCACGCCTCCCGGGTGCCCCGAATGCGGATGCGCACCCGCTGTCTCGAGCTACGTACCGATTCAGGCTGTGGCGACCGTATTCGCCCTGTTCTTTCCATGGATGCTCGTGGCCGTCCGCGTCTTGCCGCTCCTCGTTCTGTTCGTTGCTGTTCTGCTCGCCATGTTTGCGGTGAACAATATCGCGCGATGGCGATCGTGCACCGATTGCGGCGCCTCGTGGAAGATCTGACCCATGTTTCCCAAGAGTTTTCTCCTTTTTGCGATCCTGCTCGTGTGTGCGGTCTGCGCCGTGGTCTGGGTGGTCCTGTCCGATCGCGAGAAGGAGAGCGTTCCGGCTGGCGCCGTCGAGCAATCACCCGCGGACAGTGACGACCGCGAGGTCGTGATCGATACGATCGAGGGAGCCTCCCAGCCGGCGACCACCGAGCCGATCGAGCCGCGGCGCATTCCGTTTTCGGGCCGGGCGATCAACTCCGCCACGGGCGAACCGGTCACGGCCTATCGGATAACGCTCACGGGGAAGAGGTCCTTTCAGGGGCGGTCGCCGCCATCGCTGACCAGACTCGTCGAAACGGTGAACCACGCGGAAGGCGAGTTCTCGCTCCGGCTCGAGTGCGGAGGCCCGCACGTTCTCGCTGTGACAGCGGCCGGTTTCAGACCCTCCGAGGGTCGCGCGATCGAGATCCCGGAGAGCACCGGTCTGAGCAATTTCGTGATCGAGCTGGAACCGTTGCGTCCGTCGCGGTCGATCGCGGGCCGGGTCGTGGAGGACGCCACGGACGCGCCTGTTCCGGGCGCCACGGTCACGGCCTACTGGATCGAGTTTCGAACGGCTGACTCGATGGCGATCGACCAGCGCGGCGACCAGGTGGAGACAGACAGGAACGGATGGTTCGAGATAGCCGGTCTGCCCGAGGGATCCTACCTGGCGCGCGCGCGGCATCCTGATTTCGTCGAGGCGCGGGTGGACGCAAAGCTCGGTGACAGCGCTCTCGAGATTCGGCTCGGGACCGGATTTCATGTTTTCGGTCAAGTGATCGGCCACGACGGCCGGCCGGCCCGGGCGATCGAGGTCAGCTTCCTCACGTCGGGCCTCACCGGGCGATGCTCCGTATCCACCGATTCCGGGGGCCGCTATCGGTCGCCGCCCCTCCCGCCGGGCCGGATCTCCCTGAAAGCCGCACCCGCTCCTGGCACGAGCGGATCGCGCGCCCGGTTCGCGACCGAATCACGCCGCGCCGAGATCATCGATCGCGACGTGGAGGTGAATTTCGGTTTCTCATCGGACCATGTGACCTGGCGGGGCACCCTGTACGACAGCGGCGGTGAGCCGGTTCCGCGCGGGACGATCTGCATCAGGTGGAAGAGCGGTCAGCTCACGCCAGCGTCGGGCGCGCCCTTCGTGGCCTGGCGCAGGAAGCAGACCGACGAGCGCGGTGGATTCGAGATCGAGAAGCTGGTGCCGGGTACGTTCGAGCTCTCTGTTTTTCCGCGGCAGGGCCGGGTGCGCTTCAACGATTCACCGCTCGACGAGATCACCTTCGAGAGGGGCGGCGTGATCGACCGGGACATCAGGATGCGCCGCACCGGGCTGAGCGGTCTGGTGATCGACGCGGTCACCCGAAAGCCGGTCGCCGTCAAATGGTGCTGGATCATGGCGTGGTGCGACAAGCGCCTGCACTATTCGGCCGAAGTGGATAACGCCGGGCGCTTCGCGTTCGAGAGCATTCCGCCCGGTCGCTATTCGCTCACCGCGAACGGCTCCGGTATCGCCCAGGGTCGACTCGAAGATGTCGTGCTGAACGACGGCCAGTTCATCGACGACCTGTGCATCGTCGTTCCCCTGTCCGGCCGTCTCAGCCTCGAGGTGGTCGGCGCGGAGTCGATCGCCGGACAGGGTTTCGAGATGAGCCTTCATCATCTCGAGACCGACACGTCCACCGGTTTCTGCAACAGATCGGACGGCACGATCGGTATCGACGAGAATGGCCTGTGCGAGTTATCGGTCGGTCTGAAGACCGGGTCCTGGACACTGGCCTTGAAGCATGACGACCTCGGCAGCGTGGAAAGGGCTTTACGCATCTCGGCCGGCCAGACCACCGAGGTCCTGGTCACGCTCGCCGACTTTTCCATTTCGTCGACCGATGGTGAATGAGGCGCCCGCAACGCGCTCTCACCGTTTTCCCAACTCGAGATCGCGGATCCAGATGTTCCTGAACCGCACCGGGCTTCCGTGATACTGGATCATCAGCGGCATCCTCGCCGGATGCGGTGTGTAGGGCGCCACGGCTTTGTACTTGCACGGTCCGTGGATCTCCTGGTGGTACTGGACGAGCACGCCATTGTGGAACATGGTCACACGGGCGGGTTCGACCAGCTTGCGCTCCTCGAAGACGGGCGCCGTGAATACGATGTCATAGACCTGCCACTCCCCGGGCGGCCGGCAGACATTGGCCATGGGGGGCGTCTCGCCGTAGACCGCGGCCGCCATGCCGTCGGCATAGGATCTGGTCGAGTAGGAATCGAAGATCTGCAGCTCGTACTTCTCCATCATGAAAACGCCGCTGTTGCCCCGGTTGTAGACCGGGCCCGCGGGCGGGCTCGGTGCGGCCCATTCGAGATGAAGCTGGCAGTCGCCGAAGCTCTGTGTGGTCTTGAGATGGCTCTTTCCCGGCATGGCGGTTCCGTCGACCACGGTCCAGCCGTCGTGCGCGAATCGCGACAGGTCGGTCCCGTCGAAGAGAACGATCGCGTCCGACGGCGCCTTGCCCGCCTCCTCAGGAGTGCTCGCCCGGCCGGGCACCACGATCGGCGGCCGCGGCCGGTCCGGGTCGTGCTTGTGAAAGCGCGTGCCCGGAACGATGGGCGTGTCCGTGTAACCCTCGATCGCGGCGATATCCCGGCCCGCCCCTTTCGGTTCGTCGTCGCCCGGCGCGCCGATCGCCGCGAGGTGAACGGAGAGCGCGGCCATGGCCACCACGGCAAGAAGGACCATCGAACGGGTCGAGTGACGGTTTCGTCTGCAATCGTTCATGAAGCGGCTCCTCGATCGATCGTGAAATCACGGTGTCAGTGTGCGCGTCAGTGCCGCCCGATTCTACGGCATACTCACCGTGAAGTCGACGGCCTGAGCGTTCCGATTACCCTTTGCCACGCTCTGTCGTAAATGATAGCATTCGCCAAAGTTAGTTCCGGCGCAGGCCGCGGCCGCAGATCACATGACCCGTTCGCAGAGAGGGATTCTTGAAACTCACCCTGAACACCTGGATCGTGATCGCCATCGTGCTCGGTGTGGTTTTCGGGCTCCTCGTGGGCGACATCTTCAAGGCGGACCCGGCAGAGCTCGGCAAGGGCGCCTCCTTTCTCAAGGAGTTCGTCGGCTTTTTGAAGGAGCTCTTCCTCCGGCTTCTCAAGATGATCATCGTGCCGCTCATCTTCTTCTCGATCGTGAGCGGCGTGCTCTCCATCGGCGAAGGGGGCGGGCTCGGCCGGATCGGCCTCAAGACGGTCTGCTACTATCTGACCACCTCGCTCCTCGCGATCCTCACGGGGCTCCTGATCGTGAACATCGTCAGGCCCGGCGTGGGCGCCTCGTTCAACTTCACCGAGATCCCGGAGACGATGGCGGCCGCGCAGAAGTCGATCAGCTCTTTTCTCTTCGACTTCTTCCTCAACCTGATCCCGGTGAATCCAGTGGCCGCCATGGTGAAGCCGAACGTGCTGCAGATCATTGTTTTCGCCCTCTTTTTCGGTTTCTTCATCACCCGGATTCCCGATCCCTACAAGGGCACGATGAGCCGCTTCTGCGTCGGCGGATTCCAGGTGATGATGAAGATCGTGCAGTTCGTGATCTGGTTCGCGCCGGTCGGGATCTTCGCGCTCATCACCAAGGTGGTGGCCGAGGTCGGTTTCGAAGCCTTCGCCGACCTCGGGATCTACGCGCTCTGCGTGCTGGCCGCTCTCGCCATCCATGCCTGCGTGACCTTGCCGTTGATCCTCTTCTTCGTGGCGCGCGTCAATCCTCTGCGCCATGCGGCGGCCATGTCGAAGGCGCTGCTCACCGCCTTCTCCACGAGTTCCTCATCAGCCACTCTCCCCTTCACGATGGAATGCGTCGAAAAAAGGGCCGGTGTGTCGAACAGGGTGACGAGCTTCGTCCTCCCCCTCGGCGCCACGGTCAACATGGACGGCACGGCGCTCTACGAGTGCGTGGCGGCCGTGTTCATCGCGCAGATCTACATGACCGCCGGCATGGTGGAACCGCTCACCATGGGACAGCAGTTTCTCGTGGTGGTCACGGCCCTCGCCGCGTCGATCGGCGCCGCGGGCGTTCCGATGGCGGGCATGGTGATGATCTCGATCATCCTCACTGCCATCGGCCTGCCCCTCGAGGGGGTGGGCATCATCCTCGCCGTGGACCGGGTGCTCGACATGTGCCGCACCATGGTCAACGTGTGGAGCGACTCCTGCGGCGCCCTGACCGTGGCGCGTCTCGAGGGCGAAGTGGTGGGGCTTCGGCAATAGGCGAGGCCGAACAGCGGGTTCTCCAGGTTTCGGTCCTGATGATCTTCTCGATCGCCGATAAAATAACAGGCCCCTTCGTGCTTCCCGAGCGCGGCGGGGCTCGAACTTGCACTTGTCACGGTGCCCCGGTCCACGCACCCCCCTGGAAGAAAGGCGATCGAAGAATGAACCGCTCGACCAGTTCTTCTCGCGCATGGCTCACGTTTTTTATCCTGCTCGTGACATGCTCGGTCCTGTGCGCGCCGCACGCAATGGGTCAGGAAAAGGGCAGGAAGAAGGCCAAGTCCACCCGTCCGGCGAAGCGCCTCAAATGGTATGCGAAGCACAGGGCCATGGTGGAGAAATCCCGTTTTCGGATACCGGAGTGGCAGTTCATCGGCCCCACGAACGTGAGCGGACGTGTGACCGACGTGGCTGTCGTCACACCGAAGGGCAAGTCTTACACCATGTACGCGGCACGCTGGGACCTCACGCAAAGGGTGGAACAGAAAAACGTTGAGGAGGGTGTGACAGAAGAACCCAAAGAAGAGCCACCCAAGGAGCTCGTCGAGCCGGGCACGTACTTCATAAAAATCAAAGCTCGAAAAGCCAAGGCCGCAGGCGAGATAATTGTCCAAAAATAAAGAAGGAGGCGGGAAGAAATGTCACGATATCGGTGGCGCGAAATCGGTGGCACAAAAACGGAGAGATGGGAGAACAACATCTCCATTTTCGTTCCCGCCTCCAAAGGCTTATTTAATTTGTTAAAAGATCAGATGTTATGCGTTTTGAAAAGTTCAGCTCGAACAGGATACCGGCAGAAGCTCGAGTGCCCGAAACGATACAAGTACGAGCAAGACTTTCTTGCGCCCGGTTTGATGAAAACAAGATTGTCGCTCACGTATCTGTCTACAGAACAAGGGGTAACGCAGTCCTCGCTGTTCGCCGCAAGGCATTCCCTCTCACTGTCGCAGCGCGCGGCATGACCACAGATCGTCTCGGTATCGGTCTGGACCATTTCCAGTTCTCTTTTCGCGTTATCCCGTGACCAACCGCTCGTTCGCCGAGCAAACCCGTTTCCGACCGTTACAAGCGGCTGTTGGCCACCCTTTTTCAGGTCCACGAGCCTTTGCCTTTACGAAGATCCAAAATTTCGCCACGAGCTGAGAGCTAGCTCGTGGCGAAAGCGGAAAGGGTTATCGAAAAGCTCTCTATACTTATATCCGGGAAAAAAAGCCGATCGGTTCATGTTGATTCATTTTTTTTCTCGGTTTCGGGGATGATTTACGCTAATCTCTTTGTAAGTAATTATCCTAATACCACTTTGAACGAAATCCCGCAGATATGAGCAATCGGGACAAGCCGCCGATCCCTTTTTTACCCAACTGGCGGGAACGGTCGCCGGAA
>CAZUHB010000028.1:0-21617 GCA_964620445.1 uncultured Phycisphaerales bacterium
TGGCACTCGGCCGTGTTCGAGCCGACGAGGAAGAAGACCTTGGCGTGGTCGATGTCGTCGTAGGATCCCATCGGCTCGTCCTTGCCGTAGGTCGACACGTACCCGCCCACGGCGCTCGCCATGCAAAGGCGCGGATTGCCTTCCACGTTGTTCGTGCCGATGCCGCCCTTGAAGAGACGGTTTGCCAGATAGCTCTCCTCGGACAGGGCCTGGCCCGAGCCGTAATAGGCCACGCTGTTGGGGCCGTGCTTGCGGATCGCCTTGGCGAACTTGTCGGCCAGGAGTTCCATGGCCTCGTTCCAGCCGATCTTCTCGAGCTTGCCTCCCTTGCGCGCCATGGGATGGGTCAGACGGTCCTTGGAATGAACGATCTTGGGGAGAAAGAGAGCCTTGGCGCAGACGAGCCCCTTGGTCGTGGGATGCTCGGGATCGCCGCGCAAGGCCACGAGGCGACCGCCCCTGGCTCCCAGCAGGACACCGCAGCCGGTTCCGCAGAAGCGGCAGACCGACTTGTGCCACTCGATCGAATCAGCCGACTGGAAAGCCTTCGCCATCGCCGGGCCGCCAGCCACCGATACGACAGCCGTCATGGCGGCTGTCTTGATAAAATCGCGACGGGTCGTTTCCATAATCATATTTCCTTTCAGCGGTCTCGGACAGCGCCTGCTGTGGCCTGCCGCACTTCTTCGAGTTCTGCTTCGTCATGAACGTACACGGGCCAGACGCCGAGGACGCCCTCGACCGCGCGCAGATCGCGGGTCAGGACGCGGTGAGCGCTGTCCATGTCGTCCGATTCCACCAGAATGCCCATTTTCTTGTCGTCGCCTAGATCGAAGGTCGAGACACCGGGCATCGCGTCGAAAGACTCATTGATCGAATCGACCTTGTCGAGTTCGATCCGGGCAAAAGCACCGACAACAACCATTGTTTTGCCAATCTTATGTCTAAGTTTCCCTGGCTGCTGGCGGATCGCTCGCACGCCGCCAGCAGCCGGAATCATGTCCTCGAGAGTTTAATGCTTGTAGCGCTTCTTGAATTCCGCTGCCGCTTTCTTGCGGCGCGCTTGCTCCTCGGGATCCATCTTGCCGAGATACCATTTGTGGCTGTCGCGGTTGAGGACCTCGTCGAGCTTGGCCTGCAGCTTCTTGGCGCCAGCCACCCTGTCGGCGTCGTCCGAGTGGAGGTTGACCTCGATCAGCTCGCGCAGCTCGGGAACCATGTGAGTGTAGAAGGTCTTGGCAATGTCGTAGGTCCCGTGCCAGTGCGTGTAGTCGGGCGCCATCATGGCGGCGGCGTGGCGCGCGCGGCGGCCCTCGTGGTGCCAGAGCTCCCAGTAGGACCAGTCGATCGGATTGGCAAAGGTCGCCGGCACGGCGCGGAGCGGTTTGGCCAGTCCGTAGAGATCCTTGGCCGGCTTGGCGAACTTCTCGTTGTAGAGCTCGATCAGGGCGTCGTACTGGACGTAGAAGTTATTGACCCAGTCCTCGCTGTGGCAGTTCAGGCAGACGTCGTGCATGTTGTTGCGCCGCACCTGCCAGGGCACGTTGGCGCCCGGAAGCCCCATCTTGGCGTCCGAATCCTCGGGCCGGCACGAGACGGGCGGCCGGTTGTTCCAGCTGATCCGCATGCCGATATCGTGCGTCACCGGCTGCGTCTTGGTGGCCGACATGTGGCAGGTGGCGCAGTTCGGAGCGGCCCAGTAGTCCTCGCCCAGGATCCACTTGTTCGCGTCGAGGTTCATCTTGTCCAGGTTGGAGAAGAAAAGGATCCCGTGCTTCGATTCCTCGTAGATCTCCTTCTGCGGGTGGTCGGGGCCGAGGTGGCACTTGCCGCACGTATCCGGATGGCGCGCCTGGGCGGCCGAGAAGGTGTGGCGCGTGTGGCAGGCGTGGCACGAGCCTTCCGAACCGTCCGGATTGATCCGGCCGATGCCGGAGTTCGGATAGGTGGCCGGATCGAGCTTTCCGCCGGCGAGGACCTTCACCTGGGATCCGTGGCACTGCCAGCAGCCGTTCACGGCCGCGGCCGAATTGCCCTCGGGGAATCCCATGGTTTTCATATTCCTGTCCCCCTCGACGATCTCGGCGAGATGGTTGTCGAGCGAACCGAGGATGCGTCCGCCCTTCGAGTGGTGCGACGCGGCGAACTCTTCCACCTCCTTCGTGTGACAGCGGGCGCAGTCCTTGGGCGTGACCAGGGCGGCGATGGTGTAGCCGTAGTGCTCGTAAGCGTCCACGTCGGTCCTTTCCGCGCCGTGGCACTCGTTGCAGGCCACGTTGGCACGGTAGTGCTTGCTTTCGCCCCATTGCTGGTAGACAACGGGATCGGCTTTCTTGTGGCACTCGATGCACTCCTTCGACTCCTTGCTGATCTCGGGCAGACCGATCGCCTGAGCCCGCAAAGAGTTTGCTCCCAGGAAGACCACAATCGCGGCCACGGCCCCCACGAGCAGGATACGCCTGTTCAACAAGTCCTTTTTTCTTCCTTTCATGAGATGATGCTCCCCATCAGTGTTCTGCGGGCCGTGCGGTACTCGGATCGGGACGAAAATCAGTCCCGCCCGACGTGAGCCGGCCCGTAAGTACAGGAACGGTAACCCGAACTAAAATTGTGTATAGGAGAAGCCCGAAGGCCCATATTCCAAAGCAGACCAGAATCTCGTTGAGCGTGGGAGCGTACTCCACCACCTCGCCCAGCGGCGAAGGAATGAAGGCGGGAACGATCAGTCCCATTCCCTTCTCGATCCAGATTCCGGTAATCAGAAAGACGCAGGCGATATTCAAGAAATTCAGGCTGCGCGACAGGGGCAGGAAAAGGATGAGCAGGGCGACCGTGTTCAATCCGATCGCTGTCCAGATCCAAGGGACGAGGCCGGTCGCCCCGTGCAGCCCGAAGTAGAGATACAATGTCGAAACGATATGGCTCGATTCACCGTAGAACTCGACGAAGAGCTCGCAGCCGAGAAGGAACATGTTCACCGAGAGGGCGATGGTGACGATGTTGCGAAGCAGACCGAGAGCCTTGTCCGAAATCTCGTACTCCGTAAAGCGCCGGATGATCTGCAGGGTGAGGATGACAAAGGCCGGGCCGGCCGCGAAGGCCGACGCCAGGAAGCGCGGCGCAATGATCGCCGAGTTCCAGAAAGGTCGCCCTCCCAGACCCACGTAGAGGAAGGCGGTGACCGTGTGGATGCTGATCGCCCAACCGATCGCCACGAACACGAAGGGGATGTAGAAGACCGGGCTCGGGCTGCGGCGGCGATAGTAACAGTAGACCAGGTAGCCGCAAACATGCAGGTTGAGGAGCAGGTAGCCGCCGAGAGCGACAACGTCCCATGTCAGCATCGATACGGGGAAATTGAATCTCCAGAAGATGTGCATGAACCGGTCGGGCCTTCCGAGGTCGACGTTCACGAAGAAGAGACACATGACGATCGCCGAAACGGCGAAGAGTTCGCCGAATACGACGAGATCGTGGAGCTCCTTGTTCCTGTAAACGTAGACGGGGATCACGAGCATGACAGCCGCGGCCGCCATTCCCACGAGGAAGGTGAAATTCGCGATGTAAAGGCCCCACGAGACATGATCGGTCATGCCGGTGACGGCCAGGCCGTTCACGAGCTGCTTGCAGTATGCGTTGAGCCCGAGGAGACTCACGCCGGTGAGCAGGAACATCCAGGCATGGTAGCGCCACCCGCCCACGAAGCTGAGCCGGAAACAGCGCCAGATGAAGAGCGCGTATTCTTTCATGCCGGCTCTCCTCTCTCCGTTTCGCCCTGGAGGAGATCACCGCTTGCTCTCCGTTGTTCGCCCGAGGTCGCCTCCTTCTTTCGCGGATACTCCTGGTCGAAATAGTAGAAGAAGCGCGGCATGGTGCCCACCTCCTGTTTCAGCACGAAGACATGCTTGTTGTGGAGGATCTGGGACACCTCGCTGTCCGGATCGAGAAGGTTGCCGAATTTTCGGGCGCCGACGGGGCAGACCTCGAGGCAGGCGGGCATCTTGCCCGCGCGCGTCCGGTGGAGGCAGAAGTGGCACTTCTCCATCACTCCCTGGGTGCGCGGCCTGTTCGACAGGTAGTTCATCTCGGGATTGATCTCGGATTTCGGATCGGTGTACCCGGGCCGCGTGAAGTTGAAGCGCCGTGCCCAGTAAGGACAGGCCGCCTCGCAGTAGCGGCATCCGATGCACCAGTTGTAGTCGATGACCGTGACACCGTCCTCATCCTGCCAGGTCGCCTCGATGGGACAGACCTTGACGCAGGGCGGATTGGAGCACTGGTGGCACTGGATCGGCATGTAGTAGTGGTTCTCGTCGGGAACCCTGGGCCGCACATAGTGGTGATTGCCCCGCTCGATATCGACTGAGCCGCGCGGCATCTCGAGGACTCGGATGTACTGGATCTCGGGGCTGCGGCTCTGGTTGTTCTCCTTCACGCAGGCGTGCACGCACTTGCGGCACCCGATGCAGCGCCCGAGATTGAGCGCGTAGGCGAAACCGACTCCGTCTCCCGCCTTGAGATCGGCCAGGGAAGCCGTGACGCCGTACAGACTTTCCACTTCCTTGCGAATCCGGTCGAGGACGAGATTCATCTCGTCGGGGTTGAGTTCCTTGTAGTGCTTCTGAAAGAAATGCTCGGCCGTGAACTCGCTCCTGTCGAGCTCGGTCAGGGGGCTGAGTGCCGCGGCGAGCGCGCCCAGTCCGCCCACTGCGCCCACCGAACCGCTCACGAGCTGGAGAAAACCGCGGCGCGACACCTGAGAATCTGTCGGTACGGGGACACGAGCCTTTTCAGAAGCGGATCGACCTGATTCTTTTGACTGATCGGAGTCAGTGCTCATGAATTCGCTTTCTCCTAATGTCCGTCGTTCAGCACCCGGCGCAAGGGATCGATCTCCTCCACTTCTTCGTGCTCTGCTCGGCCGTGATCGCCCATGCGGATCGTGTTCGGCGGAGGCAGCGGCCTCATCGGGTCCATGGCCGGCACCCGCGGATTATGCGGGTCGTGACACTCGGTGCAGCCCAGTCTTCGCGGTTCGCCTTGCGCGGCGTCCCAGTAGCCGTTGGTCCGGCCGTGCATGCCCCGTTCCCAATCGCGAAAGGTCGGGCCGTGGCATTTGGCACAGAGCACGACCACGTCGTCGTAGCCGATCGGTCTTCCATCGTGAAGAACGAGAAGGTTCCGGTCCTCCGTGTAATGGCAATTGCGACAGAGGTTGTTGATTCCATGATCGAGCACGATGTGACCATGTTTCAGAAGCTCTTCGGGAGCCATGTCTCTCGCCGGAAACAGGCGGTGGCAATCCATGCAGGTCCGTTCGAAACCGTCGAGAGTGATCATCGCCGGGTCGGAAAGGACCGCGCGGCGCGGTGCGGTTGACAGCAACTGGATCGGTACGGTCGAGGCCTTGGTCGTGGGCATATCGGTCAGGTCCATCCCCCACAGGAACCAGCAGCCGAGAAGAAGCAATCCGGGTCCGGTCAAAAATCCCGCTCCCCTCGCGGGAGCCGATCGAATCGATTGTGGATTCTTGTTCTTCATCTTTTCAGATCAACCAATTCCAAGTGTCGACTCATTCGTCGCTCCCGGTCCCCCCCGGGGGCGCCTTGCAGAAGGGAGAGGTCATGCTTCCCGGCTCGGCAAGGTCTGCAATGGTGCAGGATCGGAAAGAATCCTCGATGAGCGCCGTGGCGGCATGAATCCGGTAATGCAAAGCACAGAGCCTCTTGCCGTGCTCTTTGATACCGAGAGGACAGCTCTCGGTCCGCTTGATCGGATCGACGGCGTTGACGATATCGAGCGCGGTGATCTCGTTCGCCGGCTTGGCCAGAATGTAACCTCCGCCGAGTCCGCGCTGCGAAGAAACGAGTCCGGCGCGAACCAGGGTCTGCAGCACTTTGCTGAGATATCCAGCCGGAACCTGTGTGCCTTTTGCGATCTGATCGGTTGTCTGCGCCTTGTCCCCGTAGGACCCGAGCCAGAGCGCGGCTCGCAGAGCATATTCGTTTGTTTGAGAAATCACGGCCAACCCCGTTTATCACTTGTGGACATCAATGTCCATATATCTCAATCTGCCGGAAATGTACAGAGAAATTCCCACCAAAGACGGAGCTTTTTTTTGGAATCTTTTTGCGACGAAATTCTCACTTTTCTCATATAAAATCAGATCAATGGTAATCTCACGGTCGAGGAAAGGCTCCTCTCGAGGAATGAATCGAAAGGCTCGTGTGTAAAGAATTTCCCGCAAAAACCTGACAGTTATATTCTTTTCATATCTTATTTGTATACTTCAATCGATCAACTCGTGCTCTATCCCTGTTGGGTCTGGAAAATCCCGATCTTTTCGGGTTGCGTGGCGTGCCTATTTCCAGGGCCAGGGAAGAACGTTACAGCGCTTTGCCCACCCTTCCCAGAGGGCCGCCATCTGGTCGGCTCGCTGCCTGTTTTGTGCCACCACATCGACCGTTTCGGTCCTGTCCGCCTCGAGATCGTAGAGTTGCCATGCCCCCTTCTTGCCCCTGGCCACGAGCTTCCATTTTCCCGAGCGCACGGCGCGATTGCCCTCATGCTCCCAGTAGATCGCCTCGCGATCGAGCCGTGCGCCGTGGAAGGCCGGAACGAGGCTCTTCCCTTCGAGAGGAGTGATTGCCCGATCGTTGAAGGTTGCAGGATAGGGAGCGCCAGCCGCATCGAGACAGGTTGCCATGATATCGATCACATGCCCCGGCTCGCCGCAGAGCTGACCCGGTCTGCCGAGTTCCGTCGGCCAGTGGACGATGAGCGGTGTGGCGATGCCGCCCTCGTGCACCCAGTGTTTGTACAGGCGGAAGGGCGTGTTCGAAGCGTTGGCCCAGGGCCGGCCGTATTCCTGATATGTGTCCCCGGGCCCGGGCATGATCGTGGCATAATGTCCGAACTGGACAGGCCGACCCGCGTAGGTTTTGCGCGCCCGGCTCAAGCCGCCTGCATGTCCGGCCGTTTCGAAAGCGGTCCCGCCCTCGGCGCACCCCCCGTTGTCAGCCAGAAAGAGAAGAAGCGTGTTGTCGAGCCGGCCCGCTTTCTCGAGAGCGTCGACGATCCGGCCGATCCCCTGGTCGAGCCTGTCGATCATGGCCGCGTAGACTTCCATGACCGCCCGGTGCCAGTGCTTGTAACGCGCGTCTTCCCAGGCGACCACCTTCCCGTCACGCGCGGTGAGCGGCCAGTCCGGATCGACGAGACCGAGCTCGATCATGCGCGCGTGGCGTTCGCGGCGCAGCGCGTCCCAGCCCGAATCGTAACGGCCCTTGTAGCGCGCGATGTCCTCGGGCAGGGCGTGCATCGGCCAGTGCGGGGCGGTGTAGGCGACGTAGCAGAAAAAAGGCTCGTCGCCTTTCGTGGCAGCATGATCGCCGATGAAACGAGCCGCCTGGTCGCTGATCGCGTCTGTGTAATAGAACCCCTCCCCCACGCCGTCGATCGGCTCGTTGTCGCGCGTGAGCGAAACAGGATCGAAGTAACTCCCCCCTCCGTGGACCGTTCCATAGAACCGGTCGAATCCCCGCTGGCAGGGCCAGTTGTGCGTCGACGTGAGTTTTTCGTTGCCGCTCCAGAGCCCGACCTGCTTGGTCACGTGCCACTTTCCCGACATGTATGAGGCGTACCCGGCCTGGCCGAGCGCCTCGGCAATGGTCACGCAGCGATCATTCAGGTCTCCGCGATAGCCGTCGAGTCCTTGATCGCTCATCATGTGCCCCACGCCGGCCTGGTGCGGATAGAGCCCGGTGAGCAGGCTCGCGCGCGTGGGACAGCACCGCGCCGTGTTGTAGAACTGGGTGAATTTCAATCCGCCCGCGGCGAGCCTGTCGAGGTTGGGTGTGGCGATCTCCGAGCCGTAACAGCCGATGTCGGAAAATCCCATGTCGTCGGCCATGATCACCACGATGTCCGGTCGCCGCCCGGAAGGCCGGCCAAGGAGGGCGCCGCATCCCGGCAATGCGAGAAACGCGGCGCCCAGGCCGGCGGACTTGATGAATTCGCGCCGTTTCATGAGGACTCCTGATCGCGGAAACTATTTCTTCCCGGGAACGGGAACGATCGCCTCGAGGTCGACATCGCCCATGGCGTACTCGGTCGGACCGATCCTGAAGTTGGAGTTCATCATGGAATCGTAAGTCACCTCCTTGCCGGTGTAGGCCGAGATCCGGCCCATGATGGCGACCAGCGTGGAGATGGCAGTGTTCTCCGCCTCGTTGATCGGCTCGTCGGTGCGGATCGCGGTCACGAGATCGATGTGCTCCTGCACGTAGGGAGAGACTTCCACGTTCTTGCGCGGTTTGCCCGATTCGTCGGGCGCGTAGCCGTATTTCCACGACTCCTTGCCGTCGGGAGTCCAGATCGTGTTGCGGCAGTTGGAGAATCCTTTCGTGCCCATGACCGTCTCGCTCACGTTGGTCACGCAGCCGTTGATCTGGCGGCACATGCTGTGCATGTGCATGCTGTTGTCGTACACGTAGTCGACACTGAAGAAATCGTACTGGTCGCCCGTGACGCGCCTGTGGCGGCCGCCGAATCCGACCGCCTTGACGGGGATCTTGCCGGTGAACCAGTGGATCACGTCGATGTTATGCACGTGCTGCTCCACGATGTGGTCGCCCGACAGCCAGCACCAGTTGACCCAGTCGCGGATCATCGCTTCCATGTCGGTCCACCCCTCCTGCGGCGTGCGGTACCAGAGCTGGGACTGGTTCCAGTAGCAATTGGCGGACACGATGTCGCCGATGGCGCCCCCGGCGATCTTCTTGTAGGTCGCCACGTAGTCGCGCTGGTGGCGGCGCTGCGTGCCGGTCGCCACGCAGAGATTGATCGCCTTGGCCTTGCGCGCCGATGCCATGATCGACCGCGCGCCCACGGGATCGACGGCAACCGGTTTTTCCATGAACACGTGCTTGCGCCCCCTGATGCAGGCGGAAAAATGCTCGGGCCTGAAATGAGGCGGCGTGGCCAGAATGACGACGTCCACATCGGATTCGATAACGTCCTTGTATGCGTCGAAACCGAGGAAACAGTTCTCCTTGGGAACCTCGACGCCCTTCTGTTTCTTGAGACGCTCGCGGCAACCGTTCAATCGATCTTCGAAGACATCGGCCAGGGCGACGATCTCCAGGTTGGGGCCGGCGTCGAGAAAGTTGATCGCCGCGCCGCTGCCCCGGCCGCCGCAGCCCACGAGCCCCGCGCGGAGCGTGTCCCCGTCGGGCGCCTGGTCGAGAAAGCGGGGCAGTTTCCGAGCCTGCTGGCTGCCGAGCAGGGTGGGGACGGCCGGACCGAATGCGCTCGCGGCGCCCACGGCGCCCACGGCACCCAGAAAATGGCGGCGGCTCATGTCTTTGTTTTTCTTCGTCATGTCAAAAACTCCTGTCATCAAATGAATGGCCGATCGGATTTCTATCTGAACGAATCACTTCTTTTCTTCATGTTCGCACACAACGCGGAATCCCACGTCGATGCAGTCGGAATACCACCAGACGCTCTTGGGCATCTGGGGGTCGGTCATGAGCCAGGCCTCGGAACGGGTGTGATCCCGCGCCGCGCAGCGCACATCCTCGGCGTCGCTCTTGAACGATCCTCCCCTTACAATATATTCTCTTCCGTCCGAAGAATCCTCTTCGCTCCCGCCGGACAGATACTCGTCGCTGCAGAATTCCCGCACATTGCCCGCCATGTTGAGAAGGCCGAAGGGATTGGGCTTCACGTCGGATGGCAGGCCGGTGCGCCCATCACTGTTCGCCGCGAAGATCACGTATGACCGGATCGGTTCCTCGTCGGCGCCGAAGATGCCGTTCCAGAAACCGCTCTCCGCGAAATCGTCGGGATCTCCCTCGAAGAAGTAGGCGCCCGTCGTCCCCCCCCTGCAGGCGTACTCCCATTCGGCCTCGGTCGGCAGCCTGTACGTCCTGCCGGTCACGACCGACAGCCACTGGCAGTAGACCTCGGCGGCGTGGTGGGTCATGGTGATCGCCGGCCGCTTGCCGCGCCCCCACCCCTGATCGGGCGCGCCCCAGGGCGGCGTGGCGCCGGTGATCGCATCGACGTCGTCGGCGATCGAGGCCACGAGGCGCGTGTCGGACGACCGCCCCTCGGCGGCGGTCTGTGCGTAGAAGGCCTCGTACTCGTCCCAGGTCACCTCGGTCCGAGCGATCCAGAAGGGAGCGACTTCCACGGTGCGCTGCGTTTCGTCGTCGCGGCGGAAATCCTCCGAGGACGGGCTGCCGAGCGTGACGCGGCCGCCCGGGAGCGCGACCATGTCGAAGCTCACCGCCGAACCGGGAATCAGCTCGGTGAAGTCCTCGAATGCGTCCACCTTGGCCGGAGCCTCGTGGATCTGCTCCTCGTCCGCCTTGGATGTGATGAACCGTCTCTTGTGGCCCCCCTTCTTCGTGTAATGCCCCGCGTCGAGATGGCACTTGATGCAGTTGATCTCGTCCATGTGCTCCGAGTAATGGAGGTGGGCGTTGTCCCCCTCCGGCGAGAGCGAGATGGGAAAGAGGTTCTGGTGACACCGTTTACACGACGCCTCGAAGGTGTGGTTCACGGCGTGCTCGAAGCGCGATTTCTCTTCCCAGTCGAACGATTCGGGATCCTTGAAGAGCTTGCCGTAGACATCCTGGATGCCGAGCCGCGCCTTCTCGTAAAGATAATCGAAACCGCCTGGCGGCAGATGGCACTCGACGCAGTGGACATACACACCCGAGTCGGTGTCGTGGTGTTTCGACCGCACCCACGACTTGTGAGCCTGCGGGTGAACGTGGCAGGACTCGCAGAACTCGTCGGTCGACGTGTACTCCACGCCCTTGTGCCCGAGAAAGACCAGGCACACACCCAGGAGGATTCCGATAACGATCTTGTATTTGAGAAGCAAAAAGATCTTGAGGATTTTCAGCGGGAATAACAGGATTTTGAACAGGATTCTGCCTCTGATTGTCTCGACCCCTTGGTTGCGTAGAATCAGCCGGTCACGGCGCACGTGATCAGGCCATGGGAAAAGTTTTCTCCACAAAAGCGACGTTGGCGCGCGTGTCCTCCATGAACCGATCCTTGCGCCCGCTCGTCTCCAGAACGAGCCACTTGTCAAAGCCGATCGCGTCGAGCGCCGCGGCGCAAACGGCCATGTCCACCATGCACCCCTCGCTTCCGAGCATCGGCGTCTTCCAGTCCTTGAGGTGAACCTCGCAGATCCGGTCGTTCCCCAGCATGCGCAGCTCGCCGTCCACGTCGTAGCCGTTGCCCCACGAGTTGCCCACGTCATAGTAGACCTGTACCATCGGCGATCCGATCCTCTCGGCGATCTCCAGGTTCTGCTTTGCGGTCAGCGTCGTTTCGAGTCCAAGCACCACGCCCGTATCCTCGGCGCGGGGCACGATCTGGCGCAGAGCTTCCACCACCCGGGTCACGCCTTTTTCCTCGAGTGCGTAGGACGAGAACTCCCCGTCCTTCTCGTTGATCACCTTGCGTTCCTCGTTGCGGCGCCGCAGGTCGCCCTTGCCGAAGAATGCGAGCAGCACGTTGGACGCTCCCAGGGCGGCGGCGGCCTCGACAGCGTCGATCACGTAGACCGCCGATTGGGGTTCGGAGGCGAGAGGGATGCTGTTCAGGATCCCCCCCGCGGCGATCGAGTGGAAGGTGATGCCGTGCCTCCGTCCGAGCTCCAGGTAGTTCCTGCGGATCGTCCCATCGCGCAGGGGGATGTTCGACGGATCGGTGCCCACGCTGACCTGGATACCTCCCAGATTGGCTTCGCGCGCCCTGGGAATCAGATCGGGATTGGCCGCCCCACCCAGGTTCCAATCGCACATCCCCACGCCGGTCGCTCCGCCCTTGGCGACGAGCGGGGCAGCGGCGCCGGCGCGCGCGGCAAAAGCCCCGGCCGCGCCGGTCGCGGCGATTCCGGCTCCCAGGCTCTTCAGGAAACCTCTGCGATCGATGGCCATTGTTCTCGGCCCTCCACATTTGATTTCAGATCGATCCGCACAGTCTACGCCTTTGGCCGGGACGGTTCAATTTTCGAACGGAAAAGGTGTGCGCCCATCGCAGCGCCTTGCTCACCGAGGTTCGCATAAGGTGTTGAATCCGCTCGATGTGGAAACCGTCACCTCGGGGGCGCTCCCTCCCGACATGATCAAGCACTCGACCTGATCCTGCGACTCGATCAACCGGAGCGCCTCGTCCGGCCCGAGAACACTGATCGCCGTGGCCAGGGCGTCGGCTGTGATCGCGTCAGCGGCGATCACCGTCGCGCTCGGCACGCTCCCCACCGGGCGGCCGGTGCGGGGATCGACGATGTGTGACAACCGCTGCCCGTCCACCGTGAAATACCGCTGGTAGTCGCCGCTCGTGGCCACGGCGCGGTCGGCAAGAAACAGGACGAGAGGGGGAGGCTCTCCGGGACGGGGATCGTTGATCAAGACCTTCCACGGTTCCCCGCCCGGACACCGGCCCAGGACGCGCAGATCACCCCCGATATCGACGAGGGCATTCATGATCCCTGCGGCGTCGAGCGCTTCGCAGGCGAGGTCGATGGCGAAGCCCTTGGCAATACCGCCGAGATCCACTTCCATGCCCGCCACACCGAAACCGCAGGCCGCACCGGACAGATTCAGGTGTTTCGAACCGACCTTTTCGAGAGCCCCGTCGATCTCTTGACCGGTCGGCAAGCGGCCTTGCTTTTCGGCGCGGCGCCAGAGGGAGCGCAGCGGCGCGTAAGTGACATCGAAAGCGCCGCCGGTCAACGCGCAAAAGCGCACCGCGGCGCGCAGAACGCGCAGTGTGTTTTCCGACAGGCCGACCGCGTGGCGCGCGCCATCCCGGTTGAGGCGGCTGATCTCGCTCTCCGGTTCGTAGGTGCTCATCGTTGCCGCCACCGACGCGATCGCGTCGTAAGCACTCTGAATCGCACGCTGGGCGTGGATCTCATCAGGAGTCACCACGACGATTCTGGCGAATGTCCCCATCGTCGAGAAGGCGGCCCTGAATCGGCTCGGGCCGTCCGATTCGATATGAATCGTTTCCGCAGGCCCGCCGGAGTCGGAAGGAGACGGGAGTCGGATGGTCTCTCGAGCGACCTCCACCCGCTCACCGCACCCTGCTGACACGACGATCGGTACGATCACGGTGACCGCGATTCGTAACAGTAATGAGGATGACCTGATCATCAATTTTCCAGTACTCATGCAACGGTATGGATCGGAAGCGTGCAGTCTACTCGGACCACAAAAGACTCGAAAGCGAAATCGAACGCCATCGGAATCGAAGATTGGGACGGGATTCTGCCTCTCAGGGCACCATCTCTATCGATGCGGCGTTGGATGCCGCATCCCAGGGAACGCTCAGCCCGAAGGCGAAATCGAACCGAAGACCGGCGAGGCCCGGGGCTGCCGGAATATCGAGGACCGCCGGTGCCAGCCCAGCGCTGTCGAGGCTGCCGAAGAAATCGCTGCACCAGGGCGCCCCCGCACTGTGGACAAGGAAGCGGGTGAAGCGGTCGAGATTGAGGGGCAGGACCGCGTGGCCGCCCGGCAACGGTGTGCCTGGATCGGTTCCGCTCATCGAGCCGAGGAGCCCGTATTTTCTGCCGGCATTCAAGATGCCTCCGTCGAGAGCGAATTGCACGACACCGCCGCTGCTCGCCGCGACCTCGGTCACGTCGGTGAGAAGCATGGAGGACCAGTCCACCTCGGTCAGATCGAGAAAGATGCTCTTGCCGCTGAACTCGATCTCTTCCAGCACATAGACATACGGCGTACCGGCGATGACCGTGACATCGGGATGGTCATAGTCCGCACCCCACGAGGCACCGCCCTCGGATGGAATGAGAGTGTCCGTGATTCTCTCGAAATCAGTGCTCCCTCCATCGGCCCGCCAGATGTGAAAACCGGCGGTTCCAATCTCGGTCGCTGTTTGCCAGCGCAGTGACGCGTGATTGCCGTAACCGGTGGCCGCGAAGAAAACGAGCTCCACCGCAGTGGGATCGAAGGTCTGATTCGTGTTGACCGCCCCCGGGGTCTCCGTGAGGGGGGCTTGCCAGTAGAAATGTCCCGGATGGGGCCAGGCTTTGTATCCATTGCCGCCGAGTTGGAGCGAGTACCCGACAGGGGTGGTGGAGTCGGATTCCTCCACGCCCACATCGATCGATGTGACGCCCTGCGCCGGTCCCTCGGACCCAACGAGCGTGCCCTCGTAACTGATCAACTGGATCAGGCCGCCTGCGGCGTCAGCCAGGGCGAGGCCATCGGCCGGACCGTTCTGCATCGAAGACATGGCGAAATCGAGTGTGCCCATCCCGTTCTGCTGATCGGGAATCGTATCGCTGAGTGTGACCGTTTTGTAAATCGTGCCCGAATCACGGTATCCGTAAACCTTCCATCCGGTCAGATTGGTGCCGGCCGGTCCGGCGATCTCGAAGAATTCGCCCACATCTCCGCCCACGTTGGAATAGTGGAACTCATTGATCCACACGTCGGCCCACAACAGGCTCGGCGCAGCAAAGAACGCGAAGGCAATCACAGAAAAAACAAGAATTCCAGACCGCATGGCAGGACACTCCCGGTATTTCAAAAGAGGTATTTCAACAGAAGGGCGGCTCAATAGCGTCGTCACTGTGGTTCGATCCGCGAGGTGGGACTACTTTACCAGCCCGACCATGGGCGACGTACAAGAAAAATGCCGATCTCCCGGAGCTCTCACGGTCCGAGGAAAGAGTGGAACCGCACGGCGGGGCCGAGTATAACCACGACACCGAGCGCCCGACGAAGGGCCGCTGAATCGCAAAAGGGATTCGATGAAACCGGAACAAGCCGCCTATGTGAATCTCGTCGCACTCGCCCGTGCCGACCGGCGCATGACGGACGACGAGATGGCGCTCCTCGAGGAGTACCGGAAAGTTCTGGGCATCTCGAAAGCCGAAGCCGAGGAGATCGAGCAGATTGCCGACCTCCAGGTCGTTCCGCCCCGGGAAATGAACGCTCGGCCGGCCGACAGGTTACAGATCGTCAAGATGATGATCCGTGTCGGCTATGCGGACGGAGCGGTCACCCCCGGCGAAAAGCGACTGCTCAGGAAGGTGGCGCGCTCCTTCGGCATCGGCCGGATCGCCCTCTCCGGTCTCTTCTGGGAGATCGGGCGCGAACTGGGCATCCAGCGCCGCCTGCGTGTTTCGCAAATCGTCGCCGGAGCCACGATCGTCGTGGCGGCGGTCGCGATCTGGATCATCATCACACAGACGAACAGCGAGACGAGCGAGCGGATCGATGCGGCCCGTCTCGATTTCGACCGGCTGAAGCAGGAACTCGGACTCGAACGCTCCCGGGCCGACGAAGCGTTGCGAAAGGTGCTCGACGCGCAGGAGGATCGCCACGAGGCGGAGGCTGCCCTCGCCGACCGGCTGAAAGAGCTCGAGGAAAAGAGCGCCCGCGAACGGACCGCCCTGAAATCAACGCTCGATGCGGAGCAGAAGAATCAGCGACAAGCGATGACCGCCGAGATCGAGCGCCTTCGGGCAGAGCTCGCCCGCGTGCGGGATCTCAACGCGACCTTTCAGGAGATCGAGAAAAGGACGGACCCTTCGATCCTGCTCATTCTCACCACCTACGATCTGGTTCTGGGAACGGACCGGCTCACCCAGGCTTCGATGGGAACCGGTTTCTTCGTGACCTCGAGCGGCCATATCGTCACCAACAAGCACGTGGTGCAGCCGTGGAAATTCGACGCCGATCAGATCGCGCTCATCGACAAGGGTGCCGCGCTGGACGAGGCATCGATCCTCATGGCCGCCTGGAGCGCGGGGACGGACGTGAAAACACCCAAAGGGGGTGTGAACTTCGACGATGCGTTCACGACGATCAAGAACAGTTTGAGACTCGACAAAACAACACCCGACACTTTCGTGGTGCAGCGCCGGCCGCTCGGCAGCGGGGGATTCTATACAGGCAAGTTTCACACGGCCAACAGCGGCGACCTCGCCCTGCTCAAGGCAGAGGCCTATCCTCCGGTGCGGGCTCTTCCCCTCGAACCCGATCTGACGGCCATGAAAAAGCTCGACATGGTCATGGTCATGGGTTTCCCCACGGGAATCCACATACTCGAAACCACGAGGGCGGCGACATCGCCCTCCCTCGGCGAAATCCGCAAGATCGAGAACAGCATCTTGGTCACCGCGCCGATCGTGCCGGGCAATAGCGGCGGCCCGCTGATCGACGCGCGCGGCAATGTGGCGGGAGTGGCGGCGGCCAATTTCGGCGACGCCACTCTCGGTTCGTGCATTCCGGCCAAACACATCCTGCCCCTGCTTCCCACGTCGGCCGAATTGCTGGAGCACTCAAAAGAGCTCGAGACGACCGAGGAGTTTCGGGCCGCCCTTGACGAACTGCGCCTTGCCGATCAGCGCTGCAACGACGACGCGATGCACGAGACGATCGGCGAAGTGAGAGCGCGCATTCTCGAGGTGCGCGACGAGATGATCGCCGAGGCGCAACGGATCGGCGACGGTCCGGTGCGGAAAAAGGCCCTCGAAAAAATCGTCGACTCCTTCTCTTCCCGCTGGGCGTCCGAGGCGGTCGAGTCACTGAAAGATCTCTGAGGAGCCTCAATTCTCGCCATTCACCTTCCCGTCGCCTTTCGGCCGCCGCGGCCAGGAGATCCACCCTTTTTTCCTGAACAGGTAGAGCTGGCCGAGAGCCACGGCGGCCATGATCGCCAGAAGAAGAGGGTACCCGAAAGGCCAGCCCAGCTCGGGCATGTTCCACGATGACACCGCCGGATCGAAGTTCATGCCGTAGAGGCCGGCGATGAACGAGAGGGGGATGAAGATCGTGGCGATGACGGTGAGAACCTTCATCACCTCGTTCATCCGGTTGCTCACGCCGGACATGTAGAGATCGACCAGCCCGGAGGCGATCTCGCGCAGGTTCTCGAGCATGTCGATGATCTGGATCGTGTGATCGTAGCAGTCGCGCAGGTAGAGGCGCGTCCTCTCGTCGACGAGCGGAACCGGATCGCGCACGAGGCTGTTGAGCGCTTCTCTCTTCGGCCAGACGGCGCGCCTCAGGGCGGTCAGATCCTTGCGGACCGCATGGAGGTGGTTGAGCGCATTCTTGTCGGACATCTCCTGGACGCTCTGCTCGAGCACGTCGAGCCGTTCGTCGTATCGCTCCATGATCGGAAAGTAGCTGTCGATGAGGGCATCGATCAGGGTGTAGCCGAGATAGTCCGGCTTGCGCTCGCGAACGCGTCCCTGGGCGAGCCTGAGCCGTTCCCTCACCGGTTCGAAGTAATCGCCCCGCCTCTCCTGAAAGGTCAGGACATGGTCGGAACCGATGAACATGCTGAACTGCTCGGACCGGAGACGCTCCTCGAAGCTCAGCATGCGCATGACCACGTAGACGTGGTCGTCGAAATGTTCCACCTTGGCGCGCTGGTTCACGTTGACCACGTCTTCGAGAGCGAGTCGGTGCAGGTTGAAGAGCGCCCCGATCTGCAGAAGGACCTCGGCGTCTCCGAGTCCGTCCACGTTGATCCAGGTGACGGACCACTTGCCGAGGAACTCCAAGATCTCGTCGACCGATTCGGGCCGTGCCTCGACCATGTCGTCCTTGTCGAAAGCGATGATCCGGATCTTGGGTTCGGGAGCGGCCTTGTCCACGATGAGCGTGCCCGGCGCCGTGCCCGGCGGCGGCCGGCGGTAGAAGCGGCGGCGACGCCTGGGGGCGCCCGCCGCTTCCGGTTGCTTTTTCTTTTTCGCGTTCTTTTTCCTGTTCTCGCTTTTCGACTTCTTACCGAGCCGCATGGATGATTCCTCCGAACCGATTATTCTTGGTGGGCATTCTACAGGAAAAGAAAAAAAGGGACAGCTTTACGATCGGACGATCGCGCCTGACGCGGGTCACGCCGAGCGACGAACTGTACCCTCATCTGATCCGGGAGCGGATTTTATTCCGCACCAGCCCGAAAAAATTTTCCTCCTCGTTGTCGCGCCGGCGCATGGTGAGAGGCAAAATGGGCGGAACGAAAGGAGAACCGCAATGAGCCCGAAAAAAATTACACGCCGCCGCCTTTGCTGCGCCGCTCTCGCCGGAGCCCTGTCAGCGCCCCTCGCGCGCGGGCAGCAAGCGGCCAGGCTCGAAAGTGATGAGGAGGACCTGGGAATGATCGGCAAGTCGAAACAGACCCAGTTCGCCATCAACGTGGAGATGTGGTGGCGCAAGCTTCCCTTTCTGAAGAGGATCGAGGAGACGGCGCGCCTCGGTTTTCCCGCGGTCGAATTCTGGCCCTGGCGCAACAAGAAGCTCGACGCGATCAAGAAACTCACCAAGGACCTCGGCATCGAGGTGGCCCAGTTCACCGGATGGGGATTCGTGCCGGGGATGAACAATCCGAAGAACCACGACAAGTTCGTCGCCGAGACCGCCGATGCCTGCGAGGCGGCCAACTTTCTCGACTGCAAGAAGATGACCGTCGTGGGCGGCAACGATCAGAAGGGCATGACCCAGGGCGAGATGCACGAGCATATCATCACCGCCCTGAAGAGGGCCGCCCCCATCGCCGAGAAGCACGAGGTCATGCTCATTCTCGAGCCGATGAACATCCGCGTCGACCACAAGGGCCACTGTCTCTACGGATCGGTCGACGCCGTGCGGATCTGCCGCGAGGTGGACTCGGCCTTCGTGAAGATCAACTGGGACCTCTACCACATGCAGATCTCCGAGGGCGACCTCTGCGGGCGCATGCGCGACGGTTTCGACCAGATCGGCTACCTCCAGCTCGCCGACCACCCGGGCCGCTTCGAGCCCGGAACGGGCGAGATCAACTATTCCCGCGTGCTCAAGGAGGCGTGGGACCTCGGCTATCGCGGATACGTGGGCGCCGAGTGCCGGCCCAAGGAAGGCGAGCTCACCGCCGCGCGGAGGCTTGCGGGATCGGGTCGCTGGTGATCGTTGCGCGTTCTTCGATGCTTGAAGTGGGAGCGCACGTCGATTATTCTCTATTGTCTACCCGGCATGGACCGGGTAATGGAACCGAAGTGATTTCTGAATTCGGGAAACCAATATGGACGAGTGGAAAAGCATTACAGAGGCGATCATCAAGGGCGATGCGGCGACAGCCGGTTCGACAACGGAGCAGGCCATCTCGGCCGGAACCGATCCCGAGGAACTGATCAATCAGTACATGATCCCAGCCATGGACGAGGTCGGCCGTCGCTACGAGGAGGGCGAGTATTACCTTCCCGAGCTGCTGATCTCGGCGCGCGCCATGAAGGCCGCTCTCGAACTGATCCGCCCCCTGCTGGCAGCCAAGGGCACCGAGCCGGCCGGCCGAGTGGTGATCGGAACAGTGGCCGGCGACCTGCACGACATCGGCAAGAACCTCGTCGCCTCCATGCTCGAAGGCGGCGGATTCGAGGTGGTCGACCTCGGCGCCGATGTATCGGCCGATAAATTCGTGGAAACGGCCAAGGAAAAGAAGGCCGACATCGTGGCCCTCTCCGCGCTTCTGTCCACCACCATGCCCGGCATGCAGCAGGTCATCAAGGAGCTGAACGATCGGGGCGCACGGGACGGCGTGAAGGTCATCGTGGGCGGCGCCCCGCTCACCCAGGGATTCGCCGACGAGATCGGCGCCGACGGGTACGCGTCCAACGCGCGCGCGGCGGTGACCCTGGTGCGGGAGCTGATTGCGTGAGACGCCCCGCGGCGGCGCCCGAACGTAACGCGCTCGGACTGGGCAGAAACCGACTCCTTTTGGCTCTCTTGTTCCTGCTGCCGGCGGCGTGCGGCCACGACCGTGACGGGGTCGAACGGGACGAACTCGTTCTTCTCTGCGGCAGCTCCTTCACCGAGCCGGTGGACGCATTGATCGCCGCTTTCACCGCGAAAACGGGTATCGAGATCGTGCCCACCGTCGCGGGGAGCGAGGATTTCCTTCCCCTGATCAAGACGGGCAAAAAAGGGGATATCCTGGTCACGCACGATCCCTTTCTCGACTACGTTTCCGAGGCACGCGCCCTCGCCGGCCACGCCCACGTGGGCGATCTGGCGCCCGTGCTCGCCGTGCGGAAAGGCAATCCCCAAAAGCTGGAAGCCCTCGTCGACCTCGCCAGGCCGGGACTCGATGTCGCCCTTCCCAATCCCGAGTATTCCACCTGCGGCCAGATGGTCTTCGCCCTTCTCGAGAAGAAAGGGATCAAGGATGCCGTTCTCGCCAATGTGGGCAACCGTCTCACCAAGGGGCACAGCACGCTCGGCACCTATCTGAAAACGGGGGTGGTCGACGCGGTCATCATGTGGAACGGCGTGGCGCACAACTTCTCGGACTGCGTCGAGGTGGTTTCGACGCCCTACGAGTACGAAACCGCGATCCGCGTGCTCGTCATCGGACTCGCCTACTCCGACCGGCCCGACCTGGTGGAGAAATTCATCGCCTTCGTGAAGGACGAGGGCCCGCCCCTGTTCGCCCGTTTCGGTTATACCAAACAGAACGAGGAGTGATTCGGTGCGACCTTTCCTCATTGCGGCTCTCGCCGTCCTGTCCGTGGTGGGAACGGGATGCCGATCGGAAAGGGGGGACGAGCTGCTCCTCTACTGCGCCGCGGGCATCCGTCCCCCCGTGGAAGAACTGGTGCGGCTCTTCGAAAGGGAGCGCGGGATCACGGTCCGGGTCGACTACGCGGGATCGGAGGTCCTCCTCTCCAAGATCAAGGTCTCCCGGGAAGGCGACCTCTATCTGCCCGGCGACAGGCACTACGTGGACCAGGCCGACGCGGAGGGAATGATCGCGGCACGGGAGCGTCTTTTCTTCTTCGTCCCCACGATTCTCGTCGCGAAAGGAAATCCTCGAAAGATCGCCGCCCTGTCCGATCTGCTCGATCGCCCGATCCGGCTCGGCCTGGGCGATCCCAAATCGTGCGCCATCGGCAGGAAGACCAGGGCGCTCTTCGAGAAGAACGGGATCTCCTGGAACGAGATCGAGAAGAAAGTGAAATACCAGGCGATCACGGTCACCGATCTGGGCGCTCAGATCCAGGCCGGTTCGCTCGACGCGGTCGTGGTCTGGGATGCCACGGCGCGCTACTTCGAATCCCACGGCGACCCGGTGCCGATCCCGAACGATCAGAACATCATCTCCTCCGTGGAAATCGGCGTGCTCCGTTCGTGCGAGAAGGAAGCGGCGGCGGCGGCCTTCGTCGCGTTCGCCGCGTCCGAAAAAGGTCGCGCCATCTTCGAAAAGCACAACTATCGGATCACACCGCCCGATGAAGACTGAAACCTTGCGCGGAACCGATCGGCCGGCCCGGCGAGGACCGCCGTCCAAGATTGTGATGGCGAACAGCACGCGCGAATGGATCGCGGCGATTCTGGTTTTCGCGGCTCTCTTCGGCTTCATGTGGGAATACCATATCTGGCGCGACAGGCCCTGTTCGTTTTTCACGGCGAACAAGGCGGTGGCGATCGCGGCGAGCCTCTCTTTCTGCGTCTCCCTCTGTCTCGGCCCGATCACCCGCATCATGGGCCGCGCCGGGCGCTCGGACCTTTCGGTCCGCTCGGACCTTTCGGTCCGCTCGGACCTTTCGGTCCGCGCACTGCGTTTCCGCC
>CAZUHB010000028.1:21717-56323 GCA_964620445.1 uncultured Phycisphaerales bacterium
CGCTCGGACCTTTCGGTCCGCTCGGACCTTTCGGTCCGCGCACTGCGTTTCCGCCGCCCCCTGGCCTGCAGCGCGGCCTTTTTCATGTTCGTCCATCTCGTTCTGTCTCTCCTCCTGGTCGACAGGTTCGATCTGGCTTACTTTGTCGACAACTGGTTCTCGTGGATCTTCGGCAGCGCGGCGCTCGGCGGGTTCACGGCGATGTGGTTTCTGTCTTATCCCGGCGCGGTGCGGCGTCGCGGTATTGAGGTCTGGAAAAAGGTTCACCGCCTGGGTTACATTTTCCTTCTGTTGATCCTGTTTCACATCGTCTGCCTCGGCAAGGCCGCCAACTGGCTGCTCTGGCTCGAAGCTCTCGACAAGCCTGTCCCGCCGGGCACGGTGGTGCCCTCGGCCGCAATCGTGTTCACACTGTGCGTTCGGCTCGTCGACAGGGTGCAAAAGGGCAAGGAATGATCTCGAAAGTGACAGAACAGACAAGGAGAACGACGGCGGGCCCCTCCGCGTCGCTCTTCGGCTGGGCGGGCATCGCGATCACGGCGCTCTTCGTGTCTTTCATCGTGATCCTGATCGCGGCTGACTTCGTCTACATCGACTGCGCCGTTTTTCTGGAACTCTTCACCAAGCCTTTCATCCTTCACGCTCTCTGGATGAGTCTCTGGACGAGTGCGGTCACCGTCCTGATCGCGCTCCTCTTTGCCGTGCCGATCGGATACACCCTGAGCCGCCACCGATTCCGGTGGCAAACCGTCGTCGACACGGTCATCGACCTGCCCGCCGTCTTTCCGCCGCTGGTGGCAGGTCTGACCTTGCTCGTCTTCTTCTCGCAAACCTTTCTCGGCCGGTGGATCGAGGAGGATCTGGGCATCGAGTTCGTGTTCCAGCCGAAGGGGATCGTGCTCTGCCAGTTCTTCGTCTCGGCGAGCTATGCGATCCGCTCGGCCAAGGTCGCCTTCGACGAGGTCGACAGCAGGTTCGAAAAGGTGGCCCTCACCCTCGGCTGCACCGAGTGGCAGAGCTTCAGGCGCGTGACCCTTCCCCTTGCCAAGGGAGGCGTGATCGCGGGATGCATCCTGACCTGGGCGCGCGCCTTCGGACTTTTCGGCCCGCTCATGGTTTTCGTCGGCTCCTTCCGCGGACGGACCGAGGTGCTGAGCACGACGATCTTTCTCGAGCAGTCGATCGGCAACATCGAGCTCGCCCTGGCCGTGGCACTTCTCATGATCGCCATCGCCCTGGTGGCGCTCAGCGCGATCCGCGCCGTGGGCAGCCGTTCTCTGGTGAAACTATGATCCGCGCCGAGGGATTGAACTGCAAGATGGGCGATTTCGAGCTGCGCGCCATCGATCTGACCGTGGCCGAAGCCGAACACTTCGTCATCCTCGGCCCCCCCGGCTCGGGCAAGACCGTGCTTCTCGAGTGCCTTTGCGGATTGAACAGGATCGAAGGGGGCCGCGTCACGATCAACGGCCGGGACGTGACCGCCCTCGAGCCGAGACGCCGCGAAATCGGCTACGTACCGCAGGATTACGCGATCCTCCCCCACCTCTCGGTAAAGGAGAACATCGGCTTCGGACTCGGGGTGCGCGGCATGGACAGACCGACCGCGGCGCGAAAAATCGACGAGATGGCCCTTCTCCTGAAGATCGGCCACCTTCTCGAACGGTCCCCGGCCGGGCTGAGCGGCGGCGAGAAACAGCGCGTGGCCCTGGCTCGCGCCCTGATCCTTTCCCCCCGGGTCCTGATCCTCGACGAGCCTGTTTCGGCTCTCGACGACGCAACGCGGCAGGAGGTCTGTTTCGAGATCAGCCGCATCCAGAAACAGCTCGGCGTCACGACGCTGCACGTGAGCCACAACCTGGAAGAGGCCCTGTCAATGGCTGACCGGGCCGGCGTTCTTATGGAGGGACGGTTCGCGCAGATCGGCACTCTCGACGACCTGCTCAATCGACCGCGGAATACCGACCTGGCCCGGTTCATGCGTTGCGGCAACATCTTCGAGGGACAGGCGGAGGAGAACGCTCACGAAGGGGGAGCGCCGCGGAAAGAAGACGGCCTGTCCACGGTCAGCGTCGGCGCCGTGAAGATGACCGTACCCGGCAGACACAGCGGCGCGGTGTCGGTCGTGGTGCGTCCGGAAAAGATCACCGTCGGAAAGCTGCCCGCCGGCCGGGGCGCGGGCGAAAACGAATTCCCCGTCAGACCGGGTCAAGCGTCGGACTTCTGCAACTACGTGCGCGTCGAACTCGTCGGTCCCCTCGACATGGTGGCTCACCTGTCGCCCGATGCCTTCGAAGAGCTGTCGCGCAGCGCGGATTCACCCCTCGTCGCGCGGCTGAACCCCGAACAGATCCATGTCATCGACGGAAGAGCGGAATCCCCTCTCCATCGGTAGCGCACAGGCTGAACGCCCAGTCGCCGGACTGCTCGATAATCTGCAGCACGATGCGGTTCGGGCCCTTCCGGCCTTGCACCTCGATCGACGTGCCGGCGAGCGACCAACTTCTCGGCGCGTTGAACCCGCCCACATCGTCGCCATTGAACCAGCACTTGAATCCGTCGTCGCTGCCGATCCGGAGAACCACGGTCTGGTCGGCCTCCAGCTCGAACTCTGTCATGGCCCAGGCCGAGACGTTGTCCGCCACGCCGAATACTTTTTGGAGGTCGATTCTTGCCCGCTCCCCCGAGAATTCGATCCACCGCAATTCCGTCCCGGCGCCCCCCGACCGATCGCCCTGGCCGGGCGGCTCCGCGGCGGCGAATACATCGGCCACCGATTGCTGATCGCGGCTCCAGGCCTTCGGTCCGGCCAGGCGCCAATTCAGCAGGTAGCCGAGACGGACATGGATCTCCCTGCGGAGTGTACGATCGGCGATCGAACCGAGCAGGGGCAGAAGATCGGCGAGCATCTTCTGACCGGCGGCCCGATCGCCGGCCGAGAGTTTGTCGGCCACGGCAAGAACCACCCTGGCGGTGGCATCCATGATCGCCCCGTCGACCGGCTTGTATTCGGACAGGATCGATTCCGACTCTTCCCAGCACTTTTTCACGCGATCGAGCGATGCGGGGCTTGCTATGGCCGCCATCCCATCGAGAGCCTTGACCCGAAAAGGGGTCGGCGCCTCGCTCTCGAAAAGGGCGTGGTAGAGGCCCAGGGCCTTGTCGACCTTGCCGGAGTCGAAACAGGCCGCGGCCTCGTCCAGAAGATCTGCAGCGCGAACAGGGTCGATTCTCCGCTCCTCGGCCTTGCCATGGAGCAGGTTATCCACGTCCTCGCGGATCACCTCGACGAAATTCAACGCCCGCCCATCGGACAGGTTCCGATCGCGGGGCGTCAGCTTCACGGAAAGAGATGACGACGCTCTCAGGCCGTTGAACTCGAGCACTGTCGCCAAGCGCCCGCCTCCAGCGGACGCCTTGCCGCCTCCGGCGGACGCCTTGCCGCTTCCAGCGGACGCTTTGCCGCCTCCGGCGGACGCGTCGGGATCGAACGCTTCCAGGACGATCTCATCTCCGATCGAGATGTCGAAGGGACGGGCCTCGGGCGCTCCTGTTCGGGACGCACTGAAGCCGAGGCGCACCGTGTAGACTCCCTCGGGCAGAGTCGAACTCTCCTCGGTGAGCGGAATGGTCAGCTCCCGGAGACCGCGGCATCCCGAAACGTGGAGCCAGGGTCTCTCGGTCCCCTCCAACCGGGCGCCGCGATGGTCGGCGCAGTAGTACCCGCCCCCGGGAGCGATCCTTTCGGTCAGCTCGAAATCCATGGCATAGTCGCCGTATCCGATCGGCGAAACAACGCGCGGCCGCGGCCAGGCGAGCCAGAGCGTACCGTCCTCGTCGCGCTTGTCGCCGGGCGCACCGAGATTGACCGCCATATGCTTCACCGGAAGATTCGCCCCGTGGTTCACGAACACGGTCCAGTTGCCCGTCGCCTTTTTTGGTTTGTGTGCCATGGCGAACGAGCAGCGGAGCGGGAAAGAGCAGGTGCAACCGGAGCTCGCCTCGGGCATGATCATCAGGCCCCCGGCCGTGATCATGTTGAGCCAGCAGCCCGGGCGGATCGCACCGAAGAGGCTCAGCCCCTTGTCCCCGGTGAGCTCGTAGATCGCCGCCCAGTAGGAGCGGTAGAAGAGGGTATGGGCCGACGCCGAGGTGACCGAGCAGCAGTGGCCGGGCCTGAGAAACTCCCAGGGCACCGGATTCCCCGTGATCGGATGGGGCCTCGTCAAGATCTTGCCCGTGTGCAGATCGCAGGCGCGTGGTTCGATGATCATGCGATCGCCCACGATCAAGGGCCGCCTCAGGTAGTTGAGGGGCCGCGACCAGAGAAGTGCGCCCGTGGCCGCATCGAGGGCGGTGACACGGCGCCAGGTGAGTTCGTTCTTCAAAAAGAAGCCCGTATCGTGATTGCTGAAATGGCCGAAGAACGCAAGCACACCGCCCGCGACGGCGCTCCCCATCTTGTCGCCGCCGCAGCCTGTCAGGTCGAAGGGTTTCCGCCAGACCACGCGCCCCGAACCCGCGTCGAGAGCGGTCACGTACCGCACATCGCGCTCCTCCGCTTTGACCAGTCGCGCCTCGGCACCCTCCTCGTAAATTCCTTGTGCCGTCGCGGAAGAGACCGCGCCGAGGGCACGATCCCGCTCCTCGGGCGTGCACCCCTCTTCCACGAGATAGATCCTGTCTTCGGTGATCGACACCGAGATGTTGGGAATCCGCTCGCCGCGATGGGTCCAGAGGAGCGCGCCGTTCGACCGGTCCATCGCAAAGAGCGTGTCACCACCCATCACCCGGTCGGTGAGCGCTATTTTGGGCGTACGCTGGCTGTCCCACGTGGGAAAATCGGTCATCGACCGCCAGAGCGTACCGGCGCGGTGGTAGTACATGTAGAGGTCGTCTCCGGCCTCGGGGTAGTTTTTCCGGATCCCGTTGAACGGAAGCGGCTTGCCGGTCCGTGTCTTCCACCGTTCGGCGACCTCGGGATCGATCTCTTCCGGCAGAAGCCAGCGTTCCCCATCATCGGCGATGAAATCCTTCCACGGGGCGGCGTAGTCGCTCTTCAGAGGCTCGGCGCAGGTACCGAAGAGCATGTTGCCGGAGACGGCCACGAACCCCCACCGCGCCGGTCGATCGCCCGGCGCGCGCGGGATCTCGAAGATGCCCAAGATCTCGCCCGTGGCTGGATCGAGCCGGTAACACTTGTCGTGGGCGGCCACGTAGACCCCGCTCCTGCTCAAGGCCAGATTCCCGCTGTCCACATCGACGCGGACACGCACCGCGCCGGGGATGTACCGCTTCCAGAGAAAGGTGCCGTTGTATGCGTCGTAGGCTGACACCACCTCTTCGCCCTGATGGAAGAGGCGGCCGTCGAGAGATACGGGGCTTGTCGAACGGCCGTGGCGGTCGATGATCTGCTCCGAACCCGGTTCCCCGAACCAGACGATGCCGAAAGGACCTTTGACCAGTTCATCGCCCGAACAGGAGGTGTTTTGCGGATTGCCGTAGAGCTGGGTCCAGCGCCCCGCGCCGTCCAGTTCCTCGCGCACGATCTTGGTCCACGCGAGCCCCTCCTCCCGCTCCGTCCGGCACGAAAGCCACACACCGCCGCAAGGTCTCAGCACACGGTCGATCTCCTTCGTGCCGAGCGAGGTGCGGCCGGTGAGCACCATCGCGTCGGAAACGACGACGTTGGCGAAATAGGGTGGCAGGCTGTCCACATTCCAGGCGTGGACCGTCACGCGCGCCCCGTGGAGACCGGCGGCCCGGAGGCGTTCCCTGGCGCGCGCCACCTCGACGGGATCGCTCTCGATCCCCACGATGGTGAATTCCGTCAACCTGGCGAGCTCGCAGGCGAGACGGCCCGAACCGCAGTCGGCCACGAGGCAGTAACCCTTCGTGCCGCCCGCCTCCGCGGCGATCTTGGCGGCGGCGGCCCTGTACACGCTCTCCACTGCTTCGTCGCTTTCGACAGGCGCGATCGGTGCGGCTCCGATCTTCCGGGGGTCGCTGCCCGAAGGGGGACCGAAACAGGTCACGGCCCCGCTGTCCGAGCTGACCAGGAGATACCCCTCGGCGGCCGCGAGGCTGCGGGCCGAGCCTTCCACCGCGGCGTGCCACACCTCCTCTCCGGACCGAATATCGATTGCGGCCACTTTTCCCCGCCCCCCGGCATAGACCACGTCGTCTGCGAGGATCAACACCGAGAACTCCTGTCCCGCGAAATGCCAGCGGAAGCTCGACGCTCTCCGTTTCTTGATCTCCCCTTCGATCGCGAGGATCTGGCCGGGAAGCGGTACCAGTCTCCTCTCCAGCTTGGCCCGCTCCAATCCGGACGCTTTGGGAATCTCTTTTCGCAGCTCGGTCACGAGGCTGCCCAGTTCCTTCTTCTTCTTGCCGAGTGCGGCGACCCTGGAGACCGCTTCCTTGTAGGCGGCGCGATCGATGGCGTAGATCCCCTCTTTCGTGAGGACGTACGAGATCTCCCGCGTCATGGCCATGTCCAGGCCCGGAAACCAGGCGAAGACGGTGTTCTTCCGGCGGCCCGTCGAACTGTCGTATGAAAGCTTGTGCGGAACTCCCGAATACTCGTTTCCGACCACGAGATCGCTCCCGTCGAGGAGCGCCCACGTGCCTCCCCTTTTTCCCCCGGGAGAGGCATAGAAAAGAAACTTTCCCGTCTTCCTGTCGAAGGCCGCGGGCATGGCGCGGCCCGACGGCACGTAGATCGCGGCGTCCGATGCCAGGAGGTAGGCCTGGGGCGAGATCCCGCCATACTCCAGCTCGTGTGCGCGGTCGCCGATCGTGTCGTTCTTCCAGATCAGCGACCCGTCGGACGCGCGGAGGGCGCAGACGAAAATTCCCTCGAAGGGAAAAACTCCGGCGCAGAAGAACACCTCCCCCTTGTCGACCAGAACGGATGTTCTGACCGGCCACAACGATATCAGACGCCCGTTGCCGAGCACCCTGTCTTCGCCCGGTCCGGCGCGGTACTTCCAGACGAGGCGGCCGTCGCTCGCGCCGACGCAGTAGACGAAGCCGTCGTCGGAACCGAAAAAGAGGCGTCCCTCGCTGTAAGCGGGCGCGAAGCGCACCGGGCCGTCCACATCGAATGTCCAGCGCACCGCACCGGTGGCGCACTCGATCGCCACCACACTGTCGTCCACGGAAGACCCGAAAAAAGCGAGCCCCTCCCCCACGACCGCATGGAACGCGTTGTCGGCATGCATGCGGGGCAGTTCCTCCGACGGCGCGGGCCAGGCCGGTCTCGGCCGATGGCCCGAAATCCACGACCATCGCAACTCGAGCGGCGGCTCGACGCTTTCGGCCGTGGCCCCGGACCGCCGGTTGTCGCCGCGATAGGTGGGCCAGTCGCCGGCAAGAAGCCCGCCCTGGAAAAGGAGAAGCACGAAACAGACTGCCGCGATGGAAGATGTCGAGATCGGCTGGGAGATTGAACTTTTCAAACCTTGGCTCCTTTCAGCCATTGAGCATCGAGCCGGCTAATCGGCCGTCGAGAGGCGGCCATCGACGATGTGCAGAATCCGCGTGGCCGATCGGTCCGCCGCGGTGCCGTGAGTCACGACGACCACCGTACCCCCTTCTCTCTGGAACCCGGCGAGATGGCTCATGATTTCGGCCGCGTTCCGCGGATCGAGGTTGCCCGTGGGTTCGTCTGCGAGAACGATCTTCGGATCGTTGACGAGGGCGCGCGCCATGGCGGTGCGCTGCCGCTCGCCCGCACTGAGATCGGCCGGCTTGTGATCGCGCCGCGCCGAGAGATTGAGCCGGTCGAGCAGATCGAGAGCTTTCTTTTCGCCTTCCGGCCGTTGGCGGCCCGCTTGCCGCGTGGAGAGACGCACGTTTTCGACGACCGTCAAGTAGGGAACGAGATGGAACATCTGGAAGACGAAACCGATGTTGACCGCCCTGAACCGGTTGCGCGCGCGGTTGCTGATGGCGAAAAGATCCCTGCCGTCGGCGAAGACCGTGCCCGACGAGGGGTGCAGCATTCCGCCGAGCATGTTGAGCAGCGTCGTCTTGCCCGAGCCGCTCGGACCGCGGATGATGACGAACTCGCCCCGTTCGATCTCGACGCTCACGTCGTCGACGGCGCGCACCGGTCCATGTTTCGTCTCGAACACCCTGGCCAACCGCTCGACGATATACATGCTCACTCCTGCCTCAGCGACTGAACGGGATCCTGGGCCACGGCCATCATGGCCGGCACGAAGGTCGCCAGCCCCGCCAGCAGGGGCGCCCCTGCCAGGGACCATGCGAGCAGAACGTAATCGGCTTTGATCGACTTGGCCGTGACCTTGAAGATCTCGGGACCGAAGTGGAGGGCGAGCTCCGTGCCGGCGCCGAAACCGATCATGGCCCCGGCGAGCCCCGTCAATACGGCCTTCCCGAGAAAGAGTGCCGCGATCCATCCGCTGCCGTATCCGAGGGCGCGCATGATTCCGATCTCGCGGCGCCGTTCGCGCACGTTGAGCAGAGCGAGTACCCCGATCCATACGACGCTGACCACCACCACAGTCGGCAGGACCAGGTCGAGAAAATAATCGCGCACCATCACCCTCTGCTCGCGGCGCGCCTTGGCGATCGCCCCGAGCTGGATGACCTCTGCCTCGGGCAGGACCGTGGCCAGTTGCTCCCTCAAGCGTGTGAGCGTTTCCTGCCGGGAGTCCTTGCAGAGGCAGTCGATCGCCTTGATCTCGTTGATCCTCCCCGGCAGCCCGAGTATTTCCTGGGCGTCGCTGATATGGCACTGAACGGTGATGTCCTCGTCGGTGCCCGTTTCCGGACCGCACCCCGCCACGACGAAGGGCCGCCCCTCGAGCACGACCGGATCGGCACGCTTGACTTTCAGGTCGCGGGCGAGGTGATAGCCGACGTAGATCGTGCCCTTCTCGACAGGTTCGATGATCGGCGGCTTCTCCTTCCCCGGGGGAAAGATCTCGGGCGTGATACCCATCAGGATCGCGCTCTTCGTGCGCCACTCGATCTTGCCGATCAGCACGGCGGTGATGTGGTTCGAGGAGAGTCCCTCGTGGGTGGCCAGCTTCCACGCGTAGTCCTCGGGCATGGTCCTGTCCGAGAATCCTCTCTCGAAGAAGAGGTTCATGTCCGTCTCTTTCGGGATCACCCGCAAGTTGAGCCCCATGTCGCGCATGAGGCGCACCGTCTCGCGCTGGGAGGCGCGGCCGGTGGTCACGGAGGAGACGATAAGCGCCGCCGCCGTGGTCACGGCGATCAGGCTGAGAATGAAATTCAGCTTGCGGTGGGCGATCTCCTTCACGATCAGGCTGAACAGACTCATCTCGGGCGCCCCCGGTCTCTCCTCCGCACGAGGACGATGCCCCAGATGATGACGGCGGCGGCGATGAGTAGACAGGTCATCGCCAGCCGGAGGCCGGCCGGCGCCGCGCTCCGGTCAGGCGGGGCGCTCCCTTGCGCGGGGGGAGGGGGCCGTTCGGATTCGGCTTCGACCGCACTGTCGAAACCGATCTCGATTTCATTGTACCCGAGAGAGATCTCAGGCAGATCGCCGGAGCCGTTGGAGGCGCGTGCCCCGGCACCGGCGCCCACGATCCTGCTCACCTCCAGAATCACCGCGGGGCTCTCCGGATTGAATCCGATCTTTCGAACGAGCGCCTCGACGATCTCCTCGTCCCACCTGAGAGGAATCAGCCGGCCCTGCATCCACGAACGGGGAAGATCGCACTCGCAGTCCTGGCCGCTGATGGAGAGGATGCGTTCCAGCAGCGAGCGGTCGAGATCGCCGCCCGAAAGGGGCCAGCCGACCTGGCGGCCACGGCCGTGGAGCACGACCACCTGCGGCTCGTCAGCCGGCCTGCTGTCGAGGTCGAGACTGAAGAGAAGCACGGCCTCGCCGGCCTGGGCGGACCGCGCCACGGTGACGAGACGGGGCGGCCGGTCGAGTTTCGCGGGGGCGTGCACCGGCTTGGGAAAGTAGGGCATCATCTCTTCGATCCTGTCGATCGCTTCGGTGACGATCGCCCTGGCCTGTTCGTTCCTTTCAGCGTCGGATCCCTCGACGAGAACGACCACGCTCAGCGCCTCGATGATATCGCGCGTGATCGTTTCCCGCGCGGGCGATTTGACGAGCGCCTCGAAGGCGCGCCAGACCGCTTCGCGGGAGATCTCCTCGACCTCGCCGAGGGGTACGGGCAGGCAGCGGCCGCTCGGCGTGGCGAGGATCGCCATCGGAAAAGAGGCGCTCTGTCCCGCGGAGCCACCAGTCTCTTCCGCGATCGCTCCGGCCAGGATCGGGTGTTCCGGATTCTCGTCGGCATTGACGATCTCGTACCTGATATTGCTGCCCAGGCACTGGATCAGTGCCGCCTCCTCGAGCAGGGTGCGGACCGGTTCGGGAGTCCCGTCGCGCACGAAAATCAAGAGACGGTACTCCTCGTGTTCGTAACAGACAAAGGCCGCGTCGCGAACGCTGTACTCGCAAGGCAGCGCCGCGGCGCCAAGAAGGCACACGGCGGCAATGAACCAGACAAGGACCGAACTTTTCCGTATCATCGAAATCGCCCCCGGGGCGTTTTGCCATTGCCATCCCGCGTCGAGAATGTCGAGCCGCATCCGATCCCGGCTTCGACCGGAATCCCCTTGTACCACGCCCGAACGAACGGCGCAACTAGGGCGCCTCTCGAACGATCGTTCGCCCAAACAGGGCAGCCTGCCTATTTTTTATTTATTCCCGTTGATGCTTTAGATATGGGGTAAACTGTAATTACCGAAATTTTGCGAAGCCTGACCACGGTCCGCGTGGTGCGGCCGGCCGTACCCGCTATCGATCCCTCTCCGTTCGAATCGAACCGCCCTCGGCGGCCTCGATGGATATTTGCGCGACCTCTGGTACGCCCGTTTTACATGCCGTAAGGAGAAATAGAAAATGAAGCGAACATGTGTCGTCTTTGCACTTCTCGTCTGTCTTTGCGCCGCGGGTCTGGCCCAGGACAGCGACAGGGTGTACAAAAAAACAACGGCCACCGCCGCCCACCAGGCCGAGCGTGCACCGGGCTCGCTGACCACGCTCTTCGCGTGGAACAACGGCTACGCCGGTAACACCTTCGACATCACACCGGCCATCGATCTCTACAGCACCGCTCTCGATGTCAACTGGATCTCGGCGGGAGAGACGATCGACGTCGACGCTTACTACTGCGTCGGTTCCTGTGTGGGATTCGAAAATGATCCCACCCACTGGACGCTCCTCGGAAGCAACAGCAACGTGGCAGCGGGCCCCGACCTGCCGACCAGCATCGACATATCGGGCAACAATGTCCGGTTCATCGCCGGAAACATCTACGGGATATACGTGGACGTTTCCAACTACGCGAACCTCCTCGGATTTCTCGGCTACACCAACGGATTGTACAACGTCTCGAACAGCGACCTGGCCATTGCAACGAACACGGGCGAGGCGAACCCGGCGTTCAGCTACAGCTTTTACCCCCGCGGCTGGAACGGGACGTTCCACTACGACACGCAGGGCATGGCCTATCCGATCCTCGATATCAAGTGCAACGGCGACGATTCCGACGTGGAGATTTTCACCGGCGACAGCGCGACGGTCACCATCGATGTCCTCGCCCGCGACTTCGCCGGCTTCCCTGTCGAGATCTGGATCGCGCTCGTCACGCCGGCCGGTAACTGGTGGTCCTATCAGCTGGGCGCCTGGTACCCCGATCTCATCCATCCGGCGTGGAGCAGCGGGCTCACCGACTGGTCTGGCACGGTTCTCAACCTCGTTCCGCCCCTCGGCGCGTACAAGGTTTTCGTGGCTATCGACATCTATCAGAACGGGCTCGTCGACTTTCCCCTCTTCGACTACGACATGGTGAACTTCGACGTCGTCCCGCCGCCCACGAGCTACGAGTGGGATGACGGCACGACCGAAAACCTGCTCTGCTGGGTGAGCGGCGGCGACATGGTCGGCATGCACCGCTTCGACACGATTCCGGGCGGCGAGAACATCACCGAGGTCGGAACGATCTTCGGTTCCACCACCTATCCCGGTTTCGCTCCCGGAAACGGAACGGCCACCGACTTCTACATCTGGGAGGATCCGACCTCCGACATGGATCCGATCGACTGCGTCCTGATCAACCAGGGCACCGGCGCGGTGAACAACGTGGACCAGGACATCCATGTCTGGGATCCGCTCACGGCCACGGTCACCACGGCCGACTTCTGGATCGCCTACAACCTGCACCATGCCGGATATGAATACTGTCTGGCCATCGACGACACGACCGCCTATGTGCCGGGCAGCGCCTTCTACGCGGGCACCAACACCCTCAACGGTTTCGATCCGACCGATCTCAGCGTCAATCAGTATCCGCCGGCCGAATCGACTTATGGATTCTGGACCGTCCGGGCCAACTACTGATCGACAGGTTCCGAACCAAGAAGAATCCCCCTTCCCGCGGGAAGGGGGATTTTCTTTTTTTGGATCGCCCTCTCCGGTACCGTCATTGATTGATGACACCGGAAAGATCAACAGGAATGAGAGGGCCGGGGCTGTAATAATTCGTGATCGCGCCCTGAAAGTAATAGGTTCCTGGCGGCTTCCCCGCGAGGTACGGAGACAGAACCCGGTCGTAGACCTCGAAGTCGCCGTACGGAGTGCCCCAGAATCCGGGAATACTGGCGATCGGGTGCATTGCGAGAACGGTATGGACTCCGGTGAGTATCTTCGTGGCACTGTACAAGGGAAAGTAAGTCGGGAAGCCGACTCCGCTGGCAACCAGGAGCCAGCAATCCTCGGGAAGAAGATTCTTCTTCAAACGAAATCGGACAGAACTCCCGGCGGCCCAGTTTCCCACGCAGTAGAGTGAGGCGTCGTTCCCCGCAAGACCGTCGGTGCCGGGAGTGTAGAACATCCCCCCGGCCGGATCGGAGTTGCCGTAGAGTTTGCATTGGAACGATCCCCAGGCATTCGATGGTGCCTGATAGGTATCGATGTACTTTCCGGTGGGATAGTAGACGTCGTACGCGTTCTCCGTTCCGTTCCCAGCCACCTGCGAGTCCAGAAAAGTGAGCGATGTCGTTCCCGCAACCGGTTGGGAAACCAGATGGTACCCGATGCCGATATGACCGTAGGCGGGATTGAGTCTCGTCGTGTCGGTCGCGTCGCTCAGCAGGAACTCGTACCCCGTTGATTCCAGGTCGACGAGAATCGTGTGATCCACCTGGCCTCCCCCGGGCCAGGCGTTGGGAAGCTCCGAAAAGAAGAACCCTGCCTCGTACACGTAGGGACGGCCGTACCCGGTCCCCCCCCAGCCGGTGCAGTTGTCATAGAAGTAGATTGCGATCGATTCGCCCCCGGGATCCATGTTTGTGGAAGAGTAGGAGAACTCGAAACCGTCCACCACCTCGCAGGGCATTCCGTTACCCTGATCCTGGAGGACGCCCCAATCGAGATAGAGGTATCCCGTTTCCATGGGCAGATAGCCGCCGATCAGTGTCGTCGTGTTGTTCCAGATAGGCGTTCCCCAGCGGCCATTGGAATCGGTCGGATTTCCAAAGGCATCGATCGAATAGGTGCGGTGTTCGTTCTTCGACGGTGCGGTCCCGCTTTCGGTCTGGCCCTGGGCAAGACAGAGCCCGGCGAGCAGGAGCAGGGCGATCGAGGTTGCGATTTTCCGTTTCATGACTGATACCTCCTTGATCGGTTGAGCGATGGGCGAGACAGATCACGCTGTTGATGCCGGCCGCGAACCGGGATATTCGGAGAGTCCGCTCCCCGACAGGCGCAGGCCGCCATCTACCGGAAAGAACATGCCTGCTTCACCTGAGAAGGCCGGCCGCCGCGCCGAAGACACCCGGTTCCGTTCCTTGCACCGATAGAAGCGCAAGGGATCCCGAACGGTGCTAGTGGTTTTTCAGATTATTTTGCGGATCGGCCTGGATCTTCAGATCGAGCGCTCGCCGAAAAGGAGTTGCCCCCCGGTCACGAGGAGCAAAGGATTCCGAAGGGAAGGAGCGGATCGTACTCTTCACCTTCGCCGAAGGCCGGAGTGCCTTCGCCGAGGGCCGGAGTGCCTTCGCCGAGGGCGCTCAGTCGGAGCAGCCAGATGCCGATACCGGCCGCGCCCTGCATGAGGCCGGTCTGGGCCGAGAGGAGGGAGGGCTTGACGCGGTGCTCGGCGTGAATCCACCGGTAGCCGCTCCGGTCGACGGTCGCTCTCCTCACGATCTCGTCGGTGAGGGTTCTGGCGAAATCGAGGTAACCCGGCCGGGGCGATTCCCGGTGAAGGTCGGCGAAGAAGGCGGCCACACCCGAGAGGCCGCAACAGAGACCGGCATTGTTCCAGAAACCGGGCGTCTCCCTGTCAGGAATGCCGCTCGTCATGACGCCGCGCGCCGCCCTGTGGACCGCGTCGAGCCATCGGCGATCGCCGGTCGCCTTCCAGAGCTTCAGAAAGAGGCGGCCCGTGCCGGCCGGCCCATGGCACCACCCGAGGTAAAAGAGCCGCTCCCCGCCCGGTTCGTGGTGGAAGACGAGACCGCGCTCATCGGCTGTCTGAAGGAGGTAGGCGCCCCCGGAAAGAGCCGCGTCCAGAAAGCGCTCCTCCCCCGTGGCCTCGTGAAGCAGGGCCAGAAAGAAGGAGACCCCCGCCGTGCCGTGGGAGAAATTCGGCATGAGCCGCTCGTATTCCGCGTCGATCCGCCACTTGAGACCGTCCCCCGCCGGAATCGCTTTCTCCACGAGGCGCCGCCCCGCGAGAGCCGCCAGATCCCCGGAAGCGCGGTGATCCATCTCGGCGGCGGCATGGAGGAGAAAAAGACCGATCCCCGCGCTGCCGCTCACCACGTCGTTCGAGGCGTTCCACTCTTTTCCGTCTCCGGCGGCGCGCGCGCTCAGGTGGAGGAGACGCACGCAGTGCAGCGCCCCATCGTGGAGGGCCCGATCGCCCGTGGCCTCGAAACCCCTGTGGAGCACGTAGCCCATGCCGGCGATCCCCGTGAAAAGCCCCGCGTCGAACGGTTCGCTCGCCTCCGTCGGAAGCGCGGCGGCCAGCGCGCGCGCGCCCTGGAGGGCGTGTTCGAAAAACTCCCTGTTGCGCGTGCGCTCCCACGCCTCGATGAAGAAGAGAACGACCCCGGCGTCGCCGCTGTAGAGATCGGCCGAGCCGAGACTGGATCGTTCCGGCTCGGTCGGCCAGGTCCTTCCCTCCTCGGTGTCGACAGCGACCGATCGAAGCCATCGCGCCGCACCGATCGCGGCTCGATCGTAATCATTCGGGGCGGTGGGGATGAGATAGCAGCCTGACGCGGCTGCGGCAATCAGAAGCGCGGCGACCGGTTTAGAGAGGCTGCACGGCATCGATCTCGATCTCGAATAGGAGGTCGTCGCGACAGATCACGTTCTGCACTGCAAGGGAAGGCAAATCATCGAGGCTGTTCTTCGAGCAGTACCGCACGAAACGGGGCGCGTCGCCTGGGTTCCTGAAATAGACGATGGCGCGCACCGTGTCGGCCCACGCCATTTTGCGCGATTCGAGTATGGCATTCACCACGTCCATGGTGCGCGCCACCTGTCCGTCCACGTCGCCAATGTACTCGGTGCGGCCGTCGGGCGCGATGCTCGCCGTGCCGGAGACGTAGAGCCGCCGCAGCCCGCCGGCTGTCAGTTCCACGGCGCGGCTGAAAGAACTGCCGTATTCGAGCGCCGGACACTGCTGGGGCGACGGCACCGCCTCGATCCGGACGTCCCGGCCTGCCTTGGCTCTCACGGCAAGCAGGCCGCTGGTGAGCGCGGCGCGAGCGCTGTTGCGCCCCCCCACCCCGGTGCTGGCCGGAACGATCTTCGAAAAGAGATCCCGTTCCCGAAAGAAGGTGCTGCGCGCCTCGTTGAACTCGTCGTACCACGAAAGGATCCGGTCGTTGTAGAACCAGGTCCGGACGACATGACTGAACTCGAACCCGTTCCCCTGGAGGATCTCCTCCATCAGTTCCAGAATGTCTCGCGTCTGTTCCCCGCCGGAGACGGAGCGATCGCGAGGGATCAGACCGCCGAGACGGCAGTAGAGGGCATCGTCATCGTCGACGAGTGTTCCCACGATCCGGCCGTCGTGCCGGATCGACCGGGGACGGGCGCCGACGAGGGCCGAGACTTGAGTTCCCGCGAGGATCGGTGAAGAATCGCACCCCTCCTCCACCCAGGTCACCGGCCACGGCGGCGGAACGGACCGATTCTCGAGATCTTTCTCCCCGGACGCACCGCGGGCTGCGCGGTCCGCGGCATCGCTGCGCGCGACACCGAAAACCGCCTGGGACAGGACCGATGCTCCAAGACCGTCGAGCGTTTTGCTGACGCCGGCGAGCATTTCGTCGGACCCTTCGATCGATTCGGACCGGGCCGTGACGATCAATTCTTGACCTGCACTTCCAGAAACGGTGGTGGTTGAAATCAAGGGCGGCATGCACTTTTCCATGTTGGTTCCCCTCGCGCGTCTACTGGGACAGAACGAACGCGGCGAGGTCATCGATCTCCTGCTCGGTCAGATCCTTTGTGGCTCCATGCCTATCGTCGGGATTATGGGTCGTCAAGACATCTTTTATCGCCTCGGCGCGGCCGTCGAAAAGGTAAGGCGCCGTGCGCCAGGCTTCGACGAGCGCAGGCGTGTCGAAGAGGCGGCCCTCGTCCCGCCCCGCACCGAGTCCCACGTCGTAGGAGCTCAGGTTCGTGAAGAGCTCCGTTGCGTGGCACGACGCGCAGCCGGCCTCCTCGAAGAGGACGGCGCCTCTCCTGGCGGACCCGCTCAGCGCGCCCTCCCGCAGCCAGGGGCTCGGCACGGGCGTCATCGACAGGAGATAGGCGTCGATGGCCCGGGCGTCCTCCTCGGGACGCTGTGCGAACTGGATGTGTCTGATCCCCGCGCGCACCGCGGTCTCGGCCCGTTCGCGCACGCCGGTGATCATGGCCGGCGGCGTCCGATGGGCCAGGAGCAGGCTCTTCGTGTTCTTGGCATTGCCGATCCCGTCGTTGAGCAGATCCCAGTTGAGCCCGTCGGCGCGGCCGTCGGGATGGCAGCTGGCGCAACTCTGCCACATCTGAAAGCAGAGCCGTGCGTCGTTGAAGAGGCTCTCACCGCGGCGTTCGATCGGCATCGATCCCTCGGCGCCGAGAGCGATCGACCGCGGTGTGTGCCGCATTGCGGGATCGATATCGATCACACCCACACTGTCGCTGAAATACTCCGCGGCGAAAACCCTGCCGCCAACCACGGCCAGCCCGCGCGGGCCGTTGCCGGCCAGGCTGAGCCGGCGTCGCAGGCCGACCAGATAAGAGAGGTCGTTGGGAACGGCCGCGGCACCGGTTACGCCGGAGGATCCGCTCTTCTCGCCGGCGCTCCGTTCGAGTTTCGCGTGGAGACGGGCCCGGTCGATCACACTCACCTCGTGCGTTCCGGCCTGGGCCACGCAAAGGAACCGGCCATCGGACGAGCACGCCACGCCCCACGGATTCGCCGCACCGAGATCGACATCGTCGAGGAGCACCGTATTGACGAGCCCGCACTCGGCGGCATCGATGATACTCAGCGCGTTCGTGTTCATCCAACCGCGCTCGAGCTGTGTCGTGGGGAGCTGATAGCGCGCCAGGATGTGCGTGACGTAGATATGCTTGCCGTCGGGCGACGCGCAGATCCCGCGCAGACCGGTCGAGCCGTTGGGAAGCGGGATGAAGGCGGCGGTCCGATTGCGGGCCGTGTCGATCACCGTGATCCCCGCTGCCGAGTATTCCCTGTCGGCCGCCCCTCCCGGAAGGTGGTTGGCCACGAAAAGCCGGGCGCCGTCCGCTCCGAGCGCCGCCGCAATCGGTTCGCGCACCACGCTGACACGCGCTGTCTCTTCTCGCGAAGCGGCATCGATGACGCTGACGATGTTGTCGAACCGGTTGCACACGTAGAGCGTCGAGCCGTCAGCGCTGGCTACGATCGCCGAAGGGCTGTGTCCGACGCGCCAGGTTTTCGAGAGGCGAAGATCTTTCACGTCGATCTCATGCACCGTACCCTCTGGAACGCAACCGGTCACATAGAGCCGTGTGCCGTCGGCCGAAAGGGTCATTCCTCCCGGCCTGTCGGGCAGAGCGACGGAGCGTGTCTTTTCGAGGGTTTGCAGATCGATCACCGCAATCCGTTCAGCCGCGGTCTCGGCCACGTAGAGGAGCCGGCGGTCAACTCCGACGGCCAGGGATGCCGGCCCGCCGTAGCAGGCACTGTCGGTCTCGGGCCCGCCAACCCGGGCGGAAAGCTCCGACAGGATCAAGCAGAGAATTATCGCGCCCGCCAGCCCGAGGCACCCCATCCTTGCGACACAGATCGTGAATTTCCTATTCGCTTTTCGCACGCACATTGTGAACTCACTCTCTCCCTCTATTGTTGCGAACTTTTTCGCCTCTTGAAACAGCCTGCCTGCTCTGTTCCTCCGCGCGCTTGCGGAGATCGTACTTCTCGCGCCGCGCCCTATCGATCGGGCAGGGTTCGAAGCCGTCCATGTCGGCGCGGGGGATCTGATCGAGTTTCGCGGCTCCGGCCCGGATGATCGCCAGCGCCTCATCATGGCCCGCACCACCGTCCGGTCCGAACCGCGCCAGGCAGGGGCTCCACTCGGGCCGGTCGAAACTGATCTGCGGACCCTTGTTCTGCGCATGACCCGCCAGGCGGCCGAGTGCCACGCCGGTGAGAAGGCTCAAGCGCTCGATCTGGCTGTTGTCGAGCGGAGACCGGCCGGCAAGGTTCCGCGGGAAAGCGCTGGCATAACTCGGATAGAAGGGCGCATTCAGATCGATCCAGGTCACGATCCGGTCGAACTCCTCGGCGCTGAGCACGACGTCGTGGTGACCGGCCTCGAGCAGTTTCACGAGCCGGCTGGCATGGGATCCCCAGGAGTAGGCCTGCTGGATCCGTGCCGGACCGGCGCCCACGACGGTGATCAACTTCTTGCGCCAGATCTCGTTGTAGGAGGTGTTGAACGTCAATGTCCTGTCGGCGGCCAGGTTCAGGCTCTTCGCGTCTTCGAGGCCGTAATCGTGACACCTGACGCAGGCGCGGTCGAACACGGGCTGGACCTCGGCCATGTAATTGAAGAGCCGCGGCGGTCCGCGCCATCCGTCGAGCCGGCTCGGTTCCCGCCGGAGCGCGCGCGGCATCGAGTTCACCGTCATGGGAGGCGCGGAGAGGCGATCCTCATGGCACCCGACGCAGCCGGTGAGCTCGCCGGGGCGCACGATCGTTCCGCTGCGCATCGACTGGATCATCTTTCCATCGCCGTCGAGAAGCTGAAAATAGACGAACCTGTCCGCCGGCAACAGAAAATAAGCCGATCCGTCGCTCTCGACAGGCACCGTGCCGAGGATGCGCTTGTTGTTGAAATCGTGCCAGTTCATTGCAGGGCAGTGGACGCCCTGCCCTCCCCAGCTCGGGTGGGTCCAGTACCTCTTCTCCGGCGACTCGACAACGCGCAACGACTTGACCGCGCCCCGTTCCACACCATCCATGTGAGTGCCCTGGTAGACGTCGACCACGTAGAAGGCTCCTTCGCGAGCGGCCAGATCACGGCGCGACGGGATCGGGCGGGGACGATGCCGCGGCCCGATCGGCATCGGATCGAAGCAGCCCGGCGCCTCCTCGTGGAGCAGAATCTCGTTGCCGAAGACGTCGACGAGGCAGATCCCCATCTCGTCCCCTCTTCCGGTTGTGCGCGAACAGAGAAAGTACTTGTCGCTGAGCGGAAAGGGATCCTCGTACTTCGGAGTGACCCCGACGAACGCATCCCAGTTGCCGCGCCCCAGCCTGCGGGCTGCGTCGGCCGGCCAGATGCGAACAACGGAACCGGTCTGGCACGGTTGAGTGCCTCCCGGCGGGATGTCAGACGCTGACGGAACGGCAGACGCTGACGGCACGTCGGACGCTGACGGAACGGCATCGAGTCCGCGGCGCCGGTCCACGATGGCGAGCGCGCCCCAGGGACGATCGTGGCACGATCCGAGGATGCAGATCACCTTCTGAGTCCCCGGAATGGGCCGGGCGTCGATCACCCCGCCAGGCGAGTTCGTGTTGTTGCCGAAGTAGACGGCATGGGCCGTGCCATCCGGATTGGCTGTCCAGAGCCCCTGGGCGTCTCCGAAGTTGCGGTCCACGTACTCCCACCTGTCGTAGAGGATCCGGCCGTCGGGCAGCAGAGCGGGGTGCCCCTCGAAGAGGGTGCTCTTGCCCACCTGGCGGATGTTGGCGCCATCCCTCTCCATGCGAAAGAGGTTGGCCATGATGTGGCGGTTGCACATGCAGTACTTCGGCTCGCGCGTCGACGAGAAGAGGATCGTGTCATCGGGCAGATAGATCGGGTCGATGTCGGAGACACCGCGCGCCGCGGTGAGGGATCTCAGATTCCGGCCCTTGGTGTCGATCTCGCAGATGTGGTAGTCGTCGCCGATCTCCTCGCGCATGGAGAAAACGATGGTTCGCCCGGTGAAGTGGAGCTCGGGATCGCGCACGACGCCATCGTCGACTTCGAGCAGCGCCTTCTGCGCGCCGCCCCGGCTGAAATCGATCGTCTTCAGAGCAGCGCCGCCCTTGAAGCTGGCCGTGTTGATCTCGCCCGTCTGGAAAAGGGTGGCCGTGTTGTGGTGATCCTTGGCGTACTGATGGCGGACCACGTAAAGGATCGGCCGGCCGCTCACGAGCGGATTGGATATGAGCGCTTCCCGCTGGAGCGCCCCGAATCTGTCGATCAGCTCCCATCCCCCGTCCAGGCCGGTTCGGCCGCCCCCCCCGGCAAGTGCTTTCAGTGAATCGATCTTCTTCTCGATCTGCTCGAGGCGCCGGAGATAGGATCGGCTCGATCGGTACTCGTCGGGAAAGGTGAGGGAGAGATCCTCGATCGCCCGGCGCAGGGCGCACAGGTCGAGATCGTTCAGCCTCGACAGGAGCTTCTCCTTCTCGTGGAGGACGGGGGCGTCGCCGTCCTGCCCGGGAGCCGTACCCGGCGCCGCGCAGATGAAAACGAAAAGGACGATGAATCGGATGCCCGACGGGAGAGAGCGTTTACGCACCATGACCCTTTCACAACGGTTGACTCAGGAGAACAGAGAATAACATCTGGCGCGCCCCCGCGCGAGTGCCCGCCGCCGGCAGAAACGGCCGATATGGATGACGGCGGCGCCCCAAGGCGGTTGCCGGTCTTTGCCGGCCGGCCGTGGCGGATCGGGGCGATGGAACAGTGTTCAGGATTTCACGAGACGCGAAAGCCGGACGATCGCGTCCTTGGCCGCGTTCAGGCTCGTCGCAGCCCGTTCCTTTTTGGCGATCTCGAAGGTGAAACGGGCCAGGGCCGCGTCGAGCTCGCCGAGGGCGGCCTTCACATCGTCGCGCGCCGACCGGGCCGCGAGCTGCCGCAAAATACGTATCTTCTCGTACTCCTGAATCCCCTCGCGCAACCGTTCGAACCTGATCGAACTGCGCGGCCCGGGATAGACGAGGAAACAATCGCCCGCGCTCCACGTGGTGTGCTTCGTGTCGACGAGCGGATCCTCCACCCAGCTGTTGAACGCCCAGCGCAGAAAACCGGAGTAGCCGCGGGCCGACGCGTAGAGCCCCTGCCAGGCCGATTCCGCCGTCGGCGAGAAGGTGAAGGTGTTCGGCCGGGCGGGGCCGCAGCAGACGTAGAAGGTGGTGATCGCGCCTCTTTCGTTCCTCTCGCCCACGATGGCGGGATCGAGGGGCGGATCGATGAACACGCACCAGTCGTCGATAGCGTCCTTGAGCGCGGGCAGGTTGTGTCCGGCCAGGGCGATCTTGAAATCGGGCGCCGCGTCGCGCACGAGGGCGATCGTCGGCTCCATCAACTTCAGGGGCCGTTCGTCCATCGCGATCGCCACGCGGTGGTGCCAGCCCTTTTCCTTCGTATGAGCGGCAAAATCGGTGAGAAAGGGTCTCCAGAACTCCTCGAAGAGCGGCTCGCCCGGCGTGACCGTGGCCTCGACGAAATCGCCCGTCGCCCCGTCGAGGTAGCGGATCCGGTTGGTCCACGGAACCATGGAGTAACAGTTGATCCAATCGTCGAGACCGCACCTCGTGCCGAACTCGACGTACCGATCGAACAGGGTGTAATCGAAGTCGAAGGTGCCGTCCTCACGGCGGGTCCAGACCACCATCGATTCGAAGGGATCGTAAGTCTGCCCGCCCCAGGGTTGATGAATAATCGACGTGCTCAGGCATTTCTGGCCCGCATCGGCCAGCATACGCAGAAGCGGCTCGAGCAGGTCGAAATGCGCCTCCGACCAGACCGGCACACGGTGATAGCGCGCCACGGAGAATGGATTCTGCCAGAGATCGAGGTGGAACGCCCAGTCGGCCGGCTCGGGAAGCACGAGAGGCAGCACCTCGAGTGTCAGATCGAAGCGCGCCTCGATCCCCCCTTCGGCCGCGATCTTCACCGCGCCCGAGTAGAGACCGGGCTGCGCACCCGGGGGAACGTCGATCGAGATCCAGAGCGGCCGCGCGGTGCGGGCGGCCATTTCGAATCGGCCCGTGCCGGCCGGTTCGTCGAGTGCGTCCCCCACGATTCCGCCCGTGTCCGCTCCCACGTACCGAACGAGCCGGACCTTCGTTGCGCTCGACACGATCTTCCGGCCCGACTCGGCCACGAGAGGCGTGGTTTCGATCCGAACCTGCGCGCGTTCCTCGGCCGACCAGAGGAGGAGCTGGGCGTGAACCCGCTCGCCGCGCCAGGCGGTTCCCTGCCAGAGGGTCGTGCCCTCCGGATCGGGGACGGCGTTTCGGTCGTACCGCTCGTCGACCGAGCCGAACCGCCCGTGCAGGCCGGGCGCCGTGCGCTCCCACGCCTTGAGGCGCGTATTTTCCTTCTGCATGGCGGCCGGATCGATGTGGAAGCCCTCGATCTCCACGATGTGGCCTCCGGCGCGGTTGCCGGCCGAGTTGCGCGTGAAGGTGATCCGCACGTAGCGCACGCTTTTCTCCGGAAAGGCGAAGAACTCGCCCTCGGCCGTGGCCGGCGCCGTGTTCATCGTCCTGTCGACGAGGAGCGACCAGCTCTTGCCGAACTGCGATCCCTCGATACGGTACTGGTAGAAGCGTTTTCCGTCCCAGAAGGTCCAGAGCCGGATCGCGTTGAGCATTTTCTCGGAGCCCATGTCCAGGGCGAGCCAGACCGGAATCCGCTCGGCGGCCCAGTGATCGCCCGCGTCTTGCGTCCGGCCGTCCAGGGCGAAGGCCGCCACCCGGTCGGACCAGTGCTTCGACGACGTCACTGCCGCGTCGCGGAACAGATTGACCGAGCCTTCGAAAAATCCTCGATCCTCCGGTTCGTAAAGAGGATGGGGTCGTCGCTGGGCGGACGCCCAAAGGGGCATGAGGAGAAAAAGACAAACAAAAAGAACGGCTTTCGATCGCATCGTGTTTCTGTTCCTTTCTTCAACCGCTTTCTTCGAGCGTGACGAATCGCGGTTAATCGGGATCTGTCCGATCCCGGAAATTCCAGAGGTTCGGCCGATCGGTCCCGGCCGCGCCACCGGGCAGGACCAGACTCGCAATATAACCGACAACGAGACAGGAGACGAGTCCCGTGAAGGTATACATAAGAAAAGAGATCGTGCTGTGATGGGCGACCACGTATTGCACCACGCCGCTCGCGACGAGCCCGACCACCGCGCCCCGGCCATGAGCGCGGCGGGTGAAGACGCCGAGAATGAAGAGACCGCCCAGTCCTCCCGTGAAGAGGCCGATGAACATGTTGATCTGGTCCCAGAGCGATTTGATACCCCATCCGGCCATCATCAGGGCGAGGATCGTTCCTGCCGCACCCACGATCAGCGTGATCCACCGCGCCAGCGCGAGGCAGGTTTTTTCGTCCGCCTTCTTTTTGAAGCGCCTGTAGAAGTCGGTGGTCACCGCGGCCGCCACCGAGTTCATGCTGCTGTCGAGGCTCGACATGGACGCGGCGAACACGGCTGCGATCACCAGGCCGGCCACTCCCTCGGGAAGCTGGGAAACGATGAACCAGGGAAAGACGGCGTCGCCGTTGTCGAGGGTGCAGTTCAGCGCGGCTGGATGGTTCCTGTAAAAAACGTAGAGTGCCGTGCCCATGAAAAAGAAGAGGAGCGACGCCGGTACGCACAGGATCCCGTTGGTCCAGATTCCGCGCGCGGCCGACTTCTCCGATCGGGTGGTCAGGTAGCGCTGGATCACGGCCTGATCGCTCCCGTAGCTGATCAGGTTGGCCGAGATGCCGCCAAGGAGCACGACCCAGAAGGTGGCCGACGTGAAATCGAATGTAAAATCGAAGGTGCGGAACTTGTCCGCCGACGCTGCCCTGTCGAGGAGACCGAAGAGCCCGCCCTCGGTGAAGAAGACGACGACCACGAGGGAGATGAGAGCTCCCGCGATGAGCACGAAGACCTGGAGCACGTCGGTCCAGATCACCGCCTCGATACCGCCGAGCACGGTGTAGGCGATGCTGAGGACCCCCATGACCAGGATGCAAAGGGTCACGTCGATCCCGGTCACCACACTGAGCGCGATCGACGGCAAGAAGAGCACGATCCCGATCCGCCCGATCTGAAAGAGGATGAACATGGAGCTTCCGACGAGCCGCGCCGCCAGGTTGAAGCGGTGTTCGAGGTACTCGTAGGCGGTGGTCACGTTCAGCCGGCGGTAAAAGGGCAGAAAGAGCACGATCACGAGGGGCGCCACGAGCAGGATCGTCATGTTCATCGTCAGGTAGCGCCAGTCGGTGGCAAAGGTTTTGGCAGGGATCGCCATGAAGGTGATGGCGCTGAGCTGGGTGCCGAAGATGCTCAAGCCCGCCGCCCACCAGGGCACGCGCCGGCCCGCCTTGAAAAAGTCGTCAGTGCTCTTTTCGCGGCGCGAGAAGTAGACGCCCATCCCCACGAGAGCCGCCATGTAGATCGCCAGAACCACGTAGTTGAGCGTCCCGAAGGAATCGACCGGGCGTGCGCGCGCCTCCCGGACAGCCGGTGTGCGCACGCCCGGCGCGATCTCGCCGCTGGGGATCACGATCGCGTCGTTCCATCGCACCGCTGTGGTCGTGACCGGACCGTCGAAGGGCAACCGGTCCAACCGGTGCCATGTGTCGGTGACCGTGTGATAGGCGAGAACGTCCCGGCTGAAACCGGGGTGGTCGTCGAGAAGCCGGTGGAGCGCCGAGCGGATCCTTTCCCTTTCCCCCTCGGGCGCCTCGTCGATCCGGCGATTCAGCCCTTCGATCTCGCCGAAGAGGCGGCCGTCGGCGCCGCCGAACACGAGGATGTGATTCGCTCCCGATGCGATTCCGGCCGCGGCCATGATACAGCGCGGCGCCTCGGCGTCTGGCGCCACGGGGGAGAGGGGCATCCACTCTTCGCCGCGGGGATCGTAGCTCCACCCGTCGGTGAGAAACTCGGTCCGTCCCCCCGGCCCCGTCCTGCGGCCGCTGAAAAGATAGAACCGGTCCCGCGACCCGTCGCTCTGGCTCGCGCACACGGGAAGCACCCTCTCCGGCCCGGGCCAGGTGTTCAGGCGCTGCCAGCACAACCGGTTTTCCGGCTGCTCATCGAGATCGAGGCAAAAAAAGGAGCCCGTCCTGCTGGCAGGATCGATCGCCGTCTGGCCGCCGGCCACGAACACCGTGCGGCCGATCACCGCGCCGCCCATGAACGCCAGGGGCCGCGGCAGTGGCGGCAGCACCGTCACACCGACCTGCTGGTCGGCACGATTCCAGGTGAGGAGGTAGACATCGGCATAGCAGCTCTCGGCGTCGCAACCGCCCGCGCACAGAACGCCCTCGGGCAGGCTGATCGACAGACCGTACGCCAGGGGGCGCGGCAGCCGGAAATCGCCAACCGACACCCAGCGGGTCGATCCATCCTCCTCCCGTTGCATCACGAAAATCCGGTCGTGCCAGACCTTCGTCCCGCCGCGCCAGGGCGGACCGTCGGGAAAGTTGGCCCCCCCCGCCACGAGAAGGGCATCGGCGTGCACCCCGACGAAGGCCCCCGCGAAACCGATCTCGTCCCCCGGGAGGCATTCGGGCGGCGACCAGTCGAGAAGGCGCTCCGAGTCCTTTCCGTCAGCGCCGTGGGCGGCGGCGACGAGAAGCGCGGCGACGCAGAGTGTGGTGAGGATTCTCATCGCGTCTCTTTCGAGGGTTTTGGTTCCCGGAGATCGTCGAGCCGGAACCGCTCGAAGCGGATCGTCTCGTAGGGATGCGCCTCTCCCGCTTCGAAGAGGCAAGCCGCGCGATCGTCCCCGAGGAAGGCGAGGCAAGAGTAAGCGGACGGACCGGGATGAATGACGCGCGCTGCCGTCCAGGTCTCCCCCTCGTCGAAACTGGCTCGCACGGTCATGGCGACCCTGCTCGTCTCGTGGGCCGGGTTCGCGAAGAGCACCACCGGACCGGCTCCTTCGGTGCGCGGTTGGCAGCGGATGATCGAAGCCTGGCACCGCGGCCCCACGAGGGTCCTGTCCACGGTCGACTCCGACCAGGTCGCCCCCCCATCGGCGCTCGTGGTCACGATCCTGAAAGGTTCGGCAACGGTTCTGGCCCGCCGCGCGTTCAGAAGGAGGGTGCCGTCGGCCCGCTCGATGACCTGGCACTCGTTGGAACCGTCGCCGGTCGAGCCCCCGATCAGCCAGCTCTTCCCGTGATCGTCGGAATAGACCACGTGCGACCGGTACTGCACCGCGTCGCCGCTCACCTTGTGGTCGCAGGGAATGACGAGACGGCCCGCGTGCCGGCCGCGGCCGAGTTGAATGCCGATTCCGGGACCGGTGGCATACCATGACCACGAGTCTTTCTTCGCCGAGCCGGTGATCTCTTCCGGTTCGGTCCAGGTCAGGCCGTCGTCGTCCGATCGACAGACGAAAACCCGGCGCGTGTCCTTCGAGGTGCCACCCACGATCGCACCCTCGTGGTCGTCTCCCCTGTTCCACGTGGAGAGGAGCCAGATCGTTCCCGTGTCGCGGTCCACCACGGGGCACGGATTGCCGCACGTGTTCGGTCCATCGTCCCACAGGACGGTTTGTTTCGACCACGTGCCGCCCTTGTCTTCCGACCGCCGCATCACGGTGTCGATATCGCCGCTGTCGGACCGGCTCCGCTTGCGTCCCTCGCAGAAGGCGAGGAGCGTCCCCCTGGCCGTGACGAGGAGCGCCGGAATGCGGTAGGTGTTGTAGCCGCCCGTGCCGCTCACGAAAAGTCCCTCCACCGGCCTGCGATCTTCCAGCGTGCCGGAGGCGCTGAAGAGGACGACGTCCATGACCGACCGCCACGGCCGCAACCCGAACGGGCCGACCCGGTTCGCGTGGTAGGGTAAGCCGTGTACTTTCTTGCCGTCGATGAAAAAGACCAGATCCGACCCGGAACGCCGCGCCTCGAAGCGGAACGTTTCCGAAGCCTTGATCCACCGAGCGCTCTCGCCGACGGTGCGCGTCTTGCCGAACCTCGGTCCTTCGACGAAGAGCGATCCGCGCCGTCCGTCGAATCCGAAATGATCGCCGCCGAGAACGAACGACGCCGCCGTGCCCTCGAGCTTCTGCAAACAGAGAACGGCGGTCACCGCGAAATCGCCGGCGCCGAGCTCCTTGCCGGCCCAGAGATAATTGCCCTGCCCCGAGCAGCGAAGGCGTCCCTCATGGCTCTGCCACGCCGCGCCCGACTCGACCACGGACAGGGCCCGGCCCTCGGCCACGAACGAGACCGCGTCGGCCGGTTCGGCCCCCGACAGGCGAAGGCCTGCCAGAAGGCCGCAGACGATCAGAAGGGCGGGAATTCTCGAGGCCATCGATTCTGTCTCCTCGTTCTGAAGGCGGATCGTTCAATTTCAGGCGCACCCGGCGTCCGTCGCCCCTACCATCCGCGCACCGGCGTCCACTCGTCCACCACCTCGTCCTCTTCGATCACGTGGTACCTCGGAAAGAGGGCCGCGGCCAGACAGGCGTGATTGGGAATGATGCGCACGCGGCAACCGACCGGGAAGGCGGAGAAGTCGATCGGCCGCGTTGATTCGATGAAACCATGTTCCTGCGACAGGCCGGCCACCCTCAGATCCGGATGGCCGACGACGGCGCCGAAGGAAGGCGCGCGGCGCAGATGATCGGCGCCCTGGTCCTTGGACAGGGCGAGCGCGCCCGCGTCGATCAGCATCCGGTTCCGGTCCGGGTAGTGGCCCGCGACGGTGGCAAGCACCGCGGCGGCGCACTCTTCGATGGTACAGGTGCCGATGTCGACCTGGAACAGATCAAAAAAAACATAGTTGCCGGGACGGAGCTCGTTGACACCGTCCCAGTTCTCTCCCACGACAGCGGTCGGTGTCGAGCCGGCGCTGATCGTCGGACAGGGCACCCCGGCGTCGAGGAGCGCTCGCCCGAAACGGACGAGCGCGTCCCGCTCCTCCCCGGCCACGGCCGCAATGCTTTCGCGATCGATCGACCGGTAGGCGTGGCCGCCGTGAGTGAGTATTCCGGCGAACTCCATCCCGCGCGCGTCGTGGATACGGCGGGCCAGCGCCACGGCGCCCGGTCCGCGCGGGTCGACGCCGGCGCGACGATAGCCCGAATCGACCTTGAGCAACAGGCGGAACCGGGTATTCAGCGCGCGCGCCGCACTCTCGACCGCATCGAGACCGTCTCCCTGGTCGACAATGAGCTGAAACGTCTTGATCTCCGCCGAAAGGCGGGCCGCTTCGGGGAGCTTGTCTGGAGTGATCGGAAAGGCGTAGGTGATGTCGCAAAAGCCCTTCCTGGCGAGAAATCGGGCCTCGGCCAGGGTCGACACGGTGATCGGGCCCGGCGCCCCGCCTGTCTGCATGAGGGCGATCTCTTCGGTCTTGTGCGTCTTCACGTGAGGCCGGAGACGAACACCGTGCGCGCGAGCCCTCTCGATCATGACGGCGCAGTTCCGCTCGACCCTGGCGCGATCGATGATAAAAGCCGGCGTTCTCAGTTCGGTGATATCCATCCAGTGATCCTGTCTCCTTACCGATCGGTGCGGAAGGGCGACGCGGGGAGGCCTTCGGTGTTGATCAGGTTCGGTTCCGCTTCCTGGTGCCAGCCGAAGCGCACGGCCGCCGGGGCAGGGACGGCCTGGTTCCAGACGACCACCGTGTCCCCGTCGAGGGCAGCCTCGGCCTTGACGAAGCGCTGATCGTCGCCGGCGATCTCGAACCAGGAGAGAGGCTCGCCATCCCGCGATGCGAGGCCGCCGCCGGCATGTTCGAAGTGAATCCGCACCTTGCGCCCCTCGCGCGTCATCGATTTGAAGAGCGGTCCGGAGAAGACCACGTCCTTCCGGCCGTAATCATGGGACAGGGCCCAGAGCGCGAGCCGCCGGCCCACATCGAGCTTGTTGCGCGGATGGATGTCCTTCACGTTTCCGATGTCGACGGTTACCGCCATGCCCGTGTTGGGCACGCTCAGCGTGGCGGTTTGCGCCTCCCAGAGGCGGGGAAGCTCGCCTGGATCGTCCGTTCTGTACTTGAAGGGTGCAAGCTGCACGTAGTAAAAGGGAAAGTCGCCCTGATTCCAGACCGTGCGCCAGCCGTTGATGAGCGCTTTCATCTTGTGGTGGTAGGCCATGCCCTCGGTGCGGTTCGCTTCTCCCTGGTACCAGATCGCACCCCGGATCGCGTAGGGCACGATCGGGTGGATCATTCCGTTGTAGAGCCCTGTCGGCTTGGCGTGGCTGTGCAAAGGGTGAACCGGAATGGCAGGCATGGCGGGCAGATCATTGCCGCTGTCGAGCGCCGCGCGCGTCGTGCCGACCCAGGTTTCGATCGGACCGAGCGCGCCTTTCACGGCCTCCCTGTGGTGGGCGTTCGCCTCTTCGATCTGGGTTGCGAAGGACGCGCACTGTTCGACAGACCGGAATCCCACGGGCGGTGTCCAGGGCTCGATGCGCGTTCCGCCCCACGACGTGTTGATCAATCCCACGGGCACACCCAGTTCGCGCCGGAGCTCGCACCCGAAAAAGTAGGCCACTGCCGAAAAATTCTTCAGCGTCTCCGGTGTGCAGGCCGACCACGCCGCGTTCACGTCGACACGGGGTTGCCCCGAAGGTCTCCGGGGTATATCGATGAGCCTGAGCGTGGGATCGGCGCACTGTGCGAGCACCTTCTCGGGATTGTCGGTCCGGCTCACGGGCCACTCCATGTTCGACTGGCCCGAACAGACCCAGACCTCGCCCACCATGACGTTGCCGAAGGCGAGGGTGCTGCTCCCCTCGACGATGAGCTCGTGAGGACCGCCCGCCTTCATCGCCGGGAGCCGGACCATCCAGAGACCGTTCCGGTCCGCGCGGGTTCTCGATTTGATCCCGTCGATCCGCACGGTGATCGCCTCTCCCGCCTCGGCTCGGCCCCAGACCGGAACCGGCTTGTCGCGCTGCAAGACCATGGCGTCACCGAAAATGTTCGGCATGGTGACGGCCGCTGACAGGCCGGCTGCCGGGAGGAGGAGGAGGCACAAGACGAGTCCGAATCGGATCGACGTTCGGTGATGTTCAGATCGGCCCACGGGTAAGCTCCTTTGCTCGAGGTGAGTGACTTGGAAAAGACGAACAACCTGTTCGACTCATCATAGTCGCCTCGGGTCTCGCTGACAACAAGCCGGATACGCTTGTTACGGCCCGTGGGACGAGCCGGTTCGAGCGCCGTCAGCTTGGAAATCCCGGCATGGAAACCGATCGCCGCTCGTACATCGACCGCGAGGTTCGTATATATCGCTATATATATAATGTTTTGCGGCCAGATAATCCGAAAGTTCACTATCGTCTCGTACGGGCTTGTTTATAATCGTCCCCTTGATTAGCAGTCGTCCTTGAACAGGTATCCGTCCTTGAATGCTCGAGACTTGAAGAAGGCAATGTTGCGATGAAGCTTCGCGCTGTCATATGTATCATTTTGACTATTCTCATTTTCGGAGTGGTCCGCCATTCGGGACCGACCAGACAGTACGTGGTGGACCGGACGATGGATGGCACCTACTTCGCCCATGAGGCGCAGCGCTTTCACGTCTCGCCCCGCCCGGAGCGGGACGCGGACGCGAAGAGCCGGGGAGAAACGGTTCTCGAGGTGATCGCTCTGCCCGCGCCCCAGGGGACCGACCTGGTGGAGATGGAGGTCGAGGCGAAGGTGAAGGGCGCGCCCGATTGGGACAGGTATCCGTGCTCGGAGATCGCCTTTTTCGAGGACGGTCAGCCAGCGCCGCTCACCGATCCTCCGGCTTCGTCGATCGAAGACCGGATCGAGGCAACTCGGGGAGGTGGCGCGGTTTACCGCTTCAAGATTCCGCGCTTTCCGTGGACGACCAAACTGCTCTACAGATTCGTCACACCCCCCGGCGACGGTGCGAAAACCGGACCGGGAAACAAGGAGATCATCCTTGCCAGGGAAGAACAGGAGCCGTTGATGCTCAGGTTCAAAGGATCGATCCCCGCTCTGGTGCTCTACCCGCACATCGTTTTCATGTTCATCGGCATCTGTTTTCTCATGCTCGCCATGTGGTGCGCCGCCAACATGCTCAGGGGGCGGGAGGAACCGTTCGCGGCCCGAAAGGCGTGGTGGGCTTGGGCCGCCATGTTCGTGGGCGGAATTCCCTTCGGAATCTTGATGAACTATTTCACGTTCGATGTTTACTGGGAGGCGGTTCCCTTTGGCAACGACGTCACCGACAACAAGACACAGGTGGCTCTCATATTCTGGGGATTGGCGAGCGTCTTTTTGACACGTCGCCCGGGACGGCACGCGGCGTTCTTCACGCTGGCAGCCGGCTTGCTCAGCCTCGCCATGTACCTGATTCCTCATAGTTTGTGAGAATATAGAAACGCGTTTGGAGAAATGATTCGTGGAAAACAACAAGAAAAAGAGCGATCTGAAGTGGATCGTCATCGTCATCGTCATCCTTGCCGTCGTCGCGGCTTGGCTTCTCTACAAGGAGGGCGTGATTCCGGGCCTGGGATCGAAGAGCGACCGCACATCGGTGCTTTTCATCACGCTTGACGGAATCAGAGCCGACCGTCTCGGCTGTATGGGCTTTGAGCCCGACGCGACGCCGAACCTCAACAAGCTGGCAGCGAGCGGCGCGCTCTTCAGACAGTGCACTTCGCCGGTTCCGATCTCCATCCCGGCGATCACGTCCCTCATCACCGGGATCGATCCCTATATCCATGGCGTCCGTCTCGGCAGTCTCTTGCCGGTGCCGCTCGGCGAGGGGCACATGACCCTGGCGGAGGTCTTGAACGACGAAGGTTATCCGACGGTAGCGCGCGTGACGCGACCCGACATTTATAAATCCCTCGGCCTCGACCAGGGATTCTGGCCGAATGATTTCTTCGACGCCCAGTACCAGGTCATGGGCGACGCGGGCGGGCCTGGCGCTGGCATGGGCCAGCCCGGTGCCCAGGCTCCGGGCAGGGGTCGGCCTGGCGGACCTGGTCCCGGGCCGGGGCAGATGCCGTCCATGCCGCCCTCCAGACCGCTCGATGCCAAAAAGCTCGCCGACAGCTCCATCACCTGGCTGCGTGCCAATGGCGACGATCCCTTCTTTCTCTGGGTACACATGGCTGACGGAGCCGCGCCACACACACCGTTCGAACCCTTCGCGAGCAAGTTCGAAGATCCCTACACAGCAGAACTGGCCTTCGTGGATGAGCAAGTGGGCCGCATCCTCGACGAGTTGGCCGAGCTGGGCATCAGCGACAAGACTCTCGTTGTGCTCGCTTCCGGTTTCGGCGAGGGGCTTGGCGATCATTATGAAGACACTCACTCCTGGTCGGTCTACGACGAGACGACCCGCGTCCCTCTTCTCGTGTCCTTTCCGGGAAAAATCCAGCCCAACACCTCTATCGACGCACAGGTCAGGCTGATCGACGCGGTTCCGACGGTCATCGATCTGCTCGGTCTCGATCCGAAACAGGACGCCCAGGGCGACAGCCTCGTCCCGCTCCTCGACGGCACCGCCGACGATCTCGGGATCGCCGCGTATTCCGAGACGTTGGTCCCCCTGTTCGAGCTGCAATTCGCCTCGCCCCGTTCGCTGCGCAAGGGGGGATGGAAGTACATCCACCTGCCCAAACAGGAGCTGTACGATCTGACCGCCGATCCTGGAGAAGAAACAAACCTTGCCGAAAAGCACCCCGACAAGGTGACCGCGATGCGCGAGGAACTCATCATGCTTCTCACGGGGGCTCCCACCCTTCCCGAAGAGGATCCGTCCGGCACCGCGCCGCCCGCCGATGCCGGTGTGGAGATGAACGAAGCCGCGTTGCTTCAGCAAAAACTGGAGGACCCCAAGGACCACACGAAGGAGATCGTTTACTACTCACTCGGGCAGCTTCTCCTCGCCGCCGGCGAGCTCGAAAGGGCGACCCACGCCTTCTTCGAAGTGGTCAAGACCAACTCGAATCTTCCCAAACCGCTTCAGGCACTCGTCTCCATCATGGTTCAACTCGACAAGACCGATGATATGATCACCTTTCTGGGCGATTTCGTGAAAGCAAAACCCGATCGTACCGATGTGCGCTACACTCTCGCCGGGTTGCTCCAGGGCACCGGGAAGAACAAGGACGCGATCGAACACCTCGTGGTCGTGGAAAAGGAGACCGCGGCGAACAGCGATCCCATGGCTCAGGAAGCGTTGAAGGCCATGAACATGCAGCTGGCAGATCTCTACTACGCTGAAGGAGAGTTCGAGGAGGCGAAGAAGCGCATCATGGTCGCCATTGAGCAGGATCCGACCGAAAGCGCTCTCCGTTCCAGGCTGACCTGCATCCTGACCGATGCGGGCGATCTCGACGATGTTCTTGCAGAGGCCAGAACGCGTTTCCCCGAGACGACGAAGGAAGGGAAACCGATCGAGGACCACATGATCCACCAGATCGTGGGCAAGAATCTGCTGCAGCAAGGCCATGTTGAACAGGCGCTCATTCACTTCAAGCGGGCAATCGAACTCAAGCCGGATATGGCGCTCTATTATGCTGATGTAGGAATTCTGCTCGGCCAGCAGAAAAGACTGTCCGAAAGCATCGTTTATCTGGCCAAAGCATGGGAACTCAAACCGGAGGTCGCCCAGTGGGGCCAGAACCTGGCCTACGCCTACAAACTCTCCGGGGACTACGACAAGGCGATCACCGTGCTCAGAGACGTGCTCAAGAAGAATCCGAATCATGTGAGCGGTTTGTACCTTCTCTCGCTGATCCTGGCGACCTGCCCCCACGACGAGCTTCGCTCCGGCAAAGAGGCGTTGACCATGGCGCGGAAGGCTTGCGAGATGACGCAGAACAAGAATCACCTCGCCCTTCAATCGCTTGCGGCGGCACTGGCCGAGACAGGAGATTTCAAGGAAGCGGAAAAGATCGGCACGCAAGCCGCAAACATCGCCAAGGGCGCGGGTCAGGATAAGCTGTCAGCGTCGATCGCTTTCGTGACGAACCAGTTCTACAAGAACGGCAAAGCCTACCGCGAAATAGATCCCAAGGCGCCGCCCCAAGACGCCGGCGAAGACGGCGAAGACGCCGAAGATGCCGGCTCGGAAGCCGAAGATGCCGGCTCGGA
>CAZUHB010000028.1:56423-80432 GCA_964620445.1 uncultured Phycisphaerales bacterium
AAGACGGCGAAGACGCCGAAGATGCCGGCTCGGAAGCCGAAGATGCCGGCTCGGAGGGGCAGGGCGACTGATTCTGTCTCATTCATGAATGGGAGGTCCCGCCGACCTGATGCGTTCGAAGAAGAGAATTGCGATTGCGGCCGGATTGCTGCTCATTCTGGGTGCGGCCTGGCTTCTGCGTGATTCGATCCCGTTTTTGAAGGCCGCACCCAAGCTGCGCGGTGCGGTGCTCATTCTGCTCGACACGGTTCGCGCCGACCATCTCGATTGCTACGGCTACGAGCGGCAAACAGCACCCGCCCTGACAGGATTGAGCAAGAGAGGTGTGCTCTTCGAGCAGGCGATCAGCTTCGCGCCGTGGACGCTTCCCTCGGCGATCAACCTCCTGTCCGGCTGCCGGGTCACTGGGGACGTCTTCGACAAGGGCAAGCTGAAGAGATCCTTCGTCGAGACCCTCGATCGTGCCGGTTACCGGACCGTGGCATTCACCGAGGGCGGCTACCTATCCAAACGCTACGGTTTCGACCTGGGATTCAGCCTGTACCACGAGCAGGAAGGCAAGGTCCATTACCTTGTCAACGGCAAGCCCGTCGACGGGGTCGAGACCGGCGGCGGGATCGACGAGACCTTTTCCAGGGCGCGCGAATGGCTCGCCGATCATGGAGACGAGCCTTTTTTTCTCTTCATCCACACCTACGAACCGCACACGCCCTACCTGCACCGGACTTTCACCGAGGGGCTTTCGCCCGGAAAGGTGGGCGAGACCTTCGGCCATGAAAAGTTCGAGCCGCTGAGGTCGGGCGCGCTCCGGTTCGATGAGAAGGACCTCGAGTATCTCGAGGCGCTCTACGATGGAGGGATTCACGAGGCCGATCGCCACGTGGGCGCTTTCGTCGATTTTCTCGACGAGCAGGGTCTGGGCGACAAGACCCTCATCGTGGTCACGAGCGACCATGGAGAAGAACTGGGCGAGCACTTCCCCTCGCGCAGCGGCGACCATGGCCACTCGCTTCACGACACGCTGGTCCATGTGCCGCTCATCGTCCACAATCCGATGGAGCAGTACGCGATCGCGCGGGTAGCCCAGCAGGTACGACTCATGGACGTGATGCCCACGATCGTCGATATCATGGGAGCCGCCGAGGAAGAAGGCTCTGCCGGAAAAAGCCTCGTCCCTCTGATGCGTGGAACGGAGACCGCGAATCGGCTCGCCTACGGCACTCAGACCAAGGCTGGGCCGGATCGCATCTTTCTGAGGTATCTCGGTTACAAGTACGTTCGGATCATCTCTCCGCCGCCCAGGAACGAGCCGCCATTGAGGCCTTCCCCCCCGCGCGAGCAGCTTTACGATCTCAAGAACGATCCGGGAGAGCGGGTGAACCTGGTCGGCCGTGAGCCCCACATACTGGACCAGATGAAAAGTATTCTCGATCAGACGAGCAATGCAGGAGGATTCGGCAGGGAGGACTTCACCGTTCCGGAGGAAACGGACCAGAAGCTGAAGGATCGCCTCGAGTCACTGGGGTATACTCACTGATGCCGAGTAAATCCTTGAGGAGATCGTCAGTGAAAGCCGCCGAGAACTCCAAGATTCACCCTCCCCGTCGCTCAGATGGAACCGCGGACGGACGGAGACCCTTTCTCACGATTCTGGCCGGCGGCGCCGCGGTCGTGGCCGTTCTCATCGTCTTTCTTCCCAGTCTTTCGAACGATTTCGTCAACTGGGACGATCCCGTCGATCTCGTCAGGAATCCTCACGTCCAGGCCCTCGATCGACCCTCGATCGAGTGGATGTTCACCGAAACACTCAATGGCAACTGGATTCCGCTCAACTGGCTTTCACACGCCCTGGTCTGCCATCTTTTCGGGCTCGACCCTGTTGCCCATCACGCGGCGAACGCGATCCTTCACGGCCTGAACGCATTGCTCGTCTTTCTGCTCTTCGCCGCGATCTTGCGGCTCGGCCGATCAGGTTCGTCGTCCGGCAACTCGTGGGATTGGGGCCTCCTGACAGCACTTCTCGGCGCCCTGTTCTGGGCGCTCCACCCCCTTCGCGCGGAGTCGGTGGCATGGGTCACCGAGCGCAAGGATGTGGGGAGCACCCTCTTTTTTCTTCTCAGCCTGCTCAGCTATCTGCGCTACGCGTCGGCTGACGCACCGCGCGCGGGGCGCTATCTGGCCAGCCTCGTGTTCCTGGTGCTCTCGCTCCTCTTCAAGCCGATGGCGGTCACCGTGCCGCTCCTTCTCCTCCTTCTCGACGCGTGGCCGCTCGATCGTTTTTCCCGTGGACTGCGGCGCCTTCTGATCGAGAAGATTCCTTTCTTCGCGACCAGCCTGGTCTTCGGGATCGTGGCGATCAACGCCCAGGGCGGGGCGGTGGCCGCTGTCGACGCGGTGCCTCTCGGATTCCGCGTCATGAATGCCTTCCACTCGATCCTGTTCTACATGGCGAAGCTGATCGCGCCCGTCGACCTCGCCCCGATCTATCCGATCACCGATCCGGCGCGGGCAGCCACGTCGGTCCCCTACCTGGCAGCCGCGCTCGGAGTCATCGTGATCTCGGCCGGTTGCATCGTGCTCTGGCGGCGCGGAAACAAGGCCTTGCCCGTCGCGTGGGCCTTCTATCTCGTGACTCTCGGACCGGTAATCGGGATCTTGCAGGTCGGGATCCAGGCTGCCGCCGACCGCTACACCTATCTGCCCACCCTGAGCCTCAGCCTGCTCGCGGCCGGCCTCGTGCTGGCGCCGCGACCCGCATTCTGGCGGCGGGCGCGCGCCCTCTTCTTCGTTGCAGCGCTCTGCGTTCTCTCCATCCTCTGCCGGGCCCAGACAGGGGTGTGGAAAAACTCCCTCGCTCTCTGGGAACACCAGGTGAGCGTCTATCCCAACGAGTCGGAGCGCGCCTACTCGAACCTCGGCCGCGCCTATGACGAACTGGGCCGCACCGACGAGGCGATCCGCGCCTATCGCCGGGCCATGGCGATCGACACGCCCCATGCGCGAACCCACGACGCGCTCGGATGCGCGCTCATCGACAAGGACAAGCTCGACGAGGCGATCGTTCAGTTCAAGCTGGCGATCGGAAAGGATCCGGCCTATGCCGAACCCTGGCGCAATCTGGGGATCGCCTACGTGCAGAAAGGAATGGACGAGGAAGCGGCCGTCGCGGTCCGCAAGGCGCTCAAGATCAATCCCCGATTCGGCGAGGCATGGTGCAACCTGGGGAGCGCCTACATGGGCGCCAACAAGCTGAAAGAAGCTGCCGAAGCGTTTACAAAAGCGCTCGGCATCGATCCGCACGATCCCGTGTATCTCGCAAATCTCGCCACGGTCCGCCTGCGGCAAGACCGGCTCGACGAGGCGGTCGACCTCTTCACCAAGGTGACCCGGACCAGGCCGAACGACGCTCAGGCGAGCCGGAATCTGGGCCTCGCCTATCTCAAGAAGGGCATGATGCAGCAGGCGATCACCCACCTCGATCGGGCATCGCGGCTCGATCCGTCCAGGGCCGCAAACCACCAGCTTCTGGGCGAGGCGCTGGAAAGAGCGGACCAGAAGCAGAAAGCGATCGCGGCCTATCAGAATGCGATCCGCGCCGAAGAGAACTTCGCGCCGGCCCATGTCAGCCTGACCCGCGTCTACCTCGAGAGAGGCAACCTGGAAAGAGCACGGCTGCACGGACGCAAGGCGATCGAACTGGGAGTCCAGATTCCGCCCGCCATCCAGAGCCGGCTCTTCGGCCCTTAGGCCGGCTCTTCGGCCCCTAGGCCGGCTCTTCGGCCCTTAGGCCGGCCTCGAGCGGCTGGTGGAGCGATCCCTCTCTTCACGCACGTGGGAAGGTTATTTCGGGAAGGTCTCAGACGATCCGGATGTAGGGTCCCTCCAGCGGGACCGACCGCCCGATCACGCGAGCCTCCACGTCTCCGCCCTCGTGGAGCCTTCTGATCGCCTCGTCCGCCTTCTCGGGCGGCAGGGTGAAAAGAAGCCCCCCCGATGTCTGGGCATCGAAGAGGACCTCCAGGAGGTGCTCGTACACCGGTGCAGCCACGGCATGCTTGTTCTCGAGGTATTTCCTGTTCTTTCCCGACCCGCCGGGAAAGAAACCCTTGGCCGCATATTCGACGGCTTCCTCGAAATGGGGCACCCTTGACGCCTCGAGATCGAAGGAGACGCCCGAACCATGAGCCATCTCGTAAAGGTGGCCCATGAGGCCGAATCCGGTCACATCGGTACCGGCGCTCGCTTCCATATCGACCATCACCTCCGCGGCGTTCCGGTTGAGGCGGGTCATCACCGCCGTCAGGCGCTCGGCCACGTCAACGCTTTCCAGCTTCTTGGCTTTCATCGCCGTGGCCAGAATGCCGGAACCGAGAGGTTTGGTCAGAATGAGCGCCTGGCCGGGCGGCGCCGTGTTGTTCCGGATGATCCTGTCAGGGCTGGTGAATCCGGTGACCGAGAGGCCGTAGAGGATCTGGGAGTTGTCCATGGTGTGCCCGCCCAGGAGGAGCGCTCCTGCTTCCTGGATCTTTTCTCCAGCTCCCCTGAGGACCGCGGCAAGGATATCGGTGCCGAGCTGCTTTCCGGGCCAACCCACGACGTTCATCACGGTGAGCGGCTGGGCTCCCATGGCGTAGACATCGCTGACGGAGTTTGCGGCCACGATGCGGCCGTAGTCTTCGGGATCGTCGACAACGGGCGGAAAGAAATCAACGGTCTGAACCACGGCAAGACCGTCCCTGTAATGGATGACACCCGCGTCATCAGCCGTCTCGGGCCCCACCAGAAGCCGTTCGTCTTTCGTGATCTCGAGCTGTCCCAGCAGCTCCTCCACCACATCGGGCGGAAGCTTGGCCGCTCATCCGGCGCAGGCCGCGTAGTCGGTGAGGCAGGGCCTGTCCGCCATGGTCAGCGTTCTGCCCGGCCCAACCGGCTTGTTCTTGCCAACGAGCGCTTCCATGCAGGCCACCGGCGTCCCGATCTTTCGATGGAACGCGATGCATTCCTCGCAATGGCTGTGGCGCGAACAGTCGTACCTGCAGGGGCAGTCCGGGTCGTTTTTGTCTCTTTGTGTCATACTCCTGTTTGTCTTTTTCAGGTTTTGACGTTCGGGGAAACAGGCTTACATCAATTCTGCTTATTCTATCCTTTTTCTCCGGAGAAGCAACCACAAGAAGATCGCTCCTGGAATTACGATCGCGCAACCCACGAGAAGATAGGAGTTCACGTTCTCCGCAACCTCCTCGGTCTCAGGGGATTCCGACGGTTCAGGCGGAGTATCCCCTCCGTGCGCGGTATTTCGGGCGGTTTCCTTAACAGGCGGGAAGATGTCATAGGCCTGGAGCCAATCGCGGGGATTGAGGCGTTTGTAGAGGCGCGATTCTTTTTCCAGGGAAAGCGCTTCGTCAACCCTCCCGAGAGCCCGATAGCTGACCGACAAAAGGTGCACGACCAGGTGATGGCCGCGCGAATAATCGAGGATTTTTTCGATCGTTTCCGCGGCGGCGGCGTGTGCGCCCGCGGCCTGCTGAACGCGCGCCTTGATGATGATGTTCCCGAAATCGGGCAGATCGTCCGTATCCACCGACGCCCCAGCCAGGCTGAGCGCCTCGTCGAGGGCGATCCGGGCACCGGCCTCGTCGCTCATGTGGTCCCTGAGGACGATACCGCGGTGCATGTGAGGCAGAGCGAGATCGGGATCCTCGACCGACCACCGCTCGAAGATCTCGATCGCTTTCTGCGTGTAGCCCTTGAGAATGAGGCAGTTGGCCGCACCCACGCAGAAACGTTCGAAGACACCGTTCCATTCGACAGCGTCCTGGTAGAGCTCCATCGCCTCGTCGACCCTTCCCAGATCGAGGAGAATGTCGGCCCGGTCGCACTTGGCCGCGAGCTTGCCGCCCAGGAACTTTTCCATCAGGTCCCACTGCGCGAGCGCTTCCTCGTATTCGCCGCTCTCCCGGTAGAGGGCCATCAACGTTTCGCGCAACTCCATCTCCACGACGGCGGCTGTCTCGCTGTCATCGTCGCCGGAAGGATCGCGGGCAACGAAAAGCTTCTCGGCGCGCTGCAAGATCTCGCGAGCCTCGTCGATGTCGCCCAGCATGTAGCGGCAGATTCCGATCTCGCCCACCGTTTCGTAGTGGTCTGGAGAGATTTTTTCGGCCCTCTCGAAATCGACGAGTGCATCGTCATAAAGCTCGAGCGCCCTGAAAGTCGAACCGCGGGCGCGCAAGGTGAGCAGGTCATCGGGATTCTTTTCGAGAATCACGTTGTAGCCGGCCAGGGCCTGGAGGGAGGGATCGTGAGGCGCGGCGGCCGCCGCTCCGATCAAGCAGAATGCGACAACCAGAATCCCGATCGGGTTCGCCCCACCGACCGGTTGTCGGATCAACTGGAGTTTCGGAACAGGTCGCAATCGAACTTCCTTAATCACCGGTTCGAAAGACCGTCCCGAATCGGGTTCGACGATCTTTCGCCTGTATTTGATTTCAAAAGCGGCTACAATACGCAAAACGCACGGACATTAACAGAACCCTTCGCGAAATACAATGAACCGAGTCGGCCCAAAACCCGATCCACTCGCCGCTCCCTCTCGAGCCTCCCATGCCGGGGGATCGGTCCGCGGCCCGTCGGCGCTCCGCCCGTTTGTCGGACTTCTTTTGCTCTGCCTGCTCCCGAGCCTCACCCTCACCCGATGCGCGGGAGAGGCGATCGAGGGGGGGCGGCTCATCGAATCGTTCAAGAAGATCCACCGGCGGATCTACGACATCTATCAGCTCGACGACGGGAGTGCCGTTTACGATGTGCTGGCCGAAAGCTGCACCGGCCGGGAACTGGAACGGGAGGTGTTCGAGTACCTCAAGTGCCTGCGCGTCCAGAAGGAACTCGACACCTACGTCTCGATCGTCGACGTGATCTACAACGACGTGCGCATCAGATCGAGCGGCAGGGAGGGCGCGGAGATTTTCTGCAAGTGGATCGTGATCGGCAAGGTGCGCCATCCGACACACATCCACAGAAAGGTCAACCTGAATGAAGCGATCTACCAGGTGGCGATCCAGGGCAACGGCGTGCGGATCACGGGGTACGACCTTCTCACCAACCAGGCGGTGGAGGTGACGGGGAGATGATCCGGATCAAAAACCTCGACTTCGCCTACCCCGATGGCCGTTTCAGCCTGCACGTGGACGCGCTCGATTTCGCCGAGGGGGGTCGTTTCTGCCTCAGGGGACCGAGCGGTTCGGGAAAGACCACCCTGGTGAACATCATCGCGGGGATCCTGAAACCCACCGCGGGCTCGGTCACGGTGGCCGGACAGGAGATCTCGCGCAGCCGCGACAAGGCCAACCGGGAGTTTCGCCTCAACAACATCGGCTTCATATTCCAGAACTTCGAGCTCCTCGATTATCTGAACGTGGAGCAGAACATCCTGCTCCCCTTCTCGATCGGCCGTAAGATGAAGGTCACCCCCGACGTGCGCCGGCGGATCGACGCCTCTCTCGAGCGGATGGGAATCGCCGACAAGAAGCGCGTCTATCCGGGGCAGCTTTCCCAGGGAGAACAGCAGCGGGTCGCGATCTGCCGAGCCGTGGTCAACGAACCGGCTCTGATCATCGCCGACGAGCCCACAGCCAATCTCGACGAACGGAACGCCGCGAACGTGATCGATCTGATCGGCGAACTGCTCGACAGGAAGAGGGCCACTTTTCTCATGGTCACCCACGACCGTTCGTTCGACGAGTTCTTCGACGACCTGGTCGACATCGACGCCATCGCCTCTTTCGAGGCGGCCGGAAACGGGATCGGCCCGGGAAGCACGGAGGGCGGCGATGTTTAAACTGGCGCTCCTCCACCTGAAATACAACCGTTTCCTCTCGGCCATTCTGATCGTCTGCCTGACGATCGCCATCTTCCTCCCCATGGTCACCTGGCTCTCGTCGTCGATGCTCCACGAGGAGATGACCGCCCGGTCCGACGGAACCCCCCTTCTGATCGGAAGCGAGGGCAGCCCCTTCCTCCTCACGCTCAACTCGATCTATTTCAAGACCGATATCGAGGAGCCGATCACCCTCGGCGCGCTGAACGCGTACCGGAAACGTTGCGCCGGTCTCGTCATTCCCCTCTACACGGGGCATACGGCCAAGAAATACCCGGTCGTGGGCACGTCCCACGACTACTTCTCCTTCAGGGGCCTCGAGCCGGCCGACGGGACGCTTCCCGTCATGCTGGGCGATGCGGTCGCGGGCGCGGGCGCCGCGCGGCAGCTCCGCCTGAAAAAAGGCGGGAGCGTGATCACCGACTGCGACAACATCTACGACATCTCGGCAGAGTACCCGCTCCTCCTCCGGATCACGGGAATCTTGAAACCGACAGGGACTCCCGATGACAACGCGATATTCGTCGATGTCAAGACAGCGTGGATCATGGACGGAATCGGCCACGGCCACGAGGATGCCGTGGCCGCTCCAGATAACGTTCACGACGAGTCGATACTCTTCATCGAGGCGAACGAGGTGAAGTACAACTCCCGTCTCAAAAAGTACAACGAGGTCACGCGACGGAACATCGACAATTTCCACTTTCACGGCGACGCCGATGATTTCCCCCTGAGCGCGCTGATCGTGGTTCCCGACTCGCACAAGGAGAAGGTGCTCGTCATGTCCGAGACGAACCTCTCCACCGATCGATCAGCGAACGGGGCGGAGATCCCGGCCGGGCTCCAGGCGATCGCGCCCACCGACATCATCTCCGAGATCCTGGCGCTCATCTTCGACATCAAGAAGATCCTCGACAGCTTCTCGGGACTGGTCCTCGTCTCGACAGGGGCTTTTCTTTTTCTCGTCCTCTCCCTGCTCTTCCGGCTGCGGCGGGACGAGATGGAAATCATCTTCAGGATCGGCGGTTCGCGCCACGCGATGGAGATGATGCTCGGGATCGAGACCGCGATCCTGCTCGGTGCGAGTTTCGTGGTGGCCGGCCTTCTGTCGCTGATCGTCACCGCGCTGGCGCGATCCTATTACTTCACCTAGGAGACCGACTTCATGGGAACGATGAAATTCTCGATCCTCGCCCTTTTCGCCGCGATCCTGGCGGCACCGGCGACGGGCCCCGTCGAAGAGGTGGTCAATCCCGAGATCACGGCCGAGGAAATCATCAAGCACATCAAGTTCATGGCTCACGACGACCTCGAGGGTCGGGCCGCCGGATCGCCCGGAGCGCTGATCACGGGAGAATACGTGGCCGAGTATTTCAAGCTGATCGGTCTCGAGCCGATCGGCGACGAGGGAACCTACTACCAGAATTTCTCCCTGCCGCGGGGATTCGAGGCGCTGCCCTCCACGTCGGTGAAAGCCCACAAGGGGAGCCGCAACGTCGAGTTCGACTTCGGCAAGGAGATCACCGTGGCGCCCAGCTCGGCGGCGGGCAAGGCGCGGGGCATGGCGGTATTCGCGGGTTACGGGATCTCGGCTCCCATGTACGGCTACGACGACTACGAGAAAATCGACGCGGAAGACAAGATCGTGATCGTGCTGCGCGGCGTCCCGGGCGGACAGCAGGGTCCTTTCGCGAACCGCCGTGCCGTGCGCACTCACGGCACGTTCAAGTCGAAGCAGGACACGGCGGCGGGCCTGGGCGCCAAGGGTCTCATCATCATCAATGATCCGGCCAATCACGGCTCGAAAAAGAAGGACGTCCTCGAGGCCGGCCGGAGCGAATCGCAGGGGAGCATCCCCTTCATTCACATGACCTACAAGGCGGGCGCCAAGCTCCTGTCCCGCACGGGCGTCTCTCTCGGCAGGCTGCAGAGCAAGATCGACAAGGCGAAGCGGCCGTCGTCGAAGGAGATTCCCGAGCTCATCGTCGAGATGAACGCCGGGATCGACCCGATCAAGCTCGACGTGCGCAACGTGATCGGCAGGCTGAAGGCCGGCGCTCCGGACAGGAAGGACGAGGTCGTGGCAGTGGGCGCCCACTTCGATCATGTGGGGCTGGGCGAGTTCGGTTCCCGGGGCGGCTCGAAGGCGCGCGGCGAGGTCCACAACGGGGCTGACGACAACGCGTCGGGAACAGCGGCGGTGATCGAGATCGCGGCCTATCTCTCGACACACAGGGAGGAATTGAAGAGGGACGTGATCTTCGCGGCCTTCACCGCCGAGGAGATGGGGCTGCACGGATCGGCCCACTACGTGAACAAGCCGGTTTCGCCCCTGGCGAACACGGTGGCCATGGTCAATCTCGACATGATCGGCCGCATGACGAAAAGCAAGCTCAACATCGGCGGCGTGGGCACCTCGCCCGTGTTCAAGGAGCTCGTCGAAAAACTCAACCGGGAAACGGTCCGACTCAAGCTCACCCTCTCCCCGGGGGGGCGAGCGCCCACCGATTCGAATTCCTTCTACCTGAAGGAGATCCCCGTCCTCTTCTTCAATACCGGTTTGCACAAGGATTACCACCTGCCGTCGGACGACACCAGATCGATCGACAAGCGCGGCGCCGAGAAGGTCACCCTTCTGGCGGCCGAGGTGACGCGCCACCTGGCGATGGTCGACGACCGCCCCCCCTTCGCGCGCGCCGACTCGGGCGGTTTCCACTCGGGCCCCCACCTGGGGCTCACCGTGAGCCAGAGAGCCGACGGGGTGAGCGTGACCGGGGTGGAAAAGAAGAGCCCCGCCGCGCGGGCGGGATTTCGCACCGACGACATGATCCTCGAGTTCGAGGGGCAGGAGGTGCGCACGTCGGCGGACTTCTACGGTATCAAGGCCCAGTGTCCTCCCGGCAAGAGGGTCGCCATCGTGATCCGCCGCGGGGGACGGGCGCGCACGCTGAAGGTGAAGCTCGGCAAGTGACGAACGCGATCACCGCGGCCGCGATCAGGAAGCCGGCCAGCACATCCACGCCGTAGTGGTAGCGCAGATAGACCGTCCCCATCACAAGCCCGCACACGATCGGAATCAGCGCAGGCCACCAGCGCAACCTGTGGCGCGCCGCCTGCCAGAGCGCGATGAGAGCGATGATCGTGTGTCCGCTCGGGAAGATGTCGTGCATGCGGCCCTCGAGAGAAAAGAGGGTCAGCGCGACCGACTGGGTCACGCCCGGATCGTTGACGCATTCCGGCGCCGGAATGGTGTCGGGGAAATATCCCGGCCCGAGCGCGGGGAGCGCGTAGTAGCCGAGGTAGGATATCAGCCAGCCGAGAATGAGGGCGTGGACCGTCTCGTCGAACGCGGCGCGGCGCTCCCTGAGGTAGAGAGGGACGCAAACCACGAAGGGGAGCACGAAATAAGACAGCCAGCACCCGCGCATGATCTCGGTCACGAAAGGCGACGAGATCGCGTCGAAAAAGGAGCCCGGGTGATCGCCGAAGATCGCCCGGTCCCAGACGAGGAGGAGTTCGTCATAGGTGGCGGGGTGGACAGCCGGCACGAGCACACCCAGCTCTTTGAAGATGGCGAGCACGTAGAGCGCCGGATACCAGTCGCGCGCGATGCGCATGACCCGATTCCGACCGCGGCCGGCGCCCCGGATCAACACGTAGATTCCGGCGATCATGGCGGCGTTGATGCCGAGGTGGAGGAGCCAGTCCGATTCGGGACGTCTCGCGAAGAGAACAATGAGCGCGCTCTCCACGAGGAGATAACCGATGACGACCAGATCGGAGGCGCGCAGCGAATGGCCGGAGGCGGATTGCGCACCGTCGGATAACGCCTGGATCGGTCCCGCGGTCGAGGGCGACACTCTCACGGCTCCTCCCTGCCACTTTTCGGATCCCGCCCGGCGTTTGCGCTCCCGAGGGAGCGGACCGCCTCGGAGATGAGAACGAGGGACAGAAGGAGAAGCAGAGACGACGCGCTGAACCTGACGATCGAGGCGGTCGTTGACAGTCCTTCCTCCGAGGTTGCGGTGCGGATCAAGATCTGGACGAGCGCGAAAACGGTGACGATGATCATGAACGCCATGGGGACCATAACGAAAAGAACGGCCCTGTACGTTTTGCGCCCCGACCGCTTCAACCAGACCGCCACGGTGAGCAGGGCGAGCCCGCCCAGAAGCTGATTGGTGGCGCCGAAAATGGGCCAGATCATCTTGTAAGCGGGCACGGTCTTTCCGCCCGACTCGACCGGGATCGCAACGATCAGAAGGGGGACGCCCAGGGTCAGGATCGTGGCCGCGATCTTGATCGAGAAGACACGGGCGCCCACGAGCTCCTCGAAAACGTACCGGGCCAGGCGCGTTGCGGTGTCGAGCGTGGTGAGAAGAAAGGTCGAGATCGCCAGAAGCCCGAAGGCGGCGCCCACATCGGGCGCGACGCCGACGGACGACAGAAAACGGCCCAGCCCGTTCGCGAAGACCTTCGTGGCCGGGCCTTCCAGTTCGGCCGAACCCGTGGCGCAGACCATGACAGCGGCGAGCGCGATGATCGCCAGGAGGCCTTCGACGAGCATGGCGCCGTAGCCGACGGGGCGTGCGTCCGATTCACGGGCGAGCTGCTTGGCTGTCGTCCCGGAGGCCACGATCGAGTGAAAGCCGGAGCACGCGCCGCAGGCCACCGTGATGAACAGCGCCGGCAACAGGAAACCGAGCGCCTCGTCTTCCAGGGAGACGAAGGCCGGATATTCGATCGGCGCTCCCGACAGGATCACGCCCGCGCCTCCGCCGAGGAGGCAGGCATAGAGCAGGAACGACGAGAGGTAGTCGCGCGGCTGAAGCAGGACCCAGACCGGCGCGATCGAGGCGATGAAACAGTAGGCGGCAAGCACGTAGACGTAGATATCGTGCATCCCGTGGGCGCCGGCTCCTTCCGCGCCGGACAGGGGATACTGCTGGCCGGCCCAGATCGCCGCGAAGACGAGGGGAACGAAGATCAGCGTTCCCACGCCGAGCGTGAGTTTCGATCGATGAAGACAGATCCCGAAGACGAGCGCCAGCAGGATGTAGATCCCCGCCGAGGTGGCCACTCCCCCGTCGGCGACGAAGGTGGACGCTGTCAGATCGATGAACGCGGCGAGGACCAGAACGAGAGCGAGCCAGATAAAGAGTAGAAAGAGCTTTCCCGCGCGGGGCGTGATGTTCTCGCGGGCGATCGCCGCGACGGACCGGGCCTTGTGCCTGATCGATGCCACGAGCGATCCCATGTCGTGCACGCCGCCTATGAAGATGGCGCCGAGAACGATCCACAAGAGCGCCGGCAGCCAACCGAAGGCGATCGCCGCGAGCACGGGGCCGACGATCGGCCCGGCACCGGCGATCGACGAGAAGTGATGGCCGAAGAGAACGGGCCGGCGCGCGGGGCAGTAGTCATGGCCGTCCTCGAGGAGCCGGGCCGGGGTCTGCCGGCTGTCATCGAGATCGAATCGTTTCTTGAGAAAGGTGCCGTAGAGGAGGTACGCGGCGATCAGAGCGGCGACACAACCAAAGAAGATCGCGGACAACATGACGTCGATCCCTCCTCGAAACCCCGAATTTTATCGATCTCTCCGTTACAAACTTCCGATGAATGATATAACTCAATTCGGGAAGAGTTATTGAACATCGGGTGTCTTCGAAACGCAATGGCTCCCCGCAAGAAAGGTTGTGACACGATGTCCGCTCGCATGCAACAGAACCAGGCGCGACCAGAAACGCTTCGAAGCAGACGCCCTTCGAGGGACGGCGATCCGCACCTCTTTTCGGGGCGCGGTCTCGGGTTGTTCCTCTGGGAATACTTTATCATCACCCTGGTCTGCTACCTCTTCATCATCTTCACGCAGAATCTCGCCGAGAGCCGCGATCCCCGCACGGCCTACTCCTTTTACCTCTTTCATATCGTTTTTCCGCCTGTTGTGTTCGGACTGGTCACGTGGGCCACGGGCTCCTTCAAACCGGGCCGGACTTTCTTCGTGGCGGTCTTCGGGGCGCTCACCCTCTTCGCGTTCTTTCCGATCGCCCAGGTTCTCGGTTCGCTCTGGGTGCTCATGCTCTGCCTCAACCTGGCCTACCTCTTCCAGCTCGTGGGTGTGCCCAGTCCGATGCGCCGCAAGCGCAAGGTGACCATGTCGACCGATCCCGCGGACGATAATCTCGAGCTGCGAAGATCGAGGTCGAACGAACGCCGCCGTTTCCGGAAAACTCGCACGGCCACGAAACACGCCCGCCCCATCCCGCTCGGCCGTTTCTGGCCCAAGGAGAGGATCTAGTCGAGAGGAATCGGGGCGGTTTTTTTGTGGCTTGAACCTGGGGATCATGTTTCCCTAAGCGGTCATGAATACGCGCGAGAAGACAGCCGCGCTGTCCACCATCCTCAACATCCTGCTCACACTGCTGAAGTTCGTCATGTTCGGCTTCACCGGCAGCCTTGCGATCCTTGCCGAGGCGTGGCACAGCTTCTCCGATATCGCCACCTCGTTCATGGTTTTCCTCGCCGTCTACGACAAGGAGAAGAAGGACGAAGCGCCCAAAACGTCGGTGCTCGAACAGGTCGTGGCCTTCGGGATCGGCATCCTGCTCACCGTCGTGTCGGTCATGCTGATGGTCAAGTTCTTCAGCGCCGACAATCCCCCCGTGAGGAATTCGCTCCTCTCGGGATTCGTCTTTCTGGCCTTTGCGTTGAGCTCCTATCTGGTCTATCGATTCGAGACGGCCGTGGGGCGCCAGGAAGATTCGGTAGGCCTCATCGCCGACGGGATGCACGCGCGGGCCGACATGGTCGGCTCCCTCATCGTCGGTTTCTCGCTCATCGTCTACCATCTGGGGATCGACGTCGACCGCTGGGCGGCCGGGCTGATCGCCCTTTTCATCCTTTCCTTCGCGACGGAAACCCTTTTCAACTCATGGCTCTCGGCCACGCGCAAGGAGGAAGGGGTCCTCTACAGCCACAAATCCCGCTCGATCCAGACGGCTTTTCTCGACAAGGAAAACTGGATCACCCTTGCCGGACTCTTCAGAAACCGAATGTTCCTGAAGACGATCGAACAGAAGATTCCACGGCGGGCGGTTTTCGTCGGGATCTGGCTCGGGCTCGGCGCTCTTCTTTTTTTCCTCGTCTACACGTCCCACTTCACCGTCGGCATCGGCGAGCAGGCCGTGGTGGAACGATTCGGCCGCCCCCTCGACGGAACAGCGCCGCGCGGCCCGGGACTCCACCTGAAACTCCCCTGGCCCATCGACGAAGCGGTCATCGTCAACACGGGGAATATCCGGCAAATGAACATCGGCAACGAGGTGGACGAAAACGCCTTCGCCCTTCTCTGGACGCACGAGCACGGCACGGAGATTCCCTTTCTGTCGGGCGACGACAACTACTTTTATCCCTACGTGGTGGTCCATTACAGGATCAACAACCTCTACAATTATCTCTACCAGCATTACGATGCCGACTCCCTGATCAAGGCGATCGCCTACCGTTTGATGACCCGGCTCTTTTCCACGAGGAGTTTCTACGAGATCGTTCTGGACTACAGGAAGGAATTCGGCGCCGACATGGCGCGCGCCATGCAATCGGAACTCGACCATCTGGAAACGGGTATCGAACTCCTGTCGGTCAACGTCAAGGACATCCACCCGCCGATCTCGATCTCGCAGTACTTCGAGGGGGTCATCGCCTCCTTGCAGGACAAGGAGGAGATGATCAACATCGCCCTCGGTTACGCGACCGAATCGCGGCTCGAGAGCGAGGGGGAAAGCTACCGTCTCGTGGAGCAGGCGGCGGCCGACAGCAGGGACGCGATCTTGAGATCCCAGGGGGATGCGGGGAGGTTCCTCTCACGGGTGCCGGGCGATCCGCAGGCGATGCGCATCACCCGGAAGCGTCTCTACCTCGACGCGCTCGAGGAGGCTCTCAGCCGCAGGGACAAGGTGCTCTTCGATCCCAGGGCCGGAACCCCGGAGATGTGGCTCAATTTCAACGAAGCCCTCGGCGGCGCCGCTTACGATCTGGAGGACGGCCAATTCTGATTCAAGAGAACGGAAGGGTAAGATGAAAATCTTCATTGCCATCGTGAGCGTTCTTCTTCTGGCGCTCGCCGGGGTCTGGACGTGCACCTTCACGGTGAACGAGAAGGAGTTCGCCATCGTGACCGAGTTCGGCAAGAAGGTCGAAACACACAGGGAAGCGGGGCTCCAGACCAAGCTCCCCTACCAGACCGTCATCCGGATCGACCGGCGGAACAACGTTTTCAAGAGCCAGCCGATCGAGCTCCTTCTCAAGGACAAGAATCCGATCGTCGTCGTCTGTTTCATCTGCTGGCGCGTCGACGATCCGGACCTCTTCATCAAATCGCTCATCAATTTCGACACGGCGCGCCTCAAGCTGGGCGACATGCTCAATTCCCAGCTCGGCGCGGTGCTCGGCGACTACAATCTGGAAAACATCATCAACACCGACGCGTCGGTCGTGAAGCTTCAAGAGATCGAGAAAAGGATCGAGGCCAACCTCAACACCATGGTCAAGGAGAACTACGGCCTCGAGATCGTACGGAGCGGGATCAGGCGCCTCGAATATCCCGAGATCGTGGAGAACGCCGTCTTCGGACGGATGCGCGCCGAACGGGAAAAGGAAGCGAAGAAGTATCGCGCCGAGGGGAGGCAGCAGGCCGCGGTCATCGAGGCCCAGACGGACCGCGCCGTCAAGGAGATCATGGCCGAGGCTTACAAGAACGCCCAGATCACCATGGGCGAGGGAGATCGCGAGGCGACGCGTATCTTTGCCGATGCCTACGGGAAGGACAGCCTCTTCTTCGAGTTCCTCAAATCGCTCGAGCTGTACAGCGAAACCCTGCAAGACAATACGACCCTGATCCTGTCCACCGAGTCTCCCCTCTTCAAGTATCTGAACGGCGAGGGTGTGACCATCGACCCGGAGGAGGCGAACGGCGATGGGGACTAGCGTGGAGAAACACCTCAAGAAAGCCGTTCACCGGGGGGGCTATTTCCTGGGACTTCTCCTCGTCTGCCTCCTCGTCCTCTACTTTCTCTCCGGAATCTACGCGGTTTCACCCGACGAGATGGGCGTGCACCAGCGCTTCGGCAAGACGATCAGCGACCGCGTTCCGCCCGGAATCCACTACCACCTGCCCTGGCCGATCGACCGGATCTACCGCATCCCCGTTCACCAGGTCCAGCGGATCCAGATCACCGATTTCGGATCGCAATTAATCGTTGCCGCCGAAAAGCAAAGACGTTTTCCCCTCGACAGGGGGCCCAGCTTCCCGCGGGGCTACAGTCTCACCGGTGACAACAACCTGGTCAATCTCGACTGCATCCTTCAGTACACGGTGACCGATCCCGCCCGCTACCTCTTCGAATTCCGGGAGAATCACTCGGAGCGTCTCCTCTACGATGCGGGATGTTCCACCATCATCCACTGCCTGACCGAACTGCCCGTGGACGCGATCCTCACTTTCGGCAAGCAGTCGATCGAACAGCGGATCAAGTCTTCACTCCAGGAAATCATGGACGATGTGGAGAGCGGCCTGGCCATCACATTCGTGGAATTGAGAGAGGTGCGCGCTCCGTCCAAGGTGAAGAAGTATTTCGATGATGTTCTCAATGCGAAGCAGGACAAGACCAAGTCGATCAATCTCGCCGAATCGTACCGCAACGAGGAGATCCCCGCGGCCAAGGCGCGGGCATCCCGGCTCATCGAGGATTCGGAAGCTTACAAGAACCAGGTCGTCACCGAGGCGCAGGGCGACAGGGGCCGTTTTCTCGACCGCTTGTCCGAATACTCCAAGTCGAAGGACATCACACGCCGCAGGCTCCTCTTCGACACGATGCGCGGAGTCCTCGTCAATGTGAAAAAGGCCTACGTGGTGGCGCCGAGCGAGGGTGAACCGATCGACCTGAAAGTCCTTCAAAAGTAGCGGAGTTCGACCATGCCCGTGCATACCGAATCACTGGAACGCAAGTCGAATCCGGGGACCGACATTTTTGACATCACGGGCGACGTTCGCATGGCGGTGGAACGTTCGGGATGCGAGGCGGGCGTGGCCACCCTGTTCGTTCCCGGATCGACGGGCGCCCTCACTACCGTGGAGTACGAGCCCGGGCTCGTGCACGACATCACCGCCTTCTTCGACAGGATCATTCCCGTCGATATGGATTACGGACACGAGCGGATGTGGCACGACGGAAACGGCCACTCCCACGTGCGCGCCAGCCTGCTCGGTCCGTCGCTGTCGGTTCCCATCGTCGACGGTGAGCTCACGCTCGGCACGTGGCAGCAGATCATCCTCATCGATTTCGACAACAAGACCCGCACCCGGAAGGTGATCGTCCAAATCGTGGGCTGAACAGCCCAAATCGTGGGCTGAACAGCCCAAGGCGGTTTTCAATCGACGGCCGTGAAGAGGACCCGGCGGGCGGCGGTATCCACGGTGACCGCGAAGCGGGAGAGGAAGTCGTTGCCCAGGACCCCATCGATGACAGGAATCTTGTCGGCCGGCTTGAAGTTCTTGAATTCGAACTGGACTGGAATCGCGGTCATGTCGAGGCCCGCGAGCAGGAAGGAATGAGGTTTCTTACCCCGCCGCCAGGCGGCCTGCGATGCCACACTCTTCTTCACCCACGACTGAGCGCAGGCCGTGTTCAGTTGAAAAAAGAAGGGTCCCTTGTCGTTGATACGCACGGAGCAGCAGAAGGGAGCGGGCGCCATCGCGTAATCGACCTCCCACGGTGAGGGAGGCGTCTTGGTTTTCTCTGAGCCATCTTCGGCCTCGTCCCCTTTTTGCGGATCGGCGCTGATGAAGCGGAGGCGGTACTCGGCGAAGTCGATCACGATCTTCCGTCCCTGAAAAACACCGAATCCGATCACGCCGCTCACCGTTCTTGCCTGGAGGACCGAAGCGTTGCGCTTGGAAAACTTGTGCAGAAGGTTCTGTTTTTCCACGATGACCGGCAGGTCGTCGATCGACTCCTTCTGGCCGAACTTCAGGCCGATCGTCTTCTCCTCGCCGAGGGAGAGTTTTTCGGCGAAGGCCTCGTCGAGCGTGCACGGCCGATCGCTGTCCATGTCGAGCAGGAAAATACCGGGGATCACGTTTCCCGAACTGACGGTCAGGACCTCGACCAGAAGGCAGCCATCGAGAATCATGAAACCGACACCGTCTTTCTGCAGCCTGAAACCGCCCAGGACCTGGTCCCTGAAGGCAGGCTTCTCGTCGCGCGGCGCCTCCTGCGGGATCCCTTCGCCGGCGAGAATCGGGTTCTCGAGACAGGGCGCCATCAGGGCTGCGGCGATCACGATGCCGATGATCTTGAGGCCTTGGGGGAACACTTTTTTCCGCGACCTCCTCCCGAGGGGGCTCACTTGTGGGAACAAAAGAAATTCGCCCCAGTTTATACCACACCGCTCGAGGGTCACGGAAGCCTTGATTGCCGCAACCGATCCATATTATGATGCAGCCGCGCATTCCGGTCCGTCTATCAGTCTCGGCCCGGAAAGCCCGTACCCGAGAGCGGGCCGCTCGATTTCGGGCAGGCGACACCGATTCGCGGTTTGGGAGGGATGACCTTGGACGAAAACGGACATGACGGACCCAACGAGGCGCACGATGCTCCTCGACGGGCACAGGGTGATGAGGAGACTCTCGCGCCCTCGGTGCGGTACAGGCGGAAAGCCGTTCTCGGCCGGGGGGGAATGGCGTCGGTCCACAAGGCCTTCGACCGCGCGCTGCGACGCAACGTGGCGATCAAGTCGTTGCGAAAGGATCTTCTCGAAGAAGAGGGATTCGGGGAGCGGTTCCTCGAGGAAGCGCAGATCACCGCCCAGCTTCAGCATCCGGGCATCGCTCCCCTCTACGACTTCGGCTACCTCGGTGGCGGGCTGCCCTATTTCACGATGAAGCCGCTCGACGGGCTCACCCTCGAGGAGATCCTGGAGGAATCAGAGGTGCCGGGCTCGGCGTGGACGCTTCACAAGCTGCTCCAGGTCTTCCTGAAAGTCTGCGAAACCGTGGCCTACGGCCACTCGCGAAAGGTCATCCATCGCGACCTCAAACCATCCAACGTCATGGTCGGCGAATATGGCGAGGTGATCGTCATGGACTGGGGTATTTCGAAGATCGTGACAGGCCAGAACGGAACGACGACCGCCGCGCCGTCGAGCGGAAAGGACGAAACGCAGGGGAGCGACGTGGTCACCCTGAGGAACCTCGACTTCAACGAAACCGCACCGGGCGAGATGGTCGGCACGCCGCGATACATGTCCCCCGAGCAGGCGCGCGGCGATGTCGACAAGATCGATGCCCTGAGCGACATCTACTCGCTCGGCGTCATTCTCTTCAAGATTCTCACCAAGAGGTTCCCCTTCGATGACAACGCGTACAACACGCTCACCTTCATGACATTCCAGGCGCCCCGCCCCCAGCTCGTCAATCCGGCGATCCCTCTCGAGCTGTCGCGAATCTGCACGCGCTGCCTTTCGCCGGAGAGGAAAGGACGCTTCCAGTCGGTCGATTCCCTGATCAAGGAGCTCAATCTCTTCCTCGACCGCGGCTCGTCGTTCAGACGGATCATGTTCAAGGAGGGGACGCGCATCATCACGCGGGGGGAAGCCGCCGACTGCGCGTACTTCATTATCAGCGGCGATGCCGAGGTGCACGACGCCCAGGAGGGCAAGAAGGTCGTCTACGCCACGCTGGGCGCTGGAGACGTGTTCGGCGAGATGGCTCTCCTCACCGGCGAGGCGCGATCGGCTCACGTTTCGGCAAAGACCGACCTGGCCGTGCTCGTCTTCGACCGGAAAGCGATCACCGAGGAGCTCAACAAGGTCCAGCCCTGGATGGGCGACCTGATCCAGAACCTTGCCGACAAGCTGGTCAAGCTCAATTCGAAATACGCCGAGCTGCAGGCGCGATCGGGAAACGGCGGCTGACAACTGAGGAGGGAGCGGACGAGCGGCACGTTCCGTGCGTCTTTCAACGCGCCCGAATCGACGGGCGGTGTCATCCGCGGAGCAGGTCGAGGATCAGGCGGGGAACGTCCTGAATCGTTTCGAGACGGCTCCGAGCCTCCTCGGCGCTCCTCCCCCACAAAACAGTGAGGGCCGGATTGCGGGTGTGGCCCTTCACCGTCAGATCCTCGATGTTGCCGTGATCGCTCGTGACGATCACCAGAGTTTCGGCGAGGTCGATCGACTGCAGCGCCGATTCCAGAAACCGCTCCAGCCCCAGAAGCTCCGTGAGTGAACGATCCATGTCGCACGAGTGGCCCGCCCCGTCGGTGCGGAAATATTCGTAGAGAAGAAAGTCGAAATCGGCCGAGCGGCGTCCGAGGATCGCACCCGCTTCCTCGGGCGAGTAGAGGGGCACATCGAAACCTCTCTCCCGGAGCGATCTGTTCGTGAAATCCTGATAGATCGAGCGGCCGGCGGCCACGTCGTCGAGGGTAAAGAAGGGCAGTCCGGCCGCGCCGTTGGTCCAGGTCGTCACGGAGAGGGGTTTCTTCCAGATCGCCCGGCCCAGTTCGAAGAAGCGGGGACGGAAGGCGTTGAGAAAGGCGCATTTCAGGCCGAGCTCCCTGATCTTCTTGAGCAGGGAATGCTCCATGATCACGGCGCGCAAGGCGCTGTTCGGAAATCCGAAGAGATGCCGTCCGAGCAGACGGGGCGCGTTGATTCCGGTGAGGAGCGCTGTCTGGCCCGTGGCGCTCTGCGGGATGCCGTCCACACCGAGCGCCGCGTCGAGACCGATCGACAGGCCGTTGTTGCGGACCCGGCCCGGAAAGGGCCCGTCCTTGAACACGCTCAGATGCCCGTCCGGTATGGCGGCGAGCGGATTCGCGGCCCGATCCCGATCCCCCACACCGAGACCGTCTACAAAAAAAAGGACGACACGCGGATTCAGTCGCATTGTTCCAGTCACTGCCCGTCTTCAAAAACCGGTCGAATCCCAATGTATAGCATCTTCCCGGCCTCTCCGCGAACCCTCTTTCTGTTCCGCCTTCTTGACGCACATGGAGGAATGATTTTCACTTGGATCATGTCGCCACAACGAAAAGACAGTATTCCGCCGAACAACCGACCGGCACCAGGACCGGAACGCCTCGCCGGTCTGATGTCGGCGGCGGGCATTCAGCTCGACCAGAAACAGATCGAACAGCTCTGGGCCTTCCACTCATTCCTGAGGGAACGGAACCGCGAACTGAACATGACACGGATCCACAACTTCGAGAACATCGTTCTCAAGCACTTCGTGGACTGCATGCTGGTCGCACGGCTCGTCGACCTCCCGTCGCCGTTGATCGACATCGGCTCGGGCCCAGGTTTTCCCGGTATTCCGCTCAAGATCGTCCGGCCCGACATCCGCCTCGTTTTGGCCGAGGGACGCGCCCGTCGCGCCGCGTTCCTCGAGGAGGCCGTCCGCCTTCTCGATTTCGACGATGTCGAGGTGTACGGCCACAAGGTCGGAATCGCCAACAACCCGGCCAAGGACCTGGCCGTCTCTTTCGAGGGAGCGATCACGCGCGCTCTCGAGGAGATCCCCGGCACCTTGAGGCGGGTCCTTCCCCTGATCGAGCCTGAAGGCCGTGTCCTGCTCATGAAGGGACCGGACTGCGGAGACGAACTGGAAGAAGCTGCCCGCATGGGGGCCGATGCGTACCGTCTCGAGGAAGATATTCCCTACACCTTGCCCGGCTCCGACCATCGCCGGCGTCTCTGCGTGTTCGTGAAGATCGGCGAGAAGCTCGCCAGCCGGTACGAGGCAGCGGCCGTCTCTCACGACGGACCTGTCAAGGAGATCACATCGGAGACGAATCCGACCTTTCGCTCCCTTCTCTCCCTGCACACGGCGCGCGGCATACGCAAGGCCGGCCAAGCGGTCATCGCCGGAGCACGGCCCGTGGCAGAGGTGATCGAGGCCGAGCCCGAACTCTGCAGAGCGTGGATCACTCCCCTGCCGGGAAGGTCGGTATGCGAGGAGCTTGCCGCGGCCGCGCCGCCAAGCGCGGCCCCCCCATCCCTGCGCTGGTTACGGCTGAGCGCGCCGTTGTTCAAGAAACTCGATATCTCGGGCACCCGGTCACCGCTCCTGCTCACCGGTCTTCCACCGCGGGAGGAATGGTCCGACAAGGCATGGCCCGCGGGGTGCACACTCTTCGTGCCCTTCCAGGATCCGGAGAATGTGGGCGCCGTGATCCGAACCGCGGCAGCTTTCGGTATCAGTTCGCTCGTGCTTCTCCGGGAAGCGGCCAATCCCTTTCTTCCGCGGAGCCAGCGGGCGGCCGGGAGCGCCCTCTTTCGGATCCCGATGTTCAGAGGACCGTCGATCGAGGACCTCGATGTCACGGGGGCTCCCTTGATCGTCCTCTCGCAGGAAGGGCAGGAGATGGGGTCCTTTGATTTCCCCTCCGCTTTCGGTCTCCTGGCCGGAATGGAGGGACCGGGTCTACCGGCGGACCTTCGGAAACCGGAACGAAATCGGAAAATCCTCTCCATTCCGATGGAACCGGGCGCCGAATCGCTCAACGCGGCCACGGCCACGGCGATCGGTCTCTACTGCTGGCGTCAGCAGCAAGAACAATCCTGAAAGACATGCATGAAAAAAAATAGGCTGGTGTACCGTGGATGATACCACCGATACACCAGCCACCCCCTACTGACCCAGCCAGAATAGCGCCGAGGCGCTACAATCCCTGAGCTCCTTGACTTCGTTCAGCCAGAAGCGAGCCAAACAATGTTATCTCACAAGCCGGTTACCGAGTTCTTCGCAACAATCTGTTGCGAAAAACTCGGAAAACCGTGCTCCCATCGTTCATTCCCTGAACCGGGCTCTCCTGGTCGTTTCTGTTGTCAATTCAAACTCGACAGTCTCTATCTCAAGACAACGAGAGAGTTGGTTACCTCCGTCCCTCTGAAGTAGAGTTGCCGTCGGCCGCCGGAACAGGACCCTTATTTAGTGTTTTTTACGTATATTTATTTCAAATTCGTCTTCCACAGCCGCTCGAAAAGTAGAGGAACATCCGCAACCATTTATCATCAAAAAAGGGTGCAAGTTTCTGCCTACGCACAATCACGCCGCTTGAGACAAACGGAGA
>CAZUHB010000029.1:0-70242 GCA_964620445.1 uncultured Phycisphaerales bacterium
GGCTCGTCCGGTGGTGTGAGAGCCGGGGGAGGGCAACCTCCCCCAGCTACTCGATGCGATTGTTGTATGTAAAAAAATTTATCTCAACAAATTGGCATTTTTTGATCTATAGAATAAAATATAAGCGACGGTTGATTTATCAAAAGCTCCGGGCTTTCGGAGCGGCAATCCTAACTCATTATTGTTCAAGGGACTACCAGGATAGTTAGTATCCGTATAGCTTTTAGGGGAGTAGGGAAAATGGAGATAGGGACTATTTCGCTTTACAAAAAGATATGGGGATCCGCCGCGCTGGCGATCTTTCTTGTTGTTCTTTTCGCCGGGTGCTCGCGAAGTGGCGGCACGACGGTGATCACCAACAACAACAATAACCTTTCTACCGGCTGGGAAGACGAGGTCGGCGGGAATCTGCTCTGGTCCGTGGATGATCTGCATGCCGCCATGAAAGATCCCACGAAGAAAGTCGTGGTCGTCGATTGCAGAATCAAGGAATCTGACTACGACGCGGGCCACATCGCGGGCGCCAAGTGGATCAACTGGAAAGAGCTCTCCAACGATATCCACACGGAGGTGCCGGAAACGACCCAGGTCGAGAAGTTTCTCGGCCAGGGGCGGGGCATTGTGAGAACGGATACGATCTGCCTCTATGGCGGCGGCTCGAACGACGCCTTCCGCGATCCCTTCCGTCTCTTCTGGCTGCTCGAGTATTTCGGATGCAACGACGTGCATATCCTGAACGGTGGAGTCGATCGATGGATCAAGCGCGGCTATGCGGTGAGCACAACCAGCTGGTCGAGCGTGTTCGTCAATCCCAGGATTTTCACCGCCCAGATCAATAGCAGCGTCCTGGCTGATCTCGCCGAGATGAGCTGGGCAGTCGACAACGCGAACACGGGGATCCTGTCCATCGTCGACACCCGGACCGGCGGAGAATACTCCGGCGAGGTGGCCACGCTGATCCAGGACAGGGCCGGCCGCATTCCTCATTCGGTCAACGTTTTCTGGGCCGATACGATCAACCTGGATACAGGACGGATCCGACATCCCCGGATCGTGAGGAATCTTTTCACCGACGCGGGCGTCGCGCCCGGCGTCCAGGTTTATGCGACCGCCACTGCTGGCGTGCGTTCCACCGTTCTCTATTTCATCTGCCGCCTTCTGGGATATCCTGCCAAGGTTTATCTCGGCGGCGTCCAGGAGTGGGCCGACGTGGATTCGGGATCGCCCCTTTCGATGGAGCGCTCCGGCTCGTTCATCCACAAGAGCATGGCGGGAACTCCCGATTTTACTTCTTTCGGCACGGCCACTGCCGTGTACGGCGCCCATGTCTATATTTTCGGAGGACTCAACTCGAACGTGGAGAGCGGTACGATCGGAATCAACAGCGGCGCCTGGCGTTACGATCCCTCTGTCCACCCTCTTCACGAGGGTGCGGACACCGACAACTGGACCGTTCTCGCTCGGCCGACCGATCTTGACAGGTGGGGGCTCATGGCCGCGAGCGATCCCGATGGCGATGCGATCTATCTCTTCGGCGGGAGCGACAACAACGGCACCGTTCATGACGCGATCTATCGCTGCGACGTCAATCCGACGACTCTGAACATCAGCAGCGTGACCGAACTCGGCATCAGCCTGCCCGAGGGCCTTTACGCTGGCGGCTGTGTGCGCAACGATGACGAAGGCCTGATCTACATCTTCGGCGGCCGCGAGGAGGACGGCACCTTTTCCGACAAGGTCTATGCCTTCACGCCCGAATCTCTCGGCGGACCGGCCCTGACGGAGAAATCCTCCCTTCCGTCGGCGCGGAGCTGGTGTGGCGCCGTGTCCCTGGACGGCAAGGTCTACAGCCTCGGCGGCGAGGCCGAAAACGATACGATTCTCGACGAGGTTCTGGAATATGATCCCGGCCTCGACAGCTGGACCGCTCTTCCCACGATGGTGAATCCGCGGTTCGGAGTGAAGGGCGCCGTGGTGCACGACCGGATCTATGTCTGCGGCGGTTTCACCCTCGATGGCGAACTCGGTTTCGTGACGACCGGATTGAGCGAGTCCTTCGATCCTTCCGAACCGAACGACGGCTGGCGCGACGAGGAGACGATGAGCGTGGCCAAGTACTGGCACGGTATGGAAGCGGTTGACGGCAACGTCTATCTCTTCAGCGGATACAAGGGCCATCCCTACAATCTTTTCAACAGCAACCGCAATCCCAACGTGGTCGCCTACAGGCCGGTGCGCGAAAGCGCGCGTAGCCCGATGCCCGGAATGGCTCAGTACTCCGGGTCTTCGGCGACCATCGACGACAAGGTCTATATCTTCGGCGGATACGAGAGCGGCGCATACAGCGATCGCGTTCTCGAGTACGACGCTGGAACCGATACGTGGACGATCAAGGATTCCCTTCCCCAGGGAGCGCTCATGGGTACCAGCGCGGTGACCGTCGGCCAGTCGATCGTGGTCCTTGGTGGCTGCAACGACAGCGGCGCTTCGGCAGAATCGTGGATCTTCGATCCTGATGCCCCGAGCGGGGGACAGTGGTTCCGGCTCGCCGATCTACCCGCCGGCCGCTACGGCGCGTCGGCTGTCTATCACGATGACAGCGTTCTGGGCCGTTTCGCACCTCTCGGCTCGGACCTGATCTTCCTGCTGGGCGGTTTCGACGGAAACGACATCGGATACGAATCGATTTTGCTGTACGAAGTGGTGACAAACAGCTGGTTTGACAGCGGTATCGCGCCTCTTCCCAACCCCAAGGCCTGGGCCACGGCTGTCAAGGCAGGCAACAAGATCTTCTCGATCGGCGGTATCATGGACGATGATTTCGTCCTCGGTGAATGCCTCGCGGTCGATCTCGAGGGGATCAATCTCGACTGGCAGAGCGCGGGGCAGATGCCCACGCCCAGATACGGTTTCGGGAGCGCCCTGCTCGGCGAGAAGATCTTTACCGTTGGCGGGATCTCGGTCGACCGGGATGACGACACGGCCCTCTCTCTGGACAGTGTCGAGGTTCTCCAGGTCGTGGAAGGACACTGGACGGTGAACCCGGGCCTGTCGGGGACACGCTCGATGAGTTTTGTTGTCCCGTCGTACAGCGACTCTTTCTTCGTCATCGGCGGAGTGAGCCTCGACGCGGGCTGGGACATGGAACCGACCTATCACAACGACGTGATCGAATACAATCCCTAATCTCCTTTGACTCCTTTTCCTGAACAGAGGGCGGCCGGAAACAAGACTTCCGGCCGCCCTCGTTTTTTGATCGTCAAGATCCCGCCCGGTCAGTTCCGCGTCAGCTCCTCGCGAAGGTTTGGAGACGACGTCCGTTGACCGGGATCAACATCGATCGTCAACCCTCTGTCGCCCGCGGAGACGACGATGCGCGTTCCGTCTGGAATCTCGTCGGCGATGATGCGGCGTCCCAGTTCGGTCTCGAGCCGCTTTTGAAGAAATCGAAGAACGGGCCGAGCGCCGTATACCGGATCGTAGGATGCCTCGGCAACGAACCGACAGCCCTCCTCGGTGAGCACGAGATCGATGTCCCGCTCATGAAGGCGTTCCCTGATCCGCGCGAACTGGAGCCTCACGATCCGTTTCACCTCGCCGAGCGTGAGCGCGCTGAAGAGGACCGTCTCGTCGATGCGGTTTATGAACTCGGGCCTCACCATACCTTTCAGCGCGGCAAGGACCTTGTCGCGGAGTTCGAGCGGAATCTCGCCTTCGGGGGTCATTCCGTCGAGAAGCAGATCGCTGCCCACGTTCGACGTGAGAATGATCACGGTGTTCTTGAAGTCGACAGTGCGGCCGCGGCTGTCCGTGAGACGGCCGTCGTCGAGGACCTGGAGAAGTATGTTGAACACGTCGGGATGAGCCTTCTCCAGCTCGTCGAAGAGAACAACGCTGTACGGTTTGCGCCGAACCGCCTCGGTCAACTGCCCGCCCTTGTCATGGCCGATGTAGCCGGGAGGGGCGCCCACGAGGCGCGACACCGAGTGTTTTTCCATGTACTCGCTCATATCGATGCGTACCACGTTTTCCTCGCTGTCGAAGAGCGCATCGGCCAGGCTGCGCGCCAGTTCGGTCTTGCCGACTCCCGTCGGCCCGAGAAAGATGAACGATCCGATCGGCCGCCGCGGATCCTTGATCCCCGCCCGGGCGCGGAAGACGGCGTCGACCACAGCCTGAACTCCCTCGTCCTGGCCGATCACCCTCTCATGGAGGATCTCGCCCAGTTTGAGGAGTTTCTGGCGATCTCCCTCCATGAGCCTGGTCATCGGAATGCCGGTCCAGCGTGACACGATCGCCGCCACCTCGTCCTCGGTGACTTCCTCACGGATGAGCGTTCTGCCCGCCGGGCGCGCCTCGAGTTCCTCCTGCCGCGCGAGAAGCTGTCTTTCCAGGTCGGGCAGGCGGCCGTATCGGATCTCGGCTGCTTTTTCGAGGTTGTATTCGCGCTCGGCGTGCTCGATTTCGAGACGGGCCCTGTCCACTTTCTCCATGAGAAGCCGCACCGCGCCGAGGGCGGCCTTTTCCGTTTCCCACTGATCGTTGAGCAGGTCGCAATCCGTTCGAAGCCCGGCCAGCTCGCGCTTGACATTGTCGAGCCGCGACCGGGATGCCTTGTCTTTTTCCTTCCTGAGTGCTTCTTGCTCGATCTCGAGCTGCATGATCCTGCGGGTGACTGAATCCAGTTCCGCCGGACGGCTATCCATGGCGGTGCGGATGCCGGCCGCGGCCTCGTCGATCAGGTCTATCGCCTTGTCGGGCAGAAAGCGATCGCTGATGTAGCGCTGGGAGAGCAGGGCGGCCGACACGAGAGCCGCGTCCTTGATGATCACGCCGTGATGGAGTTCGAAGCGTTCCTTCAATCCTCGCAGGATCGAGATCGTATCCTCCACGGTCGGCTGGTCGACAAGGATCGGCTGGAATCGCCGCTCCAAGGCCGCGTCCTTTTCGAGATTCTCTCGATACTCGTCGATCGTGGTCGCGCCGATGCAGTGCAGTTCGCCGCGCGCCAGCATCGGTTTGAGAAGATTCCCGGCATCGATCGAACCTTCCGCCTTTCCCGCACCCACGATGTTGTGGAGCTCGTCGATGAAAAGAATGATCCGGCCCTCCGAAGCCTGGATCTCCTCGAGAACGGCCTTGAGCCGTTCCTCGAACTCGCCCCGAAACTTCGTGCCGGCCAGGAGCGCACCCAGATCGAGAGCGAAGATGGAGCGGTCTTTGAGCCCCTCGGGTACATCGCCCTTGACGATGCGCTGGGCGAGTCCCTCGACAATGGCTGTTTTGCCCACTCCGGGTTCGCCGATAAGAACGGGGTTGTTTTTGGTCTTCCGTGAAAGGATCTGGATGATACGGAGTATCTCGTCGGTCCGTCCGATCACGGGATCGAGCTTGCCCGTTCGGGCATGGTCCACGAGATCGACGCCATATTTCTCGAGTACGTCGAAGGTGTTTTCCGGATCGGGAGACGTGACGCGCTGTCGGCCCCGGACCAGGTTGAGCGCGTTGAGGAGCGCCTCCCTGTCGAGTCCCTCCTCGCTCAACGCTTTGGCCGCGGCCGAATCGGGCGCGGCGGAGAGGATCGCCAGGAGGAGGTGCTCCACGCTGACATATTCGTCCTTCAGGTCGGCGGCCTCTCTTTCCGCGCGGCCGAGGACCTTTGGCAGGTCCGGTCCGATTCCGACCGCGCTTGCGCCGCTCCCCGAAACACTGGGGATTTTCTGCAGGGCGTCGACCAGTCTCCTCTGGAGTGTTTCGACGTTCAAACCGGATTTTCGAGCGAGACGGGGAGCGATACCTTCCTCCTGACCGAGAAGGGCCAGGAGCAGGTGTTCGGCGTGGATATCCTGATGGCCCTCGTTCACTGCCAGGGTCTGGGCCTGGTGAAGGCTTTCTTGCGCCTTTGTTGTCAAGCGATTTGGATTCATGGCGGATCTCCTAATATTGGCTGTTGGACGCCTTTCAAAAATGCAAAGCGGATGCCAATATTCTGCCGAATTGTGTTGCCGCAGAAGATGCTTAACATGTTATATGGAAAGAAGTAAACTTAGAAACGCAATCGCCGTGATCTCCAGGGATCGTTATTGTGGTGTCAATCTGGCGCACTACATGTCAATATGGCTGATTAACCTGTCTTTCGTCTCGGTATTGTAAATCATTGTAAATGGCGTCTTTTTTCATAACCTCGCCAGGAGCTTTGTACTAAAATGCCCCTTGATGGCACCCTCGTCATGAATTGAGATATCACATGGTATGTTCCACTCGACTCCCTTCTCCTTTCTGATCCTGATCCTGTTGATTCCGCTTTTTGCCTGTTCGTCTCCCGAAGAGTACAAAGAAGACGCAGACCGGGAAGTTGCCGAGATTCTCGAGAGCAAACAACTGGCGGCTTTCGACGATGTCCTGCCTATTTCGATCGAAAAAGAGGGGGAAATCACGGGTTTTCAGGATGAATTGACCGGCCCCGGGGAGGACGAAGACGAAGCGGACGAGGTGTTTCTCAAGGCCTGGGATGGTCCGCCGATTCTTGTCAACCTGCACGATGCCCTCTATCTGGCCACCCTCAACAGCCGTGATTTCCAGACGCGCAAAGAGGATGTTTTCCTCTCCGCCCTCGCTCTCAGTCTGGAGCGGCACAGGTGGGATTTCATCGCCGCAGCCGAGATCGACGGAGCTTACGTGCGCAGTGACCACGAGTACTCGACGGAAGGCGGAACCGGTTTCAGCCTGACCAAGCTCCTGTCCACCGGCGGTTCGCTCGGGCTGACGATCGGCACCGATTTCCTGAGGTACGTGTCCGGCGATCCAAGGCAGTCATTCATCTCCTCGGTGAGTGCGACCTTCTCCCAGCCGCTTCTTCGCGGTGCCGGCAGGGCCGTGGCCCAGGAAGCGTTGACCCAGGCCGAGCGCAACACGGTTTACGAACTGCGCGACTTCAGACGGTTCCGGCAGACCTTTGCCGTATCGGTTGCGTCCGCTTACTATCGCGTGCTTCAGCAAAAGGATCGGCTGAGAAACGAGCAGGAGAATTACAACTCCCTTCTCCGCTCCACGGAGCGGACCCAGGAACTGGCTGACGCGGGCCGGCTTCCCGAATTCGAGGTGGACCAGTCGATGCAGCAACAGCTCCAGGCCAGCGACCGTCTCGCCCGCGCTCTCGAAAGCTTCGACCAGGCACTGGACAATTTCAAGCTCACCCTCTCGCTCAGGACGGACGCCAACATCGAACTGGACGAGCGCGACCTCGAAAAACTCGTCGCCAAGCCTCTCGCCGACGTGCCCTTTGCCGAGAACGACGCGGTGAGGTTGGCCTTCGAGAATCGGCTGGATTTTCTCAACTCCATCGATCAGCTCGATGACTCCCGGCGCAAGGTGGCTGTCGCGGGTGATGGTTTTCTGCCGGAGCTCAACCTGGTGGGCGCCGCCAGTTTCGGCTCGGAAGGGCGGAACAACCTGTTCAATGTCCGGCCCCGGGACGGGACGGCCAGCCTCGGTCTCGAGTTCGATCCCGACTTCGACCGGAAGGAGGAGCGGAACACCTATCGCCAGGCTCTCATCACCATGGAACGGACGAGGCGCAATCTCCAGGAGGATGCCGATCAGATCAGGCTCGACATCAGAGACTCCTTGCGGTCTCTCGAACAGGCGCGGCAGAGTTTTGAAATCAACAAGGTCTCGGTCGCGCTTGCCGAGAGGCGCGTCGAGTCGACGGAGATGCTGATCCGCAAGGGAGACGCCACAACGCGAGACCTGCTCGACTCCCAGGCCGACCTGCTCGACGCCCGCAATGCGCTCACCGGCGCGGTGATCGATTTCAATGTGGCGAGGCAGAACCTGCTCAGCGACATGGGCATTCTCGAGATCGACGATTATGGAATGTGGAAGTGGCCGACCGAGGAGCAGCTCCAGGCTCTGATAGATGCCATGGACGAAGAGGAGAAAGAAGAAGACGATGACCACTAGCCAGACCTTCCGAATCTCGAGCGACAGGAGGGGCGGTTTCAGTTTGCGCTACCTTTTCCTGGTCGCCGCCCTGTTGCTCATCGCTTTCGCCACGTGGTGGATCTTGGGGGGGGATGAAGAAGCGATCGATTCACAAGCTCCGACTTTCACGGTCAAGAGGGGTAACCTCGTCCTGTCCGTGCTCGAGGGAGGCAACCTGAAAGCGCTCAAATCCCAGGAGATCAAGTGCGAGGTCGAGGGACAGAACACGATCATTTACCTCATCCCCGAGGGAACGCGCATCGCCCAGAAGGACATCGACGAGGGAACGATCCTCGTCAAGCTCGATTCCTCCCAGATCAGCGAGCGGCTCAAGACCCAGAAGATCACTTACGAGTCGGCGAACTCGGACCTGATCCAGGCGACCGAGGCTTACGAGATCCAGCTCAAGCAGAACGAGAGCGACATCAAGGCCGACGAGCTCGCCGTCAAATTCGCCCTTCTCGATCTGCAGCGTTATCTGGGTAATGAGATCGCCGAACGGCTCGTTTCCCTCAACGAGGAAGAACGCTACGAGGCGCTCAACGATCCCAAGATGATCGGCGACGAGGGGGAGGACTCGGGACTCATCAAGGGAGCCTCGCGGCAGACGAAACGGGAACTCGAGAACGCGATCAGCCTCGCCCTCGAGGAAGTGACGCGGGCGAAGAACGAGCTCGAATGGACCCAGAAACTCTACTCCAAGGGGTACGTGTCCAAGAACGAACTCGAGGAGGACACGATCAAGCACAATCGGAGCAAGGTGCAGCTCGAGCAGACCCGAACCGCTCTCGTTCTCTTCAAGAAGTACGAGTTCTACAAGGATGCGGAGAAGCTGCTTTCCGATTACGCGGAAGCCAAGCAGCAGCTCCTGCGCACCGAGGCGCGCGCCCGCGCCCAGAAGGCCCAGAAATGGTCATCGAAGCAGGCGAGCCAGGCGAAGTACGACCTTCAGAAGGAGAGGCTCGACGACTACACGGAACAGTTCGCGAAATGCGAGATCAAGGCGACCACGCCGGGGCTCGTGGTCTGGGCCAATGAAGGAGACTGGCGTCGCGAATCGCGCATGATCGAGGAGGGTGGGTCGGTTTTCCAGCGCCAGAGCATCATCTCCATCCCCGACATCAACACCATGGCGGTCGAGGTCAAGGTCCATGAAACCTCGGTCGACCGCGTGGCGATCGGCCAGCGGGCCAGGATCACCATCGATGCCCTTCCCGACGTCGAGTTCACGGGCGAGGTTCTCAAGATCGCCGTGCTTCCCGACACGCAGTCGCGCTGGCTCAATCCCGATCTCAAGGTCTACTCGACGGACGTGAGCATCGAGGGAACACACGAGTTCCTCAAACCGGGCATGTCGGCCCAGGTCGAGATCATCATGAAGGAGATCCTCGACGAGGTGTTCGTACCGATCCAGGCCGTGGTGTCGCGGGGCGGAATCAACTATTGCCTGCTCGTCGACAATGGCGGGGCGGATCCGGTTCAGGTCAAGACCGGTGAGTACAACGACACCTTCATCGTGATCGAAGAGGGGCTCGGCGACGGCGACGTGATCTTGGTCAAGCCGACGGGGACCGAGTGGGAAGAGCTGAAGATCGCAAGCCCCACGCGGAAGGTACAGACGCCGAGTCCCGAAGGGGGCGGCCGCGATCATTCCGGCAAAGGCCCGAAGACCGGACGCCAGGGAAAGAAAGGGCCCGGTTCCGGGGAGAAGAGCCGGTGAGCGCAGAACTCCAATCCCGTCCCGCGGGGCCGGAAGAGCCAGCAACGAATGAGATCGTCCTCCTCCGAAAGGTGACCAAGATCTATGACACGGGGAAGGTCAAGGTCGAGGCATTGACCGAAGTGGAGATCGGAATCGAGCCGGGGGAGTATCTCGCGATCATGGGACCGTCCGGTTCGGGCAAGTCGACCATGCTCAATCTGCTCGGTTGCCTCGACAGACCCACCACCGGGGAGTACCTGATCGACGGGATCGACGTATCCCTGCTCGACGACGACAGCCTCTCCGATATCCGCAACAGAAAACTGGGATTCGTGTTTCAGTCGTACAACCTGATTCCTCAGCTCACCGTCATCGAAAACATCGAGGTGCCGCTCTACTACCAGGGGGTCCCCGAAAAGGAGAGCCGCCAGAAGGCCGAGAGCCTCGCGCGCAGAATGGGGCTCGGCGACAGGATGCAGCACCGGCCGATGGAGCTGAGCGGCGGCCAGCAGCAGCGGGTCGCCATCGCCCGGGCCCTGGCCAACGACCCTGTAATGATCCTCGCCGACGAACCGACGGGAAACCTCGATTCCGCGACCGGAGCCGATGTCCTGCAGCTGATGGACGAGCTCCATCAGGAGGGAAAGACCCTGGTCGTGGTGACTCACGACAGCGATGTGGCCCGCCATTCGCACCGTGTGATCAGGATGAAGGATGGCCGCGTCGAGTCGGACCGGGCCGTGATTGACGGGGTGGAAAAATGATCGGCTGGTCGCTGAAGAGAACCGTTCGGCTCGGTGTGAAGTCGCTCCTCCTCCACGGTCTGCGTTCGTTCCTGACCGTGCTCGGCATTGTTTTCGGCGTTTGCTCGGTGATCGCGATGCTCGCCATCGGCGAGGGCGCCAGCATCGAGGCGCAGGAGAAGATCAAGCAGCTCGGCAGCCACAACGTGCTCGTCCGTTCCGTCAAGCCTCCCGAGGACAAATCGCCGTCGGCCTCGATGTCGCGGATCATCGATTACGGCTTGACGTACAAGGACGCGGACCGGATCCGGGCCACCTTGCCCAGCGTGCGCGTCGTCGTACCGACGCGCGAGATCCGCAACGACGTCCGTCTCTGGGACCGCGTGTCGGAAGGGACGATCGTGGGGACCCTTCCGTGGTATCCCGAGGTGACCAACATACGGATCAAGAGAGGCAGGTACTTGAGCGAGGTCGACCTTGCCGAGAAACGCAACGTGTGCGTCCTCGGCGCGCGGCTGGTGGAGGACCTGTTCGTCGCCATTGATCCGGTCGGACAGATCGTGCGCGTGGGCAAACACCCCTACAGGGTCGTGGGCACCACGTACTCTCGAAAAGCGGTGGCCGGCGGAGAGGGAAGCATGCGCGACTTCGATCTCGACATGTACATCCCGCTCTCCACGGCCAAGGCGCGTTTCGGCGAGGTGATCCGCCGGATGAGCTCGGGGAGCTTCGAGTTGGAAAAAGTCGAGCTGCATAGCTTGACCGTCGAGGTCGACACCCTGGAACGGGTGATCGCCACCGCCGGTGTGATCGAGGATCTGCTCAGACGCCACCACAGGGTGCGCGACTATGACATCATCGTTCCTCTCGAGCTCCTGCGGCAGGCTCGGGAAACGAAGCGGATATTCAACATCGTGCTCGGATCGATCGCCGCGATCTCGCTCCTCGTGGGGGGGATCGGCATCATGAACATCATGCTCGCCACCGTGACGGAGCGGACCCGCGAGATCGGCATCCGCCGCGCGCTCGGCGCCAAGCGGCGCGACATCGTCATGCAGTTCCTCTCCGAATCGATCATCCTTTCCGGATTCGGCGGATTGATCGGGCTCGGTCTCGGGGTGGTCATTCCCTACATCGTGGAAACCTCGGCCGGCATGCGCACCCAGATCACCCCGTGGTCGCTCGTCATGGCCCTGTCGATCTCGGTCGCCGTGGGCGTGCTTTTCGGGATCTATCCCGCCAACCGGGCCGCCCAGATGGACCCGATAGAAGCCCTGCGCCACGAATGATCCCTGTTCTTCAACTCTTCAAGTAGCGCTTGTTCTGATGGCCGCGCACGGTCACCCCGATGTTGTCGAAGTAGTCGAGAAGCGGAATGGCATACTTGCGAGAGCTGTTGATCAGGTTCTTGAACTCGAACGAATCGAGCTCGCCCTTCTCCTTGATGTGGGCGATGATATTCTGCCTGGCCCGTTCCACGTGGTCGCGGTGGAAGGCGACCTTGGGATCGACCTTGATGAGCACGCCGCCGTCGACGAGCTGCTGAAAGATCTTGCGGATATCGGCCTCCTTGCCGCCGACCTTTCCCGGCAGATCGTCGGGCCGGCAGGTCTTGAATCCGTCGGCAAGGTAGATCTTTTCTATTTCGTCCGAGATGCGCGAGAGCTCGTCGTCGAGCTGAACCTTGAAAGTGGCCAGCCGGTAGAGATCCTTTTCGAGGACGACCTTTTTCTCCGCGATAAGATTTTCCAGAGCCGCCGTGGCAAGCTCCGTGCGCACGTCGGTCTCCTTCCGGAGACGCACGGCCGAATATCCGATCCGGAGAGGCTCGTCCCGGTGGAGGGTGCCGAGCTTGTCGAGGAGTTCCACCTGGTACTCCGCGAAGTGGGCGGCGTGGACCACGAGGCGATTTCCGGGAAGCATGACCACTTCGCCGTCATCGGTCAGCGCGCCGACAACCGATTTGACCTGGTCCGGCGTCAGTGTGGCGCCCACGCCCACCTCTTTCATGTCGATCGCGTTCCGGCCGGAGTTCTTGACGACGAACGCCGCCCGTTCGGCGTGGCTCGCGTGCGACGCCTCCTCTTCGAGGATCGAATCGATCGTCCACTGGCGCTTGCGTTTCATCTTCTTGTCGGAACGGCCCACGACGCGCCCGCCGCCCACGGTGATCACCGGATTCTGAAGACGGATGATATAGCTGTCGCCCGGTTCCACGATGGTGGTCTCGTCGAGCTGGAACTGGACGAGGCCGCTCTCGCCCGGCTGGAGGAAGTCCTTCTCGAGGAGCACGACGCGGCCGAAGGTCTCCGTCGTTCCGGTATGGAAACGGATCTGCGTCCTGTTCTTGAGCGGCGCGGACGCATCCCTGAGAACGCGCAGCCTGGCGTGCACCAGGTCGGTCGGCCTGAAAAAACCCGCCGTTGCCAGAACAGAACCCCGCTTGACGACCTTGTGGTCCACTCCGCCCACGTTGACCGCCATGCACTGTCCGGCGAATCCCTCGTTCCAGTCCTGGGCAAAAACCTGGAGCTTGCGCACCACGCCTTTCTGGCCGATCGGCAGGATCTCCACCTCGTCCCTGATCGAAATCTTTCCGCGGGCGGCGATCCCCGTCATGATCGTTCCAAAACCCTCGGCCGAGAAGGATCTCTCCACGGGCAAGCGAAAGACGCCTTCCGTGGATCGGCGCTCCGTCTCCTCGACCACCGTATCGAGCATGTTGCGCAGATCCATGAGCCCCTCTGCCGTTACCGCCGAGAAGGGAAAGATCGGCGTGCCCTCGAGATAGGTTCCCTTCACGAATTCGATGATGTCGGCCTTGACCTCCTCGACGCGTTCGGGAGGCACGAGGTCGATCTTGCTGATCACGATCAGCCCCCTCTTGACCTCGAGCAGGTCGGTGATGTTGAAATGCTCGATCGTCTGGGGCATGATTCCGTCGTCGGCGGCGACCACGAGCATGAGGATGTCTATACCGGTGGCGCCCGCCACCATGTTTCGGATGAAGTCCTCATGGCCGGGGACGTCGACGAGCCCTATCCGCTTGCCGCGGCCGAGCGGACAGGGAGCAAAGCCGAGATTGATCGACATGCCCCGGTCCTTCTCCTCCCTCAGGGTGTCGGTCTCACACCCGGTGAAGAATTTGACGAGAGCGGTCTTGCCGTGGTCGATGTGGCCGGCCGTGCCGACCATGAGATTCATGACGGGCGGAAGGGGCCTGGTTTTCATGAGTCACCTTTATTCAGAATCGTTTTCAGGCTTTTCGTAATCGTTCGCTCCTCGTCGATCGACAGGATCGTGCGGAGATCGAGAAGGAGGCGTTCGTCGTGGACGCGGGTGAACACGGGAGGGTCCTCTCTGCGGAGCGCGGCCGCGAGGCGCCCGACCTCGATGGCGGGCGAACGGAGAGCCACGAGCCAGGTGGGGACCTCCTCGAGAGGCAGGGAGCCCGAGCCGATCCGCCCCGATCCCTCCTCGACCGTCACGTCGACGCCGGGGACGTCCTTGTTGATCGCCCTGGCGAAGCGCTGCGCACGGCGCTTGAGGTTGGCCGCCGGAATGGAAAAGAGGCGCATGATCGGATGATTGCGCGTGAGAGCCTCCTCGTCCTGGAACTCGCGCAGCGTCATCTCGAGGGCCGAAAGGGTGAGCTTGCACACGCGCAGGGCGCGGGTGAGACTGCTCTTGCGGATCTTTTGAACGTACTCCTCGCTTCCGAGGATGATGCCTCCCTGGGGGCCGCCCACGAGCTTGTCGGCGCTGAAAGTCATCAGATCGACGCCGGCGCGCACCGAGTCGGACACGAGCGGCTCCGTGCTGAATCCGAAGCGCGACAGGTCGACGAGCGCGCCCGAGCCGATGTCGTCCACGACCGGAATGGAGTATTTCCTGCCGAGGGGGACCAGGTCTTCCACGGGAACGGTCTTGGTGAAACCCTGGACGCGGTAGTTGCTCGTGTGGACGTGGAGGAGGGCGGCCGTGTCCTCGGTGATGGCGTTTTCGTAATCCCGCAGATGGGTCCTGTTAGTGGTACCCACCTCGACGAGCCGCGCGCCGCTCTGCTTCATCACGTCCGGAATGCGGAATGAGCCGCCGATCTCCACGAGCTGACCCCGCGACACGATCACTTCCTTTCCCTTGGCGACCGTGTTGAGCACAACGAGGGTTGCGGCGGCGTTGTTGTTCACCACCGTGGCGGCCTCGGCGCCGGTGAGCTCCTGGAGAATCGTCTGGATGCGCGCCTCGCGGAGGGATCGCTCGCCTGTTTCCACGTCGAGCTGGACGATCGAATATCCGTCCATCTCGGCGAGCGCCCGGCGCGCCGATGCGCAGAGGATCGCCCTGCCCAGTCCGGTGTGGAGGACCACGCCGGTGGCATTGATCGCACGGCGCACGCCGGGTGTGGCTCTGAGCTTCAATTGGCGCGCTGCCAGTCGCACGATATCCTCGGCCGAGGGCAGTATCGTCGCATCGTCGTCCCTGGTCAGGCGGGCCCGAATCTCGTCGAGAGTTTCGCGAAGGGAGCTGATCACGTGGGCGCGCGGGAAACTCTTGGCCAGGGCGCACACGTCGTCCCGTTCGGCGAGCTGGCCCACGGACGGCAGGTCCCGCAGCTTGGATGGGTTCATCGATTTTCCTTTCGTCGAAGGGAAAACGCGGTATCGGACGTGTCAGACAGTGTCTTTTTTTAGAGGCAAACGGTGAAAAAGTCAACAGGAAGCGGGTTGTGAGTCATAGTGCGTATACTTACTTATTGCATCATGCAGGATTTCGGCTTTAAAATAAAGGATTGGAGCGGCCGGAAACTCACCGCCCCCCCGAAACGTGCGGCCGCTGCCCACGAAAGGTTGACCCGTTGAAGACCAAGAGCCTGTTACTCATCAAATTCATCCTCACCGCTTCCGTGTTGATCATGGTGGTGCAAGGATTCATCTGGCCCCGCTTCAAGGAAATCGAGGTGAACGACGCCGAGGGGGAAGTCAACCGCGATCACAACGTCGAATCCTACTGGGATGACGACCTGGACAGGGAGGTCGAGTTTTCCTGGTACAATGATAATCTCACGGAATCCTTTCTCATGCGGGCGGCGTCGTGGGAGGCTCTCGATGTCGACCAGCGGGGTGTCATCACCGTCACCGCATCGCGCGAACCGTGCAAGGAATGACTGAAGCTCTGGTAATCGCTGCCGTGGAGGCAGCATGCGATTCTGCCTGCATTCCTGAACCGAGTCGATTGAAACGAAACCGGGTAAACTCTTGAACGATAGAGAGCATCGCAAGAAGAAGAGCGTCATCGACCGCTGGCGTACGGCCGTGCAGGTCCTCTGCCTCGTCTTGCTCAACCCCTTCGTCTATCGATACATGGGTGTCTGCATTCCGGTCATGAACTGCTGGGCGTGCCCGGCGGCGGCTTTCTCCTGCCCCGTGGGTGTGGTCGGCAACTTCCTGGTCCGGGGGCTCTTCCCCTTTGCGGTCATCGGCGTCACTGTCCTTTTTGCCATAGCCGCGGGACGCATCCTGTGCGGCTGGGTGTGTCCTTTCGGTCTTCTGCAGGACCTCCTGAACAAGATCCCTTCTCCCAAGTATACCGTTCCGGACAGGGTCAATCGCTGGCTTTTCCTTGCCCCCCTGTCGTTCCTCGTGGTCACCGTATTCCTGGTTCCGGTCGTCCTCGGCACCGACTCCAAGCTCTACTTTTGCAACTTCTGTCCTGCCGGCGCTCTCGAGGCGGGCATCCCCGGCCACATCACCTCGAGCGATGGATCGATCGGTGTGGTCCTGCTCGAACTGCTCGGTTTCTGGCGTGTGTGGATTCTCTTGATCTGTCTCGTCGCCTTCGTGATCATCAAGAGGCCTTTCTGCCGCCTCATCTGTCCGATCGGGATCGCCATGGGATTGTTCAACTGGCTCAGTTTCCTGAAAATATCCCACGGGCTGCACTACTGGTCGAATCTCTTCGGGGCAAAGGTCGCGCCGGTGAAGGCGTGCCCCCTCGATGACTGCGGCTGTTGTACGGAGGAGTGTCCTGTCGACCTCGTCGCGATCAGGGACGTGAACAAGCGCGACTGCATCTATTGCTACCTCTGCACGGAGTCATGTCCGCCCAGAGACGGGCAGAACGGTTTCACCGCGGCCGCGGGCGACCACTGTTCCTCCTGCAATTCCTCCTGCAATCACTGAATCCCATGAAAAAGGGCGGGTTTGCGGCCCGCCCTTTGAATCGGAGAACTTCTCTTTCCGGGATCACTCCACGGTCAACAGCTCGAGATTGGTCAGGCGGGTCAGCGGGTCGCCCCAGTAGCCGACCAGCGCCTGGAGCGGTTTTTGTTCACCCTGATTCCAGGTCAACGGAACGGACACGGGCACCGTCAGGATCCCGTCGGGCCGAACAGCGCCGAGGGCGCCCTGCCAGAGAACGGGCCAGGACAGAAAAAAATCCCCGTGGACCGTGTGGTATGGCGGATCTTGAATGGCCGACCCGAGGAACAGGGTGACGGGATAGGCCGGTATGCCGGCCACCTTGATCTCGATCAAATCCCCGGGGACCACGGAGCCGAGATGGTAGAGGTGATAATAGAATTCATCCGCCCCGATGTCGACGCCGCCCTCGACGATTCGCGGATCGCCCTCGAAATCCTCCGACGCCATCCCGGATGCTGAGCCGTCGCCGCAGTTCCTGACGGGGGAGGTGTAGAGGATATGGTAGTCCCTGTTCGTTTCGTCGGCGAAACCGGGATCGATCGTGTACATGTTGAGCCCATAGTTGAAGGTCCCGCCATCCACGTAGACTCCGGAGAGGTGGCCGTCCAGGTCGGAGTAGTCTATGGTGCACTCGCCGGGCGAATAGGGAACGCCCACGTAGATCTCGTTGCCGTGGGGCGCGCTGTTTGCCCAGAGGATCGTATTCGTGATGACCACGAAGCTCCAGGCGCCGCAGTGGATCCCCCCTCCGCTGTAAGCGGCCGTGTTCGACACGATCGTGTTGCCCGTGACCGTGGTCCGGTCGTCATACCATGTATAGATTCCGCCTCCATCCCAGCCGGCCCTGTTGTGGACGATCATGTTGCCGCTGATCTCGGTCGTCGTGTAGTTGACGGTGTAGATGCCGCCGCCATTGTTGTTCTGGGCGTTATTGTCGACGATCAGGTTGTTTTGGATGGTCGGGCTGGCACCGTGGTCATAGATCCCGCCTCCGCTGTGTGCGGCGGTGTTGGCCGAGATCGTGTTGCCCTCGATGAAAGCGGGGGAATTGTCGGCGCAATGAATGCCGCCGCCGTAGCTCCAGGTGGTGGTCGTCACATTCCGCTCGATCACGTTGTCCACGATCGACGGCGCGGCATTGCGGTAACACTCGATGCCGCCGCCGCCCTGAGCAGCGACGTTGTCGGAGATGGTGTTGCCTGTGATGTGCGGTGCCGCATTGCTCCGGCAGGAGATGCCGCCGCCATAGGCCGCGTTGTTGCCGGTGATCAGATTGCGTTCGATCAGAGGCGCCGATCCCTCGCAGTAGATGCCGCCCCCGGGTGCGCCGCCCACATCGTTTGCGGTGATGACGTTCCGCCTGATCGTGGGTGACGCTCCGGGGTAGCAGCTGATCCCGCCTCCGCCGGCCTGATAGGCGGCATGGCCGTTGGTGATCGTGAAGCCCTCGAGAACCGAGTCGGCGCCTTCGGCATTATCGAAGGTGACGACCGATATCCAGTTGTTCCCGTCGATGATGGTGGTCTCGGGCCCCTGCTCGCTCCGCACGGTGATCGCCTTCCCGTTGAAGTCGATATTCTCGATGTACCTGTCGGGCGCAACAAGAACCACGTCACCTGCTGACGCGGCATCGATCGCCTCTTGAATCGTCGGATAGTCCGAAGGAACTTCGATCGTCGCCCCCGAGGCGGCGATATGTACGGCCAGGAAGGCCAGCACGGCTGTGAAAAGTGTCTTGTGGTACATGGCTCGGTCCTTTCTCCAAAACGGTCTTTCACTCCCGGAAAAGAGAGCGAGGTCCCAGGAATCGTTGCGGCCAGATCGACGATCGTCTTTTCGCGCTCTTAGGCGCAACGCGCTTCCGGCCGTTTTGGAGAAATCGCGGAATTTTTGATCTTTTCGAAAATAGTCGGGAGATGAATCGCGAGGCCTGTCCGGACGCCGGTTATCACATCTTCGCGGCGAGTAGAGCCGCACCCAGTGCGCCGGTCATCTGCGGATTGCGCGGAATGGTGACAGGCTGTTTGAGAACCTTCTCGAGGGCGGCTTCCATACCCGGAATGAGCGCAACGCCTCCCGTGAAGACGATGGGTGCGATGATCTTCCGGCCCGCCATGGTACCGACCCGCGCCGCGATGGATGCTTGCACACCCGATGCGATGTCCTTCGGTTTCACGCCGGAGGCAAGGAGGCCGATGATTTCGGTCTCGGCAAAAACCACGCACATGCTGCTGATTGCGGCAGGCTTGTCGCTCCGGCCCGCCAGGTCCCCGAAGGTTTTCAGGTCGACGTCGAGACGGGACGCCACCACCTCGAGAAAACGGCCGGTCCCTGCCGCGCAGCGATCGTTCATGTTGAAGTCCTGAACGGTGCCGTCCTCCTTGAGCGCGATCGACTTGCTGTCCTGGCCGCCGATCTCGATGATCGTCCTCGCCTCGGGCGCCAGGTGGTGTACGCCGGCGGCGTGACAGGTGATCTCGGTGATCTTCTTGTGGGCGAAACCGATGATGTTGCGGCCATAACCGGTCGCCACGATCCGGGTGACCATCTTTTCCGAGAGCTGATTTTCGGCGCGCATTCGTTCGAGCAAATCAACGGCGAGCGATTCCTGAGCAACACCCTGGTCGGTGATGCCACTGGCAACGATACGGCCGGTTTCTGCCTCGATAAGCACGACTTTGATCGCCCGCGAACCGGCGTCGATTCCGGCGTGGATCATCTTTTTCTCCTCTGAAGTACGGTTTCGACGAGCGCCTCGATGCGGGTGCTCAGCGTGGGAAGCAGGGAATCGCTCACAGGGGGAACCTCGATCTCCTGGACCGGAATGCCGATCCGCGACCGAACGCGGTCGCCGATCACCTCGCCTTCCGTGGCGCAGTGGCTCGCGCCCGGTATCCGCGAGATCAGGAGCGCTTCGGCACCGAAGAGCTCGATGTCGTCGCAAACGCGGTCGGCCCGTTCCTCGGCGCCGCCGATCATGGGATCGGCCAGCGCGGTGCGCGCGAGAGCCTCCATGGGGGGGAGGTCCTCGGGGATCTCGTCGAGGGCGTGGGAAAAGAGGAACTCCGAGCCGCACACGCGGCCACCGCTCTTTTCGAGGAGATTCATGACGCGGAGATCGGCGACCGGATTGACCCAGAAGAGACGAACCGCGTCGTCGCGCAAGACGCCGAGACCCTCGGTCTGGCGGGAACGGGCTTCGTCGAGCAATCCCTGGAGAACCGCTGCCGATTCCTCTCTATCGGAACAGAAATGTATGGCGAGCATTTCGGCGATCAGCATTTCGAGCGCCGGCAGGGGGGCGGTATCGGCGCGATAGACGGTGTGGCGCAGTTCGTTGAGGATGCGCCTCACTCTGTTCGCCGCCCTGATACCGGCCGAAAGGGCCGCGTCATCGATCGCGCGGCCGGCTTCCTCTCCGAGTAGGAGCCGCAGACGCTCGAGTTCGCTCTTCACGAATTCGACCTGATCCACGGGCGCGCGGAAACCGCCGGGCAGTCGGATCGACTCCTCTCCCCGATCGGGTTTGCGCCGCGCAGGCGCTTCCCACCAGACGATCGGATGGCCGAGGCCGCTCAGGCGCTGGGCGATCGCTGAAAAATCATCGCACGTGGCACCGACGCTGCAGATCAGGAGATCGGGAATCGGAAAGTGGGCCTCGGTGACAAAGGCTCCGAGCATGGCGCGCACGGGACAGAAGGACTCGTCGATACCGAGAGAGTCGGCAATATCGAGCAGCCCCGCGCTCAGTTCCATCACGCACGGAATCCACCAGGCGCCGTCAGGATAGAATGCGACCAGTTCGGGCGCGGAGTACGCCATGACCGGAACCGTGCCGAGGTCCTTCATCGTGCCGATGATTTTCTTGCCCGCGGTGCGGGCCTCCGCCAGCCTCTGCTCCTCTGTCAGGAGAAAGTTCCACAGCCGGAGAGCGGCGGCGGAATTGTCGAAGAGAAGGTTGCGCAGACGCAGGTCGCCGTCATCGACATGACGGCCCAGCGGGCCTCCGTAGGCCGGTTCCTTCAAGCCCTCCCGAGCGAGGCGGCGATAGTGGATTTCCCACTCGGCGAGCGTGATCATCCGGGGCCTATCGCTCACTGCAAACCTCCATGAATGACTGGATTCGCGAAAGGGTGCGGCCGTCCACGCGGCTGTCGCCCCCCGATTCTATGGAGAGGAGCGGAAGGCCGCACCACTCCTTCATGCGCCGGGCCTCGGCCTGCCACGTGTCGCACCAGGTGTGCCGTACGTAGAGAATAGCCTCCACGCCGCGGTCCGCAAACTCCCTCTTCAGCCAGAGGTAGAGTCCGGAGTTCGGCCTTCGGAAAGCGTCGGGGATGCGCCCGAAGTAGGCGTCGGCCAGGGCGGCGAGGGGATCTTCACGCGCAAGGCGGCGGTCGACGGGCGGCGGGAGTGTCCTCTCTCCACTGCCCGTGGCATCGAGCACGACCACACCACCCGCGTCCTCGACGATATCGAAGAGATCGAAATGATGCTGAAGGATCGGTCCGCCGGCCAGGGCTATCGAGACACCTTGGCGGCCGGTCCGTGCCGCACGAGAGCTGCCATCCCGCACGGCGGGATCGACAGGAGCCGATCCACCGCGATGGAATCGCGCGATCGCCTCGGAAAAGCACCGCGCTGAAACGCGACCGCGCAGCGACCTCAGATCGGATCTCCTCCGGTCGTGGTCGAGCACAACGGACGAGAGCTTCTCCCGTGACGGCGAGGTTCCTCCCAGCTCGCAAAGGAAGCGGCCGAGCCGGACCAATTCGGTCCTGTAAAGCTTGTGGACGGACGCGCCCTCCCAGGTGGTGGGAACGTTCAGAACGAAGAGCGGTGCCTTTGTCTCGAAGGGAAGCGTTTCGGGAATGCGCCGCATCTGGTCACACACGGTTGTGAAAAGGATCGCATCGTTCCGGGGGTCGGCTGTCGCTTCACGGGTGAAGGCGTCGGCATAGGGACAGAGGCCTTGAGTGAGACCCGATGGTGAAAAGTCGGGATCGATCGCCGGAATGATCCGCTTCGGGCGGAGTCCGTGGGCGGCGATCCACTCGGCAGGAACAAAAGGGCAGCTGTAGACGACCGTCTTCATGGGTGTGTTAGCTTCATCCGCCGCCATCCGGTCCGTCCTTTGTCCCGGCGGCGGCCGATGGCCCGGTTTCCGAGGCGGCCGGAGTGCCAGTGACGGAAGGGGATCGGTCCGGGAGAGCGCAGCCCACGGTCTCGAAAAGAGCTTCCACGCGAACCGCGATCCGGGCCGAGTCGGACGGCGAGTAATCGGTTTCGATGCGCAGGTAAGGGATGCCGAGTTCGTCCTCGGCAAGGCGCTTGACGCGATACGATTCCACATCGTAGGTGAGGCAGGCCTGCCACACGAGATCGATCACGCACTGGGGCCTGTACTCGGCGGCCAGATTGCGAATCAGTTCGAGCCGCCCCTCGTTGCGCGTCATCACCGAACAGGGCAGATGATAGTATTTTTCGGCGATCGCCCTGTAGGGATCGTCGCTGCCGGGGTCCACGTCCTCGTAGATCGGTTTGATACCGGTGCAATTCTCCATCGACACGACGAGACCGCCATGTTCCTCGATGATGTCCACCACGCGTTCCGCGCCGTGGGCCAGGGGCACTCCGGTCATGAGCACCCTCACCCTGGAGTCGAGGTCCCGGTCGGGATCCGCCTCTGCGAGGTGATCGAAGATTTCGCCGTAGGCGTCGAGATCGGCCGGGACGCAGGAGATGACGCTCTTGAGTTCGAGAAGCTGCCGGCCGGTCATGGGGGGGGGGTCGGACATCATGAGCGACGCCAGCTTGCGACGCAAACCCCTTTCGCGGTTCATCGCGCCGATTGCGTCTCGCAGCGAGTCGTCGGTGATCGTGCGGCCGAAACGGTTTTCGAGCTCCTTCCCAAGACGCCGCACCTCGAGCAGCCAGTGTTCGAAGGCCGCCTCGTCATGTTCCTTCTGGGGCAGTTCGAGAACGTGCATCGGAACCGACTCGGAGAGAAGCTCGTACATCTTTTTCTTGCCGTCGCACGTGGTCTCGGCCACCACGAGGTCCGCCATCTCGAGAAAGGGATTCGTTTTTTCGATGTGATAGCCGTAGGTCGACTTGATGAGAGGGCAGAGATTCGACGGCAGGTGTTCCTCGGCGGATGGAATCGTTTCGCCGTCGCCGCCGCAAAGGCAGACGGGCACGCCCCCCGCGGCCATGATCAGCTCGCGGGGGGTGTACTCGCACATGATGCCCACGATTTTTTTGCCCGCTCCTTTTTCAGCGCGCGCAAAGTCGAGGCAGTTGGAGATCATGGTGTCGAATCTGCTCAAAGGGGTTCGCTCCTCACGGGAGACGGGGCTTTTCGTGGCTCACCCCGCGGGGGGCGAAACGCTCGGGGAGGGATTGCTCGCAGAAGGCTCGCAGGGATCGCTCGGATCGATGTTGACATCCTTGTTGTCACCGCACTTTGCCATCTGTCTTTCCTTTCTCCCGCGCCCCGCGCCCTTCGGGCTATTTCTTCCGGGCCACGAAGATTCCCTGGGCGATTTTCTTGGCGTGGGCCAGCTCTTGCATGAAGATCATCTCGCCTGCCATCCCCTCCATGAGCTGCGTGTCGAAACCGATGATCTTGAGAGCATCGTATGTGAGCTGCATGTTGAGCATGTTCAGGTAGAGATCGACGTATGGCGGAAACCGCTCCGTGTCCTCGGCGATGGCCACGTCGCAACCGTTCTCGGAGAGCAGGTTGCGGTAACCGTCGATGTCCTGGACATTGGGGAACTTCATGAACTGAAGAAAGCGCTCGGCCTCAGCGTCGGAGAGGCCGGCAGGACCTTCGACCCAGTCGGTGAACGCGATGGTGCCGCCCGGCTTGACCACGCGTACCGCTTCGGTAACCAGCTTCGGCTTGTCCACCACGTAGCACCAGGCGTCTTCGCCCCAAGAGAAGTCGGCTTCTCCGTCAGGTAAGCCGCTGTCGCACACATCGGCCAGGGTTAAGGCGATCTTGTCGCCCAGGCCTTCGGCCTCGCACCGCGCCTTGCCGCGCTCCACCACTGTGGTGGTCGCGTCCACGCCCTGCATGGAGGCGACATTGCAAAAGCGCACGAGGAATCGCATTCCGCCGCCGTTGCAGCAGCAGAAATCGACACCCTTCATACCCTCGCCGACCCCGGCCCTGGTGGCGAGATCCATGGATGACGCAAATCCACCGATGTGAATCTGCTCGCCCATGATCAGTTCCCACAGATCGCCCTCGGGACCATCGTAAACGGTGCGCACATTGTCGAGTGTGATGTTTGTCGTCGACTTCATGAGTCAAAACTCCTTTATCAATTATAGAGGGTGTTAGATGTTTTACAATCCGGGCCGGAACATTATCAGAACTCGTACTTGACGGCGAGGCCGAGCGCCCGGTTGGCCGTGTGATTCACGAGCTGGCCGAAGTGGCCGTAACCGAGCGCAACGCTGCAATCGTTGTTCACGATGTAGCCGAGGGCGAGCGCCCACCAGTTGTCCTCGGGTTCGAGCAGGCCGGGCACGTCGTCGTACTGGTCGGGCTTCTGGCGATACTCGGCCGCGTAGACGATCTGGTCGGAGATGAAGCCGCAAATCGCCGCTTCGGCCACGATCTTTCTGTGGCCGGTGAAACCGAGAAGACCGATATGGGCCGCGTCGGTCGAACGGACGCCGCCGCTGATGATGCAGGGCCGCGGAAGGAGATCGGTGAGCATCTTGCTGGCCATGAGCGTGAAATCCCAGCCCTCGGCGTGTTTGATACCGAGGGCGCGGAAGGGACGCATCACGCCGAAACCCGAGTCGCTGTCGATCTCGCGAATGTCCGGATTGTACTTGAAGTGGACGCCCGCCGTGATCGCCGGCATCGAGTCGCCCTCCTTGAGGAGCATGTATCTCAGGTTGAAGTTGTGCAATCTGACGTTGTGGCCCTCGGGACGGCCCAATCCGGCAGCTTCGATATCCTCGAAAAGGTCGCCCACGTCGAGATTGTCGTAGGCGTAGCCGATCTCGACGCAATCCCAAAGGGTCTCGGTGATGGTGAAAGCCTGGAGGTGCTTGCCGTGGTTGAGATCGACATGGATGAAGCCGACGCTCGGATCGCCGAAGATTTCCCCTTTGGCAGCCGGATTCGTCAGGTAGGCGGTCATGACCGAGAAGTGGCCGCCATTACCCTCGATCGTGTGAAGGGGGAGGCAGGGACCTTCCTTCTCTTCCGCCGCCTCGCCGGGCGGTTCCTCGTCCGGGGCCATCCCGACGAGAAGCGTGGGATTTTTCCAGAACTCGATCTCCACATCATGGCCCTCGGAAGCGAAGGAGTTTCCCGCTGTGATGAAGAAGGCGGAAAGAAGAGTCAAGCAAAGGAAAACCTGGTTCAAACCGAGTGAACAGTTGCGTCGAAACATGACAAATTCTCCTCAAAGGTGACAAAACATGATCGAGTCGGATCGTATCGACTCGGACAAAAACTCGGTTTTGCCTGCAATCGGCAGATTGCGGCGAAACCTCGGATCTGATCTGCCGGGATCAAAGAGCACACCAGCCGAATTCTGCCGAGTGGAGACTTTAAGTGGGGGGGCGATTCGAGTTTGGCTCCGCCCGGAGAGGATCGCTGGTACGGGTCGACCGGACCTTGAACTGACGGAGTCATGTGTAGGGCGAAGGACTACTCAGTGGCACGGGGTAAGTCCTACGTATCATCAACTAATAGGAATAAGAAAAAGAGACTGCAGCTATTTTAGTAGGTTTGGGCGGAAGAGACAAAATAAATACCTACAATATAGATATGAAAATGTAGGGATCCAAATTGGTGTCTGCAATGGCGAGGCATTGCGCGTGCGGGCCAGAACTACGGTCGCTCCCGGCCCTGTGAGACGATGATCAGAACCTGAACTGCAGGCTCACATTGTAGGACTTGTCGAAGGAGTACTCTGAATCCTCGTCCGGATCGTCGATCGGGAAGAGAAAGGAGCCGGAGAGTGTGATGTCTTCGCTGAGGTCATAGCCGAGACCGACGTTGTAGAAATTGTAGGTCCCTCGCGTACCTCTGACCCGGCCTTTTTCCTGCGAACCGATCAAGGTCGTATCCTCGGAGTGGTCGATATCACGCGATGTGATCGTTGTTCCGTTCAGTCCCGCGCTCGCGTAGAACTGGCGGTCACAGTCAGGCTGCCAGATGATGTACTTGGCACCGGCGGACCAGGAGACCCGATCGCTGCGTTCGTATCCCACGCTGTTTTCTCCGCCGCCCATCTGGTAGGAGAGACCGAGAGAGGGTGTGAAACGGCCAAACCTCTGCTGGTAGATCAATCCGAAAAGAATGTCGGTCGTTCCCGTACCGATCTGAAGGCGTGACGGCAGGATCCCGTCGGAATCGCTCAGCTCTCCGGTCAGAGATTTCGATCGGTCGAAAAGGTACTTGGTCCGGTCGAATTCGTCGTCATTGCCGGTTGCGAGTTTTGCGCCGAGGCCGAAGTAGACGAGCGGGTCGCCGGTTCCCTCGATGGTCAGATCGATATCGTCCTCGTCCTTCACCGGCTTATCGTCCATGAAGGGATAGAGACAGTCGAGCCAACCCATGACGATCACGTCGCCGAGACCGGAATTGTCGTATTCGAAAACGTTCCGGCGGTCTTTGCCGGGCGCGGGTTGATCCCAAACCACGTCCCTGCCATCGATGTCGGTGTAGGGAACGTTCGCCGTGATCTGGAGCCAGTCGAAAGCCCTGTATCGCGCGCCGAGCGTGTACGTCTGGTAAGTACTCGTCCCGCTATCCGTGTTGGAATAGGACAGAGAGAGAGCAAAGGTCTTCGTGTTGTGACTGAAGTCCGACAACATGTCGGCTCCGCCGACAAAGCCGCCGCCGGCACCACCGCCTGCGCCGCCTCCGCCGACACACCCCGAGCCTCACTGCCCGGCGGTGGGAGGCGCCGCCCAGACGAACAACGCCGCCACCAACATGATCGCGAAGAGTAGAGAATAGCCTTTCATCATTCCTCCTTCAGAAGAACAAGCGTATCGATCAAGCAAAGAGGCTGGCGCCGGAATCGGGCCGTCCCTTTTCCGCGCCAGCCTCTTTTTCAAGTCAATGATCCTGTCAAGAACTCATCGAGAAGACAAGTCCTGGTTTACGGATCCGGTTTGGTCACGTCGTAGACATAAACCTGATTGAAATGGTGCATGCCGTTGTGCGGTGTGCCGAGGATCGCGTTCGACGCGCCGCCCCAGCCGCCGATCTTGGCGATCAGGTCGCCCGAGATACCGACGAAGTACCAGTAGTTGGCCCACCCGAACAGTGCGTTGCGGCCATTGATCGTCAAGGTCTTTGACGCCTGCGTGGCCGGATCGTACTCGAAGACATCGTACTTGATCCCGTCGAGCGACCAGCCGCCCATGACGTAGATCTTGCCCGAGGCCTGGTGAACGACAGCCACGTGCCCGGCGAGGTCCACGGGCAGATCGCCGACGTGGGTCCAGGCCGCGGCAGGAGGATTCGTCTCGATCTCGAGAACATCTTTCAGGTCGACGCCCGTGCCGGTCACGTCATCCCAGTAGAATCCACCAATCACGTAGAGCTTGGTGCCGATCGAAACCATGGTGTGGCAGCGCCGCGCCTGAGGCAGGGGCGGCAGCGGCTGAGACCACGCGTTGCCATTCGTGTCGTAGGCATGCACGGTATCGAGATAGTTGGCGGTGATATTCGTCGTGGGATCCTTCAGACCGCCGCAGACGTAGACCGTGTCGCCAATGGATGCCGCCGCGAAGCTGAAACGCGCCTCGGGGATCACCGCAAGCGGGAACCACTGGTCGAGACCGGGACGGTATCCCTGCACGTTGTCGAGCACCACGCCGTTGTTGTCGATGCCGCCGACGACGAAGATGTCGCCCGAGGTGTTGGCCGCAGCAGCCGCAAAGGCCGCGGGCTGGGGCATAATGGCATGGTCGGCAGGGGCCCAAAGATTGTTCACGATGTCATAGGACTGAACACGATTGCTCACAACCGCCTCCTCATTCGAAGGCGGAGGGGGAGGGGTGCCGTTGAGCGAGTAACCGCCCATGCAATAGACCGTGCCGCCCACCTGGGCAAAGGCACCCGACCAGCGCTTGTCCGGCTTGCCGCCCGTGGGCAGCTGGCTCACGTAGTCGTAGCACCCTTCCGATTCCATGGGGTAGTTGACGGGATCTTTCTGTTGGGTCCACTCGCGGACGCCGCCCACGAAGTGAAGGATATCAGCTTTCTTCCAACCAGCGTAGCGAAGAGCAAAGTACGTACAGCCTGTACGCCAGCCCTTGTTTCATATGATGACGTTGATTTTGCCCCGTTTGAGGCCTGCCGCCAGGCTGAGTTTGGTGATCTGATCCTTCGTCTTGAAAAGTCCCGTCGTGCTGTCGAACTGGTTTTTCCAGTTGAGAAGACCGGTGTGCGGGATGTGACCGTGGTACCAGGCATCGGGGCAGATCTTGTGGCCGTGCCAGAGAGGTTCCTCGCGGTAGTCGGTCAATGTGTAGAGATCGGCGTTCGGGAGACCCTGGTCGACCTGATCCCAGATCGCTTTGAAACCGGCGAGATCGGTCTCGCAGGTCGTGTCGATCACGGCAGCGTACGCTGACGGTACCGGCGGGGGTGTCGCGATCGCGGACACGGCGCCGTTCACCTTTTTCCAGTTGGTGAAACCGCCGTTGAGAATGTGGACGTTGGTGCAACCCCGCCGCTCGAGCTGGAAGAACACCTTGCCCTGGGGATTGTCGATGTCCTTGTCGTAGAGGCAGATCGGTGTGTTGACCGTGATTCCGAGCGCCGAGAGGGCCGCATCCACATTCACCTGGTGGGCCGGGGTGCAGTAAGGATCGCCGAAGGTGAACATATCGAAACGGTGGGAACCTTTGATGTGCTCCTTGTCATAGGGCCAGTATTTTGCCCCGGGAATACCGGTGAACGAGCCGTCGTCGTTCACGGCCTTGCGGCAGTCGAGGACCACCAGATCGGAGCGCTTGGCCATTTGCTCCATGAGCGTCTGGGCGCTCCAGAGCAGGCTGTTGACGCCGAAGGCGCCTCCTCCAAGGTCGCCGCCCTTTTTGCCGCCGCCTCCGCCGCCGCAACCACCGGCGAGCAGGCCGACGCAAAGGAGCGCGGCCAACAAGAGGGCGGGTAAGAACAATTTTCGTCTCATGATAGGCCTCCTTAAAAAACCGAGACAGGTGCAGCGAGAACGAGCACTGCATCAAAAACGCACATTTAGTTCTGTGCTGATCCGGTTGCCGGGAGGCCACTAGAAAGGGTCAGTGGGAGGTCGCCTTTCGGCGAGGAGTCTGAATGTTGCATTCGACCAACCGGCTACCTGACCGCAAAGAGGAGTGTCCGACACCCCTCGAAGCAGGTGCCGGTTCAGCAATGCGGATAGAAGTCGATCGATTTCATGAACATTCCTTGAGAGTTGAAAAAGATTGCATCACACGTTCAGAGACGGACGCGATAATACTGTAAACAATGACGGCTTTCAATAAAAAATGATAAATCTAATTAGATCACATAGATCATAACATTTGTGACCAGGCGATATTTGTTCGACGAGCAACGGGGAGGGCGAGATTGTCAGGCCTCTGGCCGTTCGATCGCATTTTGGACCATGGAACTGAATCTTTTCATTCCCTCCCGTATATTTTCCGGCGTTGCGGTGGCGAAGCTGGCCCGCATGCAGTGGTCGAGTTTTCCCGACGCCGAGAATCCCGGACCGGGCACGAGAATGACCTTGAGGGTGCGGCAATTGGCGCGGATCATCTCGGTCGAGCTGCACCCGGGCGGCATGCGGTACCAGATGAAAAATCCCTCGCCCGGAATGTCGTAGCTGATCCCGGGGGGCAGGAATTCGCGCGCCGCGTCGACCATCACATCCCTGTTGGAAAGGTAGAAGCGGCAGTTGTTTTTTACGCGGGCCAAGAATCCCTCGTTCCCCGTGGCGTCGAGGCAGTTCGAGAGGAGAGCCTGTGCGAACGAGCTCGTGTGCAGGTTGACGGCCTGCTTGAAGAGCACGAATTTCTCGATGATCTCCGGTTGGCCCGAGGCATAACCGAAACGGAAACCGGGGGCGAATATCTTCGAGAAACTGTCGAGCCGGATCACACGTCCGTCGCTGTCCATGCTCTGAAGAGTGGGAGGCGCCGGGGAATCGTCGAGGCGGATCAACTGATAGGGATCGTCCTCGAGAACGAGGAGGTCGTGCTTGCCCGCGATCTCCAGAAGATGCCGCCGCCGTTCGGGAGCGAGGCACACCCCCCCCGGATTGTGGCCGTTGGGAATGGTGTAGACGAACTTGGGAAGCGTCTCTCCTCTTCGCGCCAGGGCGGTGAGCGAGTCGTCGAGCGCTCGCGTGTCCATCCCCTTCGCGTCGAGAGGGATCGACAGAAACCGCGTGGTGAAGGGCCGGAAAGCGGCCAGCGCTCCCGGATAGGTCGGTTCCGAAAGGGCCACGCAATCCGCGTCGTCGACGAAGAGCCACGCCATGATGAAGAGCCCCTCCTGCGCGCCGTTCAAGGGGACGATCGATGCCTCGTCGAGGGGAACCTCGTCCTTGAACAGGTGCCAGTCGCGGAGCTGTTCCGACAGAACGGGATGGACGCCGGTCGGTCCGTACTGAGACGCGCCCGCGACCGCGGCGTTGTCCAGGAAGAGCGATTGATCGTCCTTCATCACGGCCTCGAAGCTCTTGAAGGGAAAGGTATCCGCGTTGGGGTAGCCTCCGCCGAGAGAGATCATGCCGTCGATCGCCATGTAGGGAAAGAGCTCCCTGATCGGCGACGGCGTCATGCGACGCGCGCGGAGAGAGAGGCGGCGTTCGATATCCAGTTCCTTCATGATTCGGTCTCCTCTGCCGGTTCGAGAAGTTTGATTATCGAAGTCGGAGTATTGTGATGAACATGGGGAGGAAAAGACAGATGAAATCGCGCGCGCCGAAACATAAACTTGGGGGGTTGTTTTTTGGGTGATGAAGCTGACAATCGTCCGCTTCGCGGCCGCTTGCAGCTGATCACCTTGGGGGGGGTTGCGGCCTGTTTCGCCCGGGGGGTGCGGAAACGTTGCGGTGACCGGAGGGAGGGAGCCCTTTTGAAAGCGATGGTGCTTGAACGACAGGCGGGAGTGGAGTCGGATCCACTCTCCCTCGAAAACCTGGCCCGGCCGGAACCGGGTCCGGGGCAGGTCAGGGTGCGCGTTCTTTGCTGCGGCGTGTGCCACACCGATCTGCACATCGTCATCGGTGAACTGAAGCCGCCGCGCCTTCCGGTTGTTCCCGGCCACCAGGTCGTTGGAATCGTCGACGCTATCGGCGAGGGATGCTCGATCTTAAGAGAAGGCAACCGTGTGGGAATGGCCTGGCTCCATCACGCCTGCGGCTCGTGCCGGTTCTGCGCCTCGGGACTGGAAAACCTCTGCGAGAAGGCCACCTTTACCGGGTTCGATTTTCCCGGGGGATTTGCAGAATACACGCTCGCCCCCGAGGACTTTGTCTATCCCATTCCGGCCGCATTCGAGAGCCACGAGGCTGCGCCCCTCCTTTGCGCCGGAATCATCGGCTACCGCTGCCTCAGGTTGTGCGGTGCGTCCAAGGGCGACAGGCTCGGCCTCTACGGATTCGGCGCCGCGGCGCACATCGCGATCCAGATCGCGCGCCATCGCGGAATGGAGGTCTGCGTCTTCACGCGCAGCCGTGACCACCGGCGGATGGCCGAACGGCTCGGCGCGGCGTGGGTGGGCGGTGCCGATGACGATCCGCCCGGACCCTGCAAGGGATCGATCATCTTCGCCCCGGCGGGCGCTCTGGTACCGCGCGCTCTCGAACAGCTCGACAAGGGCGGCACCCTGGCCCTGGGCGGGATCTACATGACGCCCATCCCGGAGATGGACTACACTCGTCACCTCTATGACGAAAAGACGGTGCGCAGCGTCACTGCTTCGACGCGCCGGGACGGCCATGAGCTGTTGCAGGTGGCGGCAGAGATTCCGGTGAAGACCGAGACGGAACTCTTCCCCCTCGAGGAGGCCAACGAGGCGCTCCGGCGCCTGCATGCGAGCGGGATCAACGGGGAAGCTGTTCTTCGGATCGCGGCGGGGTAATCGACGAGGCGCCCGCACGATCCGCGTTGCGTGTCTCACGATCCCACGTGCGATGCAACAAGGAGTGTGCGGGCGCCTCGCCCTGTTCGTCGGTGATACGCGCTATCCTCTCTTGCACGCCTCGTCGAACTCGTCCTTGTCGGGGAAGAGCACGACCTTGGCCGCGAAGCGGGGCCGTTCGATCATCTTCTCGAAACCCTTTTCAAAATCCTCGAGCAGGAATTTGTGGGTGATCACCGGAGAGGGATCGAGCCGTCCCGAGGCGAGCAGGTTCTTGTTCCTGTACCACGTGTCGAACATCTTGCGGCCGTTGATGCCGTGCACCTGGCAGCCCTTGAACACGATGCCGTTGTTGTAGTCGATGGGACAGGGAGAGTCGGGCGCAATGCCGAAAGCCGTCACGCGGCCGCCCTTGCGGACCATGGCGAAGGAGTCGTTGAGCGAGTCCTGGCTGCCCACCATTTCGAGAACCACGTCGGCGCCGTAGCCGTCGGTGTTGTCCTTGACGAACTGGAGCCTCTCCTCGGCCGAACTCCTGTTGGTCCAGAGCTGATGGTCGGCGCCCATGGTCTTGCCGATCTCCATGTTGAAGTCGTACTTGCCGATATGGAATATCTTGGCCACGCCGCAGGCGCGCGCCACGCCGACGGCAAAGAGACTGATCGGACCGTCGCCGAAGATGACCATCGATTTGCCGGCCACGTCGGCGTCCTCGCCGAGCACGGCGTAGGTGGCATTGCCGAGAGGCTCCTGGATGCAGGCGTACTCGGCCGGGATCGAGGGATCGTTGACCCAGCAAACCGCCTCGGGCACGGCGAAGTACTCGGCGTAGCAGCCGTCGAAGTCGACGCCGAGGATCTTCATGCGCTCGCCGATGTGCATCTGGCAAAGCAGCGCCTGCAGGTCGCCCGGGTGGGGGATGTGGGTTTCGGCGGAGATCACGTCACCCACCTTGATCCTCTTCACGGTCGAGCCGACCTCGACCACCTCGCCGCAGACCTCGTGACCGAGAATCTGGGGCAGCGCCTTCGAGCCGATCCGGCCTTCGGACCAGGGATCCCACTTGTAGATGTGGACGTCGGTGCCGCAGATGGACGTGGCCTTGACACGCACGAGAACCTGGTCGTCGGCGATTTTGGGAATGTCGCATTCCATATATTCGGCCCCGAGTTCGGGCTTGGTCTTGACAACGGCTTTCATCTTTTCGCTCATCCGATTCTGTCTCCTAAATTTCGAGTCTTGTCTGTAATCGAGGCTCCCATCCTCACGGGCAGGGGCTGTCCATCATATATCAGTGGGCGCGTCTGGTTTTGTCAAGCGCTTTTGGGGGGATGGTCTGCTGGCCCTCTCAGCCGGGGATACGGGTGAGTTTACCCACACGGCGGGAGACCGAGGATTTTTTTTTGCCTCTGCGGACTTCGCTCGGCGAGCCCCTTCAGGGGAAGACGACGTTGTTGAACGGATTTATCGGCCGGTCGGGTCACTAACCAGAGTCCGGATCTTCCCCTGAACGGTCTCGCGGTCGCTGCGCCGACCATGAGGCAAAAAAAACACCTCGGACTCCCGCCGGCGCGGACCGCAGATCCGCCCGTGTAGATGAGGAGCAGACCGCACCGGACGCCACCGATCTCGCTGAGGAGGTCCCGATCGTTGCGGGCGGCGCCACGACCGACTCGGCGTTGCAATGCACCGGAAAACACCGGCGTCGTGTAAAGGCATTTTGTCTCTGCTGCGAACCCCCGCGCGGTCCGCAAGAACAATCAGCCGGTCGCGTTGGTCAGCGGCGGCAGGCTGAGGCAGTTGCGCGGGCAGATCCGAGGTCCCTGGCCGGCGGAGGCTCGAGGAGTTTTTTTTGGCCTCATGGTCGGCGCAGCGCCCGCGAGACCGTTCTGGGAAGGACCCAAACTCCAGCAGGTGCACCATTCGTGCGACGTTCTCCCTTCTGATCCGTGGTCCTTCTCTGAAGGGGCTCGCCGAGCGGAGTCCGCAGAGGCCAAAAAAAATCCTCGAGCCTCCGCCGTGTGGGTGTGCTCATTACATTCTTCGGCGGACAGGTCAAGGTCTTGCTCCAGCAGTGCAACTCAGAATGTCGTAAAGATTTGACGGGACCGGCTCGGGCGTTTTAAATAGCCGCTTACTGAAGCGATTTGACATCGCGGGGAGGCGCAGCGGTCCTGATGGTGATTTTCTACTGGAAGCCTTCGAGAGCATCCATGCTCGCTCGAACCAGGGTCAGAACCCTCATCGTACTGCTGCTCATCGTCCTCGTTCACATCGTGGGAGTGATCGGATTCAGAATCCTCGAGGGCTGGAGCCTGATCGATTCGCTCTACATGACGGTGATCACCGTGACCACTGTTGGTTTCCAGGAAGTGGGAACGCTCGGAGCCTCGGGGCGTTGCTTCACGATCTTTCTCATCTTCTGCGGAATCGGGCTCTGGGCTTACGCCATCGGTATCTTTTCTCGCATTCTTCTCGAGGGTCAGCTCAGAGACTTCTTCGACAAGCGGAGGTCTGAAAAAATGATCAAGTCGCTCAAAGACCATATCATCGTCTGCGGATTCGGCCGGATGGGAACCCTCGTATCGAGGGAGATCGCTCATGAAAACAAGCCCTTCGTGGTCATCGAGAAAGAATTGGATGTGCTCGAAGACTTGAAGGATCTCGACTACAGTTACATCAGCGGCGACGCAACCGAAGAAGGCGTACTCAAGGATGCCGGGGTCGAGAAGGCCAAGACCTTGATCGCCGTCCTGCCGAGTGACGCCGGAAACGTCTACGTGGCCCTCACCGGAAGAGCGCTCAACCCGGATCTCCACATCATTTGCAGAACCGATAATCCCGGATGCGAGGACAAGATGATCAGGGCAGGGGCCAACAAGGTGATCTCGCCCTACGAGATCGGCGGCCGGAGTCTTGCCCAGGCCGCTCTCCGTCCGAACGTGCTGAGCTTCTTCGAGATGGCCACCACGCGTCGCGACGAGGCACTGGTGATCGAGGAACTGATCGTGCCCGACGATTCGCCCCTCATCGGAAAAACGCTGCTCGAGTCGCGGATCAGGGAAAAGCACGGGGTCAGTGTCATCGCTCACAGGAGCGGCCAGGGCGAAATCAGCTTCAATCCGCCGCCCTGCTACACGATCGGGGAGGGAACGCTCCTGATCGCCCTCGGCAGTCCGGCGGGCCTGAAGGCCCTCTCCGATGAACTTCTCAACAGCGGCGCCGGAAAAGTTCGCCATTAGGAAGACAAAAAGAGGAAAAATTGGCTTGGACCGCAAAAAGGTCTTGAAAGGTTTTTTTTCGTTTTAGTAAGTTTCACTATTTGGAAATCGCAACGGAAGTGAGCGGCTTTCGGTGAGAATTCGGCAGGGGGTCGAAAGTTCCCAAAGGCGGGCGAGTTTTTGCGTTACACCTCATTGCGTTGCTGATAAAGACTGACGATACCGCCAGGAGTCGGACTCTACAACATTTTATAAATCAGCATGTTAGACATGATATAGTTGTCTTTGGCATTTGTTGTTCACAAGAGAAAGAAAGGATCGGGTTTCATGGATCCCAAAACGATGGAAGATGCCTTCCGCATTCTCGAAGGCCAGCTCGTGACAGTCATCAACACCCAGAGCTATGTCAGAACACTGACCGGCTACAAGGTCGATGTGGAAACCTACAAGGCCAAGGTGGTCTCTTATGAAGACCAGACGCTCAAGATCATCACCGAATACATGAAGGATCCTGTCAAAAAGGTGAAGGAGAAGGTCTTCCAGTTCATTCCGCTCCCGCAGGTCAAGCGCGTGACGATTTCGGCTACCGAAAAATTCATCGCTCTCTGATCGCTGCCGATTCACGGATCGGGTTGAAATAAGCGTTGCGATTTTGCCTGACGGGGGCGGCGCGACAGAGAGCGTTGCATCGCGCCAGGGAAACAAACAAAGCCCAAAACAAAAAGCGGAGAGGTCAGACCTCTCCGCTTTGTTTTTGTTTTGGTGCTCTACTTGTCAGACAACACCCTGATCGAGCATGGCGTCGGCGATCTTGAGGAAACCGGCAATGTTGGCGCCGTTCACGTAGTTACCCGGCGTGCCGTACTCCTCGGCGGTCTTGTAGCAGTTCGCGTGGATGTTGATCATGATGTTGTGGAGTTTCTCGTCCACTTCCTCACGGCTCCAGGAGAGACGCATCGAGTTCTGGCTCATCTCGAGGCCCGAAGTGGCCACGCCGCCCGCGTTGGCAGCCTTGCCGGGGCCGTAGAGGACCTTGTTCTCGAGGTAGACGTTGACGGCTTCGGGGGTGCTGGGCATGTTGGCACCCTCGGAAACGCAGAAGACGCCGTTCTTGACGAGGTTCTGGGCGTCGTTGCCATTGATCTCGTTCTGGGTTGCGCTGGGGAAGGCCACGTCGGCTTTGACCGACCAGAGCGGGTTGTGGTCGAGGCCGGCGTCGATGGCCGTATAGGTGGCGCCAGTGAACTTCTTGGCGTATTCGCTGATCCGTCCGCGGCGCACGTTCTTGAGATCCATGACCCAGGCGAGCTTCTCGCGGTCGATTCCATCGGGATCGTGGATGAATCCGCCCGAGTCGGAAAGGGTGACCACCTTGCCGCCGAGGTCGAGGGTCTTCTCGGTGCAGTACTGGGCCACGTTGCCCGATCCGGAGACGAGGCAGGTGAGACCGTCGAGGCTCTTGTTGTTGGCCTTGAGCATTTCGTCGGCGAAATAGACCTGGCCGTAGCCGGTCGCCTCGGGACGGATGAGGCTGCCGCCCCAGGCCAGACCCTTACCGGTGAGAACGCCGGTGAACTCGTTGCGGATGCGCCTGTACTGGCCGAACATGAAGCCGATCTCGCGGCCGCCCACGCCGATGTCGCCGGCGGGAACGTCGGTGTCAGGACCGATGTGGCGCTGGAGCTCTGTCATGAAGCTCTGGCAAAAATGCATGACCTCGTTGTCCGACTTGCCCTTGGGGTCGAAGTCGCAGCCGCCCTTGCCGGCGCCCATGGGGAGCGTGGTGAGGGCGTTCTTGAAGACCTGCTCGAAGGCGAGGAACTTCAGGATGCCGAGATTGACGCTCGGGTGGAAACGGAGGCCGCCCTTGTAGGGGCCGAGGGCAGAGTTCATCTCGATGCGGAAACCGCGGTTGCAGTGCACGTTGCCGCTGTCGTCGACCCACGGGACGCGGAACATGACGACCCGCTCGGGCTCGACAACGCGTTCGGGAATCTTGGCCTCGAGGTAGTGAGGGTTTCGCTCGAACACGAGGGCGAGGGACTCGACCACTTCCTGGACCGCCTGGTGGAACTCCTGCTGGGCAGGATTCTTGGCGACCACATTGTTCATGAATTCGTCGACCGAAAATGCCATTGGTAAGCTCCTTAGTCGAAAATAAAGAACCCGAAAAGGTACGTCGCTTGCCGAGAGGAGTGCGACTCGCGAAGAGGGAAAGGTTCCAACGATCTTTCCGTGTTTCTCACCGACGCCTTGCGCTGACCTGATCAGCACCCAACATCGACCGAATCGACGCCACAGCAAGCTGTTACAAACTTGTCAGACTGTCAATACGCATAACAGCCTGGTGTTATGCCGGAAAGCCCTGGAAGGGCAATTGAACTGTTGTCAAGGAGATCTGCCCTGCCCTAAGGTTCAAATCTCCGATATCACTCGGAAAACCGCCTATCATTCTAGTTGAATGCGTCAAAATCAAGTCAAATCCAGTAACAAATTCCTGTTTTAATCGATGGTTATAATGCTATAGGAATCGCTAAAAGGCGATCTCCCGAGATGGGTGAGAGTATTTAAATATTAAACATTGACTCTTATTGGGGTGTATGTAGACTCCAAATAGAGTATTTTGTAACATGACTGAAAAATGAACATTTTTTGATCCGGCCTGCAAAAGAAGCCCAATAACTTCGGCTTAAAAACCGATAAGTGATTTGCGAAAGATGAGGGACTCCGGATAAAGGATTCGAATAAAAGGGAGAGTAGGATAGTGTCCACCAAAGCAACCAATATTACCTGGCACGAAGGTCATGTCAAACGCGAGATCCGCGAACGGCTTCTCCAGCAAAAGGGATGCACGATCTGGTTCACCGGGCTGAGCGCATCGGGTAAGAGCACCCTCGCCTTCACCCTGGAGCATGCACTCGTCCAGAGAAATCGCATGGCCTACGTGCTCGACGGCGACAATGTGCGCTACGGCCTGAACAAGAACCTCGGCTTCAGTGCCGAAGATCGCGAGGAGAATATCCGCCGCATCGGCGAGGTTGCCAAACTCTTTGCCGACTCGGGTATCATCACCATGACGAGTTTCATCTCTCCCTATCGTCAGGACCGCGCCATCGCGCGCGAAATCCACGACAAGGCAGGCTTGAATTTTCTCGAGGTCTTTGTCGATGCGCCGATCGAGGTCTGCGAGCAGCGCGACCCCAAGGGGCTGTACGAGAAAGCCCGCCGCGGGGAGATCAAGAACTTCACCGGAATCGACGATCCCTACGAACCACCCACCGATCCCGAGATCATCATCAAATCAGGGGATCTCACCCCTGAGCAAGGCGCCATGAGAATTCTCGGCTACCTCGTGGAGATGGGACACCTGCTCCTGCCGAACGGCAAGACGCCTTGATATCTAGAGGAGAGCTGTCAGCGCCATGGGCCGACGCGTTCAATCAAAGGACCGAGTGACGATCAAGATCCCCCGCGAACTCTACGACCAGGTCGCGGACAGGATCAAGGACACCGGCTTCCGGAGCGTCAGCGAGTTCGTCATCCATGTCATCCGAGATGTGACCGCACAGGGAAATCTCTCGCCCGCCGAAACCCCCGAGAGCCTGTCGGCCGATGAGGTTCAGATGGTGCGCAACCGTCTGCGCGCGCTCGGTTACATCGAGTAGGCGGCCTCCGGCCCGTTCTTCTTCCCGGCACCGGTTTGAAAGGTTGCGCCCGAACCGTTAGGATGGCGTCGCCGATCCTATGCCGGCTGAAGGCGAGTCGAACAACGATGTCCCTCGATCAGAAAAGAAAAGAAGAAGCTGCAGAGTGGTGCGATTGGCGCTGGCAAGCGCGCAACGCGATCCGTGCGCCCGCTCCTTATCCCATGCGGGCGACTCCCTATTACGTGCGCCTCATGAAGGAGGCCGATCCTACCGATCCGATATATCTGCAGGCGATGCCCACGGCGCTCGAGGACGCCGAGAGTCGCGGCGACCGCGCGGATCCGGTGGGGGATCGGGCTCGCGCCCATCGGCCCGCGGCGAGCGTGATCCACCGCTACGAGGACCGTGCCCTGTTCGTGCCCACCTGGGAATGTGCGGTGAATTGCCGGTTCTGCTTCCGCCGCGGACGATTCGCCGTCGAAGGGAGCGGCTCCCTTCGGTCGGACGCCATCGACAAGGGGATAGACTACATCACCGCTCACAACCGGATCCAGGAAGTGATCGTCACCGGCGGCGATCCTCTGACCCTGGCTGACGGCACCCTCTTCTCGATCCTCAGCCGTCTGGCCGGGATTGCCCATGTGCGGCTTCTCAGGATTCACTCGAGAATTCCCGTCGTCAATCCCTATCGAGTGACAGCCGAACTCTGCGGCTTTCTGGCCGGCCTCGAGCGGCCCCTCTGGCTTGTGACGCAGTTCAATCATCCTGTCGAGGTGACCCGGGAAGCGCGCGAAAGGATCGCCGGGCTGGTCGAAGCCGGAGTCCCGGTTCTGAACCAGGCGGTTTTGCTCAAGGGTGTCAACGATCGCACCTCGATTTTGAGAGAGCTTTTTCTCACCCTCGCCGAAGCGCGGATCAAGCCGTACTATCTCCACCACCCGGACAAGGCGGCCGGAACCGCTCACTTCAGAGTCTCCCTGGATCGCGGGCTCGAACTTTTCGAAGGGCTGAGGGGGACGATGCCCGGCTACACGATTCCCCATTATGTTCTCGACACACCTGGCGGATTCGGCAAGGTATCGCTCGAGCAGGCCGGGATCCGCCGAAACGGGGACGGCTCATATTGTGTGACCGCTCCCGACGGTTCGAAACACACCTACTGGGATAACGAGCGGGGCTGATCGATGCGGTTCATACACACTGCGGACTGGCACCTGGGGCGGATCTTTTTCAGCCGCCACCTCACCTCCGATCAGGAGCATTTGCTCGATCAACTCGTGGAACTCGTTCGCCTCGAGGAACCGGACGCCCTGTTGATCGCCGGGGATGTCTACGATCGCGCCGTTCCGCCGATCGACGCCGTGCGGCTGCTCAACCGGATTCTTTCGGAAATCGTGAGCCCTCTTGGCGTGCCGGTCTTCTTGATTGCAGGCAATCACGACAGCCCGGAGAGGCTCGAATTCGGGTCGGGTTTGCTCCGGGAACGGAACCTATTTATTGCAGGTTCAGCCGTGCCCGATGCGCGGCCAGTTCTGCTCGAGGATGCCCACGGCCCGGTGGCGGTCTGTCCCGTGCCCTTTTACGAGCCGTCTCTGGTCCGCGAAAAATTCGGTGATGAAACGGTCCACGATCATCAGACCGCGCTCGCAGCGCTGCTGGCCAGGATGCGCGCGCAGATACCGGACGGCTGCCGCAGCGTGGCTCTGGCTCACGCCTTCGTTGTCGGCGGCGAGACGTCCGAGTCGGAACGGCCATTCATGGTGGGCGGCAGCGCCCAGGTCCCGGCCGATCTCTTCGACGGCTTCGACTACGTGGCTCTCGGCCACCTGCACAAGCCGCAGACGGTCAGGAAGAACAGGATCCGCTATTCGGGCTCACTGCTCAAATACTCCTTCGCCGAGGCGTCCCACACCAAATCGGTCGACATCGTGGAGATCGACGCCGAAGGGATCGCGACGGTCGATCCGGTCAGCCTGAAGCCGCTTCACGATGTGAGACAGATCGCCGGAAAGGTCGACGACCTCGCCCGATCGTGCCCGGCGCCGGGCGACCGGAACGACTACCTGATGGTCACCGTCGAGGACCGCGGCGCCCAGCTCGATCTCATGGGCAAGCTGCGCGAGGTCTTTCCAAACGTGCTGCACATCGAGCGCCCCCATCAGGCGGCCGATCTCGAAGAATCCATCCATCTCCGGGATCGTCTCGACAGGACAGAGGAAGAGATGTTCGCCTCCTTTTTCAAGGAGACCACCGGGAGCGAGCTGACCGCGGAAGAAGCCGAAGAATTCAGATCCCTGCTCGACGGTCTGCGCCGCACCGAGAGGGAGGTGGTTTCATGAAGCCGCTCAAGCTCACCATGAGCGCCTTCGGTCCTTATGCCGAAAAGGAGGAGATCGACTTTTCGCTCCTCGCGGGGCACAGACTCTTCTTGATCCACGGTCCCACGGGGGGCGGCAAGACGATCATACTCGACGCGATCTGCTTTGCTCTCTACGGCCAGTCGTCCGGTGCCGAGCGCCGCGAGAGGGCGATCCGCAGCGATCACGCCGAGGCGTACAGGGCCACGGAGGTGGCATTCGAATTCGCTCTCGGCAGGGAGCGGTACAAGATCTGGCGTTCGCCGCGCCAGGAACGGCCGAAGAAGCGCGGCGAGGGGATGATCCCCGATCCGCCCAAGGCCGTGCTCCACCGGATGAACGATGACTGGGAACTCCTTGCATCGGGTTGGAAAGAGGTGACGGCACGGGTGGAAGAGATGATCGGCTTCCGATGCGAGCAGTTCCGCCAGGTCGTTGTTCTTCCGCAGGGAGAGTTCAGGAGGCTCTTGAGCGCTGATTCGCGCGAACGTCAGGAGATCCTGGCAGTCCTTTTCGACACGCGGGTCTACCGTCAGATCGAGGACGCTCTGCAAAGAGGAGCCAGGGAGCTCAAGGACGAATACACCAGAGAGAAGTGGAACCGGGACAGCCTGCTCGATCAGGCTGGAGCTGACACTCTCCAGGCGCTGGAGAGGTCCGCTGCCGCACGAAAAAAGGATCTCCTCGCGGTCGAGGAGCAGTGTGCGGCCGCCTGCCTTCTCGAGCGGAAGGCGCAGAGCGCACTGAAAACGGGCCGCGACCATGACCGAGCCCTCCGCGAGGCACGCAGGGCGCGCGAAACCGTGCTGACATTGCGAGCCAGATCAGAGGTGATCGACGCCCGCGAACGGGAGGCGGACCTGGCTCGACGGGTGCTCGGCCTGGCCGATCTGGAATCGGAGCTCCGCGCCCGTGAAACGGAACGGGACGAAAAGAAAGCAAAGATGGACGAGGTCGCCGCGGCGCTGTGCGCGGCGGAGATCGAACAGAAAGCGGGCGCCCGCGAATGGGACGCGGCGCGCGCCGGCCAGCCCGAGCGTGACGCGGCCAAGGAAAGGGCGCGGCGCCTCAGGGAGTTTCGACAGAGGGCGCAATCCCTGGAGCGCGCGCGCAGGGAGGAAGCATCCCTCACCCGAACCCGCTCCGATCTGGTTGAAAAACAGATAGAGGCGGTCCGCGCCGTCGACGCGGCGCGCGAACGGCTCGAGAACTCGAGAAAAGAGCTCATGAAGCTCGAGGAACAGAGCCGCCGTGCGGGTGCGATAGGCGCTGAGCGCGACGGGCTGGAGCGCGATCTCGACCGTATTCGCCGTTTGCGATCGATCGAGGCCGAATCGCGCCGCGCGAGCGTCGACCTGGCCCGTTCGCAGGAAAAGGCGCGCAGAGCGGAGTCCGTTCTCCAGAGGGCGCGCGCCGGGCGCGACACACTGATTGCCTTGCGCGAGAAGGGATTTGCCCATCGTCTCGCTCTCGGGCTGCGGGCTGGCGAGCCATGTCCGGTCTGCGGATCGAAGAACCATCCCATTCCCCGGAAAGCGAGCGGCACGATCCCGGGTGACGACCGGATCCGTTCGATGCAGCAACGGGTGATGCGGCTCTCGCGGCTCCACGAGGCGGCCCGAAAAGAGGAGCAGAGCCTGATAGCTTTATGTTCGGCGAAAGAGGGCGTGCGGCGCGCCCTGGAGGATGAACTCGACCGACACAAGGATGCGACCCTTTCCGTACTGGAAGACCGCGTTCGCCACCTCGGGGAGGAGTTCGCCAAGACCGCGGCGGCGGGGGAGCAATACCGGTTGAGGAATGCGGAATCCGAAAGTCGCGAGGAGGAAAAGAAGCGGAGTGTTCGATCGCTCGACGAGGTCAACGCCGCGCTGGCCGATCTGGAGAAGAAACTGGCTGTCGCGGCGACCGTGGTCGAAGAGCGGCGCGCTCTGCTGGGCGGGGAGTTGTCCGAGGAAAAGATGGACGACCAGGTCGCTGCCGCCGAAGAGGAGGTGCGAAAACTCGAAGACACGTTCCGCAGGGCGGAGATACGATTTCGAGAATCGGAAAAGACTCTCCACGGGCTTTCCCAGAGGCATGAGGCGCTCCGCGAGGCGTACACCGAAGCCGCCCACGCCGCGGACCGCCAGGCGCGCGCCCTCGAAAAGAGGATCGCCGCGGCGGGTTTCGAGAGCCGACAGGCGTTCGACGATGCGCGCCGCGACGCGGACGAGATCGAAAGGGCAGAGGACGATGTCAGGCGATTTCGCGAGGAGATGGCTGCCGCGATGCGGATCGCGGCGGAGCGGGACGAAGAAGCCAAGGGCCTCGAAGAGCCCGATATCGAAGGACTGGAATCGGCCTTCGAGAGCGCTCGAGGGGCCCACCTCCAGGTGAACCGGGAGCAATCGAGTCTTGCCGAGAGGGTGGAGCGCGACACGGGGCAGATCGCCGCCCTCGGTAAAATCGAGAAGACCATGGACCGACTCGACCGCCGCTACAAGGTGATCGGAACCCTGGCCGATGCAGCGTGCGGCAGAAACGAGCGCAAACTCACGCTCGAGCGCTACGTGCTCGCCGCCCTTTTCGAGGAAGCCACGCGGAACGCCACGCGCCGGCTCTTCGCCATGAGCCAGAAACGCTACAGACTCCAGCGGTTCGAGGGACATGGCGATCAGCGCAAGGCGGGCGGCCTCGAACTGGAGGTTTTCGACTCCTGGACCGGCCGGGTGAGACCGGTCGCGACCCTTTCGGGGGGAGAGAGTTTTCTGGCCGCGCTCAGCCTTGCGCTCGGCCTGGCCGACGTGGTGCAATCCTTCTCGGGGGGGATCCACCTCGAGACGATCTTCGTCGATGAAGGTTTTGGCACTCTCGACGAGGAGTCGCTCAATCTCGCGATCAGCGCGCTCGAGGATCTCCAGGAAAAAGGGCGTCTCGTGGGCATCATCTCGCACGTTCCCGAACTGAAGGAGCGGATCGGCGCCAGACTCGAAATTTCGCGAACCGGACAGGGCAGCCGATCCGCTTTCGTGCTAAATTATTGAGTATGGAAAAAGAACGACTCCATCCCCGGCGGCGAAAACCGTCCTGGCTCAAGAAGAGTCTTCCCCGCGGCAACGGCGTACGCCGGGTCGAGAAGATTCTCGATCACCACAGGCTGCATACGGTCTGCCGCGGTGCGCGCTGCCCCAACCGGAACGATTGCTATCAGGAGGGAACGGCGACCTTTCTCATCATGGGCGACGTGTGCACCCGCCGCTGCAGTTTCTGCTCGATCCCGGCCCGCTCTCCCGATCCCCTCGACAGGGACGAGCCGGATCGCCTGGCGCGGGCGGCGGAGAAAATGGGCCTCTCCTACGTGGTCGTCACCTCGGTGACGCGCGACGATCTTTCCGACGGTGGAGCGAGCCATTTCGCGGCGGTCACGGAGGCGATCAGGAGGGTGCTTCCCGAGGCGCAGATTGAACTTCTCGTACCCGATTTCAAGGGAGATCTGAAAGCTGTCGACAGGGTGCTCGCCGCGACACCCACCGTGTTCAATCACAACGTGGAGACCCTTTTGGCCTTCTATGACACGGTCCGGCCGGAAGCGGACTATGATCGCTCGCTCCGTGTGCTTGCCCACGCGGCGCGGCGGGGGAGTCTCCCCGTGAAATCGGGATTCATGCTCGGGCTCGGCGAGGCGGACGACGACGTGCGGACGCTCCTCGCCGACCTGAAGAGATCGGGCGTTGGTATCGTGACGATCGGACAGTATCTGAAACCGGCCAAAGACTGCCTCGACGTCGTCGAATACGTCCCGCCCGAACGATTCGACACCGTGGCCTCGTGGGCGCGCGAGATCGGCTTTGGCGCGGTGGCGTCAGGCCCTTTCGTGCGGTCATCTTATCGAGCGGCGGAACTTGCCAGGGAGGCGGGAATTGGCTGAGGAAAAAAACAGGATCGTCACACTCACGACGGACTTCGGCTACCAGGACTCGTACGTGGGAACGATGAAGGGCGTCATGCTCGGCATCCGCGGCGACCTGCAGATCGTCGATCTCACACACGCCATCACTCCATTCTCGGTGCTCGAAGCGAGCTTCGTGCTGCAGGGAGCCTACTCCTTTTTCCCGGAACGAACGCTGCACGTGGCAGTCGTCGATCCCGGGGTGGGCAGTGTACGGCGGATCATCTACCTCGAGAAAAGCGGCCAGCGGTTCCTTGCGCCCGACAACGGGCTCCTCACACACTTCTTCGACGATGCGGACACGATCCTGAGCGTGGAGGAGAGCGAGTTCCTTCCCGATCGCAGCTCTCGGACCTTTCACGGGCGCGACATCTTCGCGCCTCTGGCGGCGCGGCTCTGCGCGGGGCTCGATCCGGCCGAGGTCGGCCCGGCGCTGTCCGATCCCGTGACCGTCTCCTGGCCCGAGCCGACCATGGGCGGGGACGCGATCGAGGGATGCGTGATCTACGTCGATGTGTTCGGAAACCTCGTGACCAACATCACCGCCGAACTGCTCGCAGAGCTCGGCCCGTCGCCGCGCGTCCACGTGAAGGGCGAAGTGGTCGGAGAGCCGCGGCAGTACTACGAGGAGATGAACAGGGGAGAGCCCCTGGCGCTGATCAACTCCTTCGGCCTCCTGGAGATCGCGCTCCGTGAACGCAACGCGGCCAGACACTTCGACGCCGGCACCGGCGACGAGGTCATTGTCCAGCGAGAGAATGCCGCGGCTAGTTGATGTTGAACAGCTCGTAAAGATTCGTTTCCATGATCGTGTAGTTGTTGTCCCGCGTGATGAGAGACACGACCGGTGTGGGGCTCTCGTCGCCCAGTAGACCGAGCGCCGTGATCGCGTAGGACCGGATCTCGGAGGGGATATCCTCGTCCTCGGCCACCAGGGTGAGGCTGGCGATCGCCTTGCGGTCGCAGACGAGCCCCATGCAATAGGCCGCGGAGGAGCGGATGATAACCGATTTCTTCTCGTCCATCATATCGAGGAGGACATCGTAGACCCCGTTGTCGCCGATCAGCCCGAGGGCCATGGCGGACGAACGGATCAGCTCCACGTCGTTGGCCTCGATGCACGACTTTCTGAGCCGCTCGATCGAGTCGGTGTCGCGCATCATGCCCAGAGCCTGTGCGCAGTAGCTGCGGAAGATCGGATCGGACTTGCTGTCGACCACCTTGCGCAGTTCGCCGAGGGCGGGTGTGTACTTGAGCAAACCCATCGACACGGCCAGGGCCGCCCGCGTGCTGTTGTCCTTGATCGATTTGTATTTCTCGAGCAGAACGGCTCCATTGTTCTGAACGCCGAGGAGTCCGATGCCGAGCGCCACGAACGGCACGCGGGTCAGGTTGGCGCTGTTGAACAGCTTGAGCAGGAATTTTTCCGCCTCGGGGCCGCCCACCTTGCCGAGCGCGACGTGGCAAAAATTCTTCACCATGAGGTCGGCGTCGGAGGTCGCGGCTTTCTGGAGCGCCTGGATCACGTCCTTGTCCGAGGGGGAGGCCGTGACGCCGAGGGAGATCGCCGCCGAACGCCGTACATGGACCTTTCCGTTTTCGAGGTACTCGATGAGAATCGGATTCGCGGCCCTGTAGCCGAGGCGGCCAAGACTGAGAACGAGGAAGGACTCGGTCACCCAGTCCTTGTCGGCCTTGTTCGCCAGAAGGGAGCTCACCATCGGTGCGAGCGTGGGATCGAGAGTGAGCCCCGACGCGAAGGCCACACCGCGGCGGAGATCCCTTTCGAGTTTCTTGAATCCCTTCTCGTTGAGATAGCGCCGCAGAACAACGGCCACGTCCTCGCCGCCGATCAGCCCGAGGGAGACGGCGGCGAAGAGGCGGAGTTCGGTCAGCTCCGCATCGTCGTTCATGATCGATTCGAGGACCTTGACCGCCCGCGGATTGCGGGTGATTCCGAGGGCGAGCACGGACATGGTTCGCACGTGGGTGCTCTTGTCGCTCCCGTAGGTCATCTCGATGTAAGGCACCACCGATTCGTCGCGCGTGCGGGCGAGAGCCACCACCGCGGCGGCGCGCACCGATTGTTCCTTGGCCCGGAGTTTGTTCCGGAGCTTGTTCACCAGTTTGACACGCTTCTCGTTGGAGGTGATCTTTTCGAAAGGAAAGTCGATGACGCCCGCCGAGGGGGTGCGCGAGAAGAGGGATTTTCTCAGGCCGAGGAGGGGTTCGTGGTGAAAGTCCCACCAGTACTCCCACATCGTTTCCCGGAAGGCGACCTGCGGGCCGCCGCCCGGAAAGGAGAAGCCCTTCTGCACGGCGCTCGAAAAAGCCGAGTTGCCGTCGGCCGAATCGCCCGGTGTGGTCCCCGCGACGGGAGCCTTGAAACGGCCGCCATGGGCGAAGAGATCGCTGGTGGGCAAGATGATCAGCGTGATCAGCGCAATAGTGAGTAAAACTTTAGACCACATGAAACCCCTCCTGTGTTTGATCCGCCCGTCGCCATGCTGTCTGAACGAGACACAGTCCGGCGCTTCGGGCCGGCCTGACGCCTCCCTCGTGTCTACCGCATTCAATTATCATATAAAGTTCGTCAAAACAGGCAAAAATGTTTGGACCTTTTTCTTTCATCTCGATTTCGAGCCGCTATTTGTCGGTGATGAGGGGGGCCTTGAGGGCAGATCGGATCGGCCGGGGCTTGATTCGGGCATGGGAAGAGGTCAAACTGACCGGTGGCGGCTTTTGATCATCGCGAGGGGAGAGAAGACGCATTGCGAGGTTTCGACGATGAAAATCCTCTATTTCGACTGTTTCGCCGGTGTTGCGGGAGACATGATTCTCGGCGCCCTCGTTGATGCCGGACTCGGCTCTCGCGATCTCGTCGCCGAAATAGACAAGCTGGGCGTGGACGGTATCGAGCTCTCCTTCGAGAAGGTCAAGGGCGCCGGAGCACTGTCCGGCACCCGCGCCCACGTCAAGGTCGACGAGGGCGAATCGCACCGCCACCTGCCTCAGATCGTGGACATCATCCGCTCCTCGGCCCTCGATGGGCGGGTTCAGGATATGGCCTGCCGCGTTTTCGAGCGCCTCGCCGAAGCCGAGGCTGCCGTTCACGGCATTCCGGTCGACAAGATTCACTTTCACGAGGCGGGCGCACTCGACGCGATCGTCGACGTGGTCGGCGCCGCGGCCGGCCTCTGGCTGCTCGGGATCGAAGGCGTCTACTCCTCCGAGCTCTGTTTCGGGAAGGGGACGGTCGAATGCCGCCACGGCACCCTGCCCGTGCCGGTCCCGGCCGTGGCCCGTCTTGCCGAGGGATTCCGCGTGCGCTTCAGCGATCTCGAGGGGGAACGGACCACGCCCACGGGAGCGGCCATCGTCACGGCCCTCGCTCACGCAGTGGGGGAGACGGTTCGCATGGTGCCCGAAAAGGTCGGCTACGGATTCGGCTCGCGCCAGTCCGAGGGAATACCGAACGCCCTGCGCGTCATCATCGCCTCCGCCCCGGGAACGGACGCTGCGCCGGGTGGAGCGCGGGCCGACGAGGTGGTCCTTCTCGAAACCAACGTGGACGATGTCACGGGACAAACCGCCGGTTTTCTCATGGAAGAATGCTTTGCGGCAGGCGCCGTCGATGTTTTTTTCACGCCGATTCAGATGAAGAAGAACCGGCCCGCGCTCCAGGTGTCGGCCCTGTGCAAGGAGAACGCTTTCGATGCGGTGTACCGCGCCCTCGCCCTGGAGACGGGAACCCTCGGGATCCGGATCAGCCGGATCGGGCGGATGGTGGCTCCCCGGAGCGAGGAGAGCGCCGCCACATCGCTCGGCCCGGTTCGCATCAAGCGGTCGTCGCTCCCCGGGGGAACGGAGAGGATCGCGATCGAATACGACGACCTCGCCCGGCTGGCGCGCGAGAGGGGGCTTCCTCTCAGGACGATCCGGAAGATGCTCGAAGCGGAGCTGTCCTGAGGCGAGCGCCCCGGGTCGGGAGATGGGAAGATCTGTTGGCGATCCCGCCGGGACAGGTTATCATGATATCGGTGGCCGTTGCTCTGTTTTGCATTGTGGGGAGGCACTGAAATGAAGCTCTTCATCCTCGTCTGTCCGATCGCGGTTTTCGCAGCTGCTTTTTTTGTTCAGGACGCATCCGCCCTGGATCGTGGCGCCCAGGACGATCCGGTCCCGGTGATCGGTATCTGCCGGCTCCTTTCCGACCAGACCCTTCTGAGCGGACCGAGCACCAATTACAAGAAGGTCAAGCAGGCCGCGTCCGGATCGCTGCTCGAGATCATCGGCGAGAAAAGCGGCTATTTCAGGGTGCGCGTTCCCGATGGCTTCTACTGTTACATCCACACCGACTACATCATCTTCAACGAAGAGATGCTTGGTACGGTCACCGGCAACAAGGTGAACCTGCGTTCGATACCGTCGACGAAGGGCGATTACCCGATCTTCCAGGTGAACAGCGGAGAGACGTTGCGCGTCTGGGAGCGGAGCGGGGAATGGATCAAGGTCGACGCTCCCCCCGAGGCATATCTCTACGTGCTCAAAACCGAGGTCACACCCGTTGCCGAAACGGCCGAGATCCAGGATGAGCTCGCCCAGCAGCGCGCGCGGGGCCGCCGCGCGTGGGAGGACCATTTCGGCGCGATCAGGAGGGAGAAAGAGATCGAGGACTCGGATGCCCAGCTCCGGATCCGTTTCCGTGTTCTCGAGGAGAGCGCCTCGAAAAACTACGGCGGTAAAAGGCTCGAGGATGTCAGGGCCGAGTACCAGGCCATTGCCGAGACGGTGAGCGACGAACTGGTCAAAACCGTTTCTCTCTCCCGCATCAGGGAAATCGACACGCTTCTGGCGCAAGAGAAGCTCAAAGATGATTTCAAGGAACGGGAAAAACGGATGCGCCTCCGCGAGGAAGAATGGCGGCGCGAACTGCGCAAGATGGAAGAAAACGGGATCGCCCGTTCGGGAGAAGGCAAAACCGCGCCGCCCCTGGCCGTCACCGGAAAAGGACTCATTCTGCTCGGACGGGTGGACGCGTCCACCTCGCGGATCCTGCTGCGCGGCGGAAAGCACAAGGACTCGCCCCTCTACACGATCAGCTGCCCCGATCGGCGCTATCGCCTCAAGGACTTTCACGGGAAAAGGATCGCCGTGCGGGGATCAGTGGACAAGATGGTCACGGGCGAACTGCCGAGCATGGTTGTGGAGCGGATCGAAATCCTCAGGTGACCGAACTATTGTGCCGAGTCGTTCCCGGCGTGTCTCTCCGAGATTTCCTTGCGAAAACTCTCGAACCTGCCCTTTTCGATCGCGCCGCGCGCGCCGCGCATCAGCTCCTGAAAATAGTGAACATTGTGGAGAGTCGCCAGCATCGGCCCGAGCATCTCGCGCGCATTGAAGAGGTGGCGCACGTAGGCTCTCGAAAACTGGCGGCACGCCGCGCAGTCGCAGGCCGGATCGAGAGGTCCCATGTCATCCTTGAGGGAGGCGTTCCGCATCTTGAGCTGCCCCTCGCTCGTGAAAAGCGTTCCGTTCCGCGCGTTGCGCGTGGCGATGACGCAGTCGAACATGTCCACGCCCGCGGCCACGGCGTTGACGATGTCGTCGGGCGGCCCGACTCCCATCAGGTAGCGCGGCCGGTCCTCCGGCAGGTGGGGGACGGTGGCGGCAAGGACCTCGTGCATGGTGGACTTGTCCTCGCCCACGCTGAGCCCGCCCACGGCGTACCCCGCGAAGCCGATGTCACGGATTTCGCCGGCGCTCCGCTTCCTCAGCGCGGCGTCCATACCGCCCTGGACGATCCCGAAGAGAGCCGCGTCCGACCGGAGTCGTTCATGCTCGATCCTGCACCGGCGCGCCCACGCGGTCGTCCGATCAAGAGCCTCGACAACGAGGGAGTGCGGCGCCGAGTGGGGCACGCACTGGTCGAAAACCATGACGATATCGCTTCCGAGCGCGTGCTGGATTTCGATCACCTTCTCCGGGCTGAAATGGTGCACCGTGCCGTCGAGGTGCGACTTGATCTCCATTCCGTTGTCGTCGATCTTGGCGAGGTCGCTGAGGGAATAGACCTGAAAGCCGCCGCTGTCGGTGAGGATGGCGCCGTCCCAGCCCATGAACCGGTGGAGCCCGCCCGCCTTGGCCACGATCTCCGGGCCGGGCCTGAGAAAGAGGTGGTACGTGTTCGCGAGCAGCACCTCGACGCCCGCCCCTTTCAGGTCGCGCGGAAAGGCGCCCTTCACCGAGCCGGTCGTTCCCACCGGCATGAAGGCGGGGGTCTGAAAGGTGTGGCCCCGCACTGTGATCGAACCGAGTCTGGCATCGGTCGATCGATCGCGGCCGGCCGCTTTGAATTGGAGCGCCCCCGTCATGGGTTTGCCGCTCCGCGGAGGTGCAGATCGCCCAGGTTGGAGATATCGCAATCCCTGTAATAGAACGCGAGGATTTCGCGATAGCCGTCCCCGCGGCGCGCCAATCCGCGCGCGCCGTACTGGCAGAGCCCGACGCCGTGACCGAATCCGCCACCCTCGATCGTGACCTGCCCGGAACCGGTTTCGATCGAATCGATCCGCGTGGACAGCATCCGCCTGCGCAGTGGTAGACCGCGATTGAGAGTACGGCGGAACTCGCTCGCCGAGAGGCTCCGCAGAACATTACCCTGCCTGTCGAGGAGGGAAATCTCGCGGGCGCGTCTCATCGAGTCGGTGGCAGTGACGCCCACCTCGGGGTGGCGGCAGACCCGTGAGAGGTCGAACCTCTCGACCACCTCCTCGATCGACACGGTCGCCGACCAGCGGAAGAAGGGAGAGTCGGAACAGAAACCGCAGGGCGAGTTCTGATTGAGCGGCTCCAGAGAAGGAAAGGCGAACACATCGTCGGCTTTAACCGTCATACCGCCGCATGTGGACGAGTAGTACGCGGGGAGCAGCTTTCCGTGCCAGGTCAGGATCTCGCCCACTGTCCGCTTGACGATCTCGCGACTCTTCTCGGTGATGGCCGAGGAACCGGCGTAGACCTGGGACCGTTCGTCGGGACGGAGGAATCCTTCTCCCTGGGCCATCATGTAGACGGCATAACTCCTTGCGGCCACGGCCTGCGCCTTGAGCGCTTCTTCCGGGAATTTCGACGGCATCTCGCTGAACAGAACGCCGGTGAGGTATTCTTCGATGTCGAGGAGGTTGACGAGCCGCAGGCCGCCTTTGGAATTCCGCTCGACGACGAGCACGCCGGGGTAGTTGTTCCGGCCGACCTTGATCGCTCCCACCCGTTCGGGAACGAAACAGAAGGCGGTACCATCGAGAGTGGTGTCGTTGACGGCGATCCCGCCGCCCGACAGGGGGGACGCCGACGCTTTTCCGAGGCGGTAGCCGTAGTAGAGGAATCCGGGATCGTCATAATCGCGCTTTTGAGGCCCCTTGAAGATCCTGTAAGCGCCTTCGATCGAGAAGTGGATCGGTTCCTCGGTCTTGCTCGAGTCGAGAAGGACTTTCACCAGAAAACCGGAAGGCGCCGGAGTCTGGCTGTCGACGATCAGATTACTGACGATCGTGTGAATCAACACGGGGACGAGGACGAAGAGCAACCCAATGAGCAGGCGTTTCTTGAAAGTGCTTTCCGTCATTGCCGATCACCCACGAATCATGAGAAGAGCCCTCTGTAATAATCCAGATCCGTGCCCGGCGCGTCGGCATGCTGGCTGAGGTGCTTCAGCCCCGTTGCCGTGACCTTGCGGCCGCGCGGGGTTTTGACGAGGAATCCCCGCCGGATCAGGTAGGGCTCGTAGACCTCCTCGATCGTCCCCTCGTCTTCGCCCACGCTGACGGCGATCGTCTTGAGTCCCACCGGTTCGCCGTCGCCCTTAGCCACTGCCGAGAGGATCTGCCTGTCCGTGGACACGAGGCCGGCCTTGTCGATTCCCATCATGGCGAGCCCCTCGTCGACGATCTCCCTGGTTACCTCGAGGCAGTTCTTTACCTGGGTCAGGTCGCGGATCCGGCGGAGCAGCCGGTTGGTGATTCGAGGCACCCCGCGCGAACGGGAGGCGATCAGATCGATCGCTTCCTTGGTGATCTGCATCTCGAAGATGCCGGCTGATCGCTCGAGGATCGGAGCCAGTTCCTCGTCAGGGTAGAGCTCGAGTTTTTCGATGACGCCGAAACGGCTTCTGAAAGGCGCTGACAGGAGGCCCTCCCTGGTGGTCGCGGCGATGAGCGTGAATCGCTGGAGGTGGACGCGCACCGATCGCGCCGCCGGTCCCTGATCGAGAACGAGATCGACGGCGTGGTCCTCCATGGCGGAGTACAGATATTCTTCCACGTTGCGCGAGAGACGGTGAACCTCGTCGATGAAGAGGACATCGCCCCGCTTGAGGTTGCTCAGCAGACCGACGAGATCTCCTGCTTTTTCCAGCGCAGGGCCGGACGTCGATTTCATTTCGACCTGCAGTTCATTGGCAATGATATGGCTGAGAGTGGTTTTTCCCAGGCCGGGCATGCCGAGGAGCAGAACATGGTCGAGGGGCTCCTCGCGCATCTTGGCCGCCTTGAGAAAGATCTGAAGGTTGGTTTTCGCCCGTTCCTGTCCGATGAATTCGCTGAAACTGCGGGGTCTCAAATCGTGGTCGAGGAGGTGTCTTTTCGATAACTCCTTGAAGACAAACTTATTATCCTTTTTTTCCGCCATCGGGGGTGTCCGATTTTGACGATTAATTTAAAAAATGTTAGGCCCCAAGCGTTTCTCACCAGTGCGCAAAATCCTATTAAAACAAAAAGAACGACTGTCTTGTCCTCCTTTCCGGCTCTTTTGTTTTTTTTATATTGAAGAGATCATTTGACATAAACTTATTCCATTCTTACGATAGTGCCTTTTATGATCTCTCGATCCCAATGGCGATTTCCGGCCGATCCGAAAGAGGCGGAGTCTGGTGTGCGCAACCGCACGATTTCAGTGTACGATCGCACACCGCCGACAGGGAAACAGGAGAGAAGTTGACCTAAGTCCTTTAAAATCAACAAAAGATGTGCTCGCCTCGATGGCATGACCTTTGCACATTGAATAAATCGTAAGAGTCTGTATTCAAACGTTCGATCTCAAAGAGTGATCTGAAACAGAGACAGGAGAATCTCCATGAGTTTCATCACGCTCAAGCGCCTCGGGCTTTTTGTTCTACCTTCGATCTTGTTCCTCACCGCCTTGTCGCTATTCCCAGGATGCGGCGGAGGGTCGTCAGGGAACGATGGAGACGAGATCATCGACGCTTTCAACGGCCGTAGTCTCGACCTGTACAGGGAAGCCCCTCCGGTTTACGTGTACGGAAACAAGACTGCCGGAGGCACTCGCAGGAAGTTCTTTCCGAAGGGCGACGTCAAAGCCGGTCTCTGCGACACGGACGGCGACGGAAAACTCGACACCAAGATCAATGGATTCGAGAGTTTCGCGAACGCGGCCAACAACGATTTCCGCGAGGACATCGCCGCCTGCCAGTCGAAGGGGCCGACGCAGCTCGATCACTATGACGACGCCAAGGTCTGGCTGAACGACAAGGCCAACTGGCCCGACACGATGCCGGAATACGCGGACGCCGCCGGAACGCCGTCAACGAGCGCGACGCAGTGGTTCCAGGTCACCTTCCCCTTCGAGGTTTCTAGGGATTCCGTTTTCGATACGACGAACGTGACCAACAACTACCTCTCCGGCGAGATCACCATTGCCGATGAGTCTGGCGGTTCGGTTTACTGTTCGGTTTTTCTCAACGGGCGGGATGCGTTCCAAACCTTCTACGATCCTGACAATCCTCTGACGAACTGGCCCGAAGGTGCGGCACAGTCGACCAAAACGCTCGTGTTCATCGCCAACACGCAGAATATTCCCGCGGTCAAGCCCGGCATCCCCGACCCCACGGGAGGCAACGAGGTCGCTTTCACCGGCACCGATGCGATCAGCGGACAGTGGAACAACAAGGAAATGTACCTGCGCATCGGTGAGATCGGCAGCCGCACGGGGAAGACGGTCACCATCGATTCCAAGCACGTCATCAGACGCTCCAGTCTCGACATCACCACTGATACCGATGTCAGCGTGAAGGTCACCGAGATCATCCCCAACGAGTATGTTCTCCATCCGATCACCGGGGCGAAACTTCAAGACCAGTGGTCCGGTGTGGGAAGCGACAACGAGGTCGTACCCACCGATGCCAAGTTCCAGGTCATTTTCAACAAGCCGGTCGTGCCCGAAACCGTGGGACGGTCGATCGTTTTCAACAGGGCCCCCTTCACGGGCAACATGAAGCCGGTCCCCAACCCGCAAGCGTCGGAGTGGTATCCGAGCCCCGATTGCGGCGCGAATCCTCCCATCCAGCCGATCTGCACCAATATCTCGGTACGGGCTTATTTTCTGGATACAGAGGGCAACACGCACAACGTGCAGACGCCGATTCCGGTCAGGGTCACCCCCCTGTCCCAGAACAACATGGCCAAGTACATCATCAATCCGATCATCAATCTCCCCGGCTCGTCGACCGACTGGTCGGGCGACAATATCCCCGGGCAGGGAGCCTCGGCGCCCTCTGGAGCCATCCGTATGCGGATCGAGGTCGCTGTTCACGAGTTCCTGCTGAACACCGTGACAGGCTCGATCACGAACGGTTCGCCCCAGAACCTCTGCCCCGCCGGCTTTCACGGTGAGCGTTTCTATGACACAAACGGTACCTACACCAAGACCTTCTCCGTTCTTCTCGGCGAGCGTTACGTGAACGCCCCCGTTTCACCGAACGTGATGTACTACACAATGGGCACGTCGGGCGTCGGCGCCATCGACCTGAACGGAACGGGATTCAATACCAACACTCCCGGCTCGGGTCCCAACATCTGGGTCACGGCGACTCAGGTTTACAGTCCTTATGGAAACGGCATGCTCGACCCGTGGACAAGCAATGCGTTCCGTTTTCCCATTGGAGTGGGCGACGATACTCCGATCCCGGGGCTGAATGAAGGATCTTCCGGTTGGTGGAGTGATTTCGATTCCGGAAAGGACGCGCTCGTTCGCGACTCCTACGGATCTGGCCAGCTCTATCCCGCGAAGAACTCGAGCACGACTGTCAATATCGCCGACCTCGAAGTGGGTGACTTTCTCGATACGATCTATTTCGACAGATCGAACCCTTACTCATCCGATCAGAACCATCTCGACCTGATCTACGTCGCGGCCGCGGGTAATTTCCTGAACAACATGATCAGTTCGCCGCCCACGCCGAACCCGCCGCCTCTGACCGTTCCGGTCGGCATGAAACCTGTCGATGTCATTCTCGACGACTACCAGATCCTCGAGGAAGGCGCATTCGTGATCATGGGCAAGGAGGTCTTTCCTCCCGACCTGACCTGGATCCCCCTGACCGGTCCGCGGCAGTGGGTCCACCTCGATCCGGCTGGGCTGCAGGGCGGGGCCGACCAGCCCTTCCCGCCCAATTCTCCCGGTCTCGGACCGTGGGCGCCCGGATCCTATCTCCAGGATGGGCCCATGGCGGAATCGTGCACCTTCGGTATCGGCTACAGTTACGCGAGCCGCCAGCAGATCGGCAATTTCCTCTTTGCCGTGGACAAGAAGGACAACAATATCAAGGTGCTCAATTCCAACTCGATGGATTTGATCACCACGATCGACTACGGACTCGCGGGCCCTGATCAGCTCGCGGTCACTCCCGATCTGAAAACTCTTTACGTGACGAATGGTTCTTCCAGGGCGGTGAGCGTGTTCAACGTGAACCCGCGCTCGTCGAATTTCCTCTATCTGAGAGCCACCGTCCCCGTGGGCGGGCAGCCTAAGGGGCTCTGCGTCCAGCCCGACTACGAGGATGTGCTGGTCTGCAACTACGGCTCGAACACGGTATCGATCATCAACCCGGCCACGAACTCGGTGCGCAAGACGATCACCGCGCTGATCAAGAAGCCCTGGGATGTGGTCGCCGCGCCACGGCAAACGTTGTTCGGCTGGGGAACGGGCGTTTATCATGCCTATATCTCGAACCACGGCAACGACAACGTCCTCGTCTTTGAGTCGGGACCGGACGGCCTCGGCGGGATCGGCTATGACGACATCCTCGACCCCGTGCCGAAGAACGGCGAGAGCGGCGAGGACTTCCTCGAAATTCTCAACCCGCGCGGACTCTGCTTCAACCCGCTCTATCTCCACGATATTACCGGCCTCACCAACCTGACGGGCGGTGTCTTCGTGGCACACTCGTCGACGGAAGGCGCGGCAGTGAGCCGAATCATGTTCGTCGACCAGTACGGCACGTGGGGGACGATTCCGATCACGCCGATCTCGGGTAGTATCGGTGGTACTCCCGGCTTCGGTTCGCGCGCCTTCTTGATCTCGGCGCAGTGGACCGCGCAAGGCGGTTTCCTCTCCGGGTTCCAGGAGGCGTCCGATGTCTGTCTCCCAGATATCAACCGGGATGCGTGGCTGTATCAGAACTTCAGCGGAAACTCTTATGTGACCAACTGGGGCGCCGTGGGCAACAACCCCTCGCTCTCGCTGCCGAACAACAACAAGCACCCGATCAGGAATCTTCCGTTGCCTCTGCCGACTTATCTGCCTGATCTGCTTTTCGTCTCGTACAAGACCACGAAGAACATCGATGTCCTGCACATTCACTCCGGCGAGGTGACCACGATTACCGATCTTCCCGCGCCGGCGCAAAGGCTCAAGACCTTCTTCAAGAACTAAACCCGTCGAACTGGGAGGGGACCGGGTTTGACCAAAACAGCAGCGAATGGCGGCTGGCAAGAAATGTTTGCCGGCCGCCATTCTGTTTCCCTGAACCTCTTTCTCATTCTGCCGCTGCTGATCATCTACGAGATCGGCATCCGCTTATCGGGCCTCGATCTTCGTAACGCCGCAGAGGTGATCCTGAAAGACTTTTACTGGCTGATGGGGGGGGAATACGCGCGTTATTTCCACTGGATCCTGGCGCTGATCATTGTTGTCTGTTTCGTCAGGAACGCCTCTGCCGATCGGCCGTTCGTTACCATCTTTTTCACCATTCTGCTGGAGAGCCTCGTTCTCGCCCTGTTGCTGGGGCCCCTCCTTTCATGCCTGGTCGGCGGGCTTCTTTTGCAGTATCCGATCACCAGCGCGTCAGCGCTCTCGTCGTCGATGCTGCTCTCTGTCGGCGCTGGCGTGTACGAGGAGATCGTCTTCCGGTTCCTTCTTCTCGGCGGCCTTTTCTCCGTTTGCCGCCATCTGTTCCAGGTCCCCTTCGGTCTGTCGGCCCTGATCGCCCTCGCCGTCTCATCGGTGCTCTTCTCGCTCTACCATCACATCGGGCCCTTTGCCCAGGAGATCACGGCGCCCGTCTTCGTCTTCCGCCTCGTGGCGGGGGTTGCGCTCGGACTCGTTTTCATCTTCCGGGGATTTGGTGTGGCCGTCTACCTTCACGCTTTTTATGATATCTTGAGAGATATCGAGACCGCGCTGCGAGGAGGTTCCTAGGCGCGCAGCCGGATGGCCCGTTGGAAATCCTGTTTCGGAATGAAGCCTGAAGCTTTCATACGCAATCTGGGGAAAGGGACTGTTCCCGCCCTGATCGTCTGCACCGGTGAAGAGTATTTCTTCAAGGAAGAGGTCCTTTGCGCCGTGAGAAGCACGATCGAGGCGGACTGTCCCGATCTGCAAACCATCTTCTGGGAAACCCTCCCCGGCGAGAAGGAGACGGCCGAAACGAACCGTCTCCTGTCGGAGATGCAGACACCGGGCCTTTTCAGCCCGAAGAAGCTGATCGTTGCGCGCGAGGCGAAGCAGCTTCTCAAGGGCGGTGCCAAGGCCCTGGCCGGACTGCTCGACGCTGCTCCCTCGGGCAATACCCTCTGCTTCTTCACGGACAAGATCGACGGGAGAACGACCCTGTCGCGCCGCCTCAAGAAGGAGGGCGCCCTCGTGGAGTGCCGCCGGCTCTACGCCGAGCAGGCCTTCTTCCAGGAGACCTCGCGCGGCAGCGGGCTCTCGCAGCTGGCGAGCTGGGCGCTCGCGCGGGCGCGGGCCGAGGATCTTCGCCTCGATCCGGAGGCGGCCGGATTTCTCGTGACGCTCACGGGCAACAACCTCTTCGTCATCGCATCGGAGATCGAAAAACTGAAGCTTTCCGCTTTGGGCGATCAGCCGATCACGGTCAGCGACATCGAGGCATCGACCGGTATGAGCGCGCTCCACACACCCTTCGAATTATGGGACCAGATGGAGGGGGGACGGATCACCGACGCCCTGGCAACGCTCAAGGTGATCCTCAGAAACGGACTCCGCTCGAGAGACGGAAAACTCGTCACCGACGCGGCCGGCATCGCCGCCATCTTGCTCGCCTTCTTCAGGAGCAGGATCCGCCTGGCGGCTTCCGTTCACGTCCTCCGTCACGAATCGAAGAGCGACAAGGAGATCCAGGGCGCGATCGGCGTCGGTTCTCCATTCTACTTCAAGCAGATCCAGCGCTTTGCGGGGACGTTGACGGCGTCCAAGTACCTCGATCTCCATAACACGGTCTTGTCCGCGGAGCGCCGGATCAAGCGGTTCGGCCTGGACGGCAGAACGGTTCTCGAAGAGACGGTTTTAATGATCGCGCGAGCCAACAAGGTGAGAAAATGATCCACATTCTTCCCGACGATGTCATCGACCGGATCGCCGCCGGCGAGGTGGTGGAGCGTCCCTACTCGGTGGTCAAGGAGCTCATGGAGAACTCGATCGACGCGGGCGCGTCGCGGATCGAGATCACCCTCGAGGCGGGCGGAAAGAAACTGATCAAGGTCGTGGACGACGGCGACGGAATGACGTCGGCGGACCTGCAGGCCGTCTTTCTGAGGCATGCCACGTCCAAGCTCGACCGTGTCGACGATCTGCTCCACATCGCGTCGCTCGGATTCCGCGGCGAAGCCCTGGCCAGCATCGGTTCGGTCTCGCGGACGGTGATCACGAGCCGCCCGCGCACGCAAGCGGAGGGCGCGCGCATCGAGAACAACGGCGGCGCCGTCGCGGCGGTCCGGCCCGCTGCCGCCCAGCCGGGCACCAAGGTGGAGGTCCACGAGCTCTTCTCCCACGTTCCGGCGCGTCTCAAGTTCCTCAAGGCGGACTCGACCGAACTCTCCCACGCCGTCGAAGCGGTCACGCGGATCATGCTCGCTTTTCCAGGTGTTGCGGTCCGCCTCATCCACAACGGCCGCGATCTCCTCGAATGCGAAAAGAACCTCTCCCTCCACGATCGGATCCGCAAGTGCTTCAAACGGGAACTGTCCGACAACCTCCTTCCCGTGGACGGCGAAACCGGAAGGCTCCGGCTGAACGGTTTCGTGGGACGCCCCGAGATCGGCCGCAAGGACCGCAAGCGGTCCTACCTTTTCATCAACGGCCGATACGTGAGCGACAAGGTGGTCCACGCCGCCGTGCGTCGCGCTTTTCGCGAGCGCCTGCCGAGCAGGCTGCAGCCGGTCTACTTCCTCAATCTCTCCATCCCGCCCGAGGACGTGGACGTGAATGTCCATCCCATGAAGCTCGAGGTCCGTTTCCGCGATGGCACGAGCGTATTCGCGGGCATCCTCGGACTGGTGGAGAACGCTCTCGCCCTGCGCGAGCAGAATGGGGCGGGCTCGCCCTGGGTGGTACGCGAGGCGCCGCGGTTCGCGCCCCGGTCGACGAAGCTGCCCTTTTTCGGCGGAGGCGGCGCGGGCGGCCCGACGGGGAAGCTCGTCTTCGGTCTCGAACCGGGCGAGAACGACGCCGCGCCCGTCGAGGGGCCCCGGATCACGCTGAGAGCCGCCGAGCGTTTCCTCCAGGTGCACGACAATTACCTCCTCTTCGAGGTCGACGAGGGCGTGGCCGTCGTGGACCAGCACGCCCTCCACGAGCGCGTTCTCTATCACCGGCTGAAGGAGGAATACGAGAGCGGCGGCGTCCTCGTGCAGAAGCTGCTCGTCCCGGCCACGATCGAGGTGGACAGGCAGACGGCGCCCCGTCTCGACGAGATCTGCGCGCAGCTCAAACCTCTCGGTATCGAATCGGAGACCTTCGGCTGGAACAGTCTCAAGGTCATGTCGATCCCGCTCCTCTTCAAGAAGGTCGATCCGGCGGCGCTGGCGGCCGATGTGATCGAGCGCCTTTCGGCCGGAGACAGGGGCGAGGACGCCTATCTCGGACTTCTGCACTCGATGGCGTGCAGGGCGGCGGTCCGCGCGGGGGACCGTCTCGAGGAGGAGGAGCTCTCGGAGCTCGTCGGATTCATGGACACCGTGGCCGACGCGAGCCACTGTCCCCACGGCCGGCCGACCACGATCCTACTCACGCGGGGCGAGCTCGAGGAAATGTTCAAGCGGCGGGGATTCTGATTCTTCCTGCTTATTCGGGGATCTCGAAGAGCTCTTTCTGCACGGGTATGTTGAAATCGATTTTCTGAATCCGCTTCTTGCCCGTTTTCGTTTTCAGCGTATTGACTCCGAGAGCGATCTGCATGTCCCAGTGTTCGGTCGACTTGGTGAAGATCTTGACGTTGCCGGGAACGAGCACGCCCTGGGCGTTCCGGTTGTACCTGGTGAAGACGAAGAGCCGCCTGCGCTCCTTGATCGACAGGTCGATCAGCTCGACCTCATTGACGGTGAAATCCTTCCTGTCCACGTGGATCACGAGGTAGACGAGGGTTTTGTTCTCGTCGCCGAGCCAGGCCGACGTCTTGCCCTCGATGCGGTAGACGTCCCGTCCGCGCACGTGGCTTTCGCCCACGAGGGAGAGCTCGTCGAGCTCTTCGAGAAGGGTGCGCACGAAAAAGAAGCGGAACATCTGCCGTGTGAGGCGCAGGTCGTCCTCGAGGTTTTTCAGATCGGTCTTGTAGGCGTCGGGCTTGTCCGTGAAGATCGCCACCACGCCGTCGTGGCCGATGCGCCACGCCTCCTCGCCGTCGTGGACGAGGGTCGAGTACTTCGCGCTGCTGTCGTCGTGTTTCTTCTTGGTCCACATCCGGCCGCAGGTGCCGTGATCGTCGAAGAGGCGCTCCACCTTGAAGTTGATCTTTCCCTTGTCCGGATCGAAGACGGCGAGGTTGAAGAAAGCCCTGAAGTTCTTGAGATCGGCAACGATCTCGTCGCCGCCCTGCTTGGCGGCGGCTTTCGACAGGATCTCCACCGATTTCGTGTGCTCGGGCGTGGATGCCGGAACGGCGGGGGGATCATCCTGGCAGTAAATCCCGCCGGGAGCCGCACAGGACAGGACGAAGAAAAGGGAGAAGAGAAAAAACGTTCTGAAGAGGCTTGGCCTCGATGGGGCGTTGATTTTCACGTGTTATTCCACCTCCGAATCGAGCTATAATGATTGAAAACGCCCGCAAGGGTGTTTTCTGTTATATACGGTCGTGAGCGCGAGGAAACGGGTTCAACTTACACATGGAAAAGACCGGATACCGGTTAAGGTCGATCATGAGCGGACGATTGTCAAGCAAATGGCTCCTTTTCTCTTTCCTTTCCATGGCGGCGCTTCTTTGCGCGGCCGAAACGGCGCAGTCACAGGACGTGATCGACGATATGGAGAAGAGGATCCACTGGGAGAAGAACCTGGACGCGGCGTTCATCGAGGCGAAGAAGAGCAACACACCTCTGTTCATCGCTTTTCATTCCGACACGGGCAAGAACTGCACCATCCTGGCCGAGGATTATTATCTCGATCCCGAGGTGGTCCAGCTCTCCCGCAGGTTTCTGTGCCTCGCCGCGGCGGAGGACGAACACGAAGACCAGGTCATGAAGACGGCCGACGGCCGGTACGAGACGGTCTGCGCCTGGTTCCTTCACGTGCCCTGCGAGGACCACCAGCGCGTGTTCGTCAGGGCGCGCCGTTCCTTCCTGAAGGACAGACCGGTCTTGGCGCCCCATCACATTCTGGCCCACCCCGACGGAACGATCCTCGACAGTGTTGGCATGCCCGATTCGCCCGAGTCCCTGGCCAGGGTCATGCGCAAGGTGCTCGACCAGATGGAGCCGGAGCGGGGCGACGGGGTCTTCAACGCCTTTGACGAGGATGAGCGGAAGTTCGTGGCCGAACTGCAGCGGATGAAAGGTTCCGACCCGTCGCTCAGGCGGTTCATCCTCGAAAAACTCGTCCGATGGGAGGGCGCCTGGGTCTACACCAAGCTTCGGCAGTTCATGGAACAGAAGGCACCGCGCGACCATGCCATCCATCTGATCCGCGAAATGGGATTCAAGGACAACAGCCGCGCCATCGACTTTTTGCTCGAGCTTTCGAAGCACCGCGACGAGGAGTTCCGGCTTCACGCGGCCGTGTCTCTCGAGATGATCGGCGCCGCCCGATGCGCAAAACCGGTCCGCGTCTGGATCGACCGCGAGAAGAACCGGGCCGTCCGGGCCAACCTTCTCAGAACGCTCGCGGCCTGCGCGCCGGGCGACCCGAACACGCTCAAGCTGGTCGAGAAGGAACTGAAAGGTGGAAACAAACCGATCGCGCGGCGGAACGCCGCGGTCGCTCTCGGAATGATCGGCACGGCGTCGCCCGACGCGGCGCGGCCGATCCTCGAGAAGCTGCTCGGCGACAAGGACGAGTACACCGCGGCCTGCGCCTGCTGGGCGCTCGGCTGGATGGAGTCGAAGGAATCGCTCGACCTGATCAAAAACGAAATGGAGAAAGCCGACTCCTACCGGAAGATCATTCTCATCGAGGACGTGATCCACAAGGTGATGGGGCAGGATCCTTTCGGCTACGCCATGCATCTCGAAAAGTACGCGGGCGACACGATCGTCAGGGGAGTAAAATGGCCGCCCGCGAAGCGCGACTGGGGAATAAAGAAACGATGAGCCCGGCTCGATCGGCCTGGCGCGAACCGGAGAGGTCTGCTTGAAACGGATAGGGGACAGATGGCGGTTGACCCTTTGCGCGGTCGTTGTGTTCGCGGCGACTCTCGCCTTCTACTGGTACGCCCTCGATGGAGAATTCGTATACGACGATCCGATCCTGATCAGCGACAATCCTCTCGTCACCGGCACCGACGCTGATTTCGTCAAGATTTTCCAGAGCGAGTTCTTTGGCGGCGGGGGAGGTGCGTCCGGGTTCTACCGCCCCCTGATGGTGCTCGTCTACAGGATCGAGTTCTGCCTCGTCGGTCTCGACCCGTTCTGGTTTCATCTCGTCAGCGTGGCCACACACGCGGCGGCAGCCATCGTTCTCTTGCTGCTCATGCACACCCTGGGTATCCCGGTCCTGCTCGCCCTTGCCGGAAGCCTCTTCTTCGCACTGCACCCGGTGAATGTGGAATCGGTGGCGTGGATCGCGGCGGGCGCCAATGCCACGGCATTTCTGTTCATGGGCATTTCGCTTCTTTTCATCGTGCGCTTTGCGCGCGGCCCGGCGCCGGGCTGGAAGAGCGCCGATCTATGGATCGGGGCGGGGGCGCTCGTTCCGGCCCTGCTCGCCAAGGAGACCGCTCTCGTCGTTCCGGCGGCGGCTTTTCTGCTCCTCTCTTGTCGGCTGAGGGGTCAGCGGCATCGTCAGTCCGGACGGCTTCTCTTCTTTTTGCCCTTCCTGATCGTGGGAGCCCTTTTCGTGCTGTCCCACGTGCTGGTCGTGAGCGGTGGCGGAGAAAAGGCCGGGGAGGACCTGCTCTTTTACGGCCGCGGAACGATCGAAGAACGGCTGACCACTTTTCTGGACCTCGTCCCGGCTTACGCGGGGCTTCTTTTCTGGCCGGCGGATCTCAACATCGCCCGGCCCGTGCGTCTGGCCGAGGATCCACTCGGCCCATCGGTCCTCGGGGGCGGCGCGATTCTGCTCGTTGCGCTGATCGTCCTTCTGTGGAGCTGGCGGCGGGGGGAGCGGGACATACTCGTGGGAGCGGCGCTCTTTTTGTTCACCCTTCTTTCGGTGTCGACGCTGATCCCGATCGCCTATGCCTTCCGGGAGATGGACTTTCCTTTTTTCGAGCGCTACATCTACGTCGCTTCGGCTGGGATGGCTTTTTTGCTCGCGTCGCTGTTGAAACGACTGGCCCGCATCGGAGGGGCAAAGGGCGCCGGGGGCGGTGCCGAGGATGAACCCGGGAAGCGGCCGGGCTGGATGGGGAGCCCTTTCCTGGTCTGGCCCTTCGCGGCGCTCGCGGGGTGCGCGATCCTCTTTCTCGGATGGAACACCTGCAGCCGCGTCAAGGACTGGCGCGACGATGTCTCGCTCTTCACGAAGGCGGTCGAGCTCTACCCGTCGTCGCCCTGTCTCAACCTGAACAGGGGATTCGCCCTGCAACGAACGAGGCAGCACCGGAAGGCGATCAAGGCCTTTCAGAGCGCGGTGCTCTACGATCCTTCACTGACAATGGCGCGTGTGAACGAGGCGATTTCGCTCAACGAGATCGGCGCCACGGTCAAGGCGGAGGCGGTCCTGCGCGCGATTCTGAAAGCGGACGAGAACAATCAGCAGGCGCTCCGTGTGCTGGCCACGACCCTTGCCTGGCGCGGCGAGCTCGAGGCGGCCTTCGGGCTCTACTGCAAGGCGTTCCGGCTCAGCGGCGGCGACGCCATGCTCGAGCGCAACCTTTCGATCCTCCTGACCGACATGCGGCTGAAGGCGGAGAAGCTCTACATCGGCGATCAGAAGAACGACGCCCTGGCCCTGGCCGACCTCATCCTCGCCGACGTGCCGAAGACAGCGTGGGCGTGGGAGGTGAAGGGGCTCGTGCTCATCGAGAGGGGCGAGGGGCTCGAGGGCGTGGCGGCTCTCGAGCGGGCGGTCGCGTTCTCGAAGGACTCGCTCGTGGCTGCCGCCCGGCTCGCGGATATCTACCGGCGTCAGGGGATGGAGTCGAAGGCTCTCGAGATGGAGCTTTACGTCGAGGAGGGCCGGGCGCGCATTACCGAGGGGAGCATTCCGCGGAACGATGATGGGGCGGGCGGGGACTGATCCGGCTTTCAGCGGTTGATCAGTCTCATGAACTCGGCCCGTGTCGGGGCCTCGTCGCGGAAGCAGCCGAGGAGCGAGCTCGTGACGAGATTGCAGTTCTGTTTCTCCACGCCGCGCATCGCCATGCAGAGGTGGAATGCCTCGATCACCACACCCACGCCGAGCGGTTCGAGCGCTTCCATGAGGCATGCGGCGATCTCGGCGGTGAGCCGTTCCTGCACCTGGAGGCGTCGGGCGAAGACATCGACGACGCGGGCCACGACCTCGGCGCCCACGCAGAGTTTATCGGGGATGAAGGCCACGTGGCAGCGGCCGTGGAAGGGGAGGAGGTGGCGTTCGCAGAGGCTGAAGAGGTCGATGTTGCCGCAGACCACCATCTGGTCGTAGTCGGCGGGTGCGATCGCGGAGGCGAGGATCGCGGGCGCGTCGAGGGAGTAGCCGGCGGTGATCTGGCGCAGGGCTTCGTCGACCGACGACGGCGTGTCGGCCAGCCCTTTGCGGTTCGGGTCTTCGCCGAGGGTTTCGAGTATTTTTTTGACCGCATCCTTCATGAGTGCCACCTTTGCGAGAGGGTTTTCGAAAAGCCTACATCTTCCGGTGATCGAAGTCCAGCGAAGAGCGCGGCTCGGTTTCGGGCCGGGCGCGTGTCGAGTCGCGGGCGACGGGGATGTTTGGAAGAAGAAACACCAGGAGTCCGGGGCTGCGACTCCTGGCGTTTGAGAGTATGAATGGTGCCGAAGGGGGGACTCGAACCCCCGTGAGACGCGCTATCAGAATGGCCGTTACCGCTTCCAGTGCCTATCATTACGCAATCGGCCTCGGCCCCGGCGGCCTTCCGTTGTGCGGATTTTGTGCTTTCCATAGGCAGAACACCTTTTCCAGCGGCCTCGGACAACTCGGTCAGGCGTTCCGGCCTGGTCCTGCCGTAGGTGTTCATGGTCAGCTCGGGGGAGGAGTGCCTGGCTAGGGCCTGGGCCTCCTTCGTCGTGGCACCGGATTCGATGACGCGGTTGATGTAGACGTTGCGGAGAGCGTGGAAGTCGAGCTTACCACCAGGGAGATGCTTCTTGATGTCGGCCCGAACCATGTCGAACCCCATCGCCCTGGACGGGTGCAGCGGGACATTAAGCAGCGGATCACCCGGATGCTTCCCGTGTGAGACGGCGGCCAGTTTTACGGCCAGGGCTTTCGGCATGGGTTGAAAGCCGGCCTTGCGGTTCTTAGTCCAGGCAGCCTCGAGGCGGAGACCTGAACGCAAGGCGTCGAGATGGCGAACCTTGAGTGCGCGTAACTCGCCGGCACGGAGGCCGGTGCAAATCGCCGTCTCATAGACGAGGCGACGGTCGTCATCCTTCGCAGCCTCGAGGAGCGCCTCGATCTCATGGTCGGTCATGAGCCTACGCTTGGATCTAGGTGTTGTGTCGAACGGCGCGAAGCCCTCGAGAGGATCATCGTCGAGATATCCCCGGGAGTGGCACCAGTCGCAGAGCGCAGCCAGGGCCTCGGAGTAGTTCTGCAACGTCTTCGGTGCCTTCCCGCTCGATTGAAGTTCCCGCAATGCAGCCTCGACGTGAGGAAGTATACCGTCGAGATCACCGAGTGTCTCGAGACCAAGGCGCTGCTGCCACCACTCGAGGTGGAACCTGCGCTTCCGTGCGTGGTCCTTCCCCCAGGGTCGTCCACGACGTCCTCCCTTTGATTCGCCCCACGCCTGGTACTCGGCGGCCACGTCCTCGAAGGGACGAACCGAGTGCGTTCTTGAGGACTTGGGCGGAGGACGATACCCTTTTCGGATGGCAGTCTGAACAGCCTGATAGTCCTCGGCCATTTCCTTCGTCTCAGTCTTAGAGTTCGTCCCCGTACCAGTGCGGCGGCGGCCTTTCCAGTCGGTGTACTGAAAACGCCAGTTCCCATTCGGCTTGCCGTCCTTATCCTTCGACCTGAATAGGTAAACCATGATTACCCCATCTTCTTTCGGTGTGGGCGCATGATGTATTCCGAGAGCATCATGCCGGCCTTTTTCGCGGCCTTGTCGAGATCGGCCCTCTCCTTGCTGGTCACGCGAATGGAGATGATGACTTTCTTTGGATTGTCTACTGGGGGCCGTCCCATCCGAGCTTTCTTTTCTCTACCCATACCAATAGTCTACATTGTGTATTACGATTAGTCAAGGGTGTATTTGCGGAGCCTCACGGCTTCCGCCCTGGCCTTCGTCGCCCGACGCTCGGCCTCGGCCTTGAAGTGATCGAGTACCTTGCCGGCGAACCACCGTGCACGACCCGCAACTCGGAAGGGGGGAGGCAGCTCATGCCGGCGCACCATGCGGCGGATCGTTCGCTTTGTGACACCGAGTACCTCGGCCAGTGCTCGCTCGTCGAGGAGCGCCTTCTCTGGAAGCTCCGCGAGTTTGGTGACGATGATCCCTTTCGGCTCAGCATCGTGAGAGCACGGACACTCTTCGGTTGGTCCCACATTTTCTGGCATTTCTTGTTTCATGTCTCAATCCTTGTATGGAAGTTTTTCAGGACCTATCGATGATGGCGACGGTCTGACTGTGGATGTTTTCTGCCGTGGCGCGATCACGCCAAGCTCTTGAAATCGAGGACCGTTGAGACGGAAGGCGATGCGCAGTCCATCGCCTGGACCAAATCTCGACTTTCCGATCGTGAGAGTTCGATCGTGCTCTATACGCTCTGTTTCACCACCGGGGCATAAGATTCCGCTCTCCTTTGTACTGTGCCTATTGAGCAGGAGCACACAGTCGGTAAGCCCCGCGATTTCCTTCGCACCTTGCACGTCCGAGAGCGAAAGCTCTGTCTTCCACTGCGAGTTTGGGTGCTTGACCGTGTGGCAGACAATGATGACGGTCGAACTAGAATCCCCCGCGATAGCAGTTGCCTCCTGGATGAACTTCTTCTGTGATTGCCACTCGTTGCGGCCACGAAAATCGATCTGCGCGATCGGATCGACGATGATTACTCGCGCGGTCTTCGTCTTCTCCCAGGTCCAATCGAGTACCTCTTCGTACGGCAGGGGAGGCACGATCAGTCTCCCATCCTCGCGCTGCTTCGGTAGTCGTGGATTCTCGTCTATCTGCTCGCAGATCGCGGCAAGTTCTGGCTCGTACTTGAAAAGACTGTTGATCCTGACATCTACATTATCCGCCGCGCCGTCGAGCGCAGACCAATCACCTGAGATGTGTGCGAGAATCCTTCGGACGAATTCTTTTCGGTTTCCCTCAAGGGGGAGATAAGCGAAACGGTGACCTTGGCTGTGGATGTAGACCGCCAACTCGGTAGAAAAGAGCGTTTTTCCGTAGCCGGGCAGCCCGGCGAGAACCATTACCGTTCCAGGGCGCAGAGCCCGAGACAGCCGCGAGAGCTGACGCCAGGGCAAGCCTATCGTCTGCCTGTCTTCCCGTGCCTCGGCATCGAAATCGGCAGCAAGTTCCTTGAGAATTTCCGTGCCTGTTTTCGACGGAGCCTTTGGGTTATCAACGCGGTTAAGTGTGCCGTCATTCAGTAGCAGCGCCTTGGTTTGAGATATCTTGTCTCTGGCACTCGGCCCAGCTTCGCGGCATATCTGATCCATCTGCGCCGCGATTTGTAGCAAACGGCGTTCGGCAGCCTTGTCGCGCACAATAGTGGCGTAGTGGAGCGCGTTAGCCGAACTCGGAACCTTCATCCCGATATCGCCGAGGTAGCCCTGACCACCAACCTTTTCCCAGAGCCCCGCGTTTTTAAGCTCCGCTGAGAGCGTGATCACGTCAATCGGCTCGCCGCGCTCGGAGACTAACCGCATCGATCGGAAAATGTTCCTGTTCGCCGTGGAGTAAAAGTCCGTCTCCCTGACGACACCTGCGAGCTTGGAAAATGCCGTTCCGTCACACAGCACAGAGCCAAGCGCACACTGTTCGGCGTCGAGGTCATGTGGTGGAGGTTCGGATCTGTTCATTAGCTATCTCCTACTGGCTGGTGGTCTTCTGCTGCGTCGAGGGCGGCTTGATAGGTTTCGTCGCTAACTGTCTCGCTTCCTCGAATTCTGCGTAAGTATCCATTTATGCGGCCCGAAAGGTGCCGCAAAGGATGTCCGCAGTTGGAAAGCCACTTATCCGGGTCGGCGAGATACGCCGCCAGGCAATCCTTGAGTTCGGGCTCTGGGAGTTCTCCGGCTCGGATCTTTTGGGAAAGGTCTTTCGCGGCTTTGGTGTCTGCCCACGCACTGACCGGCCGGTCTATACTAGCTTGGTCATGCGCGTCGAGCCACCACTGCCACACATCTCCCCCGTTGGGCCTAAGGTTGGGTTTCTTCGAGGTCTTCTTGGTTTTCTTCTTGGGCAGAGCCCCATCCCCCGAAGGGGTATTGGTATCCTTCCTGGTATCCTTATGGGTGGTCTGTGGTACGGGGGT